>JABMJD010000074.1 GCA_013201395.1 Candidatus Syntrophopropionicum ammoniitolerans
CTTGAACTTGAATTCATTCCCGTGGGAAGTGGGAACGGCGATCTGAATAGGTAATTACCTGGGATACAGGAGCCTGTAGTGGAGGGCTATCCCCTGACAAATGGGAAAAGACCAGCATAGAGGGTGGCCGGCCCCCCGGTAGCACCCTTCATAAATAAGAATCAATAATCTACCAGGGGACTGACGCCAGCTACAGATAGACGGCCCCAGGTACTAACTTTTCTGCAGGTACTTACCATCTGAGCAACAGGCGGCTAACTCCTCTCCCCCAGTTCTACTGAAAAAGCCATTGTTTCTTTAATCGAATAATAGTGGGAGGAAACTGTCCCATGACACCATCTACAAAAAACGACGGTATCGTGGGAATTTTTTTATCAGGAGGATTTGGATGAATGAAAATGAATATACCGGCCGGGAAATCAGACATGCTTA
Source organism: Candidatus Syntrophopropionicum ammoniitolerans (assembly GCA_013201395.1). Taxonomy (GTDB): domain Bacteria; phylum Bacillota; class Desulfotomaculia; order Desulfotomaculales; family Pelotomaculaceae; genus Syntrophopropionicum; species Syntrophopropionicum ammoniitolerans. The sequence continues at coordinate 433 of JABMJD010000074.1, forward strand.
ATGAGACTATTATCGACTACATTATCTCCCTGACTCATCTTTATGGCCTGGTCCATAAGGATAAGGTGGTGGAGATATTTAACCTGCAAAATAGGGAAAGGGTTAATATCACAATCCTTAGTGGCATCATGGAAAACACGCCAGACGATCTAAGGAAGAATTTTGTCGAAATCTATGGCGACTATTTCGTTCATGAGACTATTATGGAGTTTGATGATTTTGATGAGCAGTTAAGAAAGCGGAGTGGCAAGCCCCATTATATCCCAGCCCGGAAGGAACTTCTAAAATATAAAGACGGGACCTATTTTGAAGTGACCAAGGAATACCGGGCCCTACTCAGGTATGCAATCAAGAACATCTTTGATGGGGATGAATATGCGGCGGAGATGCTCTGTGAGGATGTTCAGGGGATCTGCCAGTTTGACTATTCGGTGCCGGAGATTTTTGAGGTATTTAATACCAGAGGTGTGGATTTTAAAAGTGAGAAACAAATAAATGAAATAATGCCGTTGGTCATGGAATTGGCCAATAACACTAGAATCTGGGAAAACAATGGGCATACACCTCAGGAGATTTTTGAGAAATATGAAAAACCCCATTTGCGACCACTTCCAGATAAACCCTTTGAGTTTGGCGGGGCTGATATCATTGACTTTAAGAGCGGAAGGAAAATCGGTAGGAACGATCCTTGCCCCTGCGGCAGCGGGAAGAAATATAAGAAGTGCTGCTTGGGGAAGGGCGGGGAGAGCAAATAACATTTTAGCCAAGATTATACCCTGGGAATAGATTGAAAAGGACTATGCCAGGCTTTTTCCCTGGTGCCAGCCATGATGATGGCTACCATTTCACCATTTTCAAACGCCGTTCTTTCAAGGAAGTTCTTGGTCCCGCCAAAAGGGCTGCACATAAGGATCAATGGCTATTCCGCAAGCCGGATGACTGGGTTCAAAATAAAAAGGCCGCCCTAATCGGGCGGTTTCTGTCTGTCTACAAAGGCACCATAATTAATCTTTTTTTAATGATTCGTTAACCTATATTTTAAGAATTTTTGATAGGTTTGAGGATGGGACATCCAGTTTGTGCTCCCCTAACCCGCTCATTTGACGAAGCCTTTCATACCTTTTAGGCACTATTGGTGAAGGATTATGGCATAAATATAAAGGTAATTTAAAGCCGGGGACAGCACCTGAATTCAAATAGGGGACTGTTCCTGAACCTGAATTAGGATGGCGATCTGAATAGGTAGTAAAAAATAATAGAGGGAGTGATTAAATGAAAGGTTTTAACCCGATGCAGAAAAACGGGCTAGGGGAACCTTTGCCCAGCTGCAATGATGTAATCGGTGAACACCCGGCCATTACTCGTGAAAGTGGTGCTCCTGTTGTTAACAACCAGGACACGATGACTGCCGGCCCCAGGGGACCCCAGGTTATTCAAGATGCCTGGCTGCTTGAAAAGCATGCCCACTTCAATCGGGAGGTGATACCGGAACGCCGCATGCATGCTAAAGGTTCCGGTGCCTACGGTGAATTCGTCGTGACCCGGGACATCACCAAATATACCAGGGCCAAGGTTTTTTCCCAGGTTGGTAAGAGAACCAGGCTATTTATGCGTTTTTCTACAGTAGCGGGTGAACGGGGCGCTGCTGATGCGGAACGGGATATCCGCGGCTTTGCCTTAAAATTTTATACCGAAGAGGGCAACTGGGATCTTGTAGGCAACAACACGCCGGTCTTCTTTTTCCGGGATCCGAAGAAGTTCGTTGATTTGAATCATGCAGTGAAGCGGGACCCGCGGACAAATATGCGCAGCCCCAATAATAACTGGGATTTTTGGTCCTCACTCCCTGAGGCTTTACTACAAGTAACAATAACCATGAGTGATCGGGGTATTCCGTCTTCTTACCGCTATATGCATGGATTCTCCAGCCATACGTATAGTCTGATCAATGCTGCAAATGAACGATTTTGGGTGAAATTCCATTTTCGCAGCCGGCAGGGCATCCAAAATTTGACGGATCAGGAAGCCGAAATGGTGGTGGCAAAGGATCGGGAAAGCCATCAAAGGGATCTATACACGGCTATTGAGCAGGGTGCATTCCCCAAGTGGACAATGTTTATCCAGGTGATGACCGAGGAACAGGCCCAAAATATGCCCTATAACCCCTTTGATTTGACTAAAATGTGGTACAAGAAGGATTTTCCACTGATTGAAGTGGGCGAAATTGTGTTGAATGAAAACCCGGATAATTATTTTGCCCATGTTGAACAAGCGGCTTTTAACCCGGCCAACAATGTACCGGGCATAGGTTATTCCCCCGACCGTATGCTGCAAACCCGCTTGTTTTCTTATGGGGATGCCCAGCGTTATCGCCTGGGTGTAAATCATCATCAGATTCCCGTCAACAGCCCCAGAGGAGTCAGCAATCATCATCCCTTTCATCGTGACGGCTCGATGAGAGTGGATGGCAACATGGGCAGCGAGCTCCATTATGAACCCAACAGCTATGGCAACTGGACCGACCATCCTGAACAGGCGGAACCGCCTCAAAAAGGCGGAGACGTCTATCAATATGATTTCCGCGTGGATGATCATGATTATTTTACCCAACCGGGAATGCTTTTCCGCCAAATGAGCCCTGAACAGCAGTTAGTGCTTTTTGAAAATACAGCCCGTAATATGGGTGATGCAACGCTGCAGATCAAGCACAGGCATATCAACCATTGCTATATGGCAGATCCGGCCTATGGAAAAGGAGTAGCTGAAGCACTGGGTATTGCTATTGAGGATGTAGATCTGACGCCAATGAAATCCGACAGTCGCGCTGTTTGGCAGGAGGATAATGCCCGCGGTGCTGATCTAAATGTACCCACTGCACCGGCGGAGCCGGCTTCCGCTAAAAACTTGACCCACACCGGCCGTGATACCAATGCTGCGGATCCGGCCGGCTTATATAGTTGGGAAGACGATCCCCAGCTATTGTAGTCAATTCAAGTCCGGGACGGTTC
>JABMJD010000005.1 GCA_013201395.1 Candidatus Syntrophopropionicum ammoniitolerans
ACCATACTTTTGTGGGCTACTGCTATTGCATTTCACCTCCCTAAATAATCATAATTATTTATTTTTGGTTTCCAGTTTGTGTGGAGGTGCAACAAGGCAAAAATAACAAGAGCCGGTCCCCCTTGCAAATGTTCCTGCCAATCGTAAGGATAAACATTATCTGTATACAAATTCGAGTCTGCCCCACAAAATCCTGCCAAAATATGTTCGTTAATTAATAACAAATCATTTACCACTACCCATACCGGGGGCACTACCAGCTCTCTATTAAATTTCCCTCACAAAATATTCCTGTTTTACTGTTTTACTACACCTTTCTCAAATACGAACCATACTTTTGTGGGCTACTGCTATTGCATTTCACCTCCCTAAATAATCATAATTATTTATTTTTGGTTTCCAGTTTGTGTGGAGGTGCAACAAGGCAAAAATAACAAGAGCCGGTCCCCCTTGCAAATGTTCCTGCCAATCGTAAGGATAAACATTATCTGTATACAAATTCGAGTCTGCCCCACAAAATCCTGCCAAAATATGTTCGTTAATTAATAACAAATCATTTACCACTACCCATACCGGGGGCACTACCAGCTCTCTATTAAATTTCCCTCACAAAATATTCCTGTTTTACTACACCTTTTTATTTCCGAGAGGTTTTTGACTCTCCCCCGGGAATAGCAGGTCTGCTTGCAATATGTTTTTCCCTGACAGTTACCGGCTGCAGATATTCCACCTTAAAATGGGCTGCGGCCAGAATGGCCGGCCATTTTCTCACCATTTCACGGATCTGCTGTTTCCATTTTTCCTTCAGGTTTTCCCAGGGTGCTACCTTAGGATCAATTTTTTGCTGTTGGTTAAAGGATTCACCGTGTTTCCAGCCCAGTTCTTTTTTTTGCGTGCGCCATTGATCATGCACATATGCAGCCAGGCTGCTGATTTCTTTTTCGTTCAATTCGACTTCTTCAGGTTTTTCAATTACCGAAACGATATCATACTGCAACAGTACCATCGCATCCGGGATCAGTCGGATGTGCTCACGGTAGAAATTCCGCTCTTCCTCTCCCAGGGCTAGCCAACGGTTTGTTACTGTCCTTTCACTAATCCCGTCCTTTTCCCTGGCTTTTTGGAGCATCGCAAAAATAGCGAAAGCCAGGCTTTCCGTTTTTTCGCTGTAAAATACATCATGCATCAGGTAGCGGGTAAACTGCTCTTCATCAACATGGAGTTTCAACTGCTCCTTAGAAGGCAAGTGCGACTGCTCCCACTTCCTGGAGCCGGCCAGGATACTCATATCCATAATTGCTTCCATCGACCTTGATTCATGCTTGTACCTGGGAACCTTCAATAACGCCCGCAGTACGCCCTGATCTATCTGGGCCTCCCCCTTGTCGTTAATCAAGTGGGGTAATTTTCTTTCAAATAAGGACCTGAGTAGCATTGCCCGGCGGATGACAAACAATTGGTCCACCCGGTGACTGGTCGGGTTCGGGCCAAGGATGTTCACATTGCCTCTCAGGCGGCTGATAAAATCCGGGCCTTTTGCGCCTTTAAATTCGATCATAAACCGTCTTTTTTCTTCCTCATCTAAAATCGTTTCACCGCAGAACTCCTCAAATGTATTGCTGGTACCTCCCGCAAATACAAAGATTGCTTTACCAATGGGGTGCACCGCATCTTCTTCTCTAAACAGTCCATCCTGCATGGGGGCTAAAAAATATTTTAGCCAGCCCAGCTTTCCTTCAAAAGAGGTGTCAAACTCATCAAAAACAATTACCGGCACCCTTCCCTGCAGCGAAAAATCCCGGGCCTTGTGAAAGACTTTGGCTAAATCAGCAGGTGACCGGAACTGGGATAGGTTAAAGTCCAGCTTGGTGATCAGGTCCGGGGCGATGTTTGCCGCTACCTCGGTGACCCCAAAGGATTTTCCGGAACCCGGGGTACCGAACACAGCAATAGAAAGGGGCCTGAGTGCATTTTTCGTGGCAATATACTCACCCATCAAATTGTTAATACTCCGGTAGCTTTCAATCTCTGTCCGGTCTACGGTTTTCAAATTGCCAAACTTGGCCACTGGTATAAATTTGAGGACTCTCCTGTCCCCATATTTCACTATTTCCGCAGCGATTTCGGCCAAGTTGGATGGGCTTTTATCATTTAAAATGTGCCAGCAATCCCGGCTGTGGTCACTAACCGAAATGTGGATTTTAACATCTTGCACATTCTCTTTAGCAATTGAGTAATCACCGTCTGCCAAAAATATTTCTGGGTGTGGAAAGGTAAAGGAAGCGGTATCTCTACCAAAACCCTCGATATAATATTTTTGTGCGGCTATTATGCCTTCGCGAATACCGTTGTTGATCAAGAAAGCCAGTTCTTCCCTTTCCGTCTCCTTACCAGCAATGCTTTTGGCCAGTCCGGCGACAAAGCAGGAGGTACACCCGTAGACCACACCCTGGATCCCCTTTGTGAAATCCCCCTCAAATTGATAGGGCATGAAATAAAGGCGGGATTCGGAAACCCCATTAAATTTATAATAGATGGCACCTTCCAGTCCAAAAGTGAAAATTAGGTGTCGGCAGCCTGCAAGAAAGGACAGATTTGGGTTGTTGTTTAACTGCCAGACAAAATCCTGAGCCGTTCTTTCCCAGGAAATGCTTTTGCTGATGTTCACCCCTTTGGCGCGGAGATCTTCACTGTTGATGATGATGATCATGTTTTCTAGATGGGTTTCCACCAGATGCTTCCATAACACGCTGGATTGGTTGGGATTATTCAGCTTGTATAGAACCAGCGGGTTTTTCCCCGGCGTTTTCAAGGCCAGGGGCCAGAACTCCGGTTGCTCGTTAAAACCGTTGTTTTCGTCATCAATAACCACCATAGACGCTTCTGCATCGTCCTGGGCCACAGGCAGCAGTTTGGGCAGGCCTGGTGAATTCCATGTAAAACCGAGATGGCGGCTGATCCGGTATACCATGTCCTTGCCCCCCGGTAGTCTGGGAAAACGCTCTACCTTGGCCGTAGAATGAAGAAATTCATTTGAACACATGGATTCCTTTCGCATTTGCGGAGCAAGGACGGACCTGCCGGTGGCCAGGGAGATAAGCCGGGCCAAAAGTATTGATTCGCCGGGCATTGATGTTTTGTGCATATTGTCATGCATCTGCCAGTTTCTTCCCCTTCGCACCTGCGGACTGGTGGTCCAAAGGAGCGCATTAATGCAAATATCGCCACTGACCACAATTTTATAGCTCTGTCTATTCATATCCCTTACCTCAAATGTTTTTATTTTGTTGTTGATTAACTACATAAAATTTTAGGTATTTATTATCTTAATTCGATAAACAGCCCCTCAATCCCTTGATTTTCCCGGAATCAAGAATCCAAACAACAGTAACAGGAATTTGTAAACACACGGAGAATTTTGTTCAGGGGACGGTCCCCATGGGGGTTATAGTATTTGAAAAGGCTAATTTATATTTTGCCGCTGATCTGAAAACACTGTCTTTAGCCAAACCAACATCATAGGGAAAGGGTGAAACGGATGAACGAAACAATCAAGGTGATCAAAAAAAGGAGGTCCATCAGAAAGTTCCAGGCTGAACAAATTAAAGCCTCAGAACTGCAGGAAATACTGGACTGCGCTATCCTGGCACCCAACGCCATGAACCAACAGAAATGGCACTTCACAGTAATTCAAAACAAGGCCGTCCTGGACAGGATGGTGGAAATAATCAAGGAAAACATACTTAACCTGGGCAATGATTTTATGAAAGAAAAGGCCGGCCTCCCCAGTTACCATACCTTTTATAACGCGCCGACGGTGATCCTAATCTCAGCGCTGGAAGAAGCACCCTGGGTTCAGGTAGATTGCGGCCTGGCCGCGGAAAACATCACCCTGGCGGCAGAAGCACAAAACATCGGCTCCTGTGTCATTGCCTCCTCTCGAATGTTATTCGCCTCGGAAAAGGGGAACACCATGCGCAAAGAGCTGGGCCTGCCCGAAGGGTACAATCATGTTTGCACCATCGCCCTGGGCTACAAGAACGAAAGCCCAGAGACGCCTCCCAGAAACAAAGAAGTGTTTAATTATGTCAAATAAATTATGCTTTTTGCTCAACACCCCTGAGGATAGCCTGGGCGACAGCCGTTTACTGTCGCCTTTTTTATGCACTAAAATAGAGGCGGCGTCTAAGCACCCGGATGCTGCCGACCTAAAACGTTATTATTAGAATCTTTTTACTATGCAACCGGCCATTGGTTGGCGCCTGGCCTTCTTTGGTCTGGGTACCGGGATATTTCAGTCCCCAAACAATAGCTCTGTTATGGGTAGTGTACCCCGGCCCCATTTGGGCATCGCATCTAGCATCCTGGGTACGGTGCGAAACACCGGCATGGCTATCGGCATTGCCCTGGCGGGGCTGGTTCTTTATTCGCTTACACCGCCGGCAATCATGGTTCAAGAGCACCTGAGCGGACTAGGGGCGGTTTCCTTCCTGGGCGGCTGTATTTTCCTTTATGCAAGCCAGGCATGCCCACCGGTAGCGCTATTTTTGATACCAGGCCCATACATCCCGGTATGAAGTGAAACCATAGAAACCGAAAAGATCCTCACCCTGGGAGTACAATTCCAATACCTTTTCTGCCTCCCCACCATTGGCTTCAATTATCCAGAGGGCATTGTCCCGGACATACAAAATGTGTTTACCATCCCAGGACCAGATGGGTTGGTAAACACCGGCCCCGGCCCCCATAAGTTGTTGGGCGCCCGAGCCATCGGCATTGCCTACCCATAGTGTGCGCGTGGCCACCCAGTCAGCCAGTTCCTCCGGCTTGCTAAAACCCCATACATCATCCCCCAGATCTTTGGCGGCAACAAAAGCAAATCGGCTGCCGTCCGGGGAAAATGAGGGATCAATGGCCACACTGCCCTGGGGGTTTTTAAGTTCCTGAATATTGCCGGATACCAGGTCTGCGGTTATCAGGCTTTTGTTAGACCAGGCTATACGTCCATCACCTTTTACAGCAAGCAGGTTACCCTGCGGCGTCAAAGACTGCCAGTCCCGGTGGGCCAGGCCGCTAGTTATGCATTGAGGCTCGCTGTCACCAAGACCCAGGCTCATTAGACCTATTCCGTCGGCAGCTATGGATGCAGAATGCAATGGAGCCAGCCAGTACAGCAGCCCTTTACCATTGGGCCACCAGGCGATAACCTGGGCCCCGGCCTGTGGGACTATCAACTGCTGGACAGGTTGGCCGCCTGCAACAGCTATGGTATAGATGGCATCACTATGGTCGTAAGGTTCGTCTGAAGGCAGTGCAGCGTTATAAGCCAGGTACTCACCGTCCGGTGACCAGGCTAAATGGGACGTCCCAGCGGACTGAACCAGCCGCTCCGGTTCACCCTCCACCGGCACTAACCAGACACCATCCGACATAGTTACCGCCAGTACATCATTGGCAGGTGACCAGTAAAAACAGTCCCGGCAGACCAGCTCGGGCAGTCCCTGCACCTGGTGAAGCCGTGAGCCGTCCCGTTGTACCAGCCACAGAGACCCTCGATCCTCTACCTTGCCTGTGACGTTAATAAAAGCCAGCCATTGACCATCACTGGACCAAACCGGTTGCCGTGGGTGACCGGTTTCAGTAAGTTGTTCAACCTTTCCTGTTTCACCATCAAGGGCGTAGAGCAATCCTTGCCGCACAAAGGCCAGAGCCCCTTGATTGGCCATGACGGATGCATTTACATCCAGGGTTGAATCAACCACGGATGGGTTTTTGTAACCATCCTCACCGGCAGGAACAGCAACAGCCAGGGTTTGCAAGGTCCTGTTTAGAATGGATGCTAACTCCTCACGGTTTATTTCCTGATCCGGCTTGAATTCATTGCCGAAATATTTCATGATACCGGCGTTAAAGACAAAGCAGATGTCTGATTGTTGTTTTTCGGTTAAATCTGTAATATCCTGATAGTTCGGCCACACTTCAGTGGTACAAACAATCAGGTTCTTGGCGGCAAAAGAATCAGTGATGGCACTGGCTATCTTAGCCCTGGTAACAGCAGCCTGGGGACTGAATCTCCCCCCGGTAACGTCAAAAATGTTATTATAACCAGTAATTGTTGCTGCATCGCTATACCAGGTATTGTTTCCCACATCGTTATATGAGTCGGCCGGCTGGTTATCGGGGATATTTAGCTCGAAGGTCTTCACCAGGCATGCTGCTAGTTGAGCCCGGTTAACAATACCATCTGGGCTGAACATATTATCTCCTGTACCAATCATGATCCCTTTTTCATAGACGGCTTCAATATCTGCAAGAACCGGGCTGGATTGAACGTCTGTAAAGGGCGTCAGGGCCCAGCACATGCCCGGGGCAATTAAAAAAGCCGCTGTCAGGACAATACTGCACAAAACTCTCTTCATTTCTATCCCCTTTTCTAATTTTGTTGTTTTTAATATTTGACGGTAGAAAAAGCCGGGTGGTTCGTTTACCAAAAGGATAATATAATTAGCCTTTTAATTTCTTCAGTATCCGCCAGTACTCTTCGTCCAGACATCTTTTTTCCCTTCGTTTCAATTTATGTATTTCCCTAAATGACCTTTTTGTGGTAATATAGGGTTATGAAAAATCTTGACTATTACTTAAACCTAAAATATGAAACGAAGCTGGTTGGTGCCGGTGGGGCATGGGCAGCCGCCATTCCTATCCTGCCTGATTGTGTAGCAGAAGGCAAATCGCCCCAGGAAGCTATGGCCAAACTGGAAGAAGCAAAAAAACTCTGGCTGGAAAAACACTTGCAGTCAGGTCAACCAATACCGGAACCTTAAAATTGGCAACCATTTTGTGACGGACGGGGACATTCCATAATTTTAAAAAGTCTTGTATGCTGTAGGCGCTGGTGTTAACGCACCAGTTTTTTGCATTCAACCAGCCCTTCAGGGACGAAAATGACGAGATCCGGACACAATTTGATTATGCAGCCCAAAAAAATAGAATAGGGATATAAGAATAATCGCTGGGATTGGAGTAAAAATGAAGAAGGAAGCAAATATAAATTTACATTAGCAAATACCGGGAGGGACGCACATTTGATAGCAATTACAATTAAGGAGCTATATACGGATACAGAAAAATATCTTAACCAAAATATATTAATCAACGGCTGGGTGAGGACAGTCAGAGCATCCAAATCCTTCGGCTTTATTGAAGTCAATGATGGATCGTATTTTTTAAACCTTCAGGTCGTTTATAATGAAAAACTGGCCAATTTCCAGGCGATATCCAGGCTGGGAGCCGGTTCAGCCATAACAGCAGTAGGGCTGCTGGTTGAATCCCCCGGGGCAAAACAACCTTTTGAACTCAAGGCCGCATCCGTGGAAATCCAGGGGCTTGCTGCACCGGACTATCCCCTGCAGAAAAAGAGACATACCTTTGAATACCTGCGCACCCAGGCCCATCTGCGCCCGCGGACGAACGCCTTTTCCGCCGTTTTTCGGATTAGATCAGTTGCTTCCTTTGCCATCCACAAATTCTTTCAGGATAAGGGCTTTGTCTATGTGCATACCCCGATCATCACCGGCAGCGACGCGGAAGGGGCCGGGGACATGTTCCGGGTATCCACCCTGGACTTCAGCCGGCTCCCGCGCGATGGAAAAGGCACCGTAGATTTCACCAGGGATTTTTTTGGCAAAGAAACAAACCTGACGGTCAGCGGCCAGTTGGAGGCAGAAGCATACTGCATGGCCTTTAGCAAGGTTTACACCTTCGGCCCCACCTTCCGGGCAGAAAACTCCAATACCCCCCGTCATGCTGCGGAATTTTGGATGATTGAGCCGGAAATCGCTTTCGCCGGCCTCACTGAAAACATGGATCTGGCCGAGGCCATGCTCAAATTTATAGTTGGCTATGTGCTGGAAAACACCCCGGAAGAAATGAGCTTTTTAAACAAGTTTGTGGACAAATCACTGCTGAAACGCCTGGAAAACGCCATTAACACGGACTTTGTTCACATTACATACACTGAGGCGGTAGAAATCCTGAAAAAATCAGGCCAACAGTTTGAATACCAGGTTGACTGGGGAATTGATCTCCAGACGGAGCATGAACGCTACATCACCGAAAAACATTTCGCCAGGCCGGTTTTCATCACAGATTATCCCCAGGAAATCAAGGCTTTTTACATGCGTATGAACGATGACGGCCGGACGGTGGCTGCTATGGACCTGCTGGTCCCCGGTATCGGGGAACTCATTGGCGGCAGTCAGAGGGAGGAAAGACCTGACTATCTACAAAAGAGGATGGACGAATTGGGGTTAAATAAAGAAGACTACTGGTGGTACCTGGACATCAGAAGGTACGGGGGTGTTAAACACGCCGGCTTTGGCCTGGGGTTCGAAAGGCTATTGATGTATCTGACGGGTATGGCCAATATTCGCGATGTAATCTCTTTCCCCAGGACCCCTAAAAATGCAGAATTCTAATACCAGCAGTAAAAACAAAGAAAGACCTGCTTTGTCCCTGCAATTTGATACAGGCCAGTCACAGGTCATAGGTCACAATTTTTTTAGCCAATTAGCTACTTAATAAAATGATTGTCATTTTCTAGTTGTCTGCACACCTCAATCATGATGGCACATTCGATACGTTTCTTTTGCATGGCACAAATTGATTCCACCGGCTTTAAAATGTTTCCATTGGCAAAATAAGAATTGGCATGACAGCCACCGGAACAGAAGAGCTTTGCCCAGCAATTACGGCAGTCTTCCTTATTTAATATATTGGCCTGTCCAAACTGTTCCACCAGGATGTTGTTTTTTATGCCTGTATCCAGGCTGCCCATTTGGAATTCCTCCTGCCCCACAAACTGGTGGCAGGGATACAGGTGCCCCTCCGGTGTCACAGCAAAATATTCCGTCCCGGCACCGCAAGCAGTAATTCTTTTATATAGACAGGGCCCCTGGTAAATGTCCACATTAAAGTGATAAAACCGAAAAGGGTGCCCTTCCCTAATTCTTGTTATATAGGCATAAGCCAGCCGTTCATACTCGGCAATTATTTCCGGAATATGTTCCTCACGAATATGAAAATCTTCCCCTGTGCCAACAACGGGCTCCATTGATATCTCCTCAAAACCCTGGTCGGCAAGGTGCAGCACATCCTGAGAAAAATCCGTATTCCAGGAGGTAAAGGTCCCCCGGATGAAATAACTTTTATTCTCCCTGGAACGGACCAGCCGCAAAGCATCAGCTAATATTTTATCGTATGTACCCCGGCCCGCAGCATTATACCTGATGGCGTCATGGACTGATTTTCGCCCGTCTATGCTGATCACCACATTGTCCATATTTTCATTGATATAGGCAATATTACTTTCATCAAAAAGGGTACCGTTAGTGGTAATGGTAAAGTAAAATTTTTTACCGGTGAGGGTTTCTATTTTCCTTGCATATTCCACAGTCTTTTTTACAACCCCAAAATTAAGCAGCGGTTCACCACCGAAAAAATCTATCTCGATATTCTCCCTTTTGCCGGAATTTTCGACAAGAAAATCCACGGCCTGAAAGGCGATTTCCTCCGGCATTAGTCTTTTATCTACATTGTAGCTTCCTTTAGAAGCGAAACAATATTCACACCTGAGGTTGCAGTCATGGGCTACATGAAGACACAAGGCCTTTAAGCCTTTATTCTGCTGATCCCAATTGGGCACCTGAATTTCAGGGGAAAATAGCAGACCTTTCTGCATCAGGGTGTTCACTTCCTGCCAAACATCCTTAATACCTTCTATTGTATACTTTCCCTGCAGTTTTTGAATCGCCTGCTCACAGGTAAAGGATTCCCTGAAGTGTGCCAGCATATCTTTGGCCAGGTCATCTATCACATGTATACAGCCACTGTTACCATCTACTGCAATGTTAAATCCATTAAGGGCATAAACATGAACCATACTCAAACATCTCCATATCGTTCTCTAGGGATACCATCCAGGCAATTATAACATTATTTACTACCGGGTAAAGGATATTTTGTTTGGCCCCACTTCTATTCCCCCTCGTTTTTCCCGTCTTCTTCCCCCTTTTCAATATTCAGGCCTAGTTTGCGTGCCGCCGGACGTGGAATTAGGGGCACAATCTCCCTGCCGAAGTCTCTTAACCTTTTTCCCAAGTCAGGCAGGTTTTCCTTGTTAATCAGCAAAAACGCCAGGGCACCGGCAGCAGTCGTGCCCAAAATCCACCCTACCGCCTTCCATGCCCCACCGGCAGCTCCTTTAGATTTAGTTGGGGCTGTTACAGTTCCTTTTGGGGCTGGGGAAACAGTGCTGATGCCCATAGCTGTGGGCACTGAATCTGCAAATAAACCTATACCCCGTTCAGCCTCCTCCCTGCTGTTGGTGTGAGTACCGGCCTCTAGCAACAAGGCAGTAGGTGATAAATCCTGGTTGAAGTCACCCTTGCCCACAAAAATTTCTTTCACCACTTTGGGATGGGCGTTATTTACTGATGCCAGCATCTGTTTAGCAAATCCTAGATTTGCAGACATACCCGGGTTTTGACGGCCAATCACCAGACGTAAGCTGGCCACACTCCTACCATCAATGTTCACTCTATAATAATTTGGATCAGGTATCCCATCACGGTGAACATCAAACAGTGCGGCTGGTTTACTGCTTAAAAGTTTTACAGCCGTTCTGCGGGATCGCACGTAAGCATTATTGTCATGGGGGTCATGACGGGTTACATCGTGGTTTACGAGCATTCCAGCCTGTCTTAAATGTTCAGCCATTACCGTACCCACCTGTAAAATGCCGCCATGAAACTTTAAGGTATGGGTGCCCTCAGTGGGTACATAACATTCATCTGTATGGGTGTGATAAATGGCAAAATTGGCAGGTGCCGCCTGGCCTTTTTTGGTATCTTTCCCTGCCACCGGTACCTCCTGGGTAGCAAAAAATTCGTTTAGGGCTACTATTTGTGGATCCATGCCCATAAATCGCGCTGTCGCTTGCTCACCATCCACCCGCTGAAGCCGGTAGGTCCTGCCTTCAGCAGTGTAAATTTCATCACCCGCATGCACCCCACGGGACATCATTGATATTACATTTTCTTGTTCATCGAAAATGGTAATATACCTACCCGGTTCATATTCAGGTGCTTCACACCGCCTGGCTTGAAAGAACCAGGAGCTAGACAAAGCAGTGGTTGAATCCTTACCCGCTAAAAATATGGCGCTAAAAACAGTAACAATAAACAGTGCCGTAAGGGTTAACAATAACTTCCCTGTATTACTTTTCACCTAAACCCACCCTTTACAAGTGTATTAAAAAACAAAACCTCGTTTCCACGATACCTCGTCAGAAATGGGGCTTGATTAAAAATTGTGCTAATAGCGTATTTGTTGGCATGATGTTCATAGAGTTATTATCTTAACTCTGTGGCATCTTTATTCAATTTTTTTATAGATATAGGTAAAGCCCCCGGAACCAGCCGGAGGCTTTCTATTGTTATTGCAGAAACAAAGGGAGCTGCCCCCTGTGAAAGATATATTAGGATGTCTATATATCAGAGGGCTTGAAACGTATTAGCGCTTGTTTAAATGGCGAGTTATCAGTTTATATAATTTACGCCATTCAGGGGACAGTTGACTAAAATCCTTCTGCCCGGATGGTCTACCTTTTTTGGGGATATCATCCAAAACTGTCCCGGCAGATTCCTCAACCCGGCCCCTCTTATTTTGTTTTTTCCGTCCCACTTTTTAGACCTCCTACCCTCTGTTGCTTATAAACCGATCCATTCTTTGCGAAGGGTGAAAAGTTCTCGCAACTCAGCAGTGGATATTTCTGTAACCCAGGCCTCGCTGCCACCCACAATTTTCTCGCTCAGGTTTGACTTGCGCTCTAATGTTTCGTCGATGCGCTCTTCCATTGTACCCAGGCTGATGAATTTATGGACCATCACATGGCGGGTTTGTCCAATGCGGTGAGAACGGTCAGTGGCCTGATTTTCAACAGCCGGGTTCCACCAGCGATCATAATGAAACACATGGTTGGCTGCGGTGAGATTTAGGCCCAGGCCGCCTGCTTTCAGGGAAAGGATAAAAACATTAAAGTTATCTCCGGCATTCAAATTCTGAAAACGGCTGATCATCTCATCCCGGTTCTTCTTTGGTGTGCCCCCGTGTAAGAAATAAGACTGCTCCCCAAGTTCTTCCATCAATACCTCCTGCAGCAGCCGGCCCATCCGGATAAACTGGGTAAAAATGAGGCAGCTATCCCCTTGCTGACGTAAATCAGCTATCATCTCTAACAGGCGTTCCACTTTCCTGGAACGCCCACTGATGTTATCAGGCTGGTCTTCTTTCAATAAAAGTGCCGGGTGGGCACAAACCTGTTTTAACCTGCTCAGGGTGGCTAGGATTAACCCCCGGCGGGCCATACCATCTGATTTTTCCAACCTTTCAAATAGATCCTGCAGGATGCCCTCATAAATAGAAGCCTGCTCCACTGTCAGGGGGACATATTCTTTCTGTTCTTGTTTTTCAGGTAGATCCAATTCGATGGTCGGATCGCTTTTAACCCTCCGCAGCAGAAAAGGCCGGATTAGCTTTTGCACCCGTTCAATGTCTTGCGCATCTCCCTTTTTTTCAATCACATTGACGAATTTACGGCTAAATTCCCCACTGCTCCCTAAATAGCCGGGATTGATAAAATCAAAAAGCGACCATAGCTCAGTAAGGCGATTTTCCATAGGGGTTCCCGTCATGACGATGCGATGGTCACACCTGAATCTCTTTACTGCAGCAGCCTGCTTCGTATAGGCATTTTTGATATTTTGGGCCTCATCCAGGCAGATGCAATCCCATTCCACCTGGGATAATTCTTCCTCATCTATGTGAGCCAGGTTGTAAGAGGTAATTACCAGATCAACATCCTTGACAGATTGAAGAAAATTAGGGCCTTTCACCCGCTGGGGGCCGTAATGAAGCTGTACCCTGAGATCAGGAGCAAAACGGGCCAGTTCCTTTTGCCAGTTGCCCAGCACAGAGGTTGGGCAAATCAAAAGGGATGGGACAACTGGATTTTCACTTTCTTTAACCTTTAAAAGGTAGGCAATCCACTGTATGGTTTTCCCCAGGCCCATATCATCTGCCAGGCAACCACCCAGGCCGAAACGACGCAAGAACAATAGCCAGGAAGCCCCCGTCTGCTGGTACTTGCGCAGGGTGCCCCGAAATGAAGCCGCGGTTTCCAGGAGAGGAATCTGAGAAAGGTTATGTAGCTGCTCCACCATCTGCGCCAACTGCCCGCCAAGTTCTACTTCTATCCGCAGTGCTTCCTTCCCATCTAAATCCTGTTTGGCTACAGGCGGAACATCCGGGGTGAGAAGGCTCAAATGCAGGATTTTCCCCAGTGAGGCACTATCTTTTTTCCCCATGAATTGCCGGGCTTTTTTTAAAAAGACTGGGTCTAATTGTATCCAATGGCCTCGAATCTTGATTAGGCGCCTTTTTTTTTCAACAACCTGCCGGAACTCTTTTTCCGACAGTTCCAGGCCACCAACGGCCAGATTCCAGTCAAACTGAATAATCTGATTCAATCCCAACCGGCTCTCCTGCCAGGAACCCACGGAAGAATGGGTCTTGATTTTAAGTCTCGGCAGAAGCATTTTTATTTCCTCCCACCACCTGGGCAGAAAAACAGTATGCCCGGCCTGGGCCAGCCGGATCGCACCATCATGGAGAAAATCCCAGGCTTCATCCTCACTCAGTTTGCGGCGCAACCCGGCGAAATTCTCCATCAGCTCCCCGGTGGTTTCCTCCAACCACGGCAGAACACCAATCCATCCTTTTATTTCACGTTCCACTCGACTACCAAAATGCCGCCATTCCGGCGGCATTTCAACTGCCAGATCTGATTCGCCAGACCCCCAAACAGCCACAATATTAGGATCCTTTTTGTCCTTAAGCATAACATTAAGACGCCAAGAAGAGCTGTTTTCTTCTGGTTCTGCTAGTTCCAAACAGACAGTGAACGGTGTCAGGTCCTGTTTCCAGCCGGCTTTCTCCAGCCAGGTTTCTTCATCGCTGATTAAAAGATGGGGCCTGCCCCAGTCAGAGGTGAGTATAGGGTAAGAGAACAGGACTTTTTGCCAGGCCTGGCTGATTTCCGGGTGTACCTCGATCAGTTCATTAATAATCAAACTAGCCCATTCACAAACAAATGATACCTCCGCTTCTGCATCGCTGCCATCCAAGTTGCCGTCCCATTCCACAAGCCAACCCCTCCGGCCCTGCTGCCACTTGCGAAAGTCTGGTTTCCAATGTCCATTGACCAGGGCTTTTTTCAGATGCGGGGCTATTTCCATCATCCTGGTGATTTGCCTACCCCAGCACCAATTCGTCTCCCCCGACCAGGTCTGCGTGGTAAAGAAATCGAGGGCAGTCAAGGGCGAAAGGAAAACAACCTGTTGACCCCGGTAGCTGACGGTATCTATAAATGTCCCATAGTAAGAGTGTTTGTGTCTGGCAAAGAGCTGGTATTTCAAATTGTTGCTGTTTATCCACCCGCTGTTGTCCCAGAGCACGAAGCCCTTACCGGAAACCCAGGCCGAGGTAATGTTGATGCTGCCAACCACCATTATGAAATCAACTTTCCTTTCCTTAACTCATCCTGTAATGCCCGCAAGCGCGGGTAATGGGAAGCCAGGCGGGAAATAAATGCCCGCCATTCCTTGCCCATCCTTTGCCTGTTGTATAAGGTACGCAGTTTTTTTAACAATCTGACTGCTTCAATATAGGACTGCCGTTTTCTTTGATCAATAAGCCTCGCTGCCCACTGGTGATATAAAGGCATTAGGGCTGCCGGATCCCTGGACCCCAGGTACCGCAAAACACCTTTATCGACAATCCGCCAATCATGAACCAGGCTGCTAATATGCAACTCAACCCATTCCCTGGACAACCCCTCCTGCAACAGGTAATCTGCATAAAAATTGAAGCTACGGGGAAGCCAGGATTGGAGAAGACTAGCAAATTCCCGGCTACATCCCCGGCTTTTTCTAGCTCCAAGAGCACAGTAGTGGCAAACCTTCTCAAAGAGAAAAAGATTTGCCCCTTTTATTTCTTCGTCAAGCCAGCGCAGCCAGATCAGGAGTTTTTCCCATTCTCCCCCCTCGGCCAGGATTTGCAAGAAGAGGAACAGATCCTCAATTCTTTTTTCATTGGTTTTTTGCAAAATGGTCAGTGCTTCATCACTCTTTTGGCCCCACATTTTCAGGTTGGCCAATACCAGAGAGACCTTGTAGTACATCTGCCGGCTTTCCTTGAGCCCTTTTATTGTTTTTTCCAGACAAGATATCTCTTCTTCCACCTGTTGGCCATCAAAAAGGTTATTACATACCTGGCGGTATATATTAAACCAGGCAAACAACTGGTTTTTATCCTCCAGGAAGCCTTCCCGGACTAATTCCACAGCCTCCTGAAAAACTGGACGGTGTTTTGCCTGCCAATCGGTGGACACCAATGCATCCAGGGCTTCCAGCAGGTTATCTTCAATAATTTTTATCTGATGCTTAATAGTATTTGAAAAACTACTATTTCCCGCACACTTTTCCAACCTGATCATATAAAAGAGGATGCTATGCAATTGGAACAGGTCTATACCGGTGAAAGACCACTCGTTACTACGGGCCGACACCTGCCTGATAAATGCATTAAACCGCAGGGCAGCGGAGCACAATTCATCTAATTGGTACCTCATATATTGTGGGTTATGCTTTTCAGCCTCTTGCAGTTGCACATATTCACGTGTAAAATACTCGTGCCAGTATTTAGCCGGCCCTTCTTCAGTGATTGGAATATCCAAAGCCTGGTTTTTTATGAAGAAACGGAGATTCTTCCTGCCCGAGGGCAAACTTGTAACAGGCTGGGTTTTCTTTGACATTAACCACTGTTCATAGTAATGGAGAAAAACAGCGGCTATATGTTCACAAAAATGCCTTTTCGCACAAGCACAGATGCTGTTTGCAAAATTATCAGTGTGGATAACCACGGTGTTTTTTTCCCCATCATCAACCACGGAGTAAATCCTGGGACCAAACAACTTGGTCCATTCAACCCGGCCCTGATCATAAAGATCATTTCCTCTTCCAAGAGATTCAGCATCCATAGTTTGGGATACCTCATCAGCCATATCGATCATATTCTTGTCAGAAATATATTCCTTAAACATAATTCGGACACCCTTAGCCCTATATTTGATTTGATTTATCTATCATTAGTTGATCCGGCTACAATGGTTTTTTTCCTTCTACAATCGCCACAACACCACCACAAAGGTTTAGATATCGAGTTTCGTCCAAACCTGCCTGGGCAAATAAATCCGCCAGTTCCTGTTGGCACATAAAACCACGGGCCGAATTATAAAAATACTCATAGGCCTTTTTATTTCCTGATAATAGTTTGCCCACGGCAGGAATGATTCTATCGAAACACAACCAGTAGAATTCCTTAAAAACAGGGGCCGCCGGCTGGGCCATATCAAGTGATATTACTTTTCCACCCGGTTTCACCACACGGGCCATTTCCTGCACAACCCTTAAAACATCAGGCACATTACGCAACCCCCATCCTACAGTAACACAATCAAAGCAGTTATTTTCAAAGGGCAGAGCCATAGCATCGCCTTGAATAAACTGAACATTATCCTTAAAAGAAAAGTCCTTGATATTTTGTTGGGCCATTTCAATCATATTTTTGGAAAAATCCAGCCCAATTACTCTTCCTGTAGGGCCTGCTGCCCGGGCCTGCTCAATGGCTAACATCCCCGTGCCGCAACAGATATCCAATCCCATACCACCCTCTTCCAGCCCGGAGTGTTTTACTGCTAGTCGGCGCCATGACTTATCCAGACCGAAGGTCATTAGTGTGTTCATCAGATCATAGCTTTTAGCTATGGAATTAAACGTGTCTTTCACATACCTGGATTTATCCCTATCACCCGGTAGATTTGACAAAAGACAACCCTCCGGTTGTTGTTTTTTTAGCCTGACTTCATGAAAATATAATAAACACAGACACGATAAATTGTCAATGAATGTCTACAAAAACTTACTATGCCGGCCACCTCTACAGAATAGCAAAGGGGCAATCAGCCAAACCAGCCAATCACCCCCAAAGAAGCTATAAGAAGCTTATAAGTAGCTATTTCGTTTTTTGTCCCCTCATTTATTATGCCTGGATTCTTGGAACAGGGCTGTCAATACAATCCCGGTATCTGAGACCTTCGATGATCAAAACCTTGTATGGTGAATTGTTATCCCCCAGGCAAATCTTGGCCCCATCCGGGGCAAAAACGGCCCCATCCTTGAAAACATAAACCTTCACTCCATCAACAGTAATTTCCTCATACCTTTCGGGTTCGGCGGGTTTATAATCGAATACGAGTGGTTCGTTACTGTAACCGCAACAACTAGCCATTGACACTGATTCCACAGTTACAACATTATTCTTGCTTTGAATAAATTCCCTTGCTTCCTTAGTAATTTCTAACTTCATTGAGGATCCCTCCTTTAAAATTCAAAGTTCAGGATTTACCCTTACTTTGCTTTATGAGGCTATGTATCCACCTTGATTCTATACCGCCGTCAGGTGTCAGGTATTGAAAGTTACCCTTCCTTATCCAACCTTTCCTTAATAATAGATAAGGTTTTCTCAAAGGCTACAGCTTCCTTTTTTGTCAGGTGACCATAAAACAACATATCTAGTTTTTTTGAAATATCATTAAAGATGGGTTTAAGTGCCATGCCTTTGTCTGTTAGGCTAATGTAACTTACCCTATTATCCTGATAACATTTTTCTTTTTTTACATAACCATATGCTATGAGTTTTTCCACCAATATGGTTACTGTTGATTTAGTCCTATAAATCCTGTCTGCTAAACCTTTCATGGTGCACCTATTTTCCTTAAAAAGGACCACCAAAATATCACCATGTGAAGGCACAATCCCCCTAATGCCCTGGTTTTCAAGTTCCCTAACAATAAACCTGTTCGCTTTATCTCTTATTCTACTAATTAAAGCTAATGCATTTCCCTCTCTCATACTTGTATTATAGTTTGATATCAAACTACCGTCAAGTTCTTCTTGTATTCTCTGAAACCGCTTCCTTAAAGAGTTTTTTATAATATGATCCAGAGGTATACAAAGCTGCTACCGGATTATGAGCCAAGACCCGATCCTTAGCAATTAAAGTAGTGACCAAGGAGTCTGAATGCCTAGTGAAAATGGCATCATGTCCAACACACAGCCCTATGGCAACATTAAGATCAGTTTTCTCACGGTTTAAAATATATGCCTGCATAATCGGGTTACAGGTAGCCTCAAACTCCCCTGGATTTAATTTAACCCCCTCGGGAATGCCCATCTCAGTTTTATCAAAGCTGCCTACCTTGCAAAGTACGCAAACAACCTCAAACCCCTGGGTTCTTGCTATTCTGGTAAAAATGCGGGCTTCATCTGCCAGGCCCGTACAACAAGCTATACCAATTTTTTTAACATTTAATAGGGAGGCAAATTTCAGGGTTTCTTCTACCCGAGTTAGTTTACCATAAAATTTCCCCTCCACCTCTGCCGCTGCTTGCATAACCCTATGCATTTCTCCCTGGCTATACCTATCTTTCACTGCTGATTTTTCCTCTGCCTTAAGTGAGGTTGTCAAGCAAAATTTAGGGAATTTCTCCTGACGATGGTAGCAGCCTCTAGTACTACAATCGGCACAAGATAGTTGATGTTCAGGCTTAGACACTTTACAATCTCCCTTCATTAGTAATCATACTGTATTTATTAGAGCCCCTTTACTATAGCAACAGTAGACAGCTGTGCAACCTCTTCTTCCAACATATCCAATATCCGAGCTGATAGCTGCCCATACAAAGGATTAGCTCTATTTCTTGGCCTGGGCATATTAATATTAATTATATCCCTGATCCTTCCCGGGCTTTTAGACATCACTATAATACGATCAGCTAAATAAACGGCCTCATCAACGCTATGAGTGACAAAAACTATCGTTTTGCGGTTCCCTTCCCATATTCTTAAAAGTTCACGTTGTAATAAAATACGGGTATGGGCATCTAGAGCACCAAAGGGCTCATCCATAAGCAGCACATCCGGATCATTAGCCAGGGCTCTGGCTATTGCTACCCTCTGGCGCATCCCTCCTGATAACTCATAAGGGTAGGAGGTCGCAAAATCTGTAAGCCCCACCAGGTCTAGAAACTTCTTGCTCACTTCACGCCTTTCACTGATCGGTTTACCGGCAAATTCCAAACCCAAAGCAACATTATCCGCTACTGTTCTCCAGGGAAGCAGGGAGTATTCCTGAAATATCATCCCCAGCCTTTTATCCGGTTTTGTCACTGGTTGCCCTCGAAAAACTACAGTTCCTGTACTGGCCTGTTCTAACCCGGCAATTATTCTTAACAAGGTAGATTTCCCACATCCCGACGGCCCCACAAGACAAACAAAATCATTGTTTTTAATTTTCAAGCTTACATTTTGCAAAGCATGAATTGCTTGTCCTTTTTTAGTAACAAATGTTTTATCAATGTTTTTTATCACTGCAACATATTTATTCATAATTTACCGCCCCCCTATCTTGCCAGGTGCTGCCAACTAAATTTTTTATTTTCTATAAAACGAAAGAGGTAGTCTAAAAGTGCCCCTACCAAACCGATGCTTATCATCCCCGCAATCACAATGTCAGTACGAGCTATGGTATAGGCATGGGTGATCAGATAGCCTACCCCCGATAGGCTACCTGGTAACATCTCTGCTGCTACTAAACACATCCATGCTACCCCCAGCCCCGTCCTCATTCCGTTAATGATAGATGGTGCTGCAGCTGGAAGTAATATCTTACCGAAAACCTCACTACTTTTAGCCCCTAGCACCAATGCTGAATCAAGCAGGGTTTTATTTACACTCTGCACCCCGTAAATTGAACTAGTTAGAATGGGGAAGAACGCCCCTATAAAAATTATGAAAATCATAGATAATTTTATATTATTAAGGTAAATATACCACTGTCCATGCTCAATACCTGTTAATGTAGCCAGGCTACTGACCCCGAACCAGGCCAGAACCAATGGTACCCAGGCTAATGGAGGTATTGGACGAAACAAACCTATAAAATTGTTTAGTAAATTATGGACGAGTGAATAATAACCCATCAGAATCCCCATTGGGATAGCAATTAATGCCGCCAGACAGTAACCAACTATGACCCTGACTAAACTAACTATTATATTACTCGCCAGTGAACCCATACTAATAAGATTATTAGTTGGATTAGACAGCAGTTCGATAACATCTTCTACATTGGGGAGTATTACCGGATTTTTTATTTGAACGGCCACA
Source organism: Candidatus Syntrophopropionicum ammoniitolerans (assembly GCA_013201395.1). Taxonomy (GTDB): domain Bacteria; phylum Bacillota; class Desulfotomaculia; order Desulfotomaculales; family Pelotomaculaceae; genus Syntrophopropionicum; species Syntrophopropionicum ammoniitolerans. The sequence continues at coordinate 20,406 of JABMJD010000005.1, forward strand.
TACCACCATAGGCTAAAAAGAAAAAGCGGCACGACCATTATAATTGCAAACTTATATAATGATTTTAAATTCATTAAGACTATATTTCCTCCCTTGATAAACCTCAACTACCGTACCATCAAAGATATTAATAATAAGGTCCCCTGAATTATGTCAGGGAACCTTATTATTCTCAGATGACAATCTATTCAACGAAACTGAAATCGAATAGTAACTCCTCCACATCCTGGAGCTCCTTGTCCTTAAGCTGTCCTTCATATTTCCCCATGCGATTAAGGGTAGCCATATAAACGCCAATGCCATTTTTCCAGGTTTCGCTTGGTTTGGTTGTATAGGTAATAACTGATTCCCGGGCCGCCTTTTCGGATAATCCCATCCATTCAGATGTGATTTTTGCTGCTTCATCCATGTTGTCATTACACCATTCACTATACTTGCCAATCATATCCATCAGAACCTGCACTTCGCCCCTATAGTTAGACACGATTTCATCACGAGCTGCCACAACGCAACAGGGTGTATCATGCCATTTGCCTTCAGGAGGGAGATCACGAACCTCAAATATTACCTGCCCCACTCCTTGCTCAGCTGCTACTGCCGGATAAGGTGCCGGGCCAACCCATCCATCAACCTGTTTACTAATAAGTGAAGGTATGAGGTTAGCCATTTCTTTTAAATCTACCAACAAAATATCGGCCGCGCTATCATTTGCATCTTCGGTTATCTTAAAACCTGCTTCGTATAGGGCTGATTCCAATACCATTTTGGGCGCGCTGGTAGGGGAATGGTATCCTAACTTTACAGGGATAGAGGATCTATTAATATACTCTTCAAATGAATCCCAGTCCTCTATATTACAATCCTTTGGAAAAACCACGCCGATTCCTTCTGTTTGAATAGGTGACAGGATTTTAAAAGGAGTGCCACGGTCAATGCCGGTCAACATGGCTGTAACCGAACCTAACCCTATGTCTATATGCTTTTGGGCGAAAAGTGTTGCGGTTTCAGCACCACTTTTTGCTACTATAATATCCAGGTTAGCTACCTTTTTGTCTCCTGCATAAAGTTCAAACTTTTCTTTTGGCACCATTTCCTTCAAATGATAACCCAAATCTTTGAGCTCTTCACCTTTGTACATAGCAGCAACAAAAGGAATATGATGATTACCAAATTGATAACTTACATTCAAGGTAGGAACCTCTTGCTCAGGTCCCTCCGGACCTGAGCCGCCACAACCAGCCAGCATTAACGACATAGTAAGTATTATGATTATCAATAGGCTAAATTTACCCCTTCTCACGCAGACCCTCCCCTTCTTTAATTGGTTATTATTGCTACATGTAGTCAATTTTTTAGAATCTTGCTTTTCCAGTTATTGTAGAAAACACCTTATCTACCGGCCAACTGTTTTAGGAAATAAGACTAGCCGGTGTTTTGTGTGAACACCCCCTCACATATGAGCGTACCAGAGGCGTTCTATGAACATGTTGTTATTTGCTGAAGAATACAAGCTATTTTCATCTCATGCATATGCCTTTGGATTGCCTTATGTTTGACAACACACTTTTTCACTACAGCCTGGTTATTAATCAGGTGCAACCCGTAAAAGGTATGGCAATATATCTTAAAATTTTGGCATTTATGTCTACTTTTGCTGTTTCATTATAATAATTAGTATAGTGTCGCCTATTGAATAAGGGAAATAGATTTTTTGAATAGGTAGGTGGAGGATGATAGGTGTTTGTAATAGGCCTAAAAAAAACATAGCGCCCAAATCTTATATGATCGAGCGCTGTATCCACACTACATTTTAAATACAATACTATTTTTCATATCCAGGGTTATTCTGCAGCAGTCTCCACTTCCGGCTGTAAGGATACCTTTATATTACTTTTGTTGTCTGCCATCTGGGGCACCTTTTGCACCAATGGCCATTTATCAAAGAATGTATTAAGGAATAAAAAGGTCATTAAAAAAGCAAACTGGCCGGCGAGGATTCCCATAGTTGGGTATCCCATGCCCATATTATTGGCGCCAAAAGGCAGTCTACCTAAGAATTTTATCCAAAGAACCCCGAGCGCAAGACCAAGGACAACCCAGATCGCAAACCTGATTAAAACCCTGGCTGCCTGGTTGGGCACAAGCTGGGCACTGGGATAATCATCAAACAAGTGATGCCAGGCCAACATGGTAACCACCATTGATAACCCCAGTGATGCCGTTAATAAATCTGGGGAGGTGCCCGGGAGGAGATCTAGTGGAACAATGACACTACGGATTACATGGGGTAATGTCAACCCGGCTATTAGGGCAATGATTAGTCCGGCAATACCCATATAGGGCTGTTTTTTAGCAAAAAACTTCATCGGGTAACCTTCTCCGCCCTCAGCCGGTATTAAAAAGAAAAAAACAAAAATTTGACAGAAGGCACACCACCAGGCAAAGTTGCCAAGCGGGGCATTAACAATTGCCTCCCCACCAAGTGTTAGTTTCCAGAAGCTTGGCACAACAGTGGCCATCCATACCAAAACCACAACCAATGTACTAAAGAAGAATACGCCCCAACTCTCGGTAGGTTGTTTTGAGGTACCCGCAAAAGGCCATCTTTGGAATAATGATACAAAGGGAATTTGAGCCGTGATTACCGGCAGGGCAAAGAAATTAGCCACTTCCCACCCTTCAATGGCCAGATAAACCTCCTCCGCTGTTTTGGGCAGAAACAACAACCCCAAACTAAACGGTTTCCACCAAATACCCAGGAAACCAATAATTAGTATAAACATGACAATGCCTGCCAGCCAGGCCACAATAGTGTACCAAATTCCGGCAAAAGGTTGTTTAGAGGTGAGGGCCGTTTTGCCATAATTGCCCATGATTAAAGTCTGCCAGATCCAGGGGCAAATAATCAGCCAAAAAAAGCTGCCTTCTACCATCACACCGATTAATTTACCTCTCACTGCAGGTTCAACCGCCGCCAAACCCTGGGCAGTCAAAATGCTGAATATAGCCTTAAAAAAGGATGACCAAAGTGGCCAGAAAATACAAGCTAAAACAAAACAAAGAATGAATGCCGCAACACCAGTTAACAGTTGCCCCTTAAAAACCTTTTTGGTTGCAACTTCCTGCATAAGCACACCCCTATTTCAATTTTCTCCGCCATCGTAGATCCCTTCTAAAAACTAGAAGCCATATCCGATACTGATCATATCTGTGTTTGTCTGTTCCAAGACATTCTTCATCATTTGCATATCCTCTATTGCATCGACGGCAAAAACTGGTTTCTGAACAATTTTTCTAATGCTTTCTGCTGCATATACATTTTCTGAGAACGGATAGCCTTCCGGCTTAAAAGGCTTTGAGGCCCCATTAATAGCACTAAATCCTGCTGATATATTGAAATAGTCAGTGTACGGCTCCAGTAATTCAGCATAGGCAATGCTTTTCTCCAGGGTAGGTTCAAAACCACCTAAACGGAATCCAATAACAAATGTATTAGAGGATAAATTCCGTATTCCCTTTAAAATTTCCAGAGCAAATTGCTCCGGCTGTTTACCGTAGATATCCGTTCTTTTGTTGACATTGGTGTTGAGAAATTGGCTGATTAAATAGCCATCTGCCCCCTGCAGTTCAATCCCATCGTAGCCTGCCTCATAGGCACGCCTACCGGCAGAGATAAACTGCTGTTTAACCTGTTCCAACGTTTCAGGCGTCATTTCTTTTCCATTCATGGCAAGTGTAAACATAACAGGAACAGAAAAGTCACTTGGGCAATCCCGTACACCATCGGTACTCATTAACCCGGCATGATTCAATTGAAGGATCACTGTGCCGTCCACCTCGTGTACGGCATCTGTTATTCTTTTTAATCCGGCTGTCTGTGCATCTTCCCAAACACCCAGCTGTGTCTCAATCATTCGACCGGTTTTGCTGACGGAGGTTGCCTCCTGAATGACTAGCCCCAGGTTGCCTTTAGCAATAGCCTGGTAATGCTCAACATTCTCCTCAGCTACATAACCATCATTCCGAAATATGGAATAGACCGTTGCTGGGATCACAGTTCTATTTTTTAGTTTTTTACCTCCAATCTGATGTACCTCAAATAACTGTTTCATAGAAATTACATCCTTTACATGATAGTTTTTTCTTTGTTTGTGCCTGCTCTACCAATTATTACCCCTCTTCTTGTTTCATCCCCAAATATGATAACTTTTATAGGCAACAAACCTTAGAAAGAAAATATATCATATTCACCCATCTCATCCTAGTAGTTAAATGGGCTTAAAAATAATCATCACACTGTCTGTTTTGTCTGAATCCCATACATGATTAACAGATATTACAACAAAGATTTAAAACCTTTATTGGGAGAAATAATAGTGATGAATTAATAGGAAATAGCAATCAATCCTATCGTATAATTATATTTTACAATAAACATGGCCAAATGCTAAGATTAAACAAAAAGGAAGTGAAGCCTGAAGCCATACAAGTTAATTGTAGGGACGTATCTTGATGTTTAAATTACAAAAGAATAACACTACTTTGGCACTGTCACGTCATTTAAGTAAAAAAATTAATGCTGGAGGTTGAGATTAAAAAATGGCAATTGATGCGAAGTCATATAGAAGGGGCGTTTACGACTCATTGTATGAACCATTAAAGGACTATGATGGGGCTTTTCTGCCGTTTGACCTACCCCATAATGACCTTGCGGTAAATTCATACAAAGCGGGTCGTGAAGAAGGAGACGAGCTGAAGAAAGATATCGTATCCAAGGATCTAGGCGAAGGCACCAGAAGGGGCATTGCAGACTCAGTAATAGATCCGGACAGCAAAGATTACAATGGTAGGTACACACCCTTTGATATGCCCAGTAAATACAAAAAAGAGTATAAGAAAGCCCGTGCAGAAGGGGATAAACTGAGGAAGGATATCGAAGGCAGAACCGATTATTAAGAAATTAATAGGACAGCCCTTTACCTAGACAGAACACCATAATATATTCTGAGGGTCGGGAGAAACATTTTTCTAGGTGGGATCCTGTAAAAAGAAATCGGTAATGTATGGCAATTTTAACCTGGAACGTCCCTAATACAAAAATCTGGATGGACATGGCGTGCCGAAGCTTAAAATGGAGCCCCGTAGGGGGCCCTACCTGGGATAGGGGGTATCATTAGATAACCCCCCTTTTCTTTTTGGGTCTTCACCCCAAACAAAAAAGGCTGTAAAATATTAAAACCGGGGGAAAAGATATCCTTGTAGCGAATATATGCTGCAAATGGCGTTTGCAAAGTTGGGGGGGCAGGTGACTTACCGGGCTTTCTTAAATAGAAGCAAACACAGTTTGAAAAAAATTTGAGGATATAGGATATATATGCAAAGCACGGAGTTAAGGCAGGGAATAAATGATTCGATACCGATAGTTTTGGGTTATTTGCCTTTGGGGTTTGCCTTTGGGGTACTGGCATGTGAAGCAGGCATGTCAACCATTCAGGCGACAGCGATGTCAATCCTGTGTTTTACAGGTGCGGGACAATTCATAACACTTGGCCTCATGCAGGCCGGCGGCGCTATTATTACCATCATCGTGGCCAATATTTTAGTTAATCTCAGATATATATTGTTCTCCACCTCACTGGTACCCTATCTCAAAAGGCGGGTGCCAACTTTCACAGGCAGCCTTTTGTGTTATGGATTAACTGATGAAACCTACGCTGTTTCAATGAACAGATATCAGGACCACCCTCCCACGGCCCTCTATATTGCCGGTCTCAATCTGAGCTCACATCTGGGCTGGATCCTGAGTACATTTCTAGGCGCTGTACTGGGTGCCTACATTACCAACCCTGATCGCCTGGGGCTCAATTTTACATTACCCGCTATGTTTGTTTGTTTGTTAGTCTTTATGATCAGGCGCAGGGCAGATATTCTGGTAGCCTTATCAGCAGCACTTATATGCTTGCTGGTTGGTTACTTTGTTCCATCCACGATGGGGAACTTGTTCAATATTATAATAGCCACAATTATTGCAGCTAGTTTGGGGATGGTCATTAATGAATAGTAGCAGCATCTGGTTTATTATCATCAGTGTCTCAATAGTATCCATTCTTCCAAGAATACTACCTGTAGCAGTCCTATCCCGCTTTGACTTCCCTGCACAGCTTAAAAAATGGTTGTCCTTTGTAGCACCTGCTGTCTTAGGAAGCCTCACGGCTTTGTATATTTTAGCCCCCGAAGGCTATATTGATCTCAGCATAAACAACAACTTTATCTGGTCTTTCATACCTACCCTGCTAGTTGCTGTTAAGACCAGGAGCCTTCTTTATAGCTTGTTAGTGGGGATGGCCACTATGGCCCTTTTGTATAACTTCTTTTGAACACCACAACCCCCAACCTGATAATTTGAACAAAAAAACCCCTTGATATGGTTCAAAAGCATTTTTGCTCACATCAAGGGTTAGAGAGGTAGAGTACATTTAACTATCCTAAATCTATTAAGTTACCAATATTTATAATTTTTTTTATTTTATACTCCTACTACATAGACTTAAAAAAGTAGTCCTTGACATGGATAGCCTCTATTCGCGTCTTTTCTACCCATGTCAAAGGCTTTGGAGAGAGAGTACACGTAGTAGGGGGGTTTAACTATTATATTTTTGCTAATCTAACTTAGCTATAAATTCATTAAAATCCTTAGGTGTATCAATGTCAAATATTACCGCCTCATCAGGTGCTTCTATATATTCTACCCTGTCTGCAAGCCTCTTAAGCACCTGCCTGGCACCTTCATCACCATCTAGGTTTTTCAATTCCTCGTCTAGGGATTTATTAAAAATCACTGGGTGCCCGGGAGTACCATTATAAACAGGCCTCAACACCGCACAATCTCTGTTTTGGAACTCCCCTATAATCATATTTATCAATGAGGCTGAAATCATTGGTTGATCCACCATAAATATCATAAATGCATTTGCACAGCTGCTTATCGTCCTGATTCCCAGGGACAATGAGGTTCCCTGGCCATCCTTATATCCTTGATTAAATACCACCCTCACAGGTAGGTCGTCAATCGCTGCAGTGACCTTCTTTTGTTGATATCCGGTCACAACAACAAGCTCATCGATATTTGAAAGCAGTACATTCTCAGTGACAATTCTTATCAATGTACTATTCCCTACTTTGAGCAGCTGTTTTGGTCTGCCCATCCTAGTAGACATGCCTGCAGCTAGAATGATTGCTGAAATCATTTTTCTATCAGTACCACCCCGGTTACTATACTACAAAAAACCTTTTTCCTATGTTTAACCACAACAGAATTTTTGTCCAGCAATACGTCTTGTTCAACCAGTATTCTATTTGGTTATTGCCCTTTTATCGTTGCCTGTCATAATTCGCAAGAAAGGTAAACACTGCTTCCAACACACCGCCACTAATGGACAGCGCTCTATCAGATATATTACTACAATCTATTTCTTTCCGCGGGTCTATATTGGCAATTCTTGTCCCCCTGGACACTATTACCCCTTCTCTTACCATCCCTCTTACAATACCGTTTATTTTAGCTCTTACAGGGGTGTTTCCCACTGCTACAACCCGGTCTCCCTTTTTTACCTTATCCCCAATGGCCAGTATATTTGTTACTATACCCTCCACAGGTGCCCTGAGCATTCTTTCCGCTGTGAACCCGCCTACATCCCCTGGGATGCCGGTGTTAGGGATAGCACCCCCGTTGTATATCACTCGTCCCAGTCTGTATCCGCGGCAGGTTTCTATAACTACATTAACATCTTTGCCGGCCTCAAATCCTGGTCCCAATCCTATTACCAGTGGGGCATCATTTATATTTGTATCCAGGTTGCATTTAGCCATCCTGGCATCAATCACTACCTGTGGAGAAATCTCCCCCACAACCTTAGTTTCCGGATCAACCAAAAGAGGAATCGTTCCTTTTTCATTCAAAGCCAGAGCATCTCTTATTGAACCGGCAACGCTTGCTTTAATACCTTCAACACTTACAGTACCTTCATAGACAGCTTCCGCAAAGGCAACTTTTCTTCTCACCACAAGTGGGCTGGCAATCTCCGTCATGATTATATCTAACCCACACCTCTTAAGACGGTGTGCTACCCCTGTGGCTACATCATTAGCTCCTTTTACGACTGCAGTGATCCCTATTCGACCCATATATGCTCCTGTTTCTATGAGGTTTTTCCTAGTATATCATCCTTTAATGAAAGCCCCTATTACAGTGTGGAAATAGCAGGTAAGTTAATTTTTTCTTTATATTCATATTAACATCATTTCAGCAGTAAAGTGAAATATGCGTTTACGATGGGATTGATTGCTGTGGCTTATTAATTTGCCAAATAGACCCGTTATCCGGCAAAATCCTGTTTATATTAGTATTATTCCCAATTAAGACACCCTGGTCCTGAGGCGTTCGATTACTTCCGGCATTAGCTTGAGAAACTCTTCCACATCCTCTTCTGTATTGCTCCTGCCCAGGGACAAACGAAGTGAGCCGTAGGCAATCTGATGGGGAATACCCATAGCCAAAAGCACATGGGAAGCACTTACGGTACCGGCAGTACAGGCAGAACCACTTGATGCTGCCACTCCATGCATGTCCAAATTCAAAAGCATAGCCCCGCCATCTATAAATTCAAATACAAAATTGGCATTGTTGGGCAGACGTATGGTAGGGTGTCCAGCCAGCCGAACATGACTAATTCCCTCGGTAACTCCCTTTATTAGTTTGTCCCGCAATCCAGCCAGACGCGCACTTTCCTTTTCCATATCACCGGCAGCCAATTCAACTGCTTTTCCCATAGCCACTATACCCGGGACATTTTCGGTGCCTGGCCTATGCTTGCGTTCCTGTCCACCACCATAATTATAGGGGCGCCAGTTAATACCTTTTCTAATATAAAGCGCCCCGATCCCTTTTGGCGCATAGATTTTGTGGCCGGAAATAGAAAGCAAATCTGCCTTTAGGTCATTTACGTTAACTGGTATTTTGCCAAAGCTCTGTACCGCATCTGTATGAAAAAGGATATTTCTTTCCCTGGCAATATCCCCTATTTCCTGTATAGGTTGGATTGTTCCCACTTCATTATTAGCATGCATTATTGAAATGAATATAGTGTCGTCTCTTATTGCGTCAGCCACCACCTGAGGGCTAACCATGCCGTAGCCGTCCACCTGTAAAAGGGTTACCTCATATCCCTCCTTTTCCAGGGATTTGCAAGTGTCAAGAACCGCATGATGTTCTATAGAAGAGGTAATAATATGATTTCCCTTTTCCCTATTGGCGTATACTGCTCCCTTAATAGCCAGGTGATCAGCCTCTGTGCCGCCGCTGGTAAAAACCACTTCCTCTTTTTTAGCCCCTATGTTTTCCGCCACCTTCACCCTGGCCCCTTCAATGGCCTTTTTAGCCGTCCGGCCAAAAGAGTGAAGGCTTGAAGGGTTGCCGAATTTACCGGTAAGATACCCCATCATTTCTTCAGCAACATCCGGGTGGACAGGCGTTGTGGCACTATGATCAAAGTAAATTTTGCCCATCATAATCCTCCTAGTTTTCTGCATAGTTCTACCCCCAGCATACCGGTCGGATATGTAGGGGATTATGTTAGCATCTTCCCTTTGAGAAAGCCAACGCCGTTTGAGATAAATCAAGACCACCCGCACTGCAGCGGGTGGCTTCTTCCAGCCTGTATATTCAACACATCGGTACTGCTACCGATAGGGTAGTCCATATTCAGCTATTGGTTGTTCTGAAAAATCTCCTTGAAAGCTGCCACCGGTTCAATAAACACCTCCAGGGTGCCCCCACAGGACATACCCTCAGCAGCCGCAACATCTGCAGTCATTGATATCTTATGCACATAAGGTTCTGCATCATCTATTACATCTAAGGCCTGAACACGCACCTCTGACTCACCACAACAGCCACCGCCAATTGTTCCCACAGTGCGTCCGTCCCTGTATACAAGCATCCTTGCCCCTGCCTTGCGTGGTGTTGAACCTTTCGTTTTATAAATTGTTGCCAGTGCAGCAGGTGTATCCTCAATCGCCGCCCTGATTGCCTCTTGCAAGGCATCCTTATCAGCAGCAACGGGAATTTCACTATCATTTACACCGTTTTTGCTTGCACAGCTGTCTTCCACACAAACTAGAGGCGCTGCACTACCACCTCTACGATCCTTGATCATTTCTGCTGCTATGCATACAGCGATTTCAGCCGGTGTTTGCGCACCCAGATCCAGGCCAATCGGCATATGCACCTGTTCAATTCTTTTCATCTCAATACCATCTTCCATCAACTGTTCCCTAATTGCTTTTACCTTACGCCTGCTCCCAATCATCCCCAGGTAGGCCACGGGGTACCTGACTACCTTACGTAAACAGTCCATGTCGTTAACATGTCCCCTGGTGGCAATTACAATACTGCTAGCAGGTCCCAGTTTAACATGATCTTCTATTTCGTCAAAACTGCAACAGATACTTTTATAGACTCCCTCAAATCTTTCGGGGGAGGTAAAGTCAGGTCGATCATCTACAACCGTAACACGATAGCCAAGTAAGTGTCCAATGTTCGCCAAAGGCTGGGCAATATGCCCCCCTCCAAAAATAATTAGTTCCGGCGTCTCCAAACAGGGGTCCATCATCACGGTTGCTTTTTGCTCCGGGGAGTTCGGATTAGCCATGTCTGCGACTAGAAACATACCGCCCTTCCGGCCTTCTTCTATCAATCGAACTACCTGCTCTTCCAACCAGGGTAGCTGCAGGCTTCCCCTAATTTCACTGCTATCTTCAGTTAGCATTATTTTTGCACCCAGCAATTTTTTGTCTAGGTTCTTTTGTCCTATTATCGTCACAAATGTATTTCCCTGTTGTAGGTTTATTTCCACATTCCTTACCCCCTCTTGGACAACGTGATACTCTGATACAATTATGATACTCGCACTCCATACACGCCCTGTACAATCCTTCATCAGCCAGGACAATAATATACCTACCGTTTATCCATTTATCTGCCAACAACCGAGACAACAACAATTCAAGAATAATTATCTAGGAATACATACCACACCTGCAAAACATTGCTCCCCTTCAGAGCATACTCATTCAATCTATGCAAACCCTGCGCTTCTTCTATATATTACCACATGTTCCCTTGGCTCTTGCAAGCCTTTACTCTTCTCCGTTACCACTCAAGATTCTCATAACCTTCAGGTTTATAATTCTCGACATTATTCTACATAATATTTTATGCCTTGTCTAGCCCTCACTTTTGCCAGACCTAGCTTACTTTGCCTTTACTTATAATAGTTGATTAAGATATGAGAGACGATATATATCGTCTCTCATGTCTACTATCCTAGCTTACCTTAGATTTTTGGATCCCGCTTTATTTCCCGTTTTCCTTCTTTTCTTTCAATGCACGCCATACCTTTTCATAGGTAATCGGCAGTTCGGTCATGCTGATTCCTATGGCATCATAAATGGCGTTGGCAACTGCGCCCATAGTCGGTGTCGTTGCACCTTCCCCAACCTCTTTACATCCATAAGGTCCGTTGGGCTCATAGCTCTCATCCAATGTTAAGGACTCAACAGGCGGCATATCAAGAGCTGTCGGCAGACGATACTCTGCAAAGTTACCGTTCAACAGAGCACCTGTTTTCGGGTCAAATTTAACTTCTTCCCAAATGGTCTCGCCGATACCCATGTAGAAGGCGCCGTGAACCTGGCCGTGGAACAGTTTCGGGTTAATGATTGTGCCGCTGTCGTGCACGTCCCAGGTATCCACACATTCAATTTCGCCAGTTTCCATGTCAACCTTAACCTCTGCTACCTGAGTTGCGCTACTGTATGCTGGGGATGTACCAACTGCTGCACCCTTGTGGTTGCCACCCAGTTTGCCGGGGTGATACCAGCCGCGGCCAACAAGTGCACCGTGGTCAACAAAGTATTTACGTGCTACTTCTTCAAATGTTAGTTTAACAGCCGGTTCCTGCTTAATATACACAATACCGTCTTTGCATTCCAGATCTTCAGTGGTCAATGGGCCATCCAGGTAACCAAAACCTTCTTTGACCCGTCCGGATGCTTTCAGCATTTCACAAGCTTTAGCAAGAATTTTTTTCTTGACTTCTGCACCCGCTCTAGTGACAGCCCAACCAGCCATCAATGTCTGTCTGCTGGCATAGGCGCCAAAGTCCAAAGTGGAAAGGTCGGTATCCCCTGTTACCATTTGGCACTGCTCATAAGGATATCCCATTGCTTCTGCTGCCATCTGCATCAGCACTGTGCTACTGCCCTGACCGATGTCAATTGCGTTGGAATACACATAGGCTCTGGTACCATCGTCAAACACCTTCACCATGCCGACAGAGTGTGGATAGTCAGTCCGGTACTGGCAGAAGCCTGCACCAGTTACAAACCCACCGTTACCAACACCAATTCCTCTACCGGGGCCCATTTTACCTCTCTTCTCGGTCCAACCGGAAGCGTCACGGGCCATTCTGTTGGCGGCAAGCAGGTTATAGGACTTAACCTCATAACCGGCTGTGGTAATACTATTACCCTTACGGGCGTTAATCAGACGCATGTCGATCGGGTCTACACCAATTGCTTCTCCAACAAGGTCGATATGGCTTTCAAAGGCAAATCTTGGCTGCGGCTGTCCGTGGCCCCTTTGTGCTCCACAGGGAGGTAGGGTTGTGACTATACGCTGGCAGTCAAATTTGTAGTTCTCAATGGGGTACAATATGCCCAGCAGGGAGCCGGCATAGTAAGAGGATGCAATGCCCAGTCCGGTATAGGCGCCGCCCTCTAGAACACAATCAAATTTGTGAGCCACTATCTTACCTTTTTTGTCCACGCCGGTGGTCAGGGTCATGGTCATGGGGTGACGGCCGTGGCCATTCAGGAAGGTCTCATAGTGGTCGAACCAAACCTTCACTGGTCTCCCAGTAAGCTTGGCCAGGATTATTGCGGCAAATTCTGTACCGCAGGTGTCCAGTTTACCACCAAACCCGGCGCCAACATTAACCGCACGCACAGTCAGGTTACCCATTTTCATGCCCAGAACCCTGGCTATGTGATACTGGTCATAGTGCACTGATTGTGTAGTGGTATACAAAAATGCCTTATCTGCTTCCCAATAGGCTGCAGCACAATGGTTTTCGATGAAGGCGTGATAGGCGCGCTGCCCTTGGAATTTGTCAGTGCGCACATAATATGCGTCTTTTAATGCCTCATCCACATCACCGAAATGGTGGTGAATTTCAGTGTTAACGTTGCCGGGATACTCATCAAAGATTTGCGGTGCCCCTTCTTTTACAGCATCCTGCCAGGTGAGGACCGGCTCTAGTTCTTCATATTCTACCTTGATCAGTTTTAGTGCTTTATAGCAGGTTTCCTCGTCTATCGCACACACCGCACCGATTTTATCACCATGATATCTTACTTTGTCAATACAGAAAATATTTTCGTCGAAGCGAGCAGGGCTTAACCCATATTTCATGGATGGAACATCTTTTGCCGTGATAACCGCCACTACGCCGTCGAGTTTTTCTGCTTCAGAGGTATCTATACTCTTAATGCGTCCGTGAGCTATTGTGCTGCGGATCAGCTTACCATAGAGCATACCTGGGAATTTTAAGTCAGCTACATATTGCGCGTGTCCAGTTGTTTTTCCATATGAGTCATTCCTGTCAACGCTGTGTCCTACATATGAATAATTTTCTTTCACTACGCTCACCCTCTTCCTTTCCTTAGAGTTCTTTAGCCGCATCTAATACGGCCGCAACAATGTTCACATAACCTGTGCAGCGACACAGGTTACCTGCTATAGCTTCACGTACATCGTGGTCTGTGGGATTGGGGTTCTCATTTAGCAGCGCTCTGGATGACACAATCATGCCAGATGTACAAAAACCACACTGGAATGCTGCGTGCTCAACGAATTTTTCCTGCACAATGTCCAGGTCTTCCCCGTCTTGAATACCTTCAGCAGTAGTAATCTCATGCCCATCACAATCCATAGCCAACACCAGGCAGGAGTTAACCGGCTTGCCATCCATCATTACTGTGCAGCATCCACAGTCTCCGAGCTCGCAACCTCTTTTAGTACCGGTTAAATCGAGATCTTCCCGCAGGAAATTTACCAGCAGTGTATTTGCTTTAATTACTTTTGTATATTCGCTACCATTAACGCCTATGGTGACCGCATAGCGTTTGATTCCTTTTTTATCTACAACAAAGCTAGACATTTTCACCTCTCCTTTCCTTTCTATACGTGTCCCTCGTCAACAGCCTTGCGCAGTGCACGCTTCGTGAATATACGCACCAGGTCTGTGCGGTATTCGGCAGATGCCCTAATATCGGATATCGGCTTGCATTCACCAGAAGCAATTACACCGGCTTCTGCTAACACATCGTCAGTTACCTTTTTACCTTTTAGGAATTCTTCAGTTTTCTTCGCCCTTACAGGAGTAGCTGCAACAGCACCCAATGCTACTCTCGCATCTTTTATAACACCGTTTTCCACCTGAACAGCAACAGCCACGCCTACCACAGCCAATGCGCCAGACTTACGCAGACCAAATTTAATGTAGTTACTACCCGTCATTTTCTGTTCAGGGATAAATATTTCTGTAAGCACCTCGTCATTTGCCAGAACAGTCTTGCCAGGACCAGCAAATACGTCTTCCATAGCCAGGGTCCGCTCACCCTTAGCGCCAACCAATTTAGCAGTTGCGTTAAGAGCAATTAAAACAGGCGGCAAGTCAGCTGACGGCACAGCACTTACTATATTGCCGGCAATTGTACCCCTGTTGCGCACCTGGTTATTGGCCATTTGTCTGGCCGCATTTGCTACGGAAGCAAATTTCTCCTTTAATACATCTGACTTAACCAGGTCGTTATGTGTACACAATGCGCCTACGCTAACGCCTTTGCCTGCAACGTATTCAACTTTTTTCAGCTGCTCCAGATTTTTAACTGAAACAACCACTTCCGGAGCAAGCAATTCATTTTTCATCTTGACTACCATGTCTGTCCCGCCGGCAAGCACCTTAGCCTTTTCCCCAAATTGTGCTAAAAGCTGGCATGCCTCCGCGACGCTTTCCGGTGCATAATACTCGAAATCTGGTAGATACACGTTTTCTCCTCCTCTTTTTTGGTAATAATCTTCTGCACACCAAACAAACCCCGTCTCTTCTGCTTAGCTTCTTGCATCACCATCCTCTTTAAATTTGAAGCTTTCCTGTTACCAGCTATTCAGATCCTAGACAATGACTAACTCATTAACTGCTCTCAAACTGCCTTCAATACCTTAAAACATCTTGAAAATTCAGAACCTAATGACTGGGACATACTAACCCTATACGATTTCTTTACCGGTTTTATCTTATCACCCAGCAAAGAACAAAGTGAAATATGTGTTCGCGATTGGATTTATTAGTTATGCCTATAAGTTTGCCGCTGCAGCTGTGTTAGATAATACAAATAAAAGCCTGGGTTAACAGGACTTACATGAACATTGGAACAAAAAAAAGAGAGTGTCTTACCCCCCCCCTTAATTAAAGATGAATTGGTATATTTAAATGAAATGATTATATACCCAAAACCTGGCGCCTATCCTGCCCGTTAACCAGGCCACCTCCCGGTCGAACATGTCTCCTAGCAGATAGGCAGGCAAAAGAGAATTCATTGCGGCAACACTATAAAATAGCCATGCCCCTAACCAGGATTCATACATTATATCAATAAGTGCAATAGGCAAGATGTATTTATGGCGTCCTGTGAATAGTGATAAAATTAACATTGACATGTACTATGCTCACTTTATCTGCAATGGAATGGCACGCATGCATTGGCCTGGCTAAAACTGCAAGGCTTAAACACGTTTACTAATTATTGTCCTACATATATAATTACATATATAAAAACTATAAAACGACAAAATTTTCTGCCTAAAATGTAAATTGATTAGCCACTGACTGCCCAAAAGGCTAATAGGGGTCCAGTTAATAAAGCCTTTTGAACGGTGTTAAACATTCTTTAGAATGCTAACCTTTAAATAATATAGATATGTTTTTTTATTTTGGGAATTGAGCAAATAGAGGAGGGGTATACATTGGAAATGCATCAGCTGGAATATGTCCTAGCTGTGGCAAAATTCCATAACTTCACACGTGCAGCAGAGGAAATAAAGATATCTCAATCCTCGCTTTCCCAGCAGATCAGTAAGCTGGAAAACGAACTAGGCACCAATTTGTTTGTTAGAACCACCCGGTCAGTTCACCTGACACCAGCCGGAGCAGAGTTTATTAAACATGCCCAACGGATCATGTCGGAAGTAAAGGAGGCAAGACGCAGCATACAGGATTATGTGTCTATGGTTAAAGGTGAACTTGCTTTTGGCACCATTCCTGTTATTGGCAGTTACAATGTACCCAACCTGTTAAAATCATTTCAGGATAACTACCCGGGGATAAAAATGCGCATTGTTGAAGAACAATGTGAGGATCTTTTATCAATGCTCCAATCTGCCAAAATTGACGTGGCTATGACACAGATGAGCAAAAATGACAATAATTTAAAATTTTACCCCCTTTTGTCCGACAGAATGGTGCTTGTGACAAGTAGCCGGCATCCTTTGGCTAATAAAGAATCAATAAACATAAATGAACTAAGAAACGAAAAATTGATTATGACACCCCGCACATCAGGCCATCATCATGATTTTTGTAGAGCCTGTGAGATAGCAGGCTTCACTCCAAACATTGTCATAAAATGCTCAATTGTTAAAACAATGCTCAGTTTTGTACGCGAGGAGATTGGCATTACAGTACTTTCCTCCAAGGTAGCAGCTGCAGAAAAAGACCCCAGCATGAGAATTATAGAAATCACTCCTACCATACCAAGAAGAATTTCATTGGCTACGCGCAATACCTCTGACCCACCACCGACGCTGAAGATGTTTTTAAAGTTTACTAATCAATGGGTAAAAACACAAAAGTCCAGGGAAGCAGCCAGGAAACACGTTGCCAGGGCATCTCTCACATCACGCGATATAAGACTAATATATAGTCGCTAGTGCACGAGGCTAATTAGAAAAACTAATCAAAAGAACAAGCAAGGCAAAAAGAACAAGCCTTGCTTGTTCTTTTTGAAAAAGCAAAATCAATACCAACAAATCAAACAAATGAAAACTGCTATTTCCACTAGGGTAATAGCAGTTTTCAACCTAATTATGAAACTACAATTGGTTAACTAATTATCTTTATTGGAACATGCCAATTGAAGTCCAGTATGGGATTGATATAGCTAGCGTAATCAGCACGGCCACACCATAAACCATACCATACGTAGCACTTTGTCCGCTTGTCCAGGACCTCTTCTCGGCAATGGACTCTGCCACTAAAGCAAACATGTTTGTATAGGTTAGGAAGAAGCAGTTTGCTGCCATTATGAAGAGGGGTACCCAAACCAAAGGATTAATGCCAAAGTTGTTTGCTATTTCAGGCAGTATCGGTATAAGGATAGTCATGGTGGGTATAAATACTGCCACATCAAAGAACCTCAAAATGAAGAACAGTATTATGATGGAGTAGCACAACATCCAGGGGCTTGATGTCAACGGCGCGATTAGGGGTACTAAAACACCTACCAACCATTTGTTTACACCAGTTACACCAAAAACGCCGCCAATACTCATGGCCACACCAATAAACATGATTAAATCCCAGCTGATACCTGTACTGATTTCCGGCCCTTTGACAACGCCGAAAGCTGTCAGCAAAAACAGTCCAGCCAGCACTGTAGCCCCGTCCGGTATACCATGCATTTTGTTGGTAAAAAACATAAGGAAGCAGACTGTAAGAACTATCGCACTAACAATTTGATCCTTATTCCATGCACCTAGTTTAGTATAAGCCTCTTGAAAATACTCTTTTTTCAAGGTTATCGGTTCACTTGGTTTTAGGGCAAAATAACCACCGACAATGAGGATCAGGGTCAACACCAGGGCAGGGATTAACATGACCTGCAGGTAAGAACTAAAAGTAAGCATTCCTTTCAAATCAGGAATAGCTTCCATCATACCCAAAATAATTGGGCCATGCAGTGATCCGGTAAGCCAACCTGTTCCTGGTATAACAGCCATGGCCCAGGCGGTTAGCAGTAACAAAGCACTACCTTTTGATTTAAGCTCCAGCTGGCAGGCCTCAATAACACTTACAGCAATGGGCACAATGATTACGCAACGCACTGTAATTGAAGGGGTGAGGGCTGAAAGGGCCAACCCAATGATGACAAAGGCCACAATTAGCATCGGGTAGGAAGGGTTGAACATTTTCATCACTAAAAAACCAATTCTCTTACCCAGCCCGGTTTTGATCAGTACAAATCCGAAGAACAGCGCTGGAATTAGAGTCCACAGGGCACCACTGGTAAATCCTGAAAAAACATTGGGTGCAGGAACCTTAATCGCCAATGTAAACAGCAGGAAGAAAAACCCTGCAACGGATCTGGGAATATTCAGCGGCGCGAATATCCACATACCGATAGTCACAATTAAGGCAAGTAACACCAAATGACCTTCCGGCGGCAAATCCGGCACCCAGGGCTTTGCTAGTCCAACATAAAGGGCCAGAATGAGCATTACTAGAAAAAATGCATCTGTAACTTTAAATTTTAAACCATTTTCTGTCGTCATGAAATATTTTCCTCCTCTCAGGTTTTGGAAAATTTACCGACTTTTAAATCCTTTTTTTATAAATTCAAAATGAATCCTACTGCCTGTCTTTGTGCACTTTCTTACTGCCTGTGTGCAGCATGGGGCGCTTACGCGCCCCCACTTTTCACACACCTAGAGCCGGAGCCTAAGGTACAATGCTGGTAATGCTATATGGCCCTAGTCGCCGTTCTTCACCAACATCTCCCTGAGCTTACCCCACTTGGGTTGGAATATTTCTTTCGGCATTTCTTTCAAATCGGGAGAAATCACAGGCTCAAATTCTATTTGCGAAAGAACGTCTTTCTCCAGATCCACTCCTGGCGCAATTTCAGTCAGCACCACTTTGCCGTCCTTCAGCACGAATACGGCACGTTCGGTAACATAGATTACTTCCTGGCCTCTTTCGGCGGAGTATTTACCACTGAAGGTGACGTGTTCGCACTCTTTAACAAACTTTTTGATTTTGCCTTCCTTCAAAATCTTAAGTTTGCCGTCAGATACCTCATATTCTGCACCACTGGCAGTCATGGTACCACAGTACACAACCTTTTTAGCAGATGAGGATATATTAACATAGCCGCCCGGGCCTACTACTTTCGGTCCAAACTTGCTGACGTTGGTATTTCCCTCTTCATCAATTTGGGCTGCCCCCAGGAAGCATATATCCAGCCCACCGCCATCATAAAAGTCAAACATGCTCGGGTGATCAACAATGCAGTCAGCGTTAATCGCTGCCGGGAAGTCCATGCCTTGTGCCGGGATACCGCCAAAGGCGCCTAACTCGATGGTGAGTGACATCAAGTCAGCCACGTTTTCATCTGCGGCAGTATTGGAAACTGTATCCGGCATACCGATGCCCATGTTGACAATAGCGCCTGTTCTCAATTCCATAGCTGCCCTACGGCCAATAATCTTACGCTCGTCAAGAGGAATAGGTGTAACCTCAGAAAGAGGCTTTCTAATACGCCCATCAAATGCAGGCTCATTTAATGTAACCCTGGTCTGCAGGTGGTTTTCTGGTTTAGCAACCACAATGTAGTCCACCAGAGCGGCAGGAACCTTCACGTTTTTGGGGTTAAGTGTCCTGGCCTGGGCTATATATTTAACCTGTGCAAATACAATACCACCGTTTCTCTTTGCTGCCATTGCTATATGGAGCGCTTCTAGGAACAGCGGCTCCTCATCCATAGTCATATTGCCTTCCTCGTCGCAGGTGGTACCGCGGATCATAGCCACATCAATGTCGAAGGGCTTATAATACAGGTATTCCTCTCCCTGGAAGTTAACTAATTCAACCATATCGTCTTTGGTGATATCGTTGATTTTACCACCCTGCCGGCGGGGGTCAACATAGGTACCCAATCCTACCTTTGTAAGCACACCTGGTTTGCCGCCGGCGATTTGCCGGTATAAATGCGTCAGAACGCCCTGCGGGAACAAGTGGCACTCGCATTTATTGCTCAGAACCAGTGCCCCCAGCATAGGTGCCTCACCAATATGTCCGGCAATATGCTTTCTAACCATTCCCTCGTGACCTACGTGACTCATTCCCCTGGTTTTCCAGTCACCACAACCGCAACTGTGGGTGTTAAAAAGATCCCTGGGATGCCCGGTTTCCAAAAAACTTTTCTCAAGCGCTATAGCCAGCTCTTCTGGAAAGCCGCACAAACCAGCAGTGATCCATGCTACAGTTGAACCATCTTTCACCAATGGGCCAACTTGCTCCGGGGTAATAATTTTGGACATCGTCTCTTCTCCCTTCAAGTTCTAATCTCGAATCCTAATCTCCCTAAACCAAAAAAACTGTAATGAATCCCAAACCACTGCAAAAAACAGGATAACTCTAAGCTGTCTCCCTCTTACAGCTTAAAAAACTTCACCTCTTTCCCATATGTATTGAATATATATCAACTTCTGCAACATGCAGAATTCCACTTCCCTTATTCAGGTTTAATATTACCACCCGTTAACAAGCAAAGAGAAATATGCGTTTACGATGACATTGATTAGCAATGCCTATAAATATTGCGTTCTTAACTGCACCGGCAGCAGCTGCAGGCGGGAAAATAAATCCTAGAATGTACGTTTATTACTTTTGCGCCAAATACCCATTTCCCCGGCGCTTTTAATCAACTCCTCACGGAAATCCGGGTGAGCAATAGAAACCAGGGCTTCTGCTCTTTGCCAAAGGGTTTTACCCTTCAGGGAGGCAATTCCATATTCAGTTACTATACTGGGGGCCAGGCCACGCTGAATAGAAACCACTGAACCCGGCTCCAGTACAGGCCGGATTCGGGAAAAAACCCTACCGGCACTGCTATAGGTCGAAGCCATACATATGAAACCTCTTCCCCCTTTTGACCGAAAGGAGCCCTCGGCAAAACAAATAGAGCCTCCGGTACCACTGATTTGCCGAGTGCCGGATGACTCAGAATTTATCTGACCATAAAGGTCCACATCTATACAACTGTTAATAGATATGAAATTATCCAATTGACCGATTATGTAGGGATCGTTGGTATAATTTACGGGCATAAACACACACATTGGATTTCCGTTGATGAAGTCGTATGTCCTCTGGGTGCCGAGAGCGATGGTGGCAACTATTTTATGTCTGTCCATACTCTTCCTTGCCCCTGTTACCCGGCCCTTTTCGACCATATCCACCATAGAGTCCACAAACATTTCAGTATGAATTCCCAGGTCCTTTAAATCAGACCCCGCGATCATTTCCCCCACCGCATTGGGCATGCCGCCAATACCTAGTTGCAGACAGCAACCGTCCGACAACTGTTCAATAATTAACGAGGCGATCCTCCTATCAGTATCATTTGGCTCGGATGGAGCTATTTCGGAAATCGGATAGTCAGCCTCGACAATATAATCGACCCGGGAAATATGGATCCCATTTTCTTGTCCCAGACAACATGGCATGTTGGGGTTAACTTCCAATATGATTATTTTACCTGCCTCACACATGGCCATAGTGTGCGAAATCTGAGGTCCAAAATTAAAGCAACCATGTCTATCCATAGGAGCAACTGGGATCATTACCACATCAACATCAATATAACTACGGTAGTATTCGGGTAGTTCGCTATAGACCAGGGGGATATAAAAACAACGTCCCTGATCACCCAGCTTGCGATCAGAGGCACTAAAATGCCAGTTATTATATATAAAATGCAGGCCCGCCGGATCAGCTTTCACTATCTCTGGGATACCGGCCACGCGCGTAGTACAACGTATTTTTACATCCCTGAGCTCATCTTTTCTGGCAGCCAGGGCCTTGTCCAGAGCCACCACACACCCGGAAAAAGAACCATATTCAACCCAATCTCCCGATTTTACTGCCTCAACCGCCTCAGAAGGTGCAACGAGTTTTTGTTTATACATTTCTGCATAATCCATAACAATTCATTCAGCCCTATATTGAGATAATAGAGTAAAGGCCGATATCAACACAGATAACGGCCTTTCATTTTTCATACTCTAGCGGTAGCTTTCTCGGCTCCCTTTGTTGATACTTCTCCTGTATCTACTATTGAGGGCCTGTTATCACGGAAACGCTTTGCCTTAAGCTCGTAAACCGGTAGCGTACCCGGGGTCAACAACTCAACCTCCATGCTGATCATGAAAGACAGTTGCAGCTTCTGAGCTATCTTTTTGCGCAGTTCATCCCACAACCCGGGATCCACATCATGCTTCGGCTCCACTCGCACAGTTATCCTATCCATCCCGCCTTCTGTCTTAGTTGCAATATACTCGTAACTGTCAGAACATTCCGATATTCCCCGGATCACGTTTTCTATCCCCGCAACTGACACACACACCCCACGTATCTTAATTATGTCCCCTACCCTGCCCATAAATCCTTTCATTACGCTCAGGGTTCGGCCACAAGCACATGTTGCGCCCGCTTCTATGCCCTTGACCAGGTCACCTGTTTCAAACCTAATACAGGGATGGGTTTTGCTTATTAGATCAGTGACCACCAGCTTCCCAGATTCACCCGGGGAAACCGGCTCATCTGTCTCAGGGTCCAACACCTCACAATATGCCAAATCCTCATTTATATGCCCTACCCCTTCTTCACATAGCCAGGCCAGGTAATGTGTTTCCTGAGTACCGCAATAATCAAATATCTCTGCCCCCCAGGCTTCTTCCAAACGTACACCAGTGTTTGGTATGGACATCTTACCGGGCTCACCAGCGGTTAAAATTACCCTTATCCCAAGAGTCCGAGCATCAATACCGTTCTCCTCAGCAACTTTTGCCAGGTGCAAAAGATAGGTCGGCGTACCCATTAGTACCGTTATACCCAGTTTTCTGATCATTGTCAGCCGCATCAGACTACTCCAAATACCGCCTGGGATAACCAGGGAACCTATCAAATGCTCACAACAGTCATAGGCAGCAGCCAACCCGAGGAAAGGGGTGAAACCAAAGGCAGCATGCACAACATCTTCCTTCCTAATTCCCGCGGCCCACACAGCACGAGCTGCACCGGCGCAATAAACCCCGAAGTAATCCTCCTCTGTAAATGGTATGATCACCGGTTCTCCAGTGGTCCCCGAGGTCATACCGATGCGAATGAAAGGCCCCCTGCCTGGGACACTCATCATTCCATAGGGAGGATCCTGCTCTTGACTTAATCTTATTTCTTCTTTATGAAGAATCGGTATACGCCCGATATCGTCAAGCGTTCTCAATAATGCCGGGCAAAAATTGCTTTCTTCCCATTTTTGGCGGTAAAACGGGCTCTTTTCCCAAAGGTAATTTATTTGCTCACGTAACCTAGCCAACTGAAGTTTCTTCATCTCTTTATGCGGCATCGTTTCTGCAGGGGACCAATACTTGTAACCAACAGCAGCGTGTTGCTGAATACCGTTCATAAACATAATAAAATAACATCTCTCTTTCTCTTACCAGACTATTTTGCCAGGAGTTATACCAAGCACAATTGGTGTTTTTGGAGCACCATCCTCTGGCTTGCTTAGTAGTAGAATAGAGCATTTCAACAATACATGGTGTTTGTCACTATACCCGTGTCAACTCATATGTAATTGGCTGTACCCAGTTGTCCTGATCCACCACCACCATAATTGTCTGCAAGATATAGAAATTCCGATTCGTAAATTTATCCTATTTTCATTATCATTCACAACGCGGGCAAAGTGAAATATGCGTTCTCAATCGGATTAATAGGTTTTACTAATAAATACGGTTACCTTGTGTCTAAAACACAAGACCAAGCCACCAGGGCTTAAAATATAAAAAAAGTTGGATCCTAAATGTCCCAACTTTTTACCTGTTCCACAATATACCATTGCCCTGGTATTTGAATAATTTTTATGAACACGTCCACATCTTTTTAGGGAAAATAAATTGCCCATTCCTATTTAACACGATGAATAATAGAGACGAATTAAATTAAAGTCCTTTCTCTCCTTGTTTTTATTTTCAAGCGTTTTTATGGCGTATTTTAGATTATCTAAAAATTTTGTTACATTGATCCAACCACCAAATTTTTCATCATAAACATACACAACCCTTGGGCTATCGTTTATTTCTCCGGATTTAAATGTATTAAGCACTATTCTTCGCCCCCCGACTTTTGATACTCCCTTTTATCCGGGGCAACCCAATAGTAAGCTGTCGTTACAATAAAGCCTCTGTAGCTCCCGGTAATACCTTCCAAAACTATTATGCTAACCTGCAAACCACCAGTCCTAATAGGTTACACCACTTCTAATTGATTTCAAAAAATATCCGCCCATCAATCTCAATTTTTTTGACAACCCCAGTATGCTGTAGGTATTCAAGATGGGTAGCAGCCTCGCCAACAGCAAACACCTTTTGAGCAAGGGGGAACAAATCCCAGGATGATGGGGTGATATCCCAGGTCATCTTGCCGGCAACATTGTAAGCATTCATCCGCCCATTCCCCAAAATTACTAGAACCTCCTCGAGCCTGGCTTGATGGTGCTCCTTTAGCTCACCAATTCTTTTGCTGATATCACGAATAAGGCTCTGGTGACCAGTGAGGACAAGCTCTATTTCTAAACGATTAATCTTATCAAGACTTTGCAGATAATGGCCCAGCGGGTTTTCAATATTCTTCTCAAAGGTTATATTTGGGGTGATATCATCAAGAATATGATCTCCCGAAATCAAAACCTTGCTATCGGGCTCATAAAGACATATATGTCCAGGTGTATGGCCAGGGGTTTCTATAATGGTAAACCTATAGTCACCAACCTCAACAACATCGTCCTCAGCCAGGATGGTGAAGATCTGTTCCTTACGTGCGCTAAACCTTCTACCAGGGTGATTATGCATAGCAGTATGCAGATCTTCTATCGGAAAACCGTGCATACCGAACACTGCTCCAATTTCCTGCCAATAGTTAGTCGCACCCGCCATAGCATTTACTATTTCAGAATCGATTCTTCCACAATATATTTTTGACTTTTCAGTGGCTACTTCCCCAGCAAGGCCACTGTGATCTGCATGTAGATGCGTAAGCAGAATATCGGTTTTTTCAAAAGCCACATCGAGGGCAGCAAGGCCATCAAACAGCGCCTTCCTGCTCTCCTCCCGGTTCCATCCGGTGTCAATCAATAAATTTCGTTCCCGACCTTTAATCAGGTAGGAATTTGTAGCCCCAAGGGGGCTCCTGGGGAGAATAACTTCAATCTTGTAAATACCCGGCAGGATTTCTTGAACCAGCTTTAGCGCCCCCCTAATTGGATTTTATCTAAAAATACCGCCACAAAAACCTGGATCCGGCAACTATGCCTTTCCCCACAATGCTGTTGTCAATGTTGATTATTATCTTACAACCCAAAAAAAACAAAGTGAAATATTTATTGACGATTACACTAATTAGCTGGGATTATCAATGGAGGGGTTGAACAGCACGGGTGCATTCACCATCGGCAATTCGTTGATAGTTACGATTATAACAACAGGAATCATTCCCCACTAAAATGGAAATGCCCCGGTTTTCATTTTTTACATATGAAACCCGCGGCAAAATGCTTTCGTATTTACCTAGATCCCAACATCTGCTAACCTAAAAACCTGATCAGCTCCCTAATTTCCTTTTTTATATTTAACTTCTCTTCGGGTGATATATATATTAATAGGTTGCTGTTTGCTGTATTTTTGCGTATTTCCCTTAACCTGTTAAGCAAGTGATTATATTCTCTTTGCTTGGATGTAGGGTCTATCCTTGTTCCCCTTGATATGGCGTCCCTTAAGGCGCTTACCGACATACGTTCTTGAAAGGCCCTTTCAGCCCATTGCTGCTGTTTTTCAGGATCCATTATCTGTAATAACAATTTTCCATGCCCTTGTTTTATATCACCCCTACTTAGCATTTCCTGGACCTCAGACGGCAATTCGAGCAACCTGAGGGTATTGGCAATACTTGGCTGGGGCTTACCTATCTTAGTAGCCAATTCTTCCATGGTCAGACCTTGTTCTGTAAGAATTTTTTTGTATGCCATAGCTTCTTCTATGGGATTGAGATTTTCCCTCTGCAGGTTTTCGATCAATTGCAACATTAACTTGGACTCGCTTTCATCAACAATAATAGCGCGAATCACTTTTACCCCAGCCAGCCTGGCCGCCTCAAATCGCCTATGACCGACTAGCAAGGTAAAGGTTGCATCAATGTTTTTCTTTACAATTACGGGCTGTAACATGCCCACATTGCTAATTGATCGGGCAAGACACTTTATCCCTTGTTTACTATAACCCTTCCTAACATTTTCACCAGCAATAATTTTTCCTATAGGAATGTCCATATACAAAATTACATCCCCCCTGATTACAATGTATAAATATACCCCTCCTCTATAGAATTTGTTTTTATACTTCAACAAATACCAGCTATTTTCCTGTTAAGCCCGTAAAAAAGACACAAAAAAAACAACACGGACTGTTTAACCCAATTAATAGAACATAGGTTTGGAATCGAAGTCAATGACCAGGATATCCTGTTTTGTTTAACATAAGGGTCACCGCTCATTTTTGCTTGGTGCTATGGAAAGGAATTTCAATATTCATTAACCTTCCCTAATATTTACTTGGGCCAGGGTTATTTAGCAATTATTAATGCTGTATGGTATATTAATACAGGATTGGATGAAGGATCTTAACAAGGGATGTCAAATAAATAGCGAGGGAATTTTCTAATTTTTTAACATTGGAGGGAAATTGTTTGTTAGTACACGAGTTAACCCTTACGGGGGTGGGGGAAAAGATCGCCATCTACGAAAAAGATACTGTATATAGTTATGCCCAAATGAGAGAAATGGTCTCCCGGTACCGTAACTACCTATATACCCTGGGGATACGGTGTCATGATCATATAGCCCTTAATGCCAAAAACTCAGCTGCATTTGTTTTTAGTTATATGGCTATTGCCAGCCTGGGTGGGGTAGTTGTTCCCCTAAACACAATGTTTACACCCCGGGAAACAGCTTTTATCCTCAAAGATGCACATGTAAGGTACATAATAACAGATCATGAAGTGGACCTTTCCGGGCAGTTTGCGGACACCCCGTTGCCCAGTCAGGTTTTAATAGCCGACCTAGAAAAAGAAATCAACACAAACGACTACCCAAAGCCACCGGCTATTAATATCAAAGATGCAGATCCCTGTGTAATCCTGTATACCTCCGGCACAACCGGAAAGCCTAAAGGGGCATTGCTTTCCCACAAAAACCTGACCAGTAATGCGGCCGGTTTTTCACAGGCAACAGAGTCTAGATCTGACGACAACACCCTCTGCGTGCTCCCAATGTTCCACAGCTTTGGCTGGACCTGCTGTGTTGGAACTGCATTTCATAACGGGGCTACAATTACTATAGTTGACACCTTTTCGCCCCGGGATGTTATCGCTACCATCCGCAACAAAGGTGTTACTGTTGTAATGGGTGTTCCGGCAATGTACAACTTCTATACATCACTGGCTAAACCGGAGGACCTTGTTGGGGTACGCCTTTTTGCCAGTGGAGGCGCCTCATTACCCCTGGAGATTCTGGAAAAATTTTATGAGAAAACAAAAAAACATATAGTAGAAGGATACGGCCTTTCTGAAGCCTCCCCGGCTGTATGTTTCAACCCGCCGGGCCACACAAAACCGGGCTCTATCGGTCCGCCTCTGCAGGATGTTCAGATAAGGATAGTTGATAGTCATGGTGGGGAATGCACCTGTGGGGAAATCGGCGAACTTTTGGTACGGGGGCCAAACGTAATGACTGGTTATTATAATTTGCCATCGGAAACAGCGACAGCAATTGTGAATGGTTGGTTACACACTGATGATTTGGCCTATAGAGATGAGGACGGCTATGTTTTTATCGTTGACCGCAAAAAAGATATGATCATTGTTAGCGGACTTAATGTTTATCCAAGAGAGATAGAAGAAATCCTATATCAATATCCGGCCATACAGGAAGCAGCCGCAATTGGTGTTCCTGATCGTAGCCGGGGAGAGTCAATAAGGGCCTATGTAGCACTTCATGATGGCATGATCCTGGACAAAAAGGATCTGATGGCATTTCTCAAAAAGAATCTAGCCCCCTTTAAAATCCCCCGGGAAATAGTGGAAATAGAGGCCCTGCCGAAAAATTCTACGGGGAAGATACTGAAGAAAGAGTTACGCAACATGGCATCCTAGATATATTAGAGAAGCTTGTTATCTTTATAAACAAAAGCCCGCCTTTAAAAGACGGGAAAGAGGTGTAGGGGGTTAATTATACCTGATTTCAATTTATTATAACCTGGGCTTATTATGAAATTCTTATTAAAATGTTAAGGTATTATTAAATGTGGCGCCTGTGGGATTGGGATAATTCTTACTATGGGTTCCAATCAAAGGTGTTTTTACCCCGGCAACTCACAGGGTAAATTCAGCTGTAATAAAGGTATGATCAGATGGTTTTGTCCCACCCCTTGGTTTAGTATCTATCCAGGCACTTTGTGATCTGGCGGCCATTGGGCTTGTCGCCCAGATGTGATCCACCCGCCAGCCAATGTTTCTTTCAAAGAGTTTCGGCCCCCGGTAGTCCCAAAAGGTATAATGGCCCCCTTCCTTTACATGAAGCCGAAACACATCAACAAAACCCCATTCCTTAACATGCTGAAGAGCCTCATGCTCTTCCGGATGAAACCCCACCCGACCATATAATCTTTTTGGGTTATGAACATCTATTGGTTCCGGCGCCACATTGAAATCCCCCATCCAAATTACACAATCATCAGGTGTAAAGCGGCCGGAGAAATAGTCCCTCATGGCCCTAATCCATCTTAGCTTATAGATAAATTTATCACTAGCCGGTTTATAGCCCTGGGGTATATATGTATTTACCACAGGGATTCCCTTTATCGTGGCTTCGATTAGACGGGCCTCATTGGGCTCCGCCCAATCACCAATTCCAGTGTGCACCTTTTCTATTTTGTGTGGACTAATAATAGCAACGCCATTATATGATTTACGCCCGCTAAATACGGCATTGTAACCTCTACCAGTAAAATCTTCCAATGGGAAATCCTTATTCTCCACCTTTGTTTCCTGCAGACACAACACATCAACCTGCTGTTTGTCCAGCCATTCCAGCACCAGCGGCAAACGGACCCGTACTGAATTTATATTAAAGCTCGCAACCCTAAACACGCTTTCACCAACCTCCAGTAGACTCCCGGTTTCCATATTTCCTCATTCATGTCTACTATGATTATTGTCATTACTTACTATTATTCATACACCCAAAAACTATCTTGCTACCCCTCCAACACCATAATGTTATCCACAATTGGATCAATAGTTCCTTGAATTGTGCATCTCTCTGCCTTGAGCATCTTCACATAGTCAATAATATCCGCTGTTATAATTTCCCCCATACTGACCAGGGGAATTCCAGGGGGGTACACCATGACCATTTCCCCGGCAATTTTCCCCGGGCACTGCTCAAGGGGTACAGATCTTTTTTTACTGAAAAACGCCTCTCTAGGTGACATTACTACTTCAGGACTAAAATGGGCCGGCTTTATTTTATTTATTTTCTTTCCCTTGCACTGAGTTGCAATGTCCTTTAAAGCAGCCACGAAAGATTGTAAAAATTCTTCCTTTTCCCCCAAACTGATAATGGCCAGGATGTTGTACATGTCAGCCAATTCGATTAATATATTATAGTCTTTAGCCAGTATTTCTTCTACCTCATACCCCGTGAGACCGAGCTTTTGTACACTTACCAGCAGTTTTGTTTCATCAAAGCTAAATTTGCCGTCCCTTTCAAAATAATTTTTATCGGGAGCGAAAAGCCCCTCAATCCTGTTTATTTCTTTCCTGGCCTTGCTAACTAGTTCTAAAATATGATCCAGCAATTGCCTGCCATTAGTAGCCAACTGTTTTCTGGCCACATCGAGGGAACATAGTAAGACATAGGATGGACTAGATGTATAGGTCAGGTTAAGCACCTGTTTAATATAATTTGGGTTAATTTTGCTACTGCCGACAAGAAGTGCAGAGCTCTGGGTCATGGAACCGCCGGTTTTATGCAAACTGGCGGCGCTCATATCTGCCCCTGCCTTCATAGCCGAAATTGGCAGATGGGGATGAAAACACATGTGGCTGCCATGGGCCTCATCTACCAGTACAGGCATGCCGCTATTATGTGCGGTTTTAACAATGCCTTCCAGCTTTGGAGCAATCCCATAATAGGATGGGTTGATAGCCATCACTGCTTTAGCATCCCGGCTCCTGCTGATGGTTTCCTGCAGACCCTCAGGCGTGATACTGGTGACAATGCCCAGGTAGTTATCAATTTCCGGCTGGACATATATTGGGTTAGCCCCGCTTAGAATAAGCCCGTTAAAAATTGACTTATGAGCATTTCTTGGCAAAATAATTCTCTCACCTTGTGTGCAGGAGCTCATAATCATGGCCTGCACCCCTGCTGTTGTTCCATTAATTAAAAAATAAGCATGGTTGGCTCCCAGTGCGGCGGACAATAGTTTTTCCGCCTTTGCCATGACCGTAATGGGATCCCAAATCACATCAATACCCCGGGTCTCATTCAAATCCATTTTGAGGACATTTTCGCCAACGAATTCCTTGTATTCTTTCAGGCCATATCCGTGTTTATGGCCTGGTATCTGCAACGGGATAGCATTTCGTTGCACATGATATTTTACGGCATCAAACAAGGGTGTTTTATTCTGATCTAAAATCATTTATTTAGATTGTTCTCCTAACCATGCTGCCCTACAGCATTTATTTTTCTGCATGTTTTCTGATGACACCAACACCACAATTGGTGTTTGTTGATCATCATTGCCGTGTGGGTTATCTTTTAAATAGTCAGCCACCTCATCCGCGTCAACCCCATCGGTCGCGGCCAGGATATCTACCTTCCCAATATCGTTAATATCTGTAATAATCGCCTCAACTCCGGTTACCTTTTTAATCCGATCCACAATCTCCTGGGTATTCCTGGGCCCCAGTACAATATGCCGATCAAAAGGCCACATTGTCCCGGCAAAATCATCTATTAGCGCCAATTCTCTTCCGGCCACCCGGTAAAAATCTCCCCGCCGGCCAACTAGACGACCCAGGCCTGCAGCTGCTACACCTAGCAGAAAGCGTGCCTTGCCAACCTCCTCCATTGCTACCTGGATAGAAGGAGGTGCCGCAAGACTCCCCTCCTTGCCGGGAAAATGGCAAAGAATTTTAGCCAGTATACCTGGTTTAACGTCATCCGGTAAAATTGCCCGACCCTGGCTGATAGCGACAACACTCTCAGCAATGGCCACAATATCCCCCGGCAATGCGACCTTGCCTGTGTATTTTTCCACCACATTGACTATATCGTCCTTATCCGTGATGATGTGGGTCCTGATGGATATTCTTCCTGCAATCATTTTGTATCACCTTTTGCACCCGGCCCGCCACAGGCGAAATATTTTATCAAGCCGTTTGTAATGCCTTCCGCTGCCCTCTCCTGGATAGTTAAACCACGCAGAAATACTTCCTCCACGATATTAGTGATTGTAACAACCTCCACTTCAACGGCAGGTATTTCCTTGCTCACACAGCCCAGGCCTTGTTGGATTGTGATCCCCCTATCCTTGACCCGTAATTTTTTAATGATTTCCTTTTGAATATACACAGCAAGTTCTCTGCTGCCATTATCATGGGGTGAATAGAGGGTTGCGGCCCCAACATCGCTTCTGTCTGCGCTGGCATTTGTATGTATACTAATAAAGGCATCGGCATTGGCATTAGTGGCCAGGGCCGCCCTTCCATCTAATGGGACATCTTTATCGGTCCTCCTGGTTAACAGCACCTCCGCCCCAGCCTTTTTCAAATTCCTTTCCAGGTTATTAGCAATAGGTATAACAACATCTTTCTCCAGCAAGCTCACCTGCCCCCTGCCACCGAGGTTTTTGCCCCCATGGCCGGGATCAACCACAATTCTTTTTCCGGACAGCAACCCCTTAATAAAATCACGATTCAGGTTTAACACTAGCCGGCAAGGAAAATCATTATAGAGAACATACGCACACTCTGCCGGGTGATCAAGGAATAATTCTACCCTGGCTGTATCATTTCCCGCTCGCTCTATAGAAATGTCCCGCAGCAGGCCATCATTAACCTCCAGTCTGCCTTCGGGCATGTTGATCTCTACACCAGAGCATTCCAGGGAAAAACCGCCACTCACCTCTTTCAGCGTGAATTTATAGGGCCCTGTAGATTCAACAGTGACCCTTGTCAGCCATTTTTCATTCTCCCCACCAACTACCTTTGACCAAAGATTAGTTATCCTTGGTTTGTTCTGCAAATACAAAAAGGCACCCCCCTCCGCACAAGTACATTTAATTCAGCAACATCGCCTTATAAAATTCTTTAGGTTAAACAATTTTCCCTCTTTTAAATTCATTTTCGGGAAAAATTTGATAGTGTTTACAGAAGAATATCAAGGTATGCAATGCGGTAGGAACATAACTGTGTGGAGGGGAGGTGGACAACCTTTGCACCTCAAAACACTTGCTTTGGAAAAAGGGCTTGTAATAAGTGCATGGTATTTTATAATATCTAGGAACCCAGGCAGAATTCATTCTCTAATTACCGGAGGTTTTACACATTCGACATTCGGTTTGGATTACATTATTGCCAACACCTACATTAAAAACCAACTATTACCTACCCAATCCAGGGGAAAAATACCTTAGAATGGGGGCAGTGCTAGAACTATAGCTTAAAACCCAACACAAGTGTTATACTTCTATTGGAGTTTAGCCGGTAGATCTATTAGGGGGGGTTGTTTTTGCTTATTGTACAGGTTTGCGTTGGGAGTTCCTGTTTTCTACGTGGTTCAAAAAAAATTATTGTGGAAACAGAAAGGTTGATAGCAGAACTTCAACTAGAAGACAAGGTCCTACTAAAGGGTTGTTTTTGCCACGATAAATGTACCGGCGGGGTAACTGTCATGATCGGAGAAAAACTTTTTACCGGGGTTACTCTAAAAGACATCAAGGAACTATTTGAGCAAGAAATTTTACCGGCTATTAAGGAGGATACGAATGCCTTTAATTAAAACAAATGACGCTAAATGCCGTGACTGCTACAAATGTGTTCGTTCATGTCCGCTGAAGGCAATCTGTATCAACTCCAGTCCTGACAACGTCCAGACCCACGCCAGGATTATAGAGGAAATCTGTGTGCAATGCGGCCAATGCGCTGTTGTTTGCCCGCAAAAGGCAAAGGTGGTAAGAAGTGACCTTGATAAAATAAAGGCTCACCTGGCAAATAGGTCCACCAAGGTAGTTGCCAGTGTTGCACCCTCTTTCCCGATCCACCTGCCACTATCCCAGCCCCTGGTACTGCCGGGTATACTCAAAAAATTAGGTTTCTCTTATATTGGGCTTACTTCTGTGGGGGCAGATCTAATTTCTAGTGAACATCATCATATTGATAAACAGGCACCTACTATATCTAGTGCCTGTCCGGCGGTAGTTAACCTTGTAGAACAGCACTACACCCATCTTATCCCTTACCTGTCACCCCTGGTTTCGCCTGTAATTGCCCATGGCAGACTGCTGAAAAAACAGTATCCTGGCTGCATAGTAGTTTTTATTGGACCCTGCATAGCAAAAAAAGGCGAAATCCTTTCTGATAACGTGAAAGGCTCTGTTGACTATGTCCTCGGGTTTACAGAATTATGGGACTGGTTTATAGATGAAGCAATTGATTTTGATTGTCTTGAAAATACAACATTTGATGGCTACATACCGGATAAAGCCAACCTGTTTCCTACTGAGGGGGGCCAGCTTTTAACAACATCCCTTAGCACTGATATTATGGACAGTGGTGTACAAACAGTAACTGGGTTGGAAAACTGCATTAATCTGTTTGATAATCTTTACAGCCTAAATGAAAATCAGATGCCGGGTTTCATAGAAATGTTGGCCTGTAATGGAGGCTGTCTGGGTGGCCCCTGTGGGGTTACTAAAGATGACATTTATGCAAAAAAACAAAAACTGCTCCATTTTTATGCCCACAACAAACTCAATCATAAACCAGATGCCCAAGAAAGACCTACATTGCCTTCCACAGATTTGACTCGAGGGTTTTCAAATAGAAAGGTAGAGTTGCCTGTCCCAAGCGAAGAACAAATTAGGCACATCCTGGCGCAGACCGGCAAGTATAGCACACAAGATGAATTAAATTGCGGTGCCTGCGGCTTTGGTTCTTGCAGGGAAAAAGCTGTGGCAGTATACAGAGGGCACGCCGAACCTCAAATGTGTATCCCCTATATGAGAAAAAGGGCTGAGTCCATATCAAACCAGGTCCTTACCGCTATGCCCAATGCAGTGATCATAGTTAATGAAGACCTAATTGTGACGGAAATCAACCCGGCTGCACTGAAAATGTTCGATCCCCAAAGTAGGCAGATAATTGGCCAACAGCTTGATCGTTTTATTGATCCGGGTGATTTTCAGCTTGTCTTAAGGGAAAAGAAAGCAATAGTCTCTGATTTTTGCATCCTGCGCAATAGAACTATAGCCCGCCAGATTGTTTTTCCTGTGGAGAATATGGTAGTAGGTATATTTGCTGACATTACCAAGGAAATTAACCAGCAAGAAGAACTATTACGTGTAAAAACGCAAACTATTGATCGGGCCCGTGAGGTAATTAAAAAATTAATGACCGTTTCCCAGGAAATAGCGGGCTTGTTGGGAGAAACCACCGCTGAGACCAAGATTCTTCTTAACCAACTAATAAAATTGATGCAGGAATAGGGAAAGGACGCGGTTGAGATGCTGTTTCAAATGGATATTGGATATTCCCAGCTAAATAAAAAGGGTGAGGAGCTCTGTGGGGATTCTATTGAAGTTGTCCATGCCCCCAACTCTTCCATTATTGTGTTGGCTGATGGCCTAGGCAGCGGGGTAAAGGCAAACATACTTTCCAGGATCACTGCAAAAACAGCTGCCACAATGCTAAAAATGGGTGGACAGATAGACGATGTCATTGAAACCATGATCGAAACACTGCCTGTTTGCCGGTTGAGGAATATAGCCTATAGCACTTTTTCAATTCTGCAAATATTTGAGGATGGGCATGCCTATCTAGTTGAATTTGACAACCCCTCTGCTTACTGGGGATATGACGAATCGTTACTTTATCTTAAAAGAATTCAACGCCAGGTTGGCGATAAAATAATTAAGGAATCTCGTTTTGAAATGGGAATTGGCCATTGGCTGGTTCTATTAAGTGATGGTGTTCTTCATGCCGGACTGGGAGGTTTTTGGAATTTAGGCTGGGGTGAGGAATATGTAGGCAACTATTTGCGAACCTTGGCCGCGGGTGGATACACTACTGATGAATGGGCGGAAAAGGTAACAGGCATGTGTAATAAATTTTACTGTGGAGAAGCAGGCGATGATGCCAGTGTTATAGTTGTAAGGCTTAGAAAGGTAAGAAAATTAACTGCGCTTATCGGCCCCCCACGGAACCCCGCAGACGATATTGAGGCTGTAAAAAGCCTGACTAGCGCGGAGGGAGTTAGAGTTATATGCGGCGGCACAACCAGTCAACTAGCCGGGCGGGTAATGAAAAGAGAGGTCCAGGTAAATCTGATGGATATGGTATCAGATAAAATTCCCCCTACCGGACAGATCCTGGGGATAGATTTGGTGACTGAAGGAGCAATCACGCTCTATCACACACTGCAACACCTCATGGGAGATCATCATAACCTGGAAAACATTAAGGATGGTTCAGGCCGTTTAGCCAGGGCACTACTAATGGCTGATGAAATCCATTTCATTGTCGGCCTGGCCATAAACCCGGTTGTGCATAACCCGGATTTTCCGGTGCCATTTGCCTTAAAGCACCAAACTGTCAGAGATATAGCTGATACCCTGGTACGCTTAGGCAAGAAAATTACTGTTAAATACTATTGATTTACATTTTTGTTTAAACTGCAAAGTAGAAGATGGGGGGGACAGATTTCATCTCCGGCGTTTTGCCTGCTGGGACATGTCTCCCAGCTTATTAATTCCCAACCTGGGCAGAACTCCATCCAGCCACAAAACCAGATGACCAAGCCCACTGAAGATTATAACCCCCACAGTCACCATCAACATCAATTACTTCACCGGCAAAAAACAACTTGGGCAAGATTTTTGATTCCATAGTATTCGGGTGGATTTCTTTTACGTTTATGCCACCGGCTGTAACTTGCGCTGCCGGCCAGGAGGTAGTACCCTTGATTGGGAAACGCCAGTCCTGCAAAAGATGGAGAATTCTGTCCCGTTCAGCCGGACTAACCTGTCCCGCCGGCTTTCTAACATCTGAAATCCCAGCCCCACGCAACATTACCGGAACCAGTCTTTTATTAATAAAACCCACGAAATTGAATGCCAATTCTTTTTCTGGGTTGTCACTGAAACGTTTTATCAGATAGTGCTCTAGTCTGTCCCTACTGTAGGTGTTAATCAGCACTAGCTTAAGCCAGGCTGCTTTGCCTTTTTGCAGGCATTCCCCGGCTTTACGGCTTAGGGCGAGCACCGGAGGGCCTGATGCACCGTACTCAGTAAACAATATTTCCCCCGAGGCTTTGCCAACAACCCTATTTTCTACAATTATTTCAGCATCCCCATCAAATTTGATCCCCTTGATCTGTTTTAAAAATTCTGCTGCCAATTTGAGCTGAACCAGAGCTGGAAATGGTTCGACAATACTGTGGCCAAGGTTTTTAGCCAGAGCATACCCTCCCCCGTTAGAGCCAAGGTTGGGTGCCGCCTTGCCCCCGGACGCCAGTATAACCCGGTCTGCGTTAAATTTCTCCCCGTCCTGAAATTCAATTAAAAAACTACCGTTTTTTATTTTAATATTATTGACGGCGGCCCCACATAAAACCTGTACTCCAACCCGATCAAGCTCGTATCTTAAAACGTCCAAGACGCTGGAGGCCTGATCAGAAAAAGGAAAGACCTTGCCGCCTTTTTCAATTTTATGGGCCACGCCTAGCTGCTCAAAAAAATCAATAGTCTTTTTAACACTGAATCTTTCTAATACGCTATGGATAAAAGCAGGGTTCCCCCCATGATAATTGACCGTACCAAGGTTAACATTGGTCAGATTACACCTGCCATTACCTGTGGCCAGTATTTTTCTACCCACTCGCGGGTTTTTTTCTAGTATTGTAACCTCCGCACCTTGATATGAGGCGGCAATAGCCGCCATAATACCTGCAGCACCACCACCGATAACTGCAACCCTTACGCCTGAATCCCTTCCCATAACAAAGCTCCTTAAACAAAAAAGTTATGTTACATCTTTTATAAAAATAAAAATATTTGCCCAAACATATATGTACTGCTCGATTTTTCGCTGCTATTTTAAATTATGTTGTTAATCCTAAATTAACATACCATAAAAACATGATCTATTTAAGGGAACTTTGGTAACCATTTTTTTAAATTCATATTATGAGATAAAAAGATACAGCAAAGTATTTTAATTAAATCTGTTACAGGGTAATTAATCACAGCATTGGACCCTAAGAGATTAGATGGCCACCATTTGGCCATCTGTTTTTTATTGTTATTTTTGGACAGGATATGCTAGACTACTAGTAACTATCTAATTCTACTAGAGGTGTTTGTAATATTGGCAAACCCGCATACGCAACAGGCTAAGAAATGTCTTTTGTCTATTTTAGATGGCTGTGGATCAGTGCCCCTGGAGGTGGCCTATTTACAATGCAACTGTGATTATGATTCCCTGGCTGGTGCACTTGCATCTCTTATTGAGGAAGAAAGGGTTTCAATTGGGCGGTTGAAAACCAGGCCTGTATGGTTACTAGGAAAGAAACCTGTATTCCCTGCAAATGGAAAGGAAATCTGGCACACTGACAGGAAAAAAATGCTCCGTATCCTTCCTGAAGCATTGAAGATGATAAGGAAAAAACATACTAAAGAACAGGAATCCAACAATAAACATCCCACTGAACAACAAGACATCATTGTTGCACTATTGGAGGACGGTATCCCACGCAACCGTGGGGAAATAATTGCATTAACTGGTATAGTAGACATTGAGTATCCTGTTTGGCGAAGCCTATGTCGGCTGCCGGATGGGCGTTATACTGTTCCCAACAGCAAAGGCGCCTGGGAAGGTTTTTTTTGTTACATAAATGAGAGGCCCAGGCGCCGCGCTCACCTGCTGCGACTTTTTAGTGATCATAGGGAAATAACAACCCTCCTTACCACAGAAACAGACCAAAATCCTCTCATTAGATTACCCCGGGGCCTGATAACCACCATTGACTCTGAGGAAGGTAGAAAGGCTGCAGAAAAACGTAAAAGGTTAACATTAGCCCGAGAGACACTAAGCAACCTGACTCAACCTTTCTTTGTGCCCGGCGAGCTGGACATGGATAAAAATGCATTTACGTATATCGTGGATAGCCTAGCGGTTGAGGTGGTTTTTGAAGGAAAAACATATTATTGTCTGCGTCGGGAATTTCCGGGTGAGATCCTTGTTGAACAGCTAGGAGATATCTCCGGCCGCTATTTTGCCCCGCCACATGTTGCCAGCGCTCCTACCTTTCTCAGGGAACACTCCCTGGTTGAAAAAAAAGCAGCTAATGTGCTTGGTTTTAACCCTGGAACACTAGAACATCTAATTCAGGCGAAAAAGCTGCAGTATTTCATGCTTGACGAAAGAAAAAGATTTTGGCGGTCTGATATTGAAGACCTAAAAAGGAACAAAGGTAGGGTAAGTAATATTATAAAAAAACATAAGAAGCTGGAGGCAGCCGCTAGTGTATCCCCAACGGGTGTCACTACCGATCAGGCCAAACAGATTAAAAAAAGGGCCCCCCGCAGGGCGAGGACCGTGCCGCCGGTCACAAAGTTAACCCTTGATGATTTCCAGATTGAGGCAGCAGGAGCCCTGCGTGAAGGTCTCTCTGTGCTTGTCTCGGCTCCTACGGGAAATGGTAAAACCCTGGTAGCGGAAATGCTGGCCAAGGACGTGATGTCACAAGGGCTGGGGATGATCTACACCTCGCCTCTAAAGGCTTTATCAAACCAAAAATACCGGGACTTCAAGCGATTGTTTGGGGATGATCTAGTAGGCCTGGTCACTGGTGACATTAGTGTTAACCCCGGAGCTCCAATGCTGGTTATGACTACAGAAATATTTAGGAACTGGTGTCTGAGTGAACCAGAACAGCTGAAAAAAACCTCCTATGTGGTATTCGATGAAATCCACTACCTTGATGATGAGGAACGTGGCACCACCTGGGAGGAGAGCATATTATTCGCCCCTCCCCATGTTAAAATTCTAGGGCTTTCCGCAACAGTACCCAATATTGATGAGATGGCCGATTGGATTAGCTCTATCCGTGGTGGGAATGTTGTAGTCATACTAGAAAAAAGGAGAACAGTGCCCCTGGTAGTCCGCTGGCTATCACCCCGCGGGCGTATTATGTCTCAAAAAGAGGCTCGCAAAGAAATTAGGTCCCTATCTGAGCACTCCAAGACATTACGCAACGGTAAATACGGAAATGAATCGAACAGGGGCATGGGGCCCTCTGAATTGCCTTGTAGTAGGGTAATAGAGATAATTCAGGATAAACTCCCCGCCCTCTTTTTTGTTTTCAGTAGGGGGCGGACAGAAATCCTGGCTCAGGAACTGGGACATGACTGGGACTTCCTTGATAAAAAGGAAAAACAGTTGGTAGGAAAACAGATCAGGGAGGCTGAGGCTGAACACCCCGGCACCTTTAGTGGCCCAGGGTGGCGGAAACTACGGCGTTTGCTTTACCAGGGTATTGGTTATCACCATGCTGGGCTTTTACCCCCGGTAAAATACCTTATCGAACAACTTTACTCCAATCGGATGCTATGGGTGGTTTTCTGTACAGAAACCTTTGCCGCGGGTGTAAACTTTCCAGCCGCCAGTGCTATTTTCGACTCCACCAGAAAATGGGACGGCCGCGACTTTCGTATCCTCCAGAATAGAGAATTCTTTCAAATAGCTGGTCGTGCAGGACGCAGAGGATTCGATCGGGCCGGACATGTTTTTATCCGTATAGATAGCCGTTTTCCTGAACAAACAGGTTTTTTTCAGGAAAAAAAGGTAGAACCCGTAACTGGTAGGCTCACTATTTCGCCTAATACAGTATTGAGCCTGATGTGTTATAAAACTGATGAGGAAATAAAGCTTTTTTTAAATGGAAATTTCAAGATGCATCAGCTTAAAAAAAGAAAGGACAGTCTGGATCTGGAAATGAAAATGGTACTGAAAAGAATTTCAGCGCTATCAGTTTGCCCAGATTGCCAGACCTTTGCTTGCCCCCTGGAGCGGGAAAGTGCCCGCAGGAAATTAAAACGATTGCGCTGGAAAGGCAAAAACAAAGAAAAGGTTCTCTTACAGAAAAAACTGTCGTCCTGTGCCGCAAAAAAATGCTCTGACATAGAAAAATGCCGTACCACAATAGAAAAATTAAAACAATCACAGGCCTGTTTACGCCTTCTAAAGGAAGAATATAAAGAGGTTTCCCAAAATGCTAACTCAATTTTTAATGAGTACAGGGAAGTACGCAACCTGCTGGAAAAGCTTGGCTACATGAAAGAGCGCGAATTTTACCCGCGAGGTAAATTTGCACTGGAACTACATGTGCAGGAAATACTGGTTACAGAACTAGCCTTTTCTGGTTTATTAGAGGACACCGACCTAGCAGAGGTTGCCGCTATCATGGCTGGCATAGAATATATCCCCGGTAGGAATACACATGTAGCAAAACTAAACCTACCCGCACTGCGCAAAACTTCTTCAATAAGACACAATTTGCTAAAAATAGGTGTGCCAGAAAAATTCTGCATCTGGTCCAGCCTGCCCGGCCCGCTAGCCTATGCCTGGTATAATGGTGCCGGCTTTAACGATCTATTGGCGATGTCTTCACTTCAGCCCGGTGATATTTTTTCTCTCTTTAGAAGAGAAATAGACCTGCTTCGTCAGATTGAACGGGCAGCAACCGGCAATCCCAGGCTTGTTGAAAGGTTGCAGACTGTCAGAAGCCGCCTAGATCGTGATGAAGTGGCTCTTAACTTTTAATAATAGGTTCCCAAAAATGATTCCAGCTCCCCGGTTACCTCCTTTAGGGTAACTGCCCTGGCTTCACCCTCCGAAATTGGTCGCCCAAAAAGAAAGGCTTCATCCTCCCCTTTCTCCCGTATTTTGTGGGGCAGTTCGGCAATATTTTCAAACCATTTTTTTGCCGTCTTATAGGGGGTATGAAAACAGAATTTATGCTCACCATACTCCACCCTGAATTCAAACAAGCTATAATAGTTTTCTTCCCTTTGGCACCGGGAGCAGCCACCATGATTGTTTTTATACTTTAGATAACTAATTCCCATATTTCGAGCCCTATCCCTGCACCCATCACACAGAATAACCTTTTGAGCACCCTCAATAAAGATAATGTTCAATCCCTCTACATCCGTAAAATCATCAGTGAATTTTTTCAAAATCTCTCCTTTTAGGTCATAAAGGTATTCTTCCCCAGTTTTTGCATAATGGTTTAAATGGTAGAGGAAATATGAAGCCCGCAACAGCGAGGTCACCTTTTCCGGATAAAATTCCAGGGAATGAAGAAACCTCTTTTTTAGGTTAGAATGCCTTGATGTTTTTTTCACATCAATGGCCCTTTTAAAGGCAGCTTTTTTCCCACCAATACGCCTGTTCTCTTCAAGGTGCCATTTTCTTCGCAGTGCCGGCATTCTTGGCAATAGTGCCTTAACAGTACCACCATCAAAATATAATTCACTACCTGCCTTATATTTCTTTGTCTTCTTCACCTCCAGAAAACCCTCCCGGACCAATCTGCGGACGGAAGGTGGGGTTATCCCCAGGATTTCACTTACCCTGGCTGCCGACATGTATTTTTCTTTCAAAACCATGCACTAATCCCCCCACAGTAAATTCAACATTCCATTTTGCCATCTCCTAACTTATAACGATTCTACCCAAACCTAAGGGCTAATATCAAGTCATAAATGCGGGTTAATATTAATATATAAACAATAGGATATATTTACCACATTATGAGGGGAGGTGTTCGCTTGTGTGACTCATCCCAGTTTCTCAGAGACTCAGACGCCCTCAGAGAGTTAACTGGCCAGGCCCCCAAGCCTTTACTGGCAATCCTGGGCCCCTTTAATGCGGGTAAATCAACACTTCTAAATGGCCTTCTTGGTTTGCAACTGAGCCCTGTTGGAATTATACCCACGACCTCTCAACCGATATATTTTGACTATGGGAGCTCCTTTAAGGCAACGGTATCCAAACGGCATCAAGATAGGGTATTTTACCAACCGGGGGAACTGTACTCTTTCCTTGCTAGGAATGATGTTTCAGACCGCAAAGTTAGTATAAAGGTACCTGTTCCTATTTTAAAAAAATGCAGATTTCTAGATAGCCCCGGCATAGACTCCCCTGGTATAGAACCGTTGAGCATCATCAAACTTGCCGGTAAAGAAGCGGATAAGGTAATTTATCTGTTCCACCAAAGGGGTATTGATGAAGGTAGCAGGCAATTTTTATACAGACTGGCCTCGGTCTGGAAAACAAAAAACCCTAATGATATTTCATTTTGGCTGAACTGTAACCAGGGCACAAGTGATGGTACCTCATTGGAAACAACCCGTACAACACTAAGGGAAATATTTTTGCGGCCCATTAGAATTTACACCATCAACACCCTGGCAGAAGAAAACATTGAAACCTTTCGTATTTATCTTGAGGTGCAATTGGCAAAGAATCACCTTGCTCAGGCCCACCAGATGTTGAGGAAAGCTGATGCCAATATTCCCCGTAAACTCAAAAAGGTCAACTCAATAAAAGACGA
Source organism: Candidatus Syntrophopropionicum ammoniitolerans (assembly GCA_013201395.1). GTDB lineage: Bacteria > Bacillota > Desulfotomaculia > Desulfotomaculales > Pelotomaculaceae > Syntrophopropionicum > Syntrophopropionicum ammoniitolerans. The sequence continues at coordinate 63,603 of JABMJD010000005.1, forward strand.
GGCTCTTTTCTTAGCAGAATTTTGGGATATCCGGCGGGCAGTACAGACTATTCTGGAAGCAGGGCATCTCATCCACACAGCACCCTCTGTTGCTAAGGAATTGGATCGCAGGCTGACACTAATGAATTCTGCGAACCTGATCGCAAAAGAAAAAAAAGCTGAGGGAACAGCCTATCATTCCCGGAGACGCACAATCAGAGATAACAAACTGGCTCTACTGAATATAATTGAACAACTCAATCAGGATCCCATAGTTAAAACAGCCATTGACCAGGTAAAACTTATCAGTCTTTCAAATTTAATAGTATCCAAACATTTTGTAGTGACAGTGACAGGTAATTTTTCAACCGGCAAATCAACCTTTATTAACGCCCTACTAAAGGATAATCTCCTACCGGCAGCAGATGGGCCGACAACACCAGTTGTTACAAGGATATCCCACGGAAGCACAAAAACGGCGACTGTACACATACCTCTACAAACAACCCTACAGGTTTATGAACAGATTGGGGGTAAAGCAGTTTTGAACAAAGCTGTGCTGGAGGTATTTGAACGCCTGTCAGTAGGAGACGGTTCAGACATAGCACTTCTTGAGGCGTTTATAGGTGGAAACTTCAAAATAGTCGGCCGGCAGAAGATAGCCCCGTTGCTAAAGGAAACCAGGGAGCTATTTTCCGCCGGCGCCTTCGCCCGGACTGCCCACAAAGTTCAACCTTCAATTTATAAAGGTATACCCATTAGAAGGCTGCGGAGCAGCAGGATCCCTCAAAAAATACGTCTAACATTCCGGAATCCTGGTGAAAGGGAATTCGACATCTCAGAGACGTTGGGCCTACAGCGCTTCTGGGACACCCTGGCAGCAGGCTGCCCACTTGAGGTCAGTGAAGTAACAATCCAATGCCCCTCACAGATCCTGGAACATGTAGTGTTTGTTGATACACCTGGATTGGACTGGCTTCAAAAATATCACCAGCAAAATATAGCCGATAATATAGAAAACAGTGATGTTTGCCTGGTCTTTCTAAATGGCAAGCACATCCTGAGCAGCCTGGAAAGAAACAAATTTGATGGTTTGTTTTGGTCAACTAACACTGGAAAAAATAAGACCGCAAAAAAAGATGAAAACATTTTTTATGTGATCAGTTTTGCTGATACCCTTACCCCACAGCAAAGGGTAAGTGTATACAGTTATGTCAAAGACTATTTAAAGAAATTAAACCAAGGGAAGGTGGGAAAAGAAACAAGGCCAAAAATATTCATGATCTCCTGTCTAAAAGGCCTAACAGGTACTGAAAGTGGCATTAGCAGTCTGCTAAAAAACCTGGAAGAGGTGCTTCTAAAAAATCCCGGCAGGCAATTTTACCTCAATAGGCTTAGAGATATATATCACATCCTTGAAGAAGCATCGCAAAAAATAAACCACATGTTCCAATCCAATCGGACAGGTTACAGTGAGAGAAAAGGGCTGCTCGCTGCCCAGCAGGGTCTGAGAGAATATAGGCGACAGATTAAAAAACTTCAAAAGTCAATTTACGTTACTGGGAGGTTAGTAGTGGGTGGAAAACGCAAGGCATTTAGATGAACGTTTAAGGAGGATTATACGCGAGGTTAGCATATGGACGGGCAGTGAGATCAATAAAACCCTGTTGACTGATTTTGCACATGGCACCCGTAGCATCCTGGAAGAACATTGCCGGCGAGAAACCAGAAAATTATTAGTGCTGTTTAAAGATGCTGTCGACAAATTTTAATTTAAAAGGCAGGTGTTAGAGATGGGACACAAGGGGAAAGAGGTTATAGCTGAAAAAGCTGGGGATGAGTTAATGCAAAACATGATTGGTGATATCCTAGTGGGACTAAAGGCAAAAATGATCCAACCTGTAATGGATGAAAATGCTGAAATAGCCCGCTGCCTTGATGAATTCAGGAAAAACAATCAATCGCAACAGGTTGAAATGCTGAAAGAAATTGAAAAAATAGCCGAGGCAGTGCAAAATTTGCCCATGGTTATACTCACTGCCATTAGGGATGCCATTAACCAGGCTGGTGGAGGGAATCAAGATGGATTCTAAAAAGCTGTGCAAACAATCTGAACTAATCAGTTCTCTGGCATCAACAATACATAAAAATATGTTGGAACCATCTACCGGAAAAATAGATTCAATAAACGTGGAAATACAACAAATTAATCAGAGACTGGTTACGCTCACAACTGAGCTCATACAACTCAGAAAATCTGACCGATTAATCCTGTTTTTTGTATTTTTTCTGGCAGGATGCGCCACCCTCCTATCTATTATATTGTTCAATAAATAATGTAATTGCAGACTACTAAACAGTTATTAGCAGCCTAAAACGGCCTTTGTGCCGTTTTTTATCTACCTTTTTTTTTCCGATCATTCTTCATCAAGGCATAAACGAAGGTGCTGGCCCCGGAAATAATTAGGACTCTCACTACAAAGCCCATTGTTTCAGCCTTAAACCTTGATTTCTCTTCCTTTAATTTTACTGCGGGATCAGACTTTAAGTCTGCGTAGGTACCCATGGTTTCAAACAAGACCAGCTGCTTTTCCAGCTTTGCCATTCTTACTTCATGTTTTGATATACCACTCATAAAACCTACCACCTGAATGGCCAAAAAAGCAACGGCAAATAAAATTAAAAGAATCCGAGGGTTTTTCACCAAACATTCCCCTTTTTAAGCATTATTCCCCTTGACAAAAATTATCGCTCTATTTATAAAACCAGCTATATATGGTTCTAACCTATTGCCTGTTTCATTACCCAAAATAACTATAAAATGCTATTTACTTTCAACACAAATTATAAACCACATTTATACATAACACAATCTGTAAGAACCTTTTGATACCCAGAAACCAAAACATAATTTTTATGTTTACATCATTTTACCTATCGATTAAAACGGCGGCATGTAAAGGGTCAACATAGTAAAAGGTGTGGCACATGAAGCCACACCTACAATTCCCAGGAAGTCAACACACTTTAGGGTATGTTTTTATTGGTATGTTGGTTGGTCAAAAATCGCAAAGGTATATACTGCTCCTGGTTTCCTTTTAACCCTGCAGATCTCGCCTGTCCATTACCCTCTTTGCTTTACCTTCACTCCTAGGGATAGTTCTCGGCTCCACAAACCTAATCTTGACATTGATATTGAGCACACTAAGGATCCTGTGGCGGATTCTGCCTTCCAGTGTTTCCAGGTGTTTTACCTTATCAGAAAACATTTTTTCAGATAATTCCACCCATATTTCAAGAGCATCTAGATCACCTTTGCGATCAACCACCAACAAATAATGGGGCTCTGTCTCACCAAATTCAAGCAAGACACTTTCCACCTGGGACGGGAAGACGTTGACACCCCTGATGATCAGCATGTCATCAGTGCGACCGGCCACCCGCTTCATTCTCATATGGGTTCGCCCACAGGCACATATTTCCGGGTGCAGGGTAGAAATATCCCTTGTACGGTAACGAAGTAGTGGTATCCCCTCTTTTGTGATGGTAGTTAGAACCAGTTCACCCTGTTCACCATACGGAAGGACCTCACCGGTATCCGGATTAATGACCTCGGCGATAAAATGGTCCTCGGCTATATGGGAACCTTCCTTTTCCATGCATTCCATTGAGACCCCCGGCCCCATAACCTCGCTGAGACCGTAAATATCCAGGGCAGTAATGTCCATTTTTGATTCAATTTGTTTCTTCATGTTATCGGTCCAGGGCTCAGCACCAAAAATACCAACCCTAATCGGCAGTTTTTTGAAGTCAATCCCTGCCGCAATCCCTTCTTCTGCCAGGAAAAGCGCATAGGACGGGGTGCAGGCAAGAATAGAGGTACCAAAGTCTTGCATCAACATGAGTTGGCGGTCAGTATTACCGCCGGATGCAGGCACCACAGAGGCGCCCAAACGCTCAACTCCATAGTGAAGCCCCAGTCCACCGGTAAAAAGGCCATAGCCATATGCGATTTGGATCACATCGTTTTTGCTGCCCCCGGCCATAACCAGACAACGGGCTACCAGGTTCGCCCAGTTTGCAATATCGTTTTTAGTGTAACCCACCACAGAAGGTTTTCCAGTGGTTCCTGAAGAAGCATGCAGCCTAACAATTTTTTCAAGAGGCACGGCAAAAAGCCCATAGGGATAATTATCCCGTAGGTCCTGTTTGTATGTGAACGGTAGCTTTTTAATATCATCCAGGGTTTTAATATCCCCTGGTTCCAGCCCTCTGCTTTTAAATGCATCCCTGTAAAATGGGACAGACTGATAAACCCTTTTCACAGTTGCCTGCAACCGTTGCAACTGCAGATGTTCCAGTCGTTCCCTGGACATGGTCTCATGTTCGGGATCATAGTATGATGTCCGTATTTTTTTTACTGATGACTGATTCAATTTAACCTCACCCTCCTGTTTTAAAAACCGCCACCTGGCTGCACAACCCTCATGAAATCCAGGTAGGCCTGTTGAATCCCTATATCCCCAACCATTTCCCGTAGACATTCACTGCTACCACTTACTACCTTTTTCCACTACCCAGACGCGATCAGCAGTGCCCACATTTTATTCACGAGAATGGTCTCACCCTTGACTTTTTCAACCAGGCCAGGATAACCATGACTTCACGTGTTACCAGAGGGGCCAACACTACTGATAGTTCATCGAGACTAAGCACAAACAAAACCACAGCCTTCGTGGGGACGAAAGCTGTGGCCATCCGCGGTACCACCCCGTTTGGTTAATAAAATAACCCGTCTTAAAAGGTTAGGAAATCCCTTATCTGCAGTGGGCCGGTAAAACAAAAAAGCCTTTCGCCCCTTAGGGGCGAAAAGCTGGTTTCGCGGTACCACCCTATTTGACTTCATAAAAAAGTCCACTCACGGCAGGATACGGGAATGATTCCTTATACCCCCTCCTTTTTAACGGTAGAAGCCTCCGGCCGGACCTACTTACCAAACCTGGTTTCAGCCCGGAAACTCAGTGGAGAACTTCACTGGGTCATGCAATGAAAGCGTTTTCAATCACGACGCTTTCTCCCTGTAGAGCTGTTTCCCAACTACTTTTCCACTTCATAGTTTCTAAGATTATATCAATTAATACCTATGATACAGACGTCAACATAACATGTCAAGAATAAATTGCCGCACTGCCTGTCTCTTTTTAAAATTCTGCAAACTGCTTCAGCTAGCCCGCCTATCATCAATTTTCCCCGGTATGTAAAGGTGTAGGTTTTCGTGTTTGATGTTGCGGATGTGCAGAGTGTGTGCCCACACCTTGTTTTTACGCATTGCGAATCCAATAAATGCCACCGGTAGCCAGGTCAAGGCGAATATGGGGTAGAAAAATAACCACCAGTAAGCCTTTAGACTTACTTTTTCTAGGGTTAGGCCAATACCAAAATATATAAATTGCGAAAAAAAGCTGATCACAGCAATCATCGGTTTGTCATAAACTTGATCATACATAAAAAGGTTGCCGATTAAACATAAACCTGTAAACATCAAGAAAAAGGGCTGGATCAAATACATTGCGCCATCGATCATGGCAAAATTTCTGGTGCGAATACCTTCCAGGAACAATTTACCAACATATCTTCCGGCCACATTGGTATGGCCCTGCATCCACCTCCTGCGCTGACGCCAGGACTGCATTAGGCTCAAGGGCTTTTCATCATATACCTTGGCATCATGGGCCCAACAAACCTTAATATTATTTAAAAGCGCTTTGGTCTGAAACTCCAGGTCTTCAGTAAGGGAAGTCATACCCCAGCCGTATCTTTTAAGCATTTCTACTGAAAGGCACATGCCGGTACCTCCCAATGCACAGGTAAAGCCCAAATTATATTTTGAGAGCTGCCAGAAACGGTTGGTCAGTATATAGCTGATATAGATGGATTTTGTAATCCAGGTATCATGGGCGTTTTTTGTGTCCAGGAAACCCTGAATGATTTTTTCACCCTTTAGTAAATGGCCATTCATAATTGACAGAAAGTTTTCTGCCACAAGGTTGTCCGCATCAAAAACACAAACTGCATCATAGGGAATACCCCGTTCAAAGATATTATTAAATGCATATTCAAGAGCGTATCCCTTGCCTTTATCTACCTGGTTGAAGCGTTCCATAACAGTAGCACCATTTTCTGCTGCGATGACGGCAGTTTCATCTGTACAATTGTCGGCTACAACATAAACATCATACAACTCTTTTGGGTAATCCAGGTGTTGCAGATTTCTAATCAACTCTCCAATAACCTTTTCCTCATTGTAGGCTGCAACAACAATAGCAAAACGGGAAGCAGGTGGTAAAATGTCATCACTGTATCTACGAAAAAACCCGAACAAAGAAATCACAAAAAAATAAAAGTAATATACTGAAATGAAAAACTGAGCCCCGTAGTAAATTACCTCCATGGTTATCTCCTTTACCAAAAAAAGTTTAAAAACACGCATCAGATGAAGATTCTTCTAATGGCGGAAAAATCCTTCTTTTATTCTTTAAAAATAATGTTTACCGCTATTACTAACCCCTGTCTAACCACTGAATTTACCCATTAGTCCTTCTGTTGCCTATGCTAACCACCATATCCAGCTTTTATACTTTCCCCAATTGGCTTCCAATTTTACATAATTTTATAATTCCTAAAAAAATGATTGTATTATTATGTTTTAAACAACACCACCCTCTGGTATCATTTGTTTAACACAGTTGGTTGCTCACTTAAAAACAAAAAGGAGGCCATCTGACCGGCCTCCCCGATTTATCTTACTGGCTAATTTCAACTATATCCCCATCGGCCATAATGTAATCACGCGCCACTGACTGGCCATCATACCTCGCAGAACCCCAGACCCTGGCATTTTTCATTAACCTGGGCAAATCTCTATGAATGGTCTCGGCCAGTTCCATGATTGTACTACCACGATCCATAGTAAATGGTTTTTTTACATCCGGATCCTGACCCGGTATTTTTGTGTAGACCCTAATAACATTAAGCATCTGGAAAATTTTCTCCCTTAAAACCTCCAAACCTTGTCCCGTTTTAGTGGAAATTGGGTGTAAGGCTATTTCCGTTGGAGCAAGTTCCTTAATTATCTGCATGTTATCGGCACTCCCCGGTTGATCTACCTTGGAGGCCAGCACCAAAACCTTTTCCAAGGACACTCCATGCCCCCCGGCCATCAGATTTTCCCTAATTACCTTTTTATCTCGCAGATAGTCTAAGCAAAATTCCAGTTGTTCCAGACAGTCATCACTAGCAACATCCACAAATACCAACAGAATATCAGCATTACGCAAGGTCCCAACTAACCCCGGTGGGACAATATCCTCAGTTATCGGCGGGGTATCGACCAGTTGCACAAAAACATCTTCATAGGGCATCATTCCAGACAAAGGAACAATAGTAGTAAATGGATAGTCGGCTATTTTAGGTTGGGCCCTGGTTAATGCAGCAAGAAAAGATGATTTACCTGTGTTGGGGAAACCAAACAACACCGCCTGGCCTGCCCCCTGCCGTTCAATATTAAATGGGTCTACATGGCTGGTTTTGGGCTTTTTTGCCCTATCCCGCCTTAACCTTGACAGCCTTCTTCTCAGGTCTGCCCTTATTTTTTCGGTGCCCTTGTGCTTGGGAATGACGGCCAGCATTTCCTCCAACGCCGTGATCTTTTCCTCAATTGAAACAGCCTTTTTAAAAGACTCTTCTGCTGCATAATACTGGGGTGTAAGGTTGGCCGGCAAATATCTTCACCTACCCTCTTAATCATCCAGTAATCTATAGTGTGCTAAAATATTATAATGTTAATAAATTTTTCTAATACATTTATGTATACCTTTCAACAGGGAAAGCTATTACCCTCTTACTGCTACCAGTAATGTTAAATACTGATGGTTAAAAAAAACAACCAAAAGCCTTATAATATTACATATGACAGGGCCGGCTTCCAGTATTTTAGGGTTATTATATCAAAAAAGCCCCGCATAATAATTTTTATTTGATATTTATAGGTATTGTTTTGGGTAAATGTCAAAGGTACAAAATATTATCGGACGTTCACACAAAGAAAGGGGAAGAACATTTAATGAATGAACATGACAGGCATCATGCTGAAAAAGAGGTTTTAGATAATATGCATTGGAAATATAGTGAAACCATGATTGATCATGCTAAAAATCCCCGCAACATGGGCAGCCTGCCTAAAAGCGATGGTTTTGCCCAAAACATGTCAGCTGAATGCGGTGATACCTTGAGCATGTGGGTTAGTATCCAAAACAATACTATTACTAGAGCAACCTTTTGGACTAATGGCTGTGCGCCTACCCTGGCCTGCGGCAGTGTTACCACTACCCTTGCTGCAGGCCTGCCTATACAGGAGGCAAAAAATATCAACAAGAATGACATCTTGAAAGCACTAGGTGGGCTGCCCGAGGCGCATGTTCATTGTGCCGAATGGACAGCAGAAACACTCCATATGGCTATTGAAGACTACCTTCAGCTGGCAAAAATCAAGGGGAAAAGGGGAAAACTGGTTTAAAATTTTAACCAGCTTTTTTATAAAAAGGCAGGGACCTAAAACAATCTGCAAATTCTTTTGACACCCACCTGCTACTGGTTGTATTATTGTTATAAATCTATATTTTCACAGACCTTGAAAGGGGAATGGACAGTTATGGAGGAGCATGTTGAAAAAGAATTTATAACACAAATGCAAGGAGAATATAGCGAAACCGCAATAAATCATGCCAGAAACCCACATAATGTGGGCAACATTCCAAAATGTGATGGTTTTGCCCAGGCTACCGGCATATGCGGAGACACACTGGCAATATGGCTAAGGGTCAAGGATGGCCGGATAGCCCTGGCCTCTTTTTGGACCGATGGATGCGGCGCATCCCTTGCCTGCGGCAGCATTACTACAGTACTAGCCAAAGATCGTACAATTGAAGAAGCAATGGAAATTGATCAAAATACGATCCTGGAGGCCCTCGGCGGGTTGCCCGAGGATCATGTACACTGTGCGGAGCTGGCAGCAGAGACCCTGGATGCGGCCATTAAAGACTACATCCAACTAGCAAAGTTCCCCTGGAAAAGGGACTATATGAATAATAAATAAGGAATCCAAGTCAGCAGGAAATTATTTAAGATTTACCTTGGACTGAAAATAATGGGTGGCATAAACTGCCGCCAAAGGGTTATGCCCCGTGGCTCTATCCTTCACTGCCAACACCGTGATTGGAGCCTCTGAATGTTTGATGAATAAAGTATCATGTCCCACACACAGACCGAGTAGAACGTTCAAATCGGTCTGTTCTTTGTTTAAAAGTAGCGCCTGTACCACAGGATTGCACATAGCCTCAAACTGGCCTGGACGCACCTTTTCATCATCACGCAACCCCAGTTCTTCCTTGGGCCTGGAGCCAGTTTTACACATCACAGATGCCACCGTAAAACCATTGTTTTCTAGAATCTTGTTCACCTCAAAGGCTTCCTTGCGAAGCCCCACGCAGAAGGCTAGACCTAATTTTTTGAAACCAGCCAACTGAGAAAACTCCATTATCTCCCTTACCCGTGGCCAAACCCCGTATCCACCGGCCTCCACCCGCGCTGAATTGCAGGCCAGGCTGCCGGCAGAATGACGATAAATATCCGCAGCCTCTTCATATATTTCCTCATATAACCTCATTGGGCAATTAGCGGGTAATTTTTCTAGATTTCCTTTATAACATGGGTGCGCACCACATTTAGCGCAATTCAACATTTTATTTACCTCCCCCTTACAATGCACCTATACATTATCTTTAGAACAGCACATCTGTTTCAGCAAATTGAGAAATATTTCTCTGGTTAACGGTCTTCTGCTTTCCATGACCAACCAACCTTTTTTTCTCGAGTATAAGAAATTTGCCAACTGCCTGTTGTTTGTCATACATACCTGTCCAATTGCACCTATCGCAAACCTGCCAATGGGTCTGACAACTACCTCACATTCTTCAGAAGTAATCACCAGCATTGGCACAAAATACCTGCCCAGGTATTCCTCCTGTCTCTCGGCAGTTGTTTCAATAACACACGGAACCACAGTTTGTTTTGGATCCTTTTCCCATTCCTTGATTTGTGCCACTGTCCATTGTTTCAGCTGCCTATTTAGCTCAATAAGGGCTGATACCCATTCTTCTTTTATTCTCTGATTCTCCTGCACAGATTCCTTATTCAATTCCCCCATACTCAACCTCCATTTTTTATTAACTGTCCCCGAATGCTTTTTACGATATCTTCTAGTGAAATATCGTTCAAAATTATTATAGACAATCTCCTTCATGCAAGCAATAATTTTTTTATTTGATGCCGGCATAATGTTGTTGACATTAGTTCATAATAGAGAATACAATAGTTATGAACCAGTGGTCATAACAATTAATTCTTAATTAGGAGGTTAACATTATGAAGATCGCTATTACTTCTGTTGGACAGGACCTGGAAAGCAAAATTGATGCTAGATTTGGCCGAGCAAAATGGTTTATAGTAATTGATACTGAGACAAACCAGCACCAGGTAATTAGTAATGAACACAATTTAAACATCAGTCAAGGAGCAGGGATTCAAACAGCTGAGAACATCAGCAGACACAATGTAGAAGCAGTGATTACCGGGAATTGTGGCCCCAAGGCTTTTACAACCTTGAATAGTGCAGGGATCAAGGTTTACAGTGCTGTGGATGGTACTGTAGCCGAGGTCCTGGAAAAATTTAAAAACGGCAAATTAAAACAAGCCGGTGGAGCAAATGTTGAAGGTCATTGGGCCTAAGTAGAACTAACTATATTATGAAGGGAGGAATATAGATGCCTAGAGGAGATGGCACTGGACCGGCAGGCAAAGGCCCTAGAACGGGAAGAGGCATTGGTCCATGTGGTGACGACGGCCAAGGTCAAGGCACCGGCAGGGGCCAAGGCTCCGGTAGAGGTCAAGGTGGCGGCAGAGGCCAAGGCGGCGGCAGAGGCCAAGGCGGCGGCAGAGGCCAAGGCGGCGGCAGAGGCCAAGGCGGCGGCAGATAACATACAAACTAATGTTGTTTTGCAATGTTAAACATTTAAACCAATGTTCGAGGAGGAATCCCTTATGACACGCTTCAATGGAACAGGACCACAGGGTGCCGGGCCCATGACGGGACGGGGCCGTGGTTACTGCATGAGCCCCGTTGGCCCTGGTGCCTGGTTTAGCCAGGGATTCTGCCGGGGGGGCGGCGCCCGGGGTAGGTGGTACAGACAGCGAAACGCCTTACCACACCACCGGCTCGGGTGGAGTCCCTATGCTTCACTAAACGCTCCTGTTTATGCACCCCCACTGGGCGGTGAACAAGAACTAACCTTTCTTAGGGAACAGGCTGAATACCTGGAAAACACACTTGAACAGCTAAAAAAACGAATTAAGGAATTAGAAAGTAAAGATTAGTAGAACTAGAACTGCCCTGCTAGGGGGGAAATTATGAAACAAAAACTTACTATAGCTGTTGCCAGCGGCAAAGGTGGTACGGGGAAAACTACAGTCTCTGCCAGCCTTGCCTGTGCAGCAGCAGACACCGGACACAAAACAGCTTATATGGACTGTGACGTTGAAGAACCTAACGGGCATCTTTTTTTAAAACCTACTATCAATTATCGCCACATGGTGGGTATACCCGTTCCAGTCGTGGATCAGGACAAATGCACTGCCTGTGGCTTATGCGGGGAAATTTGCCAATTTAGCGCCATTGTTTGCGTCAATAAAAATGTCCTAACATTCGATAAAATGTGCCACGGTTGTGGTGGTTGTAGCCTTGTCTGCCCTACTGAAGCTATTACCGAGCATAGTAGAAACTTCGGTGTGGTTGAAACTGGGGATTGTGGCAATAACCTAAAATTCTGTCATGGCAAACTGGATGTTGGTGAAATACACAGTCCACCGCTTATTGAAGCAGTGCGGGAGACTGCGCAGGGGGAGGATTTAAGCATTGTGGATGCATCTCCCGGCACATCTTGTCCAGTAGTAGCCGCTATCAAAGGTGTAGATTACGTCCTCCTGGTTACGGAACCCACACCCTTTGGGGTTAATGACCTGGAAATCGCCGTTGACATGGTGAAGGAACTAGGTATTCCTCATGGGGTGGTAATAAACAGATCTGTTCCAGAACATACACTAGCCCGCGATTTCTGCCGGGATAACAACATCAAAATTTTGGTGGAAATTCCTGATGACCGTCGGGTTGCAGAAGCTTATTCTAAGGGAGAGTTACCCTACAAGGGAGTAGAAGGCTACAGGGAATTGTTCAAAGAACTGATAGATACTATAATAGAGGAGGCGGGACGGTGATAGAGATAACAGTAATTAGCGGCAAGGGCGGTACGGGCAAAACCAGCTTAGTAGCTTCCCTGGCTTCCCTGGCACCAAAACCAGCAGTAGCTGATTGTGATGTAGACGCCGCCGACCTCCACCTGGTACTTGACCCCCAGATCAAGGAATCTCACGACTTTTCAGGCGGAAAATTGGCAGAAATTATACCTGCCAGGTGCAACAGCTGTGGAAAATGCTACGAGCTTTGCCGTTTTGGGGCGGTAATAAAAAATGAAAATGAAAAACCTGCTTATACAATAGATCCCATATCCTGTGAGGGCTGCGGCGTATGTAGTTATTTTTGTCCAGAAAAGGCGATTGCCTTTGAACCGGCAATTAATGGCCAATGGTATATCTCCGACACCCGCTACGGGCCGATGGTTCATGCTAAACTTGGTATAGCAGAAGAAAACTCGGGCAAACTGGTAGCTCTGGTGCGTGATCAAGCCAAAAAAATTGCTGAAAATAAAAACCTATCCTATATCATAGTCGATGGGCCCCCCGGAATTGGCTGCCCTGTTATTGCCTCCGTAACCGGGACAGACTATGTATTAATCGTGACAGAACCAACATTATCGGGTGAACATGACTTGGAACGGGTGATGGAACTGGTTAATTATTTTAAAATACCTGCCTTTCTTTGCCTAAATAAGCATGATATCAATCCCACTATGAGCGACAAGATTGAAAATTTGGCCCGAAACGCCGGAATAAAGGTAGTAGGCCGAATTCGTTATGACCGGGCGGTAACAGAAGCACAAATAAAAAAACTTCCACTAGTAGAATTCACTGATGCACCTGTTGCAACCGATTTAAAAAATGTGTGGAACACACTTATTCAGGAAATAAATTCACTCCAGAAAGGAAGTCATAATTAAATGAAAATTGCTATTCCAGTTGCTAAAAACCAGTTGTGCACCCACTTTGGCCATTGCGAAAACTTTATGTTTTTCGACGTTGATCTTGATACTAAAAATATTTTAAAAAAGGAAGTCTTGACTTCCCCACCTCATGAACCAGGGTTACTACCGAAACTTTTGTCCGAAAAAGGTGTCACCTTGGTAATAGCAGGAGGTATGGGTGGAAGAGCACAGCAGCTTTTCCTACAGAAGGGAATTAAGGTTGTTACCGGTGCTAACCCAGCTGACGGCAGTCCGGAAGACATTGTAAAAACCTATTTGTCAGGTGTGCTGCAAACAGGAGCAAATCCCTGCGATCATTAAAGTTACGCAACATTAAAAGGAGATACCCACATGGAAAAGGGTTCTAATTGCAACGGTTGTTCTAACAGCTCTTGTGCTGATGGGCGAAACAACACTTGCGACAGCTGTACGAATGGCTCATGTGAGGACAATCAACAAACAGCAAGCAATAAAGAGGAAAAACATCCGCCTGAAAAACTAACCTTAAATGAATTTAGTGATGTAAAAAACGTGATCGCAATTATGAGCGGGAAGGGCGGCGTCGGCAAGTCCTCCGTAACCTCTTTGTTGGCTTGTGGGTTTAGAAAAAAAGGTTTTGAGGTTGGTGTGCTGGATGCGGATATCACTGGCCCCAGCTTGCCGAAAATGTTCGGAGTAAAGGGAGTCCCTGAGCAAGTTGCATTTGGGCTGATACCGCTGGAAAGCTCTAGTGGAATAAAGGTCATGTCAGTAAACCTGCTTATGTCCCAAGAAGATGATCCTATTATTTGGCGTGGCCCTTTGCTGGGTAAGATGGTTGGTCAATTCTGGACTGATGTGGTATGGAACGACCTGGATTATCTTTTTGTCGACCTACCTCCAGGTACAGGAGATGTACCTCTAACGGTAATGCAGTCTCTACCTCTGGATGGTCTCATTATAGTAACATCTCCCCAGGAACTAGCGACAATGATCGTAAATAAAACAATAAAAATGGCAAAACTTATGAATATCCCGATTCTCGGCCTGGTAGAAAACATGAGCGCTGCCGTGTGTCCCCAATGTGGGGAAGTATTCCAGGTTTTCGGGCCTGGTCACACTGAGGAGATGTCACAACGATTTAATATACCATTTCTGGGAAGTCTACCTATTGATCCCAGGCTGTCGACCCTCTGTGATCGGGGCCGGGTGGAAGATTATGAAAGCAGCCTTTTTACAGATTTCATACCCCAACAATTGGTAGAATAGCATAAAAAGAGACCCTTGTGATTAATTTACTTACCCCGTGCAACTAAACAGTTATTATGTTTCTAAAATGTATTCAAGCCACTGATAAGGAGGGTTGCCATGCCTAGACCTCGAAAATGCAGAAGGGTAGAACAACTTCCAGGATATACCTACTTCAAACCGGCGGGCGTCCCCATATCGGAGCTTACCGAGGTAGTTCTTTCTGTAGAGGAGCTCGAAGCTGTCCGCTTGAAGGATTTGGTTGGAAACGAACATGGCGCATGTGCTGTAAGAATGAACATTTCACGCCCAACCTTTCATCGGGTGCTGTCTTCTGCACGGCAAAAGATAGCACGTGCCCTTGTCAATGGTGAATCCCTAAGGGTAGAAGGTGGCAATTTCAAATTAGCCCAGCATAAACTAAAATGCGCCAGCTGCGGCCACCAGTGGAAAGGAACTATCTGCCGTAGACGAACCTTGTGCCCGCTTTGCTACGGAAGTGAATGGCAAAGGATCGAGTCTTAAAATATCTATAAAGTTACTTGCATAAAATCGCAACACTATAATTATTAATAAACAAGGCCTGTGTTTTGAAACCAACTGCTCCGTGATTTATTGTCTCTGACTTTTGAATAATTGATACAAAGGTTGAGAAAATATTTCCAGTAAAAATAGAAATTAGTTGCGACAATCACGGATAGGGGCATCGTTAACATGTCCAAATCTTCTCCCTAAAAGGCGTGGCTACTGATGCCGCGCCTTTTACAATAACGGTATCGTATAAAACATATATAAATCCTGTATATGAAAGGGGCCTGTTATGGGTAGCCCGAAAAGCGCCCGGGTAGCCTTATATTCTATCCTATTAAACCTTACAATCATGTTGGGAAAGGGATTTCTTGCTTTCCTTTCCGGCAGCACGGCACTTTTGGCAGAAACAATCCACAGTGCCTCCGATTTGGTGGCCAGCTTCGCTACATTTATAGGCATCCGTATTTCCCACCTCAAAGGAAAAGCCTTTCCGTTTGGACTCTACAAGGTGGAAAATTTCGTTTCCTTGATTTCTGCCGGGTTTATATTCTTTGGCGGGTATGAAATTGCAAAGGAGAGCTTCTTTGGTAGTAGCTCCTTGGAATTAAAAAACCTCCCCCTGGCCTTTGCCGGGCTTACACTAATTGCTATAATAATTTTTTTGTTTTCTAATTATGAGTCTAGAAAGGCTGAGGAATTAAACTCCCCAGGGCTTAAGGCTGACTCCAGGCACCTGTATTCTGACCTGGCATCAATAATCGTAGTCTTGTTGGGTTTGCTGGGGGTCTGGCTGGGGTATAGCAATTTTGATCGTGCCGCAGCCATTATTGTTGTGATTTTTATCGCCCGAGCCGGCTGGCGGATACTTTTAGACGCCATGAAAAGCTTGCTGGATGCTTCTGTAGAAACTACCACCCTGGACATCATTCGTAATGTAGTTGAGGCGGATCCTCGGGTCAAGGGTATTAGATCAATTATTGCCCGTAATTCAGGTAGTGTGATTTTTATCAATCTTGTTATTACCTTGAACCTTAAAGGCCTAAAGGAAGCCCACGAAGCAAGTGAAGAGATTGCCGCCTCTGTGAGGAAGGCGGTTCCCCACGCCGAAAAGGTGCAAATTCACTACGAACCTGATATCAAGGAATATATTTTGGCAGCCATACCCCTATCGGCTCCCGATGGCAGAATATCTGATCATTTTGGCAGTGCACCTTATATAGCACTGGTTAAACTTAAAAGAACCAGTCATCAGGTTCTTCAACATGATATTCTTCCAAACCCGTATTCCACTGATGAAAAGGCCAAAGGTATACACCTGAGCCAGTTATTAATTCAAAAGGGGGTAGACGTCATCTACACCAGGGAATCCTTAGAGGGTAAAGGTCCGGCTATTCTCATCGAAAGGGCAAATGTGAATGTAGAAATTATAGACCATAAATATTTATCCAGTTTTTTAAAAAACATAGTGCCGCTACAAAACAAAGATTTGGCCAATCCTTAGCCCTTGACTTGATCCTTAAATAGGTTGTCTCCATAAAACAAGGCCGTATCTTATTTGGGAGGTTGTGACGTTGCATATTCTTGAAGTGAGCCATCTGACAAAAAGGTATAACAATTTTACCGCTGTAAACAATATTAGTTTTAATATTTTAAAAGGAGAACTTTTTGGTTTTCTTGGACCTAATGGATCCGGCAAAACAACTACCATAAATATGCTTACCGGCCTGGCCAAAATAACCTCTGGTTCAATTAAGCTGTTGGAATTTGATTATCCCCATGAAATAAAAAAAGCACAACAAATTATAGGAATTGTGCCTGACGAAAGCAACCTCTATGAAGAACTGGATGGTTTTGGCAACCTCTGTTTTTGCGCCTCACTTTATGGTATGGAAAAAACCACTCGGGAGGAAAGAGCCCGGCAGCTCCTAGGCGAATTTGATCTTATCGGTGCAGGCAACAAACCTTTTAAATCCTATTCCAAAGGGATGAAAAGAAAGCTGACCATCGCCGCCGGCATTATCCATGAACCAAAGGTACTTTTTTTAGATGAACCCACTACCGGTATTGATGTAGCAAGTGCAAGGCGAATACGCCAGCTGATTAAAAAATTGAATAAAAACGGTACCACCGTTTTCTTAACTACCCATTATATTGAGGAAGCAGAAAACCTGTGCCATAGGGTAGCTTTTATTGTGAAAGGTGAAATTATTAAAATCGGTACAGTCAGTGAACTTATTCAGGAGGCCCAACAGGAAAGCATTGTTCAGTTTACTCTAGCCGGCGGCGCCGACAGACTTCAGCAGGCCTTAAGAGAAAAGAAACCGGCTATTTTTAATATTGAAGTCCTCAGCGACACTGTATTAAGGGTTAATACCCCACAACTGATTAGTCTATCACCCTACATAAAATTATTCGAAGAAAACAACCTGACGCTCTATGAAGCAAAAATAATCCGCCCTTCGCTGGAAGAGGTATTTGTTAAAATAACGGGTATAGAAGCCGAGCATATGAAAAAAGACAGGGAGGGGAGAAAAAAATGAAAACATGGATTGCATTCTGGAGCATTTTGTTAAAAGACATGAAAAACTACTATTTAAAACCGCCTAATATTAGCTGGGGCATCATTTTTCCCTTTGCCTGGACACTGATGTTTTTTTTAAAAACCCAAAACCCCATCGACATCCGTGAAATCCTCCCCGGTGTTATGGCCATGTCTATCTTATTTGGCACTACCTCTATGCTCGCTGTAACAATCACCTTTGAAAGGAGAAGTCGCTCGTTTGAAAGGCTATTAATGGCACCAATAAGCCTTAATACCCTTATGTTGGCCAAAACAACAGGAGCTATTGTCTTCGGGGTAATCAATGCCTTTGTACCAGTCGTCTTTGCCGCTTTTATGACTGATTTATCCGGTGTTAATTGGGTTACCACCATAGGAGGCGTATTTCTTATAGCTGTTACCTCAACCTTTTTAGGGCTGTTTATCGCAGTATCAGTAAGCGAAGTGTTTGAGGCGCAAACCTTTTCCAATTTTTTTCGTTTTCCTATGGTCTTCCTGTGTGGGCTTTTCATCCCCGTGCAGACCTTGCCGGCATTCCTACAACCGCTTTCCTATGCCCTACCCCTTACATATGGTGCCGACATCCTAAAAACCTCCATAAATTCAAGCGGCTTCATTCAACCTTTGTTGAGTTTTTCCCTACTTGCAGGATATGGACTTGTATTATTTGGCTTTAGTTTAAAAAACATAAAAAACAAGTGGATACACTAGACCAGGAGACAAAGGGCTTTTGAATGCTGTTACCTATTACCTAAACTTCATGCTATATCTACCGAGGCGAATCTGTAATTCGCAATAAAACCCCTGGCTGCAGGCTGTGTCGGTTTATTATTAATATTACATATATTATAATCAAGGCTGTAGATAACAAATCACTGCACAGATTAGGTGGAAAAATTTTGAACAGGAAATCTAGATGTTGGGATGGTGTAGATTGAAAATCATTGTTGATGCTGATGCAACCCCAAAAAATGTATTGAAAATTTGCCAGGAAGCGGCGCTGGAGCTTTCGATAGCCCTGGTGACGGTGGCCAGTTTTAACCACCGAATTGACTCTGCCAGACACGTGGTGGTAGGAAATGCACCCCAGGAAGCAGACATGGAAGTGGTAAATATGACAGCTGCAGAAGATGTTGTTGTCACCCAGGACTGGGGTCTGGCAGCTATGGTGCTGGGTAAGGGGGCCAAGGCACTATCTCCATCCGGACGGATTTTCCGGGAGGAAACCATAGATTTTCTCTTGGAAGAAAGGGAAATAAAAGCATGTTTCAGAAGAAGAGGAGGTAAAACCAGGGGACCCAGGAAAAGAAAAATAGAGGATGACCATAATTTTAAAGTCAGCCTATTTCATCTACTTCAAACCTGATTCAGGTACAATTTTTTTCAATATTATAACAGTCCCAACTGATGTCCATCCTATCCGAGTCAACACCCCTGCCGGCCAGGACGACGCTCGATTTCAATTTCCAAACTATACCTGACCGAACCTAACCCTTGTCCCCATATTTACACTTAATTTAATATAACCCCCGGCTATTCACCCCTACCTTTGCGTTTTTAAAAGACAGGAGCCCAGGTAACCAGGGGTAGCTCTGCCAGAGGGAAATCTCTACTGTCCGGCCTTATGCGCAACGTATAGCCGTAGGAACCTTGCGGCAGGGTAAGACTGCCTTGATAACGATAGACATTATCACTTATTTCCCCCTCCAAAGCCATCGGCACAATTACTATATTTTTCAGCTCTCCTTCCACTGCTTCACCGTATACAATTTCCACGACAACGCTCCTGGTATAGATAAGACCCAGGTTAACCACAGCAGATATTTTGATTTCCTCATCTACATGCATTTTTGTTTCACCGGTTGATTCCACTGAAACAAAAGAGACTTGATCCCAGTAATCAATTATCAGTTTTTTAAAGTTGCTGGTGTGATTAGCTAGATAATTTTCATTTGCCGCAAATCTTTTTCCTCTATCGATTGCCGGTATATAAAAGAGATCAGTGTATTCTGCAACCATCCGTCCGGTATTAAAAACAGGAGCAATAGTTTTTATTGTTTTCTTCATCATGCGTACCCATTCCGGTGAATATCCATTTTCTTTGCGATAGTACATAGGAATAACCTTTTCCTCCAGTAAACTGTAGAGGGAATAGCAATCATCCCGGTCCTGGGTGTCTTCACTTAAATAAGCTTGTTCAGTACCAATGACAAAACCATTGCTTCCATGATATGCTTCAGGCCACCAACCATCCAAGGTACTAACATTGATTAACCCATTCAGTGACGCCTTCATCCCACTGGTGCCACTAGCCTCCATCGGGCGACGTGGAGTATTGAGCCATACATCCACCCCCTGTACCAAATGTCGGGCAAGGTGAATATCATAGTTTTCCAGCAATACAAGCTTACCCCTAAACCCAGGTTTTTGTGAAAATTCATATATTTTCTTTATTAATTCCTGCCCCTGTTTATCGGCTGGATGGGCCTTGCCGGAGAACACAAACCGCACCGGCCGCTCATTATTATTAAGCAAACGTTCCAACCTTTCTGGGGTGCGAAAAAGAAGGGTTGCCCTTTTGTATGTGGCAAAACGCCGAGCAAAACCAATAGTCAGGATATCGGGGTCAAGATAGCTGTCTACCTCTGATATGTTTTTTACTGGTTCACGGTTACGCCTGCGCTGCTGCTTAAGGTTAACCCGCGCCAAAAAAATCATCTTTTCTTTGAGCAGTCGGTGCACCCGCCAAAGTTCCCGATCAGGTATTAGGTCGATCTTATCCCATACTTCCTGTTCCTTAAGCTGTTCAAACCACATTTTACCAAGATAACGGGCAAAGAGGTCCTTGATTTCCTGAGCTAGCCAGGTCCCAACGTGAACGCCATTGGTTATCGAGGCAATCGGTATTTCATCGGGGTGCAAACTACTGTATTCGGATAAAAACATATCCCTTGTCACTTCCCCATGTAGGCGACTTACACCATTAGCAAAATAAGCATGGCGAAGCGCCAATAGGGTCATGTTGAAACCGTCTCGTTCCATGTCCCAGGCTAAATTCTTAAGTGTTTTAAGCTCGATACCCATCTCATTAATCATATGTGCAAGGTGTTTTGCAATTAATTCTTCTGTAAAAAGATCATGACCGGCAGGAACAGGAGTATGGGTAGTAAAAATGGTGGAGGCTCGCACAACCTCCCTGGCGGTATCAAAGGAAACCATGGAACCCATTAGTTCCCTGATTCGTTCAACAATTAAAAATGCAGCATGCCCTTCATTAATGTGCCAGACGCCAGGGTCAATCCCCATTGCCCGCAGCGCTCGCACCCCCCCAATTCCCAGGACAATTTCCTGAGAAAGGCGATACTCCCGGTCCCCACCATATAGTTGCCCCGTCAGATTGCGGTCCTGTGACAGGTTTTTAGAGGTGTCGGTATCAAGGAGATAAACTGTAACCCTGCCTACCCTCATTTTCCAGACCTGGATAAACACCGTCCTTCCCTGCAATTCTACTGTTACATTAAGCTGGCTGCCGTCCGGGTTGTTAACAGGTGCTATTGGTAGTTCATAGAAATTAAGATGTGGGTATTCAGCTTCCTGCATTCCCTCACTGTTTATTCTTTGATGAAAATATCCTTGCTTGTACAGTAGGCCAACACCTACAAATGGCAAACCCAAGTCGCTAGCCGACTTGCAGTGATCCCCTGCTAAAAGGCCGAGCCCGCCGGAATAAATAGGATGTGATTCATGCAAGCCGAACTCTGCGGAAAAATAGGCGATGATATCACCACTATAGTCGGGGTATTTCTCTGTAAACCAGGTCTCCCTGTTCATGTAACGTTCATATAGATCCATCACTCTTCTGTACAAGACAAGATAGCCATCTTCATCTTGTGCAGCCCGATCCAAATCTTCCTTTTGGACACACATAAGGAACTTGACAGGATTATGCCCAACCTCCCGCCAGAGTTCTTCATTAATAGATCTGAAAAATTCTATGCCGGCTGGATTCCAGCTGAACCAGAAATCATAAGCAATCTCCCTAAGCCGGTCGATGGCTTCAGGTAAACAAGGTGTTACAGATACAATGCGATAAGGAAACATATACTAGCCTCCTGGATTTTTTGGGAAACTTCTATTTCATTGCTATTAAACCCTTTAAAAGATAATAACACTCTTTTAAATAATAGCCGGGCTTCACATTAAATGTGCATCATCAATTACATATTTTTAGTGTTAGACGCCCACATATTAGTCTTTACCAGCCCCTTAACTTAGCTACAAAGAAGCCGGGTTGGCCTCAAATAGGTGGGAGAAATGAAACTGATCTTAGGCTTGACCGGTAGTGAAATAGCCGATATGATAACAGAAACCAAAGCCTGTTTCTAATAACAGGGTAATCGTTAATATTGACACCTACCCTTCGTTTGCTGATGAAAACACATCGTAATTATAGGCACAGAGACAACTTTATTGTGAGGTGATACCATGAAAAATCTTTATATCACAGGCAACGCCGGGTGTGGCAAAACTGCCATAGCGCTGGGCATTGCCCTTAAACTAAAAGAAGAGGGTGTCAAAACCACCTACTTTAAGCCGGTTGGCAGTCGCCCCAGGTCAACCCGTGGTAGAGACAACGACGCCTTGCTAATGCAGAAAATCCTCCACATGAAAGCCAGTGTCAAACATATTGCCCCTTTTACAGCAGGCACATCATACCTGTCTGGGCTAACAAACCCGGAGAAGGCTATGGCCAGCATCAAGGCCGCATTCCAGGCCATTTCTGCTGAGGCAGACTTGATTATTATCGATGGCGCTACCTTTCCACATGTGGGTGCCGCCTACGGCTTAGATGTACTCACCTTGACTACGCAGTTCAATGCCTCAATTTTGAATGTTATCGAGGTGGAAAATGATCTGAGTGTAGACGAGGCAATTCTTTTCAACAACTGCTGCAAAGCGTGCGGGCTGGTGATATCAGGACATATCTTCAACAATGTCCCCAGACAGCTACTGGCTAAAACAGAAGGTGTTTTCAAACCTATTTTAGAGAGCAGGGGCTGCACTACCCTTGGCATTATACCAATGAGGCCGGAAATTGCCTCACCCACTGTTGCAGAATATTATGAAGCCCTGGGTGGCGAACTGCTTACCGGCGATGACAAACTAGACAAATTGGTAGAAGAGATCGTTGTAGGGGCCATGACAATGGAAAGCGCCCTGAGATATATGCGTCGTTCGGCCAATAAGGCAGTTATAATGGGTGGAGATAGAGCCGACATGGCTCTCGCCACCCTGGAAACCAGCACCTCAGCCCTGATATTAACGGGTGGACTTTACCCAGATGTAAAGGTAATATCCCGTGCTGCAGAGAAAGGTGTCCCCATCATTTTGGTCCATTATGATACATATACAACAATTGAAAGGTTAACGGAAATTTCTAGACGGATTAGCCCTGGTGACGCCGCCGGCATTAGTATTGCCAAAGAAAATATCGAACATCACTGTGACTGGAAGTCCATCATCGAGTCACTTAATGAAAAATAATAATATGATAGCTTTTGGCCTGTCGGGATCAGCCGGCAGGTTTTTTACTTTTCACCCTGGATTTGCCATAATTCTTTTATGCAGTAATATTTAAATTTTTGGCTAAACTAAGACAGAACAAAAGATAGGGGGGATTTGATGTCTGACCAGAGTCCTACCAGCGAATTGTTTGAAAAAGACATCGACTGGTCAGGGATCATCGGGGTAACGGTGCCAGTATCAGAAGTCCAGGTTTATCAGAGAGCCGAGAATATTGACCTAAAGGTAATGGATGATGGCATTTTAAGGATACAAGCTGCATTAAAACTTTTTGCTATGGTTGCAGCAAGGCTGGATGAAAAACATATTTTTAACCCCGCCCAGGTTTTCACCAATGTCATTAATGTCAATGCATTCCTCCACCTAAAATCCAGGGTTACACGAGAGGATGTATTGTCTATAGACTATGACCTAATCACAAAAAATTATGCTGTTCGTCCCGATAGCATTATTATCAGCGGGACGCTAAGATTGAGGATAAAATATATCATGCATCTAGTATTGGAAGGCGTAGTGTTTGATTTTGCCAGCAACAGAGTAATTAATGGCGCTACTGTAAATGTCAAGGATCAAGCAAGCGGTGAAATAAAGGCATCCACGACAACAGGTAGCGATGGCAGATATTTTTTCAATAACCTTCATCCCGGTATTTATCTAGTGGAAGCTTCTACAGATTCCCATATGCCACTGCAGAAAGTTAGTGTGATAAAAACCTGGGACACTGTGAATTTTATTCTTCATCAATAAGGACAGGATGTTTTAGCACGAAACCTATTTTATGCTTGCTGTTATTTAAATATTTCCCCAACATATTTGATTTCCTCGCCACAATGACCACAGCTCCTACCCGACAGGCCCACGCCTTGGGTAGTGTAACCAACCCTATTGATTACCTCATCCCCACATTTAGGGCAAAAGGTATCACTTGCCCCAGGAACCTGGACGTTTCCAATATAAACATAATGCAGTTTTTTAAGCGCGATTTCCCTGGCCTGCACTAGTTTTTCCACAGGTGTAGCCGGCAGATCCATCTTGTACATGGGGAAATAGCGGGAGAAATGCAGAGGAATGCCAGGATCCAGGGAAGCAACCCAACTTATCAAATGTTCGATTTCTTCTACTGAGTCATTTAGCCCGGGAATTAGCAGGGTGGTCAGTTCAACATGGCATTCTTGTAGGGCTGTCTCAACAGTATGCAAGACAGGCTGCAGACTACCTTTGCAATATTTTTTATAATAATCCTCCGTAAAACCTTTAACATCTATATTCATAGCGTCAATATAGGGAAGGATTTGCCTCAAGGGGGCCCCATTTACTGAACCATTTGTTACAAGCACATTTTTTAGGTCTGCCTCCCTTGCCAATTTGGCTGTCTCATACACAAACTCATACCACATAAAGGGCTCATTATAGGTATAAGCCAGGCCAATATTTGGATAACCCATGTTGGAGTAGTTGGAGGATATTTCCACCAAGTCTGCTGGAGTAATATTAGTGGTATCCGGCTCACCCTGGGCTATTTGCCAGTTCTGACAAAACTGACATTGGAGGTTACAGCCAAATGTTCCTGCTGAAAGGATATAAGAGCCGGGATAAAAATGATACAGTGGTTTTTTTTCAATCGGGTCTATGCCGTAAGAAGTAACCCTACCGAAATTAGTTGCATAAAGGGTACCGCCTTTGTTTTGCCTGGCGCGGCATATACCTGCCTTTCCATCCTGTATCTTGCAATAATGTGGGCAGAGAAGACAGGCTGCCACATTTTTATCCTTTTTTTCATAATATAGTGCCTCTCTCATTTGCATCCCCCCTTCTTAGCAAGCCACCATGAAATTAACAGGGACTTGACACGTGTGCTCTTCCTATTTGTACCTTTCTACCTTGAATCTTTTGAGAATAACTGGTTCATTAGGCCCAATACCCGCCTTCTGCCGGGCTATGTCCACCTGTTGCGCTACGGTGTTTACCCCCGCCAGGTTGGGTAACAGCAAACCACTTCGTTTACCAGATTCCACTATTACCCCATACCTTGTGGGATCCAATTGTTGCATGCTGAGGATTTTTTCAGGCGGCTGTAATACATCCACGGAGTAATCGAGATCCCTTAGTTCACCCTTGCTAACAGGTTGAAAACGTGGGTCATGCATACCCGCGCTAATGGCGTTGGCCATAACCTCCTCGGCAATACAGGCTTGCACAGGCTCTATAGTCCCTATACAACCGCGCAACTGCCCCTGTTTTTTAATGGAAACAAAAACCCCTGCCTTTTTCTCGAATTCCCCCGGGACATCTTTTGGGACGGGAGATTGAAGGCCATTAACATAATCCTCCAGACTCCTGCGCGCCAGTCTGACCAGGTAGCTTTCATCCTGTTGCCTTTCCCTTTCCACTGACGGTTTAAGATATATTTCCTGCAAAAAGGATTTCTTAATGTTTTTGCTTCCCGGCACCAAAGAAGCCACCAGGTAGCCAACCCCAAATGGCCCTTCGTATGATAGAACCTCTGCTTTGACATCGCACCCATCCAATGCACCCAGCATCATCACAATGGAGCGATAGCCACACTCTCCGGCACTGCTAATCAATTCCGGGTCCATTCTAATAATACCCTGCACATCGGCTGCAGCCAGTAATTCTGCCAACCTCCCATCAAATTCTTTTCCTCTGGGAAGATAACCAGCCGGTGCATCATGTGTTAGACCATGGGAAAGGTCTCCACTGGCCAATAGGGCCACTTTACGCCCCAGGGCTTTGGCTGCCTTACGAACAGCAACACCAAAAAGGTAAAGTCTTTGTGGCTGAGCCAGCACCATTGACACATGTACCAGTGGTACCTCCAACCTTGCCTTGTGGAGAAAATATAACGGCACAACCACACCGTGATCCAGACGCAGATCTACTCCATACTGTTTTTTTTCTTCTTCAGCCAGTTCAACTACCGGCAGTCCTATTTCGGTAGATTGTCTATTTATTTCCCGAGCAAGGGCTTGATCATTATCAACTAAAAATCTTACGTTACCCGCACCGAAGTGACTCAGATCACCTTTCAAAAGTGGCAGCATGTTAATGCCCACCACGTCCCGGAAAACAGGTGCATGTGGTGAAATTATTACAACAGTATCCGCACCGCTTTTTATAATTCGTCTACCCAATTCCAACAATGCATCTTGAGTGGCAGAAATTTTTGATGCCTCTGCACCGCCAACCTCAGGAACAGCTATGGGGGGATGTGGACAAACACCGCAAAACACCATTGACATTCTCCTCCCTGGTTTCTGAAAGCTAATCAAATCCGATCTTATAATATACCCGGATCATTTACCTTTCTTTCCCGCCGACTTACGGGAGACAGTTTCATAGGATTTAACTGCTTGGCTTCCGCACCCTATATATCACGTGGATTAGAGCCGTTCATCACCAAATAAAGTGGTTTATTAGTTGTAAAAATATTCACGCTCAGTATTTTTATTTTATCTTTTTATCAGCTGGTTCCTATGGTACTGCCAGAAAGCCAGGTTTTTCACCTCTATCCTGTTTGGTTTTTACTACAACATTATTACCATATCCATCTCTATCATGCCCATATACCGTAATATAGGAAATATCCTCCCAGGGCGAATAGAAATACTCCACAGACTGCAATAACCCCGCTATAGATTTTTGCGCTAAGAAACCTCATGCCCCCCACCACTGCCACGGAAATAAGGCTATACCAAACAAGGTCAGCCAAAATGTGTCCGGTAAAAAAAGACGTCAGACCTAAGGTTCCTTTCTCCATGGACAAGGTTATATAACCAAGGCCAACCGTCACCCACCACAGGATCCAGTATGGGTTGGAAATGCTCACCAGTATGCCCATTAGTACCGGATGCATGTTTTTTAGCATATTCCGCCGCCCAGGCCTATCACTTTGAATGTTTGCACCTTCATCTGTCTCTTCAGCCTGTCCCAGCGGCTGATCATCTGTCCGGAATGTAATCCGACCTCTTACAGCATCACGAACCATGCCAATGCCCATATACAATAAGAAGGCTCCCCCTAAAATTGCGATAGCCTGCGATATAAAACCGGCTGCTAGAATAACCGAAAGCCCACCAACCAGTGCCAAAACTAAAGCCAGTTCAAGGATCCCATGGCCAACCACAATCAAAGGCCCTGCCCAAAAGCCCCGCCGCGTACTCTCAGCTATTGTAACCGTAAGCAGCGGGCCCGGCATCATCGCCCCAGAGAAACCGATGACAAATGATGTGACAAAAATTGTATATATCCCCAAAAAACCACCACCGAAAATCCGACAAAATGATCCCCCAGTTAATAGGCCCATCATTTTTGATGGGCCTTCATAGGTTCGACATCCAGGCAACAGGTAAGCTGCTACGACACTAAATTTTGAGGTTAGAAATTTCCTCCTGCATCTGGTTAACAACTTCATCTACCGTCTTAGCAGCGGAAGTGAACCTTTCCACCAGTGCAGTCTGTTCACCAGTAGCCTGATTTACAGAACTTATTCCATCCATAACCTGCTGTGAATGGCTGATAATCTCCTGAACCATAACAATCATGTTATTAAGATCCGCCACTAAAGACTTAACAGACTGAGAAGCTCCACTAGCAGCACTGTACCCTTCAGTTACTATCCTCTGGTCATCTTCCAGGCTGGCTGACGCCTGGCGGGCATGCTGTAAAGCTTTTTCAAATAGGCTGTAAATCCCCTTTGTAGCAGTAGCAGCATCCTGTGAACGTTTTTGTATTTCAGCCGCCAATGCGGTAAAGTTGGATTCCCCGGCTATTGCCTCAACGGCCCCTACGGCATCCTCTTGGGTTTTAGATTTATTGCTCTTAGAGAAGCTCTTCATTTCTGTAACCGCCTTCTGAGCCAAAAGGTTAGCCTGATCAGCTATTAGGGCAATAAACTGTATTATATCACCAATCTTTTCCAGATGAGACTCCAGTTCCTTAACAGATTCACTGGTTCGCAGCATCGCCACACTACTTGACTTCATCTGCTTCATAAACTTCTCCAGGGTTTCCTCAGCACGTGTAAGGCTTTCAGCAGTTTTTTCAGAAGCATTGATAACAGCTTCCGAGCTGGACTCCATCTTGCCTGCGGCCTCAGAAAGCTGTCCCATTCTAGTCACTGCGGCATCAGATGTTTCAGCTGCCTTTTTTATACTGCTCTGAAGTTCATTTGTGTACTCTGCAGCATGAACCACGGAATGGTTCATTTTCTCTCCTAGATGACGTAGTTTATTTACCATGTTGACAAATGATCGGATTAGATTACCAAGCTCGTCCTTAGATGACGTTTCCAGATTTATAGCTGTAAAATCCCATCCGGCCACCCGATCGGCCTCTATTTCCAGCCTCTTGACAGTATCTGTGATCCTGTTTGAAACGTATATGATTAAAACAATCAAAGCAACTGTTAGGGCAGCCACCCCACCCAGGATTTGGCCCCTGGCTACTGCTATCTGCCTGTTGGTTTCCACCATGGAAAAACCAACCCGAAAGCCACCCCAATGGCGCCCATTAACATAAATTGGAGATGATATATCCCACATAATTTCGCCCGTATCGCCTCTTTTGTAAACCTGTAGTAAGTATGGTTCCGTATTTTGTGAGGAAGCCAGCCCTACTTCATCATTAAATATGCGCTTGCTACGGGCGGGGTTATCGCCAATCCCTCCAGGTTCAAAGACGCCACTTTTAGGATAAACATTATTATGAGTGGGGACATATCCGTTTATATCCTGGGATACTGCATAGACCACAACCTGATCATTTAAAAACCGGTCTTGCACCTCACCCAAATTTGTATCTGTAAAGGAATCAAACAGGGTTCTATATTTTTGTGGCCCCTTATTCGTAGTGGGAACATAATTTGTATCAAAAACCTGTTCCTCCTCCATTACACCATGAGCAATAGCATCAGACATTATTTTACCCGATGTTGCTGCACCTGTTTGAGCCAATATGATACCCCTCTCAAGCAAAGCATCGCGCAACGTGTTGGACTGGCGGTAAAGATCATAGGCCAGAAAGCCAACAAGCATAGGCAAGATCACGCTGATTATAATAATGCTATTCTTAAGCTTAAGGGATTTTACAGCAAATTTCCTCACCGGAAAAATCACCTCTTTTTTACTCGTAGGTTAATTATTCGGCTTTTAAAGTAAATATCCTGCAAAATTCCAAATAAAAGGGTCACAAACCAGGAGAACAGTTGGATGATAAAAGGTTCCTGGTTTCCTTACAACCCCAAAACCCTTATTTCCATTCGCCCTAAGTCTATGACCTGTAAAACTCAAACCAATCATCTATATACCTAGATATGCCTGTTTGATATGTTCATCATTTAATAGTTTTTCGCCCGTGCCTTGCGTGTAAATTTTACCGTTTTCAAGGACATAAGCACGATGACACATTTTTAAGGTTTGCACTACATTCTGTTCTACCTGCAGTACAGTAACGCCCTCATTGTTAATTTCCTTGATCTGTTCAAAGATTTGCGTGACCAACACCGGGGCAAGCCCAAGTGATGGCTCATCAAGAATCAGGAGCTTGGGAAGCGCCATTAGCCCCCGGCCCAGAGCCAGCATCTGCTGCTGACCACCGGAAAGGGTCCCCGCCTCTTTATACTGTTTTTCCTCCAGAATGGGAAACTGCTCAAATATTTTTTTCATGGTATCTTTCCTTTTGGCTTTAGCCTCAGGAAAAAGCGAACCCATTTCCAGGTTTTCACGCACAGTCATTTCAGGGAAAAGTCGCCTGCCCTCTGGGACATGGATAATACCTAACTCTGCAATTTTATATCCAGGTAGCTGGGTTATGTCCTTTCCCAAAAATTCAATGCTGCCTTTTTTAACCTTCAGGAGGCCGGAAATAGCATTTAACGTAGTTGTTTTTCCCGCGCCATTTGCCCCGAGGAGGGCTACAAATTCCCCCTGGTTTACCTCAAAGGTAACATCCCATAATACTTGTACATCTTTATAGGCTACATCAATGTTTGTTACTCTAAGCATAGGCCTCACCTAAATATGCTTTAATTACCTCAGGGTGATTGGCCACTTCCTGCGGTTTTCCCATAGCAATTTCCTTCCCAAAATTGATCGCTAGAATCCTGTCAGAAATTCCCATCATCACCTTCATGATGTGTTCAATAATAATAATGGTCACTCCCGTATCACGAATACGCCTGATTAGATCTATGGCAGCCTCCGATTCCTTCGGGTTGAGACCGGCGCAGGTTTCATCGAGCAGGAGCAACACAGGCTCTGTTGCCAGCGCTCTGGCTATTTCCAGCCTTTTGCGTAAAGGGATAGGCAGTCCCATGGCTGCCCTTGATCTGTAATCGTCGAGGTTACAAAAATTAATAATCTCCTTCGCCTTCCGCCTGGCCTTACTGATGTTTCTTGTGCGCAGAAAAGCACCCGCCATAACATTTTCTTGGACGGTCATTCGTCTCAAGGGCTTAACCACCTGAAACGTCCTCCCGATGCCAATTTTACATATTTCATGAGCCGGCAGGGCATCAATCCTTCTATCATTAAAATAGATTTCACCCGCGGTTATCGGGAAAAAGCGGCTAATCATATTGAACACAGTAGTTTTTCCGGATCCGTTTGGCCCAATAATGCCAAATATTTCTCCCTTATCTACTGCAAAGGATAGCTCATTAACAGCCGTCAGCCCACCAAATCTCTTAGTTATTCCCCTGGCTTCTAAAATACCCATCTACACACCCCCGGACAAGCCAGCTTTTTTACGCTGCGTAATACGTTTTATTATATCCAATTCCCCGGCAATACCATTGGGCAGGAACATAATAATGAGACAAACCAGGACGCCAAACACCAGCACATTAGCCGAACCAAGGGTGGTACGGAAAAGTTCACCCATGATAATGTATAGCGCCGCCCCAATGGTTGGCCCCCATGTTGTAGCCACACCGCCTAACATGACCACCAGAATCACCATGATTGAAATATCAGTAAGGTTAAATACGATATCCGGATCAATAAAGGTGACATAATTCATATAAAAGGCTCCAGCCAGCCCGGTGAATAAAGCACTCGGCAACAAGGCCAGGTTTTTATAGAAAGTTGTGGGGATACCAAGAGAAGTAGCCGCATCCTGGTCCTCCCTTATGGAAACCAGGTAATAGCCGATTTTTGAATGTACTATAAGGTAGGTCACTAGTAGGGTTGCCGCCAGTATGCCCAGTCCGATGTAATAATAAGCAATTTTGGATGTAATCGCCGGCATGATCAAAATCCCCTTGGCTCCGTTTGTAAACCCAGTCATATTTAAGAACATCAACCGGAATATTTCACCAAGGGCAAGGGTAGCCAGAGCGAAATAGGGACCCCTTAAACGAAAGGCAATTGCACCTATGGGAAGGGCTATTAACATGGCCATTACCGGGCCCAGGGCCAGCCCCCACCAGGGGGAAAGGCCGTAATGGAGGGTTAAAAGACCTGCTGAATAAGCACCAACACCAAAAAAAGCGGCGTGACCAAAGGAAACCTGCCCCGCATAACCGCTAAGCAGATTCCACGCCGTGCCAATAGTGGCCCAGATTATAACCAGAATTAGAATATGCTGTTGATAAGGCGCTTTAATAATCACTGGTAATGCAACTGCAACCAGGGCAAAAACAATTGTCATCAATGTATTTTTGTTTAACATATTTTTCTCACCTCTTCACCAAACTCCTTATACCACCTGGCAGGAACAAAAGCACGAGTATGAACATCACTAGTCCCACTACGTCCTTATAGCCCATGGAAATATAGGTGGCACCTAGAGACTCAGAGAGCCCAATAACTAACCCGCCAATAGCGGCGCCCCAGGTGCTGCCCAAACCACCGAGAATGGTAATAATAAAGGATTTAGCCGTAAACAGATGCCCCACATCCGGGAAAAGGTAAAACAGCGGTAGAAGAAGTGAACCGCCAGCGGCAGCCAGGGCCGCACCAAGACCGAATGTAATCATTGTAATTTTTGATGAGTTAACGCCCATAAAAATAGCTGCGTCCCGGTCCTGGGCAGTAGCTCTAATCGATTTTCCGAGATCAGACTTGGTTAAAAACATATGCAGAAGGAATGTGAAAGCCATGGCAATGATAAACCCAATTACTAAGGGAACACTAATCGACATGGCACCGATATATAAGGTATCTGAGGAATAGCTGGTTACAACAGAACGGTAGTCAGATTTAAAGAACAGACGAATACCTTCTGTTAGTACCAGCATAATACCAACTGTGAGTAAGACCTGGTTTTCAGGTAAGATGGAATCCACCTCAACCAGTCGGTTAATCATATATTTTTGAATAAGGCATCCCAGGAAGAACAATACCGGCATGGCTATAAACATACCAATATAGGGGTCGATGCCATAATTGGTAGCACAGATATAGACCACATACATACCCACCATAACCAGGGCGCCATGTGCCAAGTTGACGATCTTCATAACACCCATGATCAAAGTCATGCCAATGGCAATTAGCGAGTACATACCACCAAGCAGTATGCCACAGATAACTGTCTGGCCGAATTTTATCCAAGCATCCTCCAAAATTTAACCCCACCCTCCATTTATGCAAAAAAAATCAAAAGCATTTTAGTGGTATAAATGGAAGGAGCATCAGCTCCTTCCGTCCTACTGAATATTTTTTTATTATGTTTGTTTATCTCTCGCTCCATTTTGGGACGGGGTAAACATAGTCGGCGGACTTAACCTCTTCCGGCCATATAACCTCCAGCTTCCCATCTGTCCATTGCACAACATATGTGTTTGGTTCGTTCTGATTGGTAAAGCCTGCCCAGTCAACAAACTTAATCGGCCCCATGATGGTCTGGATATCAGTGTCTTTTAAAGCGCTCTGAATGCCGGTGTTGGATAGATCTTCAGCCCTATTAAGTGCATCTGCTATGACATACATGGTAGCGTAAGCCTGTGCACCGTGATAATCAGGCTCTTTTCCGTATTTCTGTTTGTATTTTTCATAATACTCCGATGCACCCTGCCAGGATACATTTGGCACCCATAAACTGGTAGAAGCCACAAAGTCAGAGGCAGCCCCAGCGTTTTGGTAGAATTCGGGCATAGTGTACCCCGCACCGTTGCCAACAAAGAGTTTAGTGTCGAAATTCAGTTCTTTCATCTGTTTGACAATCATAGAGGCATCCATAACATAGGAGGTTGCAAAAATCATATCCGGGTTAGTGCTTCTAAGGTTGGCTAACATCGGTTTAAAGTCGATGGCACCATGTTCGTAAGCCTGATCAAAAACAATATTGATGCCTCTCTTTTGGCATTCCTCACGGAAGCCTTTAGAAGAAGAAGTACCAAAATCAGTGTTTTCGAAAATGATAGCTACACTTTGTGGTTTAACCACCTTTTCCATCATATCCCAGAAGGCTCCTGTGTACATACTTGCAGGGGCAGCAGTCCCCCTGAAAACAAAGTCCCAGCCCTGTTTGGTAATATCATCAGATGAACCGGTAACAATTAGGAAGGGCGTGTTCAGTGTTTGGGCCGAACCTGCTATTACGTTAGTGCAGGCACTGCTGTAACCACCGCTAAGCATGGCTACTTTATCCTGATTGACAAGCTTTTCCGTTGCAGATCTGGCCACATCCTGTCTACCCTGATCATCCTCGTACATTAACACTATTTCTTTATCGCCAATAGTAGTTTTACCCTCAGCCTTAAGTTCTTCATAAGCCATGTCAAACGAGTTTTTTTCCATTTCGCCAAACATAGCCTCACTGCCGGTCAGTGGTAGTATTACCCCTACCTTCACTGCATCTGAACTAACGCCGCCGCCCCCACAACCGGCAGTAACAAGCGTCAGAAAAGATAAAAGCAGCAAAACGGTTAAAATTTTTCTGTAATTTTTCACCAAAATCCCCCTCGCTAAGCAGTTTTTATGTAGCCCTTAGAATCAAGCATATCAATGGCCACACCAGTTATCTCCCAACAAAGCTTATACAGTGCGACTAACTACTATTGTTTTCGATCACCTCCTGCTAATATTTATATTAATATTGACTCTAAATAATATCTAGCAACACCCAGATTTTCAATACTGTTTAGCTAGTTAATGTTTCCAGTGCGTTCATTTGCACCTATTGAACATAAAAACCCCCAATGTTCCATGCTTAATACTGTATACAATAGCCAATCTTTAGCATTTTTCGCATCATTATTATAACATACTAACTATCTAGCCCGTGAATAAAATCATCTGAATTATATGTATTTTGTTATGTATATTGAATACCTGAATACAGGAATACAATAATATATAGCCTGGTTCACTACTCCAACATGCTTTTATGGTCACCCACAGGTAGGTATTCATACCTTCCACCCGTTCCCATACCCTAAAGCAGGTCACTAATCAGGTGCATTCTAAAAGCCTTAGCCCACAATAATATGTTCTTTGACATAATGATACCTATCTTCCGGCCTTTTCCCCCGAAATATAAACAATAGGGGGATAAATCCAATACGGCCAATAAACATAACCACAATTAGCACCATCTTACCGGCCGCAGAGAGATCTGGCGTTATGCCCATGGAAAGGCCGGTCGTGCCAAATGCAGAACAAATCTCAAAGACTATCTCTGTAGTTGAAAAATTCTCAATGGCTGAAAGTGTAACAACAGCCACTACCATTAGTAATGCGGCTACAAAAAAAACCATAAACGCTTTAATGATATCCTCTTGAAATAATTCCCTGTGAAATACCTTAATGCTTGACTTTCCCCTTAAAAAAGATAGCAAGCTAAGTACAAGCACAGCAAAGGTAGTAGTCCTGATGCCTCCACCACAGCTGCTGGGCGAAGCTCCTATAAACATCAACAAGCAAAAAAACAGCAGCGTTGAATGATTATAGGCGCTAATATCCACCAGACTGAAACCACCACTTTTAGTTGTTAAAGATTGAAAAAGGGACACTGTGATTTTTTGATGCCAGGGCATTCCGGCAAGGGTACCATATTGCTCAGATATCAATACAAATATGAAACCGACCAGAAGCAAAGCAAAAAATGTAACTGTGGTTATCTTGGTATAAAGGGAAAACCTAAATTTTCTCCTTCTTCGCCAGGTGCCGATGTTGGTGTTGATTTCTAGTAGTACAGGGAAACCAATGGCACCTGCCAACAACAGTGAACTAATAACACCTTGTACAACATAATCATGTTGCAACCCCTGTAAACTATTGCCAAATAAGTTAAAACCACAATTTGTAAAACCAGATACACTATGGAACAAACCAGAGCCAAAGGCACTAAGAAAAGAAGTCTGATAGCTGCCCATAAAATGCACGGTTAAAATTAGTGCGCCTAGCAATTCAAGAAAAACTGCTACTTTGAAAATGAAAAGAATTAGGAAAACCATCCCCTGTAATGATAGCTGGTTCTGATCAGCACTAATCATCATCCGTTCCCGCAGTCTGATTTGGTGCCCCCTCATCACAAACAGCAGGGTACCCAGAGCCATAATACCAATGCCCCCAAACTGCATAAGAAAAACTAGAATGAATTTACCCCCAATACTGAAGGTACTATCAACAGCAACGATATCCAGTCCTGTAACACTGATAGCGCTGGTGGCTATAAAGAGGGCATCGATGGGATTGAACCTTACGCCCGGTTGCAAAGAAAAAGGCAAGCTTATGAGCACTGCCCCCAGGATCGCAAAAAGGAGGTACCCCAGCACAATTAGCTGAAAGGGGGTAATCGTCAATTTTTTTCTTTTTAACCCTTTTAAATAAAAACCCTGTTTATCTATGCGACCACCTCCCTAAGCTATACAAGGTTTATTGTTTGCCTAAAAAAAATATTAAAACAAACAAAAACCCGGGCAAAGGATTATCGGCAGCCGGGTTTGGACAGATCAAATAATTATAATATATATCACATCCATCTTTCCACGCTGACGAGGTTAGCTGACGGATTCGGACTGAAAGGATAGCCCTACAATTTGGCCAAATACTAACAGCACAAAGCCAAAATGATTCACCCCGGTAAGGTGGTTCCCCCGCTTCTATTTAAGAATTAAGCGATTTCCTGTAATGAATATATTATAAACCTACTACCGGAAAAAACAAGTGCTATTTATGGGAATAAAGGGATATTGGTTTAATTTCTGTTTCTGCAGGATTTTATCCGACAAAAAACGAATACAAATTTTAGTGAGAATAAAAGGAAACGGATGCAACAAACATGTTGGTGGAGGTGCAATATTGACAGAGGTACCAGGGGTCTTGCTAGAATATATCTTCCCCAGGCCGGGCAAATGGTCTGCCCTGCAAAAGGGTCTGTTTGCATTCCCTGGATCCGATTATATCCTTGTGGCTGCCGCGCCGGCATTATTTACCATCAGCACCGGGGTTATTGGCGGCGGTATTGGCCACAAGCACTATTTTATAAACCGACAAGTGGAAAAGGGTTACTCCTCTTCCCTTCCGGCAAATGAAATGACTGGTTATTTAGCATCACAATTTACGTTTTATAATGGAGCCGCCTCAAAATGGGTAGCCCTAATGACTGCGGCCCCCATAGTAGATGCCTGCTGGGCCAGGGTAACGCACCAGAAACACCAAATAGACATAATTATCACGGCCGGTGTAAACAACGCCTGCTCTGCCGGGGTAACTCCCTATTGCGCTCTGGGACAAGACAAAACAATGCCTGGAACAATTAACACTATGGCCTTCATTTCTCATGCCCTGACACCCGGCGCTTTAGTTAACGCCGTACAAACAGCAACAGAAGCCAAAACCCAGCTCCTGCGTGAATTTAATATAACCTGCCCTGTTACAGGCAGCTTTGCCAGTGGAACGAATACAGATGCAACATTAATAGCGGCTGCCTCTGATACGGCATTTTGCGAATATGCTTATGCCGGATCTGGAACACTATTAGGTTATATGCTTGCCTCTGGGGTACGAGGGGCCTTGACACAGGCCTTAAGGACCTACCTGGTTAAACGGAAGCAAGCATTTATGATCACAACGAGCCCTAAAAAATAATTCTGTGAGGGGAGCGTCTATGTTAAACAACAGGAAGCCACTTCTTTCCACGCTGCTCTTTTTTTCATTAACCCTGTTTATCATCATTCTGCTACAGGGTTGTGGTACGCAAATTAAGCCAACCAGCGGAACCG
The DNA here is from genome assembly GCA_013201395.1 of Candidatus Syntrophopropionicum ammoniitolerans. Taxonomy (GTDB): domain Bacteria; phylum Bacillota; class Desulfotomaculia; order Desulfotomaculales; family Pelotomaculaceae; genus Syntrophopropionicum; species Syntrophopropionicum ammoniitolerans. The sequence goes on from JABMJD010000005.1 coordinate 100,981, forward strand.
GTTTTCCTATGCAAATCATTGATGATCTGGATCGGGTGGTAGTGATCAAAGAGCCCCCCCAACGCATTGTTTCCCTGGCACCGGCCATCACCGAAACCATTTTTGCTCTTGGATTGGGAAACAAGGTGGTGGGGGTAACCAGTTATTGTGACTATCCGGCTGAAGCAACAACAAAACCACAGGTCGGCGGCTTTTCCACCCCCAGTGTGGAGTTGGTGATGGTTTCGGAGCCGGATCTGGTATTTGTGAATACCATTAACGCCAATTATATTCCCCAATTGGAGAACGCCGGGCTAACGGTTGTTGCAGTGGAACCCCTTACCCTGACAGAGGTACTGGATAAAATTAATTTAATCGGCAAGGTAACAGGCGCAACTGAGGCTGCAGATAATCTCACCGCTGAAATGCAGCAACGAATTGACAACATTACCACCAAGCTAGATGGCCTTACTGATAAACAAAAGCCTACTGTGTATTTCGAAATATGGCCGGAACCCCTTACAACAGGTGGTGCAAAAAGCTTTGTAGACAGCCTTATAACTGCAGCAGGAGGTAAAAATATCGCTGGTGACGTGGAACAGGATTGGGTAAATTTGAGCCCTGAAGTATTGTTGGCCAGGGATCCCCAGGTAGCAATTTTATGCCACCATGGTTCATCCCTGCAGACTATACAAGAATTTAAGTCACGTCAGGGCTGGGGACAGGTGTCCGCTATTAAAAACAATCGTATCGGTTTAGTCATTGATGAGAACATTGTGGTCCGTACAGGCCCACGTGTGATAGAAGGTTTTGAGTTTATTGCGGAACTGATCCACCCCGATTTAATATATTAAAAGCTTTTAGGGGAGACACTTTAATTGGACCAACTCAACCGGAGCTTGCAACGTAGGGCGATAGTGTTTGTCTTACTGGCTGCCCTGGGACTGGCAATAATTTTATGTACTACTATAGGCCCTGCGGGGATAGCATTTACTGATGTTCTGGCCATGTTGGTGCGCCGTGTCCCCCTGATCGGCAGTCTGATACCCCGTGGCGAATGGCCGGCAAATTATGAGGTTATTATTTTCCAGATGAGGCTGGCACGGGTAGTCCTTGCCGCCCTGGTTGGTGCAGGACTGGCCGCCTCTGGTGTGGTCCTGCAAGGACTCCTTGTAAACCCGATGGCTGATCCCTATATCCTGGGTATTTCTCAAGGCGCTGCACTAGGGGCAACGGTAGCCATGCTATCATTCGGGGGAACAATAATTGCCCTGGGCATATATGCGGTCCCACTGGCGGCCTTCCTATGCGGCCTGGCCACCTCCATAATTGTATATCACCTGGCCCGGGTAGGAAACCGGATGCAAATGTCCACCCTATTACTTGCCGGTATAGCCGCAGGATTGTTTCTCTCATCTATAACCTCATATCTTATGATCAGCAGTGGACAAAATGCCCATCAGATACTGTTTTGGCTGGTTGGTGGTTTTGCGGGCCGGGGCTGGGATCATGTGAAAATCTTGCTACCATATATCCTTACCGGTTATTTTCTCATGCATCTCTATGCCCGCCAGATGAACATAATCCTGCTGGGGGAAGAACCTGCACAACACCTGGGTATAGACGTGGAGAAAATGAAAAAGGTTTTACTTGCAGCGGCCACCCTAACCACTGCTGCAGCCGTTTCAGTAAGTGGTGTTATTGCTTTTGTCGGATTAATCATCCCTCATGCAGTACGTATACTAGCCGGCCCCGATCACCGTGTTCTGCTTCCTGCCTCAGCCTTAACGGGGGCAGTTTTCCTGGTTTTAGCAGACGCACTTGCCCGTGTTGTTGCAGCCCCTGAGGAGATACCGGTAGGCATCATTACAGCTCTATGCGGTGGCCCCTTTTTCATTTATCTGTTAAGAAAAAGGAACCACCCTGATTTTTAAAAAGCGCCGCTACCCCCTTTTTTGCTGTATCTGGAGGCTATGATAGTGCCTGTAATTCTAAAAATAAATGATATTGAGTGTTCATATGGAGCTATTAAGGTACTAAACGGGTTATCTTTTTCCATCGGAAGCGGAAATTTTACCGGTATAATTGGCCCAAATGGTTCCGGCAAATCAACTCTTTTAAAGTCATTGAGCCGGGTGTTGAAACCCAGCAGGGGCACAGTGTTGCTGGACAAAAAGGACCTTTATAAGATGGAAACACAGGAGGTAGCAAAAAAAATGGCAGTGGTCCCCCAGGAGACTGCCATAAATTTCCCGTTTACTGTTAAGGATATCGTCATCATGGGCCGGTCCCCGCATCTAGGCCGCTTTCAAAACGAAGGAGAAAAAGACTATGCAGTAGCCAGGCAAGCAATGACCCTGACCGGGACTCTTCATCTTGAAGATCGGGCGATAACCGCTATTAGTGGCGGTGAAAGACAAAGGGTAATTATCGCTAAAGCTCTGACCCAGGAACCGGAAATAATTCTACTGGATGAACCCACCTCACATTTGGATATCAATCACCAAATAGAAATCCTGGGCCTATTGCAACAACTGAACAGAGAAAAAGGGCTGACAATCATCTCCGTTTTTCATGATCTTAATCTGGCCGCACAGTATTGCGATAGCCTAATTCTTATGAAAAAAGGTGCTATTTTCTCAGTAGGTGAACCATCAAAAACATTAACAGTTGACAGCATAAAAGAGGTCTACGGTGCAAATGTTTTGATCAGAAAACATCCCGTTAGTGGAAAGCCCTCCATTGTTCTCTTAACCAGGAAAACACAAACCTGCTCTAGAAACGGCCGCATTCATGTGGTCTGCGGTGGTGGGGCGGGCGCCCCCTTATTGGGACTGCTAACAGGAGAAGGCTATGAAATAAGCACAGGTGTACTCAATGCAGGGGATATTGATTGGGAAACAGCAAAGGTTCTAAACATTGTGGTGATAGATGAGACGCCTTTTCTACCTGTTTCAGAACAAAAACACATGGATAACATAAAACTCCTTGCTGATATTGATGTGTGCATATTGGCAAACATTCCTTTTGGTTGGGGCAATTTAAAAAACCTTGAAGCCGTATCTTTTGCCCAGAGTCTTTCCAAACCCATTATGATTATAGAGGAACAAGACATCGGAGAGCGTGACTTCACAGATGGTAAAGCAAGGTTATTATATAACAATTTGAAGGCCAAAGGCGCGTTTGTAGTACATGATGAAGCCGCTGCCCTCAAGCAACTGCAGAATTTGTTGTAAATTTTATTTCCTTTTGAGGTATTCAATATTGCAACCAACAACCCTTGTTGTTATAATAAGTTGTAGCAATAATTTTACAATCAAATAAAGACTGTTTTTAGACCGCTCAATTCTACCGGCTAGAAGCGGGGGAACCATTATTCTTTGGGGTGAATCATTTTGGCTGTGAGCTGTTAGTATTTGGTCGCCGGGTCGCAAGGGGGGTTCGATGTCCGAGCCTCCACAAAAGTTACGCCCGCCACTAAAAAACTAACTGCCCACCACCCAAATTGTAGGGCTATTCCTTCAGCCCGAATCCGACAGCTAACCTCGCCAGCGTTGAAAGGGAAGCAGTATAACCATATTAAAGCTGCATAATTCTGACATGCATAGTATTGTGCACCCCTTTTAACCCCGAGAACTAAACCACGGGGTTTTTTTAACCTAAAAATGTATGGGAGGGAATCAAATGTCTGCAAAAAAAATTAGGGTCGCACTTTTTGGGTTTGGTCGCATGAGCCAGGCCGTTGCCAGGTACCTACTTAAGGATACATCTGTAAAACTTGTGCTTGTAGCCAGCCGCAGCAATGGTGAAAGAATAGGCCGGGATATTGGGGACATCCTGGAAATCCCCACCACTGGTTTGACTGTAAAGGGATATGATCAGTTAGCCCAGCTTATGGTCACAACACGTCCCAATATTGTAATTGATTTCACCAATCCGGAGGCAGGCCTCACCAACCTTAAAACAGCAGCCAAATATGGCGCTCACCTGATTGTTGGAACAACAGGGTACACCAAATTTCAAACAGAAGCCCTTCGTTCCATAGCAAATATGTATGAGGTTAGCCTGGTCATGGCGCCTAACCTTTCTATCGGTATTAATATGCTTATGGACTCCGCGAAAAAAATGGCTCATGTGCTATCGGGTTTTGATATTGAAATAATAGAGGAACACCACAGGCATAAAAAGGATGCTCCTTCCGGAACCGCCATCCGTCTGGCCAAGCTAATCGCAGAAAATGTAGGTATAAATCCTGACAAGGAGTTGATTTTTGGCAGGCAGGGAAACAAAACCGCCAAAGGAAGAGAAATCGCCATCCACGCTATACGTGGTGGTGGAACCATCGGGGTGCATAAAATTGTATTCATCAGCGACAACGAACGGCTAGAAATAAAACATGAGTCATTGAACCGCAATGCTTTTACTGATTGCCTCAGGCAGGTTATAGAATATGTCCATTTCCATCCACCGGGTATTTATACTGTGGAAGAAATCCTGGGCCTGGAGGCACCAACACCCAGGACAAGGATCGCCAAAATGGATGTGTCATAGTCCATTTAGTTCTGAATTTATATTTTACTGTGGACAAATCCCCAGGATGGTGTTAGGATATTGATAACTGAAAATAGGATACTGTCCAGGTACTCCTAAGATGGGGTGAAAATGGGAACCGGGTGCAAATCCCGGACGGTCTGGCCACTGTAAGTGGGGAGCGGCTCCTTTGATGCCACTGGGCTAACATTTAGTCCGGGAAGGCTGGAGAATAGCTGGGATCCACAAGTCAGGAGACCTGCCTGGCAGTTGGTACCGCCTTCCGTAGAAAGGCCGGGGTGCTATTTGATTTTTACTGCATTTTATGGTTTGAAAAACCCGGACTCTGACGAGGAACCGGGTTTTTCATTTATCTCCTTCTTCCAATTTCTTATATTTTGTTTGTCCGTTCATCGTGAACGGTTTTTTTTTGCCCAAAGCAAAAGGGATTTGACAATTTTGAGGATAAATATATGCTAGAAATAGATAAACCTAAATAACATGTCGAGGAGTGGTGATTATGCGTAGACGCGGAAAGGTCTACCGCAATTCTGCGGAAAGGCGTGAGCCCAGGGAAAAACACCTCATTGCCGCAAGACACCCTGTTCCTAAATTAGAAGAAAAAAAACCTCAACAGGAAAAGCAGGTGCCACAAAAAAAACAGGAGGTAAAGCCAAGTGGACTGCCATTAACGGTGGTTCTGGAAATACTTGCTGCAGAATATGAGGATGGGCCACTGGGGAATGCACTATGTAAGGTCGCAGTGCACCTGGCAGAGGAGAGTGGGGAAATCGCTAGTTTTAGGGCCAGGTGGGATGTCGCTCAAGAAAACCCTTCCGGCAGCCAGTCAACATACCTATTTGACCGTCGCCAGGCTATGGAACTAATGCGTTATCATCGGAACAAGGGGAACAAGGAAGCCCAAAAAAAAGAGGAGGAGAAACTCCTGATGGTAGAAGGACGCCTGCTTCTTGGTCAGTCTACCCCACTGAGAATCACCAACAACGATTTAGAAAAGCTAGAAGAATTTATTAAGGATCACGGGTTCTAGCGCGGGATGTTGTTTACACTCGAAATATGAGGCAAACCAGGTGTCTTTATAGAAACACATTGTTTTTCTGAAACAAAAAACGCGATTTACAAAAAGTCCCCCTATAATACTTTTCAAAGGAGAGGCTTTGCTTGTCAAGGACTACATTTATCAATCTTTAGTAATCATAACCGGACATCTGGCATTATGGGTTACATAATTGGAGACACTGCCTAGTCCCAGTATGAGCCCTTCAATAATACCCCGGTTACGCGATCCCATGGCAATTAGATCTATTTTTTCTTTTTCCGCAAAATCTACAATAGCTGGGCCGGGGCTATCTCTTACAGTTAGTGTTCTTACAGGCACACCCTGGCTTTTAACCTTTTCTTCAGCCTCCTTCATTTCGCTTTTAAAGTATTCAAGACTTTTATCCTCTAAATCTTTTAACATAACCCGATCTACAACTGATGCAACCATGCTGGGCATTTTAACGGAGGAAAAGATATAAAGTTCGGCATCACAATTTTTGGCTATTTCCGTTGCGATTTCAAGCGCCTTATGAGCTTTTTTCCCGCCATCGTAAGCTACAAGAATTTTTTTGAGCATTTTAAAAACCTCCTTCTTATCTAATATTCTGTAATACCAGCAAACCTTCCTGTAAATAATAGATAGAAGGAGAAAATTCTTGTCCAGTTAAAATTGTTATGGTAAAGTAACATAGAAAAACTATTTATGGCCCGATTCATTTTCAAAGGGTACCGAAGTGGGTAGTCATTTTATATGGTGTCCCACTTTTTCTCTTTAAAAGGGGCAAAAAGATAGGCTGCCTCCTAAATAGGAACAAACATAATCGGTTATTAACGGGGTGAAGGTTTTGCTGGAACAGTATCAGGCGGCAATAGCTACTGCAATTTTTCTGGTATCTTATGCAGTAATAGTATCCGAAAGAATACACCGTACTGTTACCGCCCTTGTTGGGGCCATGCTGGTAATATTGTTAGGCATTATCAATCTGGAGAAATCGATAGCAGCTATTGATTTTAATACCATCGGTCTGCTAGTTGGAATGATGATCATTGTTGGAATAACAAGAAACACTGGGATATTTGAGTTTTTAGCAATCAAGGCTGCCAAGAATTCAAAGGGAAACCCACTGAAAATTATGGCGGCCTTGTCCCTGGTTACAGCCATATTATCAGCGTTTTTAGATAATGTCACGACTGTGTTGCTAATTGTACCCGTTACCTTTGCCATTGCCAGAAAGCTAAAAATCACACCGATACCACTCCTGGTTGCTGAAATTATTGCTTCCAACACAGGGGGCGCAGCCACATTGATTGGAGACCCGCCAAATATAATGATTGGTGGCGCCACGGGGCTGGGATTTATGGATTTCTTTTTTAACCTGGTTCCAGTTATTATAGTAATATATGCCATAACCATCCCCCTGCTTCAGCTCATCTACCGGAAACAACTATTGACAAAAGAAGACCTGCAGTCCCGGATAATGCATTTAAATGAAAAGGAGGAGCTCATGGATCCCGCTTTACTTCGAAAAAGCCTGCTGGTACTCGCCTTAACAGTTTTAGGTTTTATCCTGCACCAATATGTCCATCTCGAATCGTCAGTGATCGCCTTATCGGGGGCTTCTCTATTGCTATTGATCTCCGGAGAGGACCCTGAACATGCCTTGCAGGTCGTGGAATGGCCGGTTATTTTTTTCTTTATCGGGCTTTTTGTACTGGTTGGGACACTAAAAGAAGTAGGCACAATAGAAGCAGTGGCCAGGTGGTCCCTTTCATTAACCGGTGGAAATGTGCTCCCAACAGG
>JABMJD010000006.1 GCA_013201395.1 Candidatus Syntrophopropionicum ammoniitolerans
GATGCCCATCAGGCTCTGGCTATGAATCTGGTGCATAAGGTAGCAGCACCTGAGGAACTAGCAGCAGCGGCGCGGGTGTGGGCTGAAAAGCTAGCTGCGGGCGCTACCGGATCATTTGCTATAGCCAAGGAAAATTTAAACCGGGCCTTGCTGCCCCTCTTGGAACGCCAGTTGGAGGTTGAGCGACAGGGGGTGCTGGAGGCAGCATATAGTGATGATTATCAGGAAGGGTTGGCTGCTTTTTTGAAAAAGCGTAAGCCTCTTTTCAAGGGGTCCTAAAAAATCACCTTTTATACCAGCATAAACACTAAATTATAAACCAAGAGGACAACTGGAGGGGAAATTGTGGACATTTTATCTGCTATAGGGAACACACCGCTTGTGGAATTAAGAACACTAAATAATGGGAGTAAGGTCCGCATATTTGGCAAGCTGGAAGGGAATAACCCCGGTGGTTCAATCAAGGATCGCCCGGCCTACTACATGATTAAAAAGGCAGAGGAATCGGGTGAACTGACAAAGGATAAGATTATCCTGGAGCCCACCTCAGGCAACACCGGGATTGCTATAGCAATGATTGGTGCCGCTAAGGGATATCGGGTCAAGCTGGTGATGCCTGGTTGTGTCAGTGAGGAAAGAAGTCGTATCCTGGAGGCCTACGGTACCGAATTGATCCTTACCCCGGCATGTGAACGTACCGATGGTTCCATCAGGGAGGCCCTGAGGATAATAAAAGAAGAGCCGAACAAGTATTATATGCCTAACCAGTTTATAAACATAAACAATACCCTTTCTCACTATGAAACCACCGGCCCGGAAATTTTTGCTCAGACAGAAGGAGAAATTGATGTTTTTGTAGCCGGTATGGGTACAACTGGGACACTAATGGGTATTGCTATGTATCTTAAAGAGAAAAAACCGGGGATAAAAGTTGTCGGTGTGGAGCCTTTTAAGGGGCATGCTATCCAAGGTCTTAAAAATATGGAAGAAGCCATTGTGCCCCAGATCTACCATCCGGAAATAATGGATATCAAGGTCAATATAGAGGATGATGAGGCCTATGAAACGGCACGTAGACTGGCTACTAAGGAAGGCATTTTTGTAGGCATGTCCAGTGGTGCTGCTGTAGCCGGGGCCCTACGGATAGCCAAAACTATGGAAAAGGGCAATATTGTGGCCATCTTGCCCGACCGGGGTGACCGTTATCTGAGTACTACCTTATTCAGGTCTATATGTGCAGATTGTTCCCCTTAATAAGCAGACCTCTGATGAGTTATAATAATGGGACCCGGCTGGAACGCCAGCCGGGTCTTTTGCGCAACTAGGGCATTCTTTTGGCACCATCAGCTTCAATTTTATTAGAACCTTTGGTTACATAGGTTTTGCAGCAGGTGGCCATGCAGGAGCCCGCTGTCCCAGGAGTGAGCTGACTGGCAGTGTTTACATCAACCTGATCCGGCTGCATGCTGCCAAAGGCATCGTTGGCCACAAGGATTTGATCAGCATGGCATTTGTTTCCTTGATTCCAATAGTGGCAGTCACTAACAATGCAGTGGATATTTTGTTGGCCTGAGTGTGGCATTTTGTTCAACCCTTTCTTTTGAATTTGTACTTCACTTGTATTATTAGCAGTTAGGAGTTTTTTATTTAATAAAAATATTTCTTGTTTTGTCTAACAATAATAATAGGTTAAGAAGGAGGAATTTTGATGAAGGCTCATACTAAATATTTATGGTTTAACACTCGTAAAAGGCGGGAATATATCAACGTCACCGGAGAAGTGGAAAAGGCAGTGCGTGAAAGTGGTATTCAGGAAGGGATGGTGCTGGTTTCGGCGATGCATATTACGGCCGGTGTATATGTAAATGATGATGAACAAGGTATTATCCAGGATATAGATGAAATGCTGGAGGAAATGGCGCCTTACGGCAAGGATTACCTGCACCACAGGACTGGCGAAGACAATGGGGATGCCCATTTAAAAAGCTTACTTGTCCACCACCAGGTGATTATACCGGTTACAAAGGGCCAGTTGGACTTTGGCCCATGGCAGCAGGTGTACTATGCTGAGTTTGACGGCCAAAGGAAAAAGAGGGTGATCATCAAGGTAATGGGGGAATAGGAAAAATCTGATTTCACTGATTATGTATCAGAGTCAGGCCCCGTTGAAATAATAAGCAGTAATATTAATTTGCCCTTATGGCTATTGGTGGGATATAGGTGCAAAAATTGTATAGATCCCGGAAAACCAGGCTCATTGCCGGGGTGGCAGGCGGTTTAGCCGAATATTTTGATATTGATGTGGCCATTATTAGACTATTGTGGGTTTTAGCTGCTTTTGCCGGTGGAGCAGGTCTTCTGGCCTACATTGCTGCTATGATTATCATTCCGGAAAGAAGGGAAACATTGGAAAAGCCTGGTGAAGGACAGCAAGAGGGTGTTGCAAAACCTAAAAGGAGTCACCGCTTGGAAACTGCCCGTCGTAACGCCGGTCTGATCTTAATTGGTCTGGGAGTTCTACTGCTGGCTCATGAAATACTTCCCTGGTATTTAATGCGCTATGTATGGCCGTTGCTGTTGATCGGCCTGGGTGTTTTCGTTCTTTCCAGGGGTAGGCAGGGGGGAAGGCCGTGAGCACGGGATCCTTTATTGTGGGACTGGCGCTGATTTTGGTTGGTGTAACAGTTTTGTTAGACAATCTTGGTTATGGTGCCAGGGGCCTCATTACCCAGCTGCAAAAATTGTGGCCGGTGATAGTAATTGTCATCGGCATTGGCGTTTTAGGAAATGGCAGGATTCCCTACTGGCTGGGAATAATCATCACACTGGTGTTGGTAGGGGGAATCGTGTTTTTGTTCATGGGAGCCCCAAGGCTGGTTCATCTTTTTTAAAAGGGGGTAACAATGCAGCCTCGTTTGCACATGATCTGGCTAATCCTGCTTGCCGGGGTGGGGGTGTTTGGCCTGTTGTACTTTTGGTTTACCCTTTTTCCCGGCCGGCCGGCCGCTAATGTCTTTCTTCATTTCAGCGCTGAGCAGGTGGAACAGGGCCGCCAATACAGCAGGGCTATACGCCTGGCCGGTATCTTTTCTGTTTTTGCCCAGGTTGCTTTTTTGGCCTGGTTTATTTTCACAGGAAGGGCGGCTGCTTTGGTCCGCTGGCTGGCACAAGCAGCAGGGGGAGGATTTTGGGTCAACCTGCTGCTGTTTTTCCTGGTGCTCTGGTTTTTACTGCAATTAATTAACTTACCCTTTACTCTTTTCAACAGCTACTTTTGGCAGCACTGGTGGGGTTTTTCCACCCAAACCGTGGGGTCCTGGTGGGGGGATTATCTTAAGGGAAGTGCCATCAGCCTGGTTTTATCTGCAGCAGGGGTTTTGATTCTCTTCGGGTTCATGCAACGCTGGCCACAGACCTGGTGGCTGGTCACGTCAATATTTCTTTCCGTGTGGATTATTATTCAAACCTTTCTCTGGCCACTGGTGGTGGCACCACTTTTTAACCGCTTTACACCCGCTACTGATCCGGCCCTTGTGTCTATGGTAGAAGAACTGGCGGATAAGGCCGGTTTACCCGTTAGTGAAGTACTGATTATGGACGCCAGCAGCCGTACCACCAAGGTCAACGCCTATTATACCGGTTTGGGTGGTACCAGGCGGATCGTGTTGTACGATACCTTGCTGACATCCCACCCCCTTGATGAGGTTAAGGCAGTGGTAGCCCACGAAATGGCCCACTGGCAAAAGGGACATATAATAAAGGGTTTGTTTTTGGGGATATTAGGTAATTTTGTTCTCTGGTATATTTTGTTTTTGCTGCTGCCGGTGACTGTGCCCCAGTGGACACGTAACCCGGCCACCTGGGCGGTGATACTGCTGTTTTTGCTGCTGACTTCATTTGCTGCCAATCCCTTGCAAAATTACATCTCCCGGCAAATGGAAACAGAGGCAGACCAGGTATCTGTGATGCTAACCGAGGACATCCCCGCCGCCCTACGTTTGGAAACTAACCTGGCGGTGGTCAATCTATCTGATGTGGCACCGGCTCCCTTTGTACGCTGGTTTAGTTATAGCCATCCACCTGCTCCGGAGCGGATTAAAACTATTGAACAAGCGGGTAAATCATTATGAAAAAACATTCCTCCCACACCTGGTCTAGTATGATAGTAATTACGTTACTGAGACAAGGGGGGACGAGGTGATGCTCAAGAGGTTTCTGGGGATGTTTTTTAGTTGGGAGACTGTTTACATAACAAGTAATCTTCAAAATTTTGCTACTATTAGAGGAAGATTATTGGATAGTGGAATAAGGATGAAAACAAAAGCTAGCGGTGGCGGGGCGGTGGGTAGAGGATCATATCACTCTGGAATGCCAGTCCAATCTCACAGTTCTACTACATATGAAATATTGGTGAGTAAGGAGGATTTACATCGGGCAACTGAAGCAATCCACAGATTGAGAGAGACAAAACAGCATTAGGAGCAGACCTTTTAGCCTGCTCCTTTTTTAGTGGGGTTGGTTTTTCTCCTATTTATTTGTTATAAAATGAGCCGGAACTATAGCTTGTCCAGGGTACTCCGGTACTGCTTTTATACTCCCCGGTGCCCCAGAAGTTTGAACCGGCTGTGTTCTGGATCCCGGGGTGTTCCATCGGGGTAGATGAAGTGTTAGAAAAAATAATGGGGTAATAGAGATCATCGGCTTCTTTTATGCTTATATCACAGTAGTATTCCAGGCCCGGTTCTACACCTGTAATGTAAAAACTGTCCCAGAAAGGTTTGATGTCAAATGAGCGATCTACGCCCCGGTTGGCTACATTCAGTCGCAACAACAGTTTTTTTCTATCCAGGGCGGCTCTTTGGCTGGGGGAGAGATCCCAGTACACATAAAGTGTCCGGGGCGTTTGCATCATGAGGACCAGGGTGTTGTAGTCATAATTTGTGGGCAAGGGCGCTAATGTCATTTGATCACCTCAACCTTTCTATAGCATAAATACAAATGAAGTAAACATTACCAACATATATAATATAACCCATATTTATTAAGATTGTCTTTCTGAATTATTAAGCATTTATTATCTTTAGATCTACAAACATTGACATTTACTAGGCACAAATGTTGATTAATAAAAAGGAGATACCTATCTTTTAAAGAATTTAAGTAAACCGAAACGCTGTACAAATACAGTATTGATAAGAACCTGTTTTTTAATAATTGCTTTTGGGGGATGACTTTATGAACCATGATCCGGCAACGAAAAAATATGCGCTAATTACAGTGATGCTAGCTTCCTTTACGACACCTTTTATGGGTAGCGCCATAAATTTGGCCATACCTTCTATTGGACAGCAGTTCGGCAGCAACGCCCTGTTGCTCAGTTGGGTGGTCAGCAGCTACATACTGTCATCGGCAGCCTTTCTGCTGCCCTTCGGCCGCCTGGCTGATATGGTGGGTAGGAAAAAAATCTTTGTTCTTGGAGTGGCTATATTCTTAATCTCTTCCTTGTTTTGTGGTTTTGCCTGGTCTGTCCAAGCCCTTATTGGTTTGAGGGTACTGCAGGGTGTAGGTTCAGCCATGACTTTCGGCACCGGTACAGCCATATTGACTTCTATATTTCCGCCCCGGGAAAGGGGCCGGGTGCTGGGATTAAATGTGGCTACAGTTTATACGGGATTGTCTCTGGGGCCAGTGTTGGGTGGAGCAATGAACCAGCACCTGGGCTGGGAGTCCATATTTTTTCTCAACGCGGTAGTGGGTCTAACTGTTCTGGCTTTTGCTGTTAAGATTAAAGGAGAATGGGTTGGTGCCGAAGGTGAAAGCTTTGATACGGCGGGGACTGCCTTTTATATGGCTGGATTGGTAGCCTTTTTGTATGCCATTTCCACAATCGCTACTTCAGAGGCATCAAAATACATCTTGCTGCTGGGGCTGGTTTTACTAGTCTTGTTTGTGAGGCACGAAATTGGATCAAAGTATCCGTTAATTGATATCAAACTTTTGACCCGTAATGTCACCTTTGCTATGTCCAACCTGGCGGCGCTGATTAACTACAGTGCCACCTTTGCCTTAACCTTTCTACTCTCCCTTGTACTACAGGTGGGGATGGGACATAGTTCGTCGGCGGCTGGCATGATTTTGCTGGCCCAGCCGGTGATGATGGCCCTACTTTCTCCTTTTGCCGGGTCCCTATCGGACCGTGTGCAGCCACGGATTGTTTCTTCCATTGGTATGGGCCTTTCCGCCCTGGGACTTTTTTTGTTCAGCTTTCTAGCAAGAGAAACCCCGGTGTGGATAATCATTGGCATACTGGTGTTGCTGGGGATCGGTTTCGCTCTATTTTCCTCGCCAAACATGAATGCCATCATGAGTTCTGTAGATAAAAGGTATTACGGTATCGCCTCTTCTACCAGCGGTACCATGAGGCTGGTGGGCCAGGCAGTTAGTATTGCCGTGGCTACCCTGATTATAGATCTTTATGTGGGTAGCGCTCAGCTCACTCCAGCTGTGGCAGATCCCCTGTTGAAAAGTGCCAAAGTGGCCTTTGTTGTTTTTGCTATTACCTGTGTCGGGGGTGTTTTTGCTTCCCTGGCCAGGGGGGATATGGATAGGGAAGCTAAACTGGCGGAGGAATAAATGGGGGGAGCTTCGTACCCCGTTTGGTATAGCCCTTGTTTGTGGATGATTCTACACATTGTTCCAGGCCCCTCCATTAGGGGCTTTTTGAGGTTTAACGAAGAGTCTGCCAGTTTATTTTTCATGGGGGCAACAGCCTTTAAAATTAGTATGGTAAAATTTAAAAAGGGTTTAGTGATGTGCTCGTCGTATTTCTTCAATAAAATGGACTGCGGGGAGGGATAGCAGTTTGGAACAGGAAAAGTTAATGCTCTATCAGAATATGTTGTTTATCAGACGCTTTGAGGAAAAGTTAACCGAGTTGTGTAAAATTGAGGGAAAGGTGCCCGGCATGATGATTCTTTGTACAGGGCAGGAGGCCGTGGCCACCGGGGTGTGCGGTGCGTTGGAGAAGGATGATGTAATCATCGGCAACCATCGTAGTCACGGGCATCTGTTGGCCAAAGGCGCTGACCCTAATGCACTGATGGCAGAAATCTTTGGCAAAGTAACGGGTTGTAACAAGGGCAAGAGCGGCACCCTGCATCTGGCGGTACCGGAGGTAAATGCTCTGTGCACCACTACTGTTGTAGGTGGCGGCATTCCCATTGCTGTGGGAACGGCTTTTGCCCAGCAGTATAGGGAAAGCAAGGCGATCACGGTGTGCTTTTTCGGGGATGGAGCTGCGGACGAAGGAAGTTTTCATGAATCCCTGAATATGGCGGCCCTGTGGGACTTGCCGGTGATTTTTGTGTGTGAAAACAATGTGTACTCCGGCGCCCAGCGGATGGAAGAGCATACCAAGGTAAAGGACATTGCGCTACGGGCCCAGGGATATGGTATGCCCGGTGTAACCGTGGACGGCAACGATGCAGAAGCAGTGCTGCAGGTTACGGCCGAAGCCCGGCAGCGTTGCCTGGCCGGGGAAGGACCCACTTTGATTGAATGCAAAACCTACCGCTGGCGGGGCCACGGTGAACTGGACCATCAGGTCTACCAGCCAAAAGAGGAAATAGCCATGTGGATGGAGCGCTGCCCGATTAAAAAGATAGAACAGCAACTGCTGGTAGAAGGGGCCATATCCAGGGAGGATATTGCCGCACTGGAGGAATCTATCGCCATGTTTGTGGATGATGCCGTTCGTTTTGCGGAGGAAAGCCCCTATCCGGCTCCAGAAGAAGCATTGGAGGATGTTTATATTTAGGAAAGGAGATTTTGCCATGCAGCAGATAACAATGGGTCAGGCCATTCAACAGGCCCTGGCTGAGGAAATGCACCGGGATGACAGTGTTTTTCTGGCTGGTGAAGGCATTGGGGTGGGTATCCATGACTCTCCACTGATGCCCACTTTCGGACTTCTGCAGGAGTTTGGGGCCGGGAGGGTGAAGGACACCCCCGTTTCCGAGGCGGCTATAGCGGGACTGGCTGTGGGTGCTTCGGTAATGGGTCTGCGGCCGGTTGTGGAAATTATGTTCAACCCGTTTTTTACTCTGGCATCCGATCAGATTGTCAACCATGCGGCCAAACTTCGTTACCTTTCAGGCGGCAAAAGCTCTTTTCCCCTGGTGGTAAGGATCAAAACAGGCGCCGGTGGCGGTGCCGGTTGCCAGCATGCTCACAACCTGGAAGCATGGGCGGCCCACTGCCCGGGGTTAAAGGTGGTCATGCCGGGTACTGCCGCTGACGCGAAGGGTCTGCTGAAATCTGCTATTCGCGATGATAACCCGGTTATTTTCTTTGAGGATATGGGGCTTTTCTTTTACCCCTCTGCCGTACCTGAAGAAGACTACACTATTCCCATCGGTGTTGCGGATATTAAAAAACCAGGGCGTGATGTGACTGTGGTCACCTGGTCCAAGATGCTAGGTGTTGCTTTTAAGGCTGCTGCTGTTTTGGGGCAGGAAGGCATTGATGTGGAAATATTGGATTTGCGGACGCTGCTGCCCCTGGATAAGGAGGGGGTAATCAGGTCTGTGCAAAAAACAGGCCGGCTGGTAGTCCTCCATGAGGCCACCAAGACGGGTGGCTTTGGGGGAGAAATTGCCGCTCTGGTAGCGGAGGAAGCTTTTAGCTGCCTGAAAGCGCCAATTAAAAGAGTGGCGGCGCCGGATATACCGGTCCCATCCAGTTTGCCACTGGAACAGTTTTACATGCCTAATGAAAACCGGCTTATTGAGGCTGTTAAATCTATTGTTGACTAACGGCTGCAGGTTTTAGAAGGCAATATTATGTTGATAAATTATGTAAAAACATATATTCTATAGACAGATGGACAAGTCAAAGGACAATTAAATATACAAAGGGGAGCTGAAGGGATTCGGCTGAGAAAGAACTAGTTCTGACCCACAGACCTGATCCGGGTAATGCCGGCGTAGGGATTGAAAAGGATTTGGCAATATGGTTTAAAGGCCTTCATCCCAACGGGTGGAGGTCTTATATATTTTTTCCCTGAAGTGGGGTGATAGGATGAATTGTCATGTCAGCTTGCAGGTGATACCCAATGTTTCCGAGGAGGACCTGTACCCGGTTGTGGACAAGGTGATCGGCATGATTAAACAGTCAGGAGTTAAATATCTGGTTGGTCCGATGGAGACAACCATGGAGGGAGATCTCCACCAGCTTCTTGAACTTGTGGCCGGGGCCCAGGAGATCTGCCTGGCCAATGGGGCTTCCCGGGTAATATCGATGGTGAAGATTGACTACAAGGCCGGTGGTGTTAGCATCAATGAAAAAATCAAGAATCACCGCTGATATATCTATCCCGCTGGTTTTTATCGCCTTATTATTGGTGGGGTGGGAATATATCGTCAGGTTGCGGTCCATACCCGATTGGATCCTGCCGGGCCCGATACAGATTGTGGGCACCCTGGTGGACAATGGGCCGCTAATAGCCAAACATGCTCAGAGTACCATGATTGAATGCCTGGCCGGCTTTAGCGTAGCTATATTGCTTTCCTTTGTCATCGCTTTCCTGATGGATGAAATAGCTTTGCTTAGAAAAGCACTGTACCCTTTGATTGTGGCCTCCCAAACCATCCCCATTGTGTCTGTGGCGCCCCTCTTTATTATCTGGTTCGGCTATGGGATGCTGCCTAAGGTTATTGTGGTGGTGCTGGTGTGTTTCTTCCCGGTGGTCATCAGCCTTTTAAGCGGGCTGGCAGCGGTAGACAAGGATTATCTGGAGCTTTTCCGGTCTATGCAGGCCAGCCGGCTGGATATATTCCGCATGGTTAAGCTGCCTTTAGCCCTGCCTGCATTTTTTTCCGGACTGCGGATATCGGCTGCCTATAGTGTGATGGGTGCGGTTATTGGTGAGTGGTTGGGGGCGAAAGAGGGTCTAGGCACCTACATGACCCTGTCCCAGCGTTCATTTCAGGTGGATCGGGTCTTTGCGGCCATTTTGGCGGTGACTGCCTTGAGTGCGGTGCTTTTCTTGCTGGTCAGCCTGGTGGAACGGTTGGTGATTCCCTGGAATAGGCTTGATGAAAAATAACCTGCAGGCTAGGGGGTGAGCATGGGGGTTCTGATTGGCTGTTTTTTTACATCATCCAATGCAAAATTTATGAATTCAAAAGGAGGGCTGTGTTATGAGAAGAAGCCTATTTGTATTGGCTTTGTTGGCAACAGTGATGTTACTTCTGGTAGGATGTAACAGTGCGCAACAGACTACAGGTGAGCAAGAGGCACTGCAAAAGGTTACGGTTTTGTTGGACTGGACACCAAACACCAACCATACCGGGGTTTATGTGGCCCAGGAACGGGGTTATTACAAGGAGCAGGGGCTGGATGTGGAAATTGCTCAGCCCAGTGAAGGTGGTACGGCCCAGTTGATCGGGGCCGGTCAGGGTGATTTCGGTTTTAGCTACCAGGAGGAGGCCACCATTGCCCGTACTAAGGGGGTGCCGGTTAAGGCCCTGGCGGCAGTGATCCAGCATAATACTTCCGGTTTTGCCGGGCCGGTAGAGAAGGGGATCAACTCCCCCAAAGATTTTGCGGGCAAGAAATATGGGGGCTGGGGTTCACCTGCCGAAGAGGCGGTAATCAAGGCCTTGATGAATGAGGTAGACGCCGACTTTAGCCAGGTGGAAATGATTAATATCGGTACTACCGATTTCTTTGCCAGCATTAAAAAAGATGTTGACTTTGCCATGATTTTCTGGGGATGGACGGGTATCGAATCAGAGCAAAGGGGTGTCCCCCTGAGCTTTGTACGGATGATAGATTATCACGATGCTCTTGATTTCTATACACCTGTGTTGATTGCCAGTGAAGATACACTGAAGAATGATCCCCAAATGGTTGCTGCCTTCATGCGGGCTACAGCTAAGGGGTATGCTGATTGTATCAATGATCCCCAGGCAGCGGGGCAAATTCTCCTGGATAATGTACCGGAGTTGGACAAGGAGTTGGTTATAGCCAGCATGATGTATCTGGCCGAAGAGTACCAAAGTGACGCTCCGGTGTGGGGCCAGATGACGGCGGAGCGGTGGCAAAAATACGCCGACTGGATGTACAGCCAGGGACTGCTGGAAGAACCCCTTGATTATCAGGAGGTCTTTACCAACGACTTTCTGCCTGGGGTATAAATAAAAATGCCGGAAATAGTAGTTGAAGGGGTGAGTAAAACCCTGGGTGGTCTGCTCACCCTGGCAGAAATAAATATAAAAGCCGGCGACAGGGATTTTGTCGGTATCCTTGGTCCCAGCGGTTGTGGTAAGAGCACGCTTTTCAACATCATTTCCGGTCTGATGCAGCCTGATCAGGGACACGTTTATATCGATGGGCGGGACATTACAGGCAGGATGGGTCGGGTTAGCTACATGCGGCAGAAGGATTTGCTGCTGCCCTCATTGAACATTTTGGAAAATGTGAGCATCCCCCTGGTTTTAAGGGGCCTGCCCAGGAAAAAGGCCAGTGCTGAGGCGGCAAAACACCTGCACCAATTTGGGCTGGAAGGCTTTGAAAAATATTATCCCAGGCAGTTGTCCGGGGGTATGAGACAGCGGGCGGCTATGCTGCGGACCTTTCTTTTTTCCAGTGATATCCTGCTGCTGGATGAGCCTTTTGTTTCTTTAGATGCCATTACCAAAAGAAAAATGCACGCCTGGCTCATTGATGTGTTCAAGGCAATCAAGCCGACGGTGATGTTTATCACCCATGATGTGGATGAAGCCCTGTACCTGTGTGACAAAATTTATGTCCTTTCCGATTGTCCCACAGTGGTCAAGCTGGAAACAGTGGTGCCATTTTGCCGCCCACCCCACGGTCGCACCATTGTTGATTCCCAATACGGCACCATCCGGGATCAGGTCATGGCAGCCCTGGAAATTTGAATAGGGGAAACGAAATTAAATACAGCACTTTTAAGTGGGAGTCTTGGAAACGATGAAATACCTGGTAATTACCAACGGGACGTATGGTGACCTGGATTGGTACCGGAGTAGGATTGGAAAATTTGAAAAAAAGATTGTTGTGGACGGGGGTGCACGCCGTGCCCGCCAATTAGGCATTATACCGGACTGGATTGTGGGTGATATGGACTCCATCAGTGAACCGGATCGCCGTTTCATGGAAGAGGCGGGAGTCAGCTTTGAGCTGTACCCGGCAGAAAAAGACTTTACCGACACCCAGATTGCCCTCAGGCTGGCGGAAAGGGAAGGGGGCCGGGAGATAGTAATCTGGGGCGGGACTGGTTCCCGCCTGGATCATAACCTTTCCAATATTTTTAGCGCCCTGTCATTTTTGGCCCGGGGTATTGATGTGATTTTTGAATCGCCTGATCTAGCGGTGTGTTTTGTTAGAAAACAGCTAGTGGTCCCAGGTAAACAGGGCGATACTGTTTCCTTCATTGCCTTGAGCAGTGAGGTGTCGGGGGTGAGTTTGCGCGGGTTTAAATACCCCCTGAATAAAGCCACCCTGAAAATAAACTGGCAGTGGGCCGTTTCCAATGTAATTACCGAGGAGAATCCTCTTGTCCGGGTAGAATCGGGCATTCTTGCCGTCCTGCATTACAAGGGGCCGGTGGAGTAGGTATAAAGCCCTGGGACCTAATTTGTCAGGCCCATTGGCCATTGTTTCTGCACTGAAAGCTGCCGGGCGAGCAGTGGATTTCTATAGGTGTCCCACTACACTGGACATATGGCCGCACCATTCCGCTGTTTCCCGGATCACATCTTCCAGCAGGAAGCGATAGATGGTACCAGCGGCAGCCTGGATTTGTTCTTCCCTGGTTGTTTCATGCCCTGTACCGGTGGCATCCCAGTCGGGCATCTGGACCTGGCCTTCCAGGCGACTGCCAATAGTAAAATTAAGGTCCCTGCTGGTAAAGGACTGCTGGTTGTAAATTTCCAGGAGAGCTGGGGGAAAAGAAACATGGTTATTTTTGTGGCCGATTATTACTACCAGTTTGGGCAGTAATGACAAAATCGTCCCAGTGGGTAAGTGTTCTTGCCGGGACTGGTGCCAGAGGAAAACATCCAGTCCCAGCTCCCGCTGATCCTGGGGATTGTGGGCGGTTGGTGTAAAGCCGTTGTTTTCCCAGATGCTGACTTCACTTTTGTCCCCGCAGCCGGAGGCGGCAATTGTAAACTGTTTCAACAGAATCATTCCTTTCCTGGTGTTAAATTTTCTTATATTTTTAGTAGGGCCTGGTCAATTTGGCGCAGTGCTTCCAGCCCCCCGCAGGGAATGGATATGTGGGGGGAACGTATTTGAGGTTCACGCAGGTTAATGCGGATCACGGTAGTGTGGCGCTGGCCCCCCAGATGTTCACTGAGCCGCCTGATTGTTGGTACACCTGTTCCGGCACCAATCTCAATCACCGCCAGGTTTTCACCCCGGTGTTGGTACAAAAAATGGTTGAAGCTGTAGCTCTGGTTGTCGGAACGGTTGCTGACCCAGGAAAAATCACCGAACATGAGGACATTGGGCCTGGCTATGGCCGTACAATGGGGGCAGCGGGGGAGATACTGGGCCCGCATGGTATGAAGGTCCACCGGGACGATTTCATCACTTTCCCATATTTCGTCGCTGCAGGGCGTCAGGCACTGCACATAAAGAATGGAACCGTGTACCTCATAAACCTTGTCCGGAGCAAAGCCGGCTCTCTGGAAGTGGCCGTCAACATTGGATGTGGCAACGAAATAACCCAGGTTGTAACGGGCCAGCCAATCCAGTATAATATGGAAACCTTCATGGGGGTCGGTGTCACGGTAAAGGTTGGCCCGGTGGCCGTAAAAACCCCAGCCAAATTCAGGGTCCATAGCAAAATGGAGCGGGTTGGCCGCTTCGATAAAACTAACGCCGAGGCGCTGGTACATGGGGTAAGCCTTCCAGAAACCTTTATCGCCACGGAAATCCGGCAACCCGGAATCTACACCCATGCCGGCTCCGGCGGTGACCACAAGGATCCGGGCATTTTTTATTACCCTCGCTGCTTCGTTATATTTTTTTTGCAGGTTCATATTTGCTCTCCTTGAAAAAAGTGTATTATCCCTTAATATAATAATTCAATTTAAATTAGTGATTCCTCTTTAAATTTATTTATTTAGCAGATTGGAGGTGCAAAAGGGAACAATAGCGAAAGTTAACATGCTAAAGGAGGGTTAATGATGTGGAAAACTAGAGTGGCGCTATTATTGGCCATGATCATGTTTCTTTTTGCCGCTGGGTGCGGGACCACCGGCGATAAAATGCCTGAAAAACCAGTTCAGCCGGAAAAAATTGTGGTTCAGGCCCCCACAGCGCCGCCCACTACACCGCTTTTTAAATTTGCGGCCGATGGGGAACTAGAGGGTATGAAACTGGAACTGATCCTGTACAAATCAGTGGAGGAAGCCACCACCAGGATCGCTAAGGGGGAGGCGGACTTTACAGTACTGCCCCTGAATGTGGCGGCCAAACTTTATAACAAACAGGTGGATATATCCCTGGCCAACGTGAGCACCTGGGGTATCCTTTATCTTTTGACCACTGACAGCCAGGTAGCTGACTGGCCGGACCTCAAGGGGAAAGAACTGTATGTGGGTGCCCAGGGTTCCAGTCCCGACGTATTGACCAGGTATTTTATTAGTAAGAATGGGATGAACGAGGGGGACATAAAATTGGCCTTTCTCAATTCCCCCGAGATTGCCCAGCTGATGATTAACGGTCTGGTGGAGAATGCCGTATTGCCGGAACCGGTAGCCACCCAGGTATTAATGAACAACAACAAGGTACGTTTGGCCCGGGATTTTTTTGCGGACTGGCAGCTTTTTGAAGGACCGGAGGCTCGGTTACCCCAGGCGGGCATGGTCGTACGCAACGAATTTGCTCGTTTGCACCCCACAGCCGTCACTGAATTCCAAAAGGCTTACCGGGATGCTGTCAACTGGACTGTAGCCAACCCGGCAGAGGCAGCCCCGCTGGCAGAAGGAAATATGGACATTGTGGCGCCAGTGTTTGTCAAGAGTATGGAAAGGACCCGCTTGCTTTTCGCCACCGGCGCGGAAGCCAGGGAAGATGTGCATACCTATCTATCCCGGCTCCTGGATATTTCACCGGATATGGTGGGGGGGAAGCTTCCCGATGAAAAATTCTTCCTTGCTGACTAGGGGCCTGGTACCCCTTTTCGGTTTAATATTCTTTATTTTGCTGTGGCAGTTGACGTCCGGTTTTTACCACCAGGTTGTGCTGCCTTCGCCGCTGGAGGTGGCTCGTTCCGCTGTTAAACTAACGGCGGGGGGGCAACTGTGGGAACAGGGAGGGCAGACAATAGGCCGCGGCCTGGCTGGTTTTAGCCTGGCTGTTTTGGTTGGGCTACCCCTGGGGCTGTTCATTGGGCTGAGCCCTTTAATATCAAGCCTGCTGCGGCCCTTGATAGTAGGGCTACAGGTGACACCGCTGGTTTCCTGGCTGCTGTTGGCCATGATCTGGCTTGGCTTCAGCAAGGTACCCTCCTTTGTTGTCTTTGTCACCACCTTGCCCCTGATCATCATCAACACCATCCAGGGGGTAAGAAATATAGACAAGCAACTACTGCAAGTGGCCCAGGTGTTTCAAATTAATCGTGCCCGGCTTTTCCGGGAAATTTACCTGCCCCAGGTTTTGCCCTACCTGTTGGCCGGTATTATCACTGCCCTGGGTACCACCTGGAAGGCGGTAGCAATGGCCGAGTTTTTAAGTGTTTCCACAGGTGTGGGGGCCCGAATGGCAGTAGCCCGGATAAACCTGGAGACGGCAGACCTTTTTGCCTGGACCTTTGTCCTGGTGGGCCTGGGGCTGCTTACGGACCGGCTATTGTCCCATTTTGTCAACAAGAAATTACGCCACTGGATGTGATCTGACCTTGATTGCTTTTGAGCGGGTATATAAAACCCTGGGACAAACAAAGGTTTTACAAGATTTTTCCCTCCAGGCCCCAAAAAATGAAATTACCTGTATTATCGGTCCCTCCGGTTGTGGAAAAACTACCATGCTCCAGCTCCTGGCCGGGCTAGAAACCCCCGATGGGGGCCGGATAACGGGAATGGCGGGCCTGGGTTTGAGTTATGTTTTTCAGGAGCCCAGGTTACTGCCCTGGAAGACCGTAGCGGAAAACGTGGCCTTTGTTTTAGATGATGCTGTCACTGAAACCAGGAAGCAGGAGTTGATTAGGAAATATCTTTCCCTGATGGGTCTCTATGAGTACCGGAATAGCTATCCTAAAGCCCTGAGCGGGGGAATGAAGCAGAGGTTGGCTTTGTGCCGTGCCTTTGCCTATCCCCACGACATTTTGTTGATGGACGAGCCCTTCAAATCCCTGGATACCCCCTTGCGCCTGGGGCTGGTGCGGGCAGTGGCCGAAATGTGGCAGGAAAAGCCGCGCACAGCGATTATTGTGACCCATGATATTGTGGATGCACTTCTGCTCGGCCACAGGGTGGTGGTTTTATCCGCCCGCCCGGCTGTGGTGCTGGATGAGATAGAAATAGATGTGCCCCTGACAGAAAGAAATGTTCTCCAAGAGCCCCTACCAACCAAACATGCCAGAATGCTGGCTTTGTTGGAAGGTGAAAACAAGAAATATTTCCCTGGGTTTGGAAATATTTGATAAGAGGATGTGGACGTGGGGTACCGATGGATGGCGACCTGGCGGAGATGGAATCCTTTATATTTAGAACGGATAATATTGACCTGGTGGTCCTAAATAAAGCGCCCCCTGCCTATACAGATCAACGTTACTAGCGGCAGGTTGCTTTTCACTGCCTACCACGAGAAGAGGACTAATTTTGAAGAGTACATGAGGAAGTATTACATAGACTGCCTGCCCATCTATCGTGAGTACCGTGAGGGGTTTTTGAAAAGGCTCAGGGAGGGAGGAGCATAAGGAAATAATGAATAAGAATGAACTTTGTAAAAAGGTGCGAATATGCGCTTGTGAGCTGGTAGCGGACAAAGGGTACGTCAGCCCGGTGGATCTCCTGGTTAAAATGGAACGGCTGACGCCCCAACAGGTGGAGGACTGGCGCTTCCGGCGCATCCCCTATCTGGAGCGTGTAACCAATGGTGGTTTGGGCAAGATGAATACAATTTTGCGGGCCTTGCGGGAATATGCTTTGTCATCGGGGCTAAAACCATCCCAAACGGGTTATATGTCATGGGGCAAAGGACCAAAGCAGAGGTTGCGTTTTTCCAAACATGAAAGTCCTACTGTGGAAGAAAGATACTCCACTCATTATGTATCCAAAAGACTGAGGCAGGGTAGCCAAAAATAGATCAGCCCCCTGGGAAAAACAAGATAGATTCCTTTGATGCATGCAGATATAATCCCCTCATATCTCCATTTGTGCAGAACCCCTGTTCTGTGTATAATTATATTAGGATACATGTCCGGTTCAGGTGCGGATATCCACCGGTTGGGAATGTTCCTAATTTTTTTTAGAAGTAGGTGATGTTTTTGCGCACCGGTATCGCCAATCTGCCTCTCCATGGCCACCATTGTCCCCGCTGGCTTTTTGAACGCATGGTAAAGTTGAGTTCAGCCATAGTTGAGGCTGTGGTTGAAGAATACGGGCCCGGTGAGGTGCTGAGGCGTTTATCTGATCCCTTTTGGTTTCAGGCCCTGGGCTGTGTGGTTGGTTTTGACTGGCATTCCTCCGGTCTGACCACTGTTTTGTGCGGTGCCTTGAAGCAGGGCTTGCGCCACAAGCAGCATCAATTAGGTCTTTATTTTGCTGGTGGGAAGGCGATGGCTTCCCGCAAAACACCACTGGAGATTGAGCAATATGCCGATCGTTTTGCTCTACCGATAAATGTGGAATCCCTGCAATATGCCAGCCGCATGTCGGCTAAAGTAGACAGCGCTGCCGTGCAGGACGGTTTTCAGATCTATCACCATGTTTTTGCCTTTACCGCCGACGGTAATTGGGCGGTGGTGCAGCAGGGTATGAACAAGGAATCCGGCTGGGCCCGGCGCTATCACTGGCTGGGTGACCAGGTGGATACCTTTATTCAGGAGCCTCATGCGGCGGTGTGCGGCCGCCCGGCGGGAGAAATATTGAACATGGTGGCCGAGGAAAGTACCAAAGCCCGGGATACCTCTCTTTACCTGGCCGCCAGACCGACTGAAGTGGTTAATGTTTTGAGGAAGCTGGCCGGGTTGCCGGCGGACCGGCTGCGGGTATTAAACCTGCCCGCTGCCCATCCTGTCCCCCAGGCGGGCCGGATAGAAAAAATTCTCACCGGGCTTTATGACACTGAGCCCGCTTCATATGAAAAATTGCTGGGCACGGCCGGTGTTGGCCCGGCAACTATCAGGGCTTTTGCTCTGGTGGCGGAAGTGGTTTACAATGCCGGGGCCAGCCGGGTTGATCCGGTGCGTTATGGTTTTGCTCACGGGGGCAAGGACGGACATCCTTTCCCAGTAAACAAGCAGGATTATGACTCCTCCATAAACATGCTGGAAAAAGCCCTGCGCCGGGCCAAAACTGGCAACCGATCCAATATGGAAGCCCTAAAAAGGCTTTCCACCATTAGCAACGTCTACAGTAAAGGTGATTAGATTTTTGTACCAGATTTAGAAATTGATCATAGAGAGGTAGTTCTTTTTGATCAAAATAGGTGGTGGAATGGCCATTGTAAACGCATCCCGGCAGCAGATTTTTGCCCCGGAGGTTATATGGTCCATAGACACGGCAAAAGTAGGGCCGGACAGCATATATTGAACAGCGATCTCCCTGCTGGAAGGGACATTGACCCGCTATCTCCCCCCATATTTTAACCCGCTTGTTCTCTATGAAGTTAATAAACTTCTGCATGATCCGGGGGTTTTGCACAAACCTGCTGATGTACTGTAATTCCAGGGGGTAGACCTGCAGCCCGGCAGCCCGGCGACAACATTCCCCGCAAAGGCCGCAGTCCATTGTCTGCGGCTGCAGTGTTTTATCCAGGGTTTTATAAAATATGGCTAAACTGTGCAGCATGGAATCCACAAGACACCACCTCCAGATGTTACTATCCCTTATTAATAGTACCACATGGTGGGGGCAATTGAAATAAATAACATTGCAGAATTTTCGCACAGATTAACCCCAGGCTTCTTTTATGCAACCATATTTATCTCTTTAGTGCAGTGTCTCATCCTTCTTCCCAGCAGTGAACAGCAGGTTTTTTTCTATCTGATCCATGACCTCATCTACCAGTTCCGTGGTGGTAATTCTAAATTCACCCGGCTTATATTGAGGTGTTTGGCGTCCGCCCTCAGGGCTGTCCGCTGTCTGCTGCCGGGTGGCTTTTGTTTCAGGAGCAGGTTCATAGCTAACGATGGGCCGGATTGTCTCCGTACCGGAAACGGATCCGGCCATTAGACCACCCAACTTGCGTATACTATCTAGGGAGGGGAGTTTTAGGAGATCAAGGCCGGCAAAGCTGTCCCGGTTCGCCTGGCAGGTAATGATGCAGGCCTTTGATTCCAGGGTATCATCTATTTTATCATTATCCACCCAACCATTAAACCCAACCTTTTTGAGATGGCGGGTGGGAATGGCTATAAAGGCGCTGTTAATAGCTGTCAGGGCGATTTGCCGGATCAGATCCCTATAGAAGGCATCATACTCCTGATCAGTCATTATAGTAGGTTCTATGGCCCGACCATCTTTGCTATGCCGGTAATTGAGAACCCGGGGCACATCATAATAGGACGGCAGCAAACAATCAACAATTAATTGTTTTTCCTGAGGCTGGTAGATAGTGTCAAAGTAAACATTAAGCAAGTCAGGCATCTTTGTGCCCAGGAGGGTGATCCGGGCATAGCTTTCCACAGCCCCAGGATGCCCTTTTTCAAAATCCAGTTGCAGTGCCTCCACCCTGCTGTTATAGGCCGATTGCCTGGCTACATAGGCCTCCTTATCTTTTTCATAGACAGCACGTTTAGCCTTTTGATCTGCCTCATGTTGCCCCACCTTTAGATTGTAGGTGGCCTTAGCCTCTTTTTCCTTTTCCAGGCGTACCTTTTTAGTAGAAGGAAAAAGCAGTTCTGATAGGAAATTTTTTTGCGGTACACCTTTTTCTTTGGAGATCTGGTTGTAGCGGGGGGCGTGGCTTTTATAAACAAAGGGGGGATAGGGTTTGTCATTATAGAGGGAAGCCCAGTCTGTTCTAACGCCTATGGCCAGGTTGGTCCTGAGGAGGTTTCTGCATTCTTTGACAAATGCCTGGGCTTGTTCCGTTTCAAATTCGGCCAGCTCTTTTAGGTCCACAAAACAGTCTTTTTCCTGCTGGATTTTTTCTAGCCTTTTCCGGCGTGACAGCAGGGTCTGTGTCCTGATGTATGTTTCCGGTAGAGTTTCATCTGCAATTTTTTCCATTTCCGTTGCAGAATTTTTACCTATTCCTTTATTCATGGATCCCTCACCCTTCACAGCATTGATTACATAAACATCCAATAATAAGATACAACACATCCTTATTGTTGGCAAATAATTTCTACATAAACCATCTCTTTAGGAGAAAATCGTTGATTGTATGTATCCTGCATTTTAAAACCAGTTTTTGCTAGTATGACAAACTTCCCTTTTTATTGACATTAAAGGCGACCCAACATTAAAATACGACTATGTGCATACAGGGAGAAGGGTAGGATTTGGCCATTGGCAAGGTAGATCAGGGGTCCTATCGTTGGTTGATTGGACTCGTTAATTTTTTGCTCAGTTTTGCGACCCAGGGTTCAATAATTTTTATCCCCCTATTGGGGGCTGATCTGGGGGCCTCTGATTTCCAAATCGGGGTGGTGGGGGCTATTTATGGCACTGCTTTTTTGTCCTCATCACTTTACTCCGGTTGGAAATCTGACCGGGTGGGCAAATTGGTTTTTGTGCGCTGGGGCTTATTGGCCAGCAGCGTGGCTTTTGCTGCCCAGCTTTTGGCCCATGATATCCTAATCCTGATGCTGGTACGGGGTATAGTGGGTTTTTCCCTGGGTATAGCCACAGCGGCTATGATCGCCTATGCCTTTGAGGCAGACACAGACATGGGCAAATACAGTTCCTATGGATCCCTGGGCTGGATTTTTGGTGCCGGTGCCGGGGCTTTGGTGGCAGACATCCAGCTGCTTTTTTGGCTCAGCTTTTTGGCTTGCCTGCTGGGGTTTTTTATAGCCCTGAGTTTTCCCCATAGAAAGCCCCAAAGTTTCACCCAACCACCAGACCTATGGCAGGTCCTGCGCCGGGACTATCGCATCTACCTGTCAGTGTTCCTGCGCCATCTGGGTGCTACAGCGGTGTGGATTATATTGCCTTTGTATCTGGCTTCCCTGGGGATGAACAAAACCTGGATCGGCCTTTTGTGGTCAATTAATTTTGGCGTGCAATTTTTGGTAATGCGTATGCTGACTGGTTTTTCCGAGTACAAGATATTTCTTTATGGCCAGTTGCTCTCTGTGTTTGTATTCGTGGCCATGGTTTTTTTTACCAAACAAACCCACCTGGTGATTATCATGGCCCTACTGGGTGTGGCCTGGTCCTGCCTGTATGTGGGGGCACTGCTTATTGTCCTGCGCAGCGGTGAGGAAAAAGGAACTGCAGGGGGCATATTCCAGGCTACACTTAATTTATGCAGCGCTCTAGGTCCCTTTCTTGGGGGGATCATTGCCCAGGTCTGGGGTTACCAGGGAGTATTATATTTTGCCGCCGGGCTTAGTGTGGCAGGAATGTTTGCCGCCGTGCCTGCCAGAGAGAGCAAGCCCAATATCAGCGGTTAAATTCTATTTCTACATAGCTTGCCGGCCAACTAGTTATTTAGGATTTAAACCAGCATCAAACCCCTCCAACATAGCCCTAACGTTTTGGCCCAGTATCTGGTGATTATAGCCCCCTTCCAGGGCGGCAAAGAATCTACCCCGGCAATATTTACGGGCGTGATCGGCGATCATCCGGCCCATGGTGTTAAAATCTTCTGTGGAATAGATCATGCCCCAGTCCAGCCTGTGCTTGTCAAAGCCGGCGGAAACCGCTATTAAATCACATTCCAGATGGATGTTGAGGAATTGTGCCAGACCCGCCACATTGTGGATACTGTAATAACTAACCTGATCATTGTTTTCAAAAATGTTTTCTGTTCCATCCCCAAAATGAAGGTCTGTGTCTACAATGATCACTTTTTGTACCGCACCCTGCCGGCGGATTTTTTCCACAGCAATGGCCACATTGTTAAACCAGCAAAAACCCCAACAGGAATCCCGGCTGGCATGATGCCCCGGCGGGCGGATCAAGGCAAAGGAGGGATCACCTTCCACGGCCATTTCCGCCGCCATGATGGCGCCCCCGGCGGAAAGCAGGGCCATTTCATAAATAACGCCGCGTTTCTTTACCCAATCCAGGTGCCCCTCACTGTGTACCAGCAGGATGTCTTCCTCGGCAGCAGGGTGGGGGACAACAAATTCGTACTGTCCGGTGAGCTCATCTACAATACAATCCATTCTGCCGGCAGCAGCGGCCGGATCATAATCATAGACACCGCGAAACAAATCATGGAAGACTATTTTCATATTTTTCCACCCCCAGTTATGCTGATAATAACACAAGGAAAGACGCATATCAATTAATACCAAATAATTTTAGAAAATTACAATCCACTTTCATTTTCCTTGATTTTTTATTAAAATATTTGAACCAGGCTTACATTTTACAGCTACAAAAAATACTGGTTGGGGAGCACAATAATAAATAACAGGGTTTTGTGAGGTGTTTAGGTGTATAGGTACAAGGTAATAGCGAAGATTGTGGAGATCAGGGGTGAAGGGAAATGCTCCTATGGACACAAGGTAGGAGATACCTTTGAATTCACCGAATTTACACCGGGGGGATTGTGTCAATTTGCTTACGATTCTTTACGTTCGGCAGTGGCGGCACTTCTTTACGGCGGCAGTTTTCCCTGGATGGAGGACAGTAACACAACAACCTGGTCCTGCCCGGACCCGGATAGGCCTGTTATTTTCGAGCTGACACGGCTTCCTGCTGATTAACAGACAAACAAAAATATCAACATTATGGGGGTGCTTCATGTGCCAATTTTTGAGTACAGGTGTAATAATTGCGGAAAAATGATGGAGGTTGTTCAGCTTCCCGGTCGCGAACAGGAAAAAAGATGTTCCTGCGGGAGTACAAATCTGACGAAACTCATCTCTGCACCTTTTTTGCCCAGTTCTGTGGGCAAACCGGCCAACGATACCTGTTGTCCAGGTTGTGACAGTCCAGCAACAGATGGTGAT
The DNA here is from genome assembly GCA_013201395.1 of Candidatus Syntrophopropionicum ammoniitolerans. Classification (GTDB taxonomy): domain Bacteria; phylum Bacillota; class Desulfotomaculia; order Desulfotomaculales; family Pelotomaculaceae; genus Syntrophopropionicum; species Syntrophopropionicum ammoniitolerans. The sequence goes on from JABMJD010000006.1 coordinate 23,336, forward strand.
CCGGAAACGAGAGCTGCTTGTGGAGCCCCGGGACCTTGCTGTTGTGACCCAGATTCCTGAGGTGGGACCACCAGCTAAACAAAAGCGCGGTGAAGTAAGCTTGTCCAGGGGGGTTGTAACCCTGGCCGGCCGGCAGGTAGCCTATTCATTAAAAACCAGCACCAGAGCTAAAAATCTCCGGCTGCAGGTGAGTCTGGAAAAGGGCTTGGTGATCATAGTGCCTGAAGGTTTTGATTCAGGCACTATGAATATCTATTTGCAGGAAAAGCAAGATTGGATTCTGGCCAAACTTGACCACTATGCCCGGCTAAAAGGGGATCTGGCCGCTAGCAAAAGGTTTGGCTGGCATGTTTTTTATCAGGGAAAGGAACACCGTGTAGAGGTGCGTAAGGTGGGACCCACAGTCGCCGATACCATCGAAGTTACTGCCGGCCGGGTAATAATTACCCTGGGTGAAGGCCGGGAGAAGGATCCGGCAGCGGTACTAGAGCATTGGATGAGAAGCAGGGCCCGTGTGCTCATCAACCAGCGGATTGAGGCTATAAATGAGGTGCTCAAACTGCCCTTCAACAGGGTGACCATCAAGGGGCAAAAGACACGCTGGGGCAGCTGCTCCAGCCTGGGCAACCTGAATTTTAACTGGAGGCTGATCATGGCTCCGCTACCAGTGTTGGACTACATAGTGATTCATGAACTATTACACCTGATCGAACCCAACCATTCCAAAAAATTCTGGGCCCTGGTGGGTAGTGTCTGTCCCCATTATCAGACCTGCCGGAACTGGTTAAAAAATAATGGCCACAGGTTGCTGATATGGTAACCAGCAGCCAGGTTATGATAGTATAGAAAATGAGGGTGAAACCAAAGTTGGGTTAGGCCTGGTATTTAACCATGAAACCTGGGGCCGGGCTACAATGAGCACCAGGGTAGATAAAAGGTTGGCCTTATGTTTGGTTTTCTGGGAAGGGAGGCATTTGTGGCCATGCCGGCAATTCCTATAAAGGAACGCCTGTTAACTGGCGGGCGGTTTTGGCCCATAGCAGTGGCCTGGTTTCTCTTTTCTATTTTTCTGGTTTTTTTAGCAGGTCGGTACTATATGGTGATTAGCGGGGGTATCTATCCTACCCTGCATATGATCATCGAGTTCCTCATTGTGGCTGTGGCTTTGTGTGCTGCTCTAATGAGCTGGTATGACTATAAATACAAACATGAACTAAAAATGCTGCTTCTCTCCCTGACCTTTTGCCTGGTAGCTCCTCTTGAATTTGCCCATGCACTTTCTTATATGGGCATGCCTGACTTTATTACACCTAATACGGTGGACAAGGCCTCAACCCTATTTATTATCACCAAACTGATCCTGGCTATGGGCCTTTTAGGGGCGGTGGTTTTTGGCGAAAGAATTGTTGTAATCCGTAAGTCGGCTTTGATTCCGATATTATCACTTTTGCTAAGCGCCGGCCTAATTTATCTATTGGTTCGGCATATGGCTATTTTGCCGGCCATGTATGATCCAGCTACAGGCAGCCAGACAGTGGCCAAAATATTTTTGGGTTATCTGGTAATCGGTCTAGAAGCGGTGACCCTACTCCGGATCATAGCGAAAAAATGGGTTAAAAACCAGGATCTATATTTGGGAATGGCGCTAATGCTCATCATCATGAGTGATTTGGCCTTTACCTATTATTCAAGTCCCTACGATACCTATAACCTGCTGGGTCATCTATTTCAGATCTTTTCCTTTGCCTTCATATTTAAAGCAATCATAGACGATGCTGTAGGCATGCTGTACGAGACAAACAGGATCCTGGCCAGACAATCGGAAATGCTGGCGGAAAAAAACAGGCAAATGCTAGAAGCCGACCGTCTTAAAGATGAATTTTTGGCCAATACCAACCACGAGCTGCGCACCCCACTAGCGGCAATTATTGCCTTTACTGAAATATTGTTGGATGACCGTCCCAACACACTTAGTGAACAGCAAAGGGATTATCTGGAGGAGATTAACGATAGCGGCCAGGAACTACTGGAGAGAATAAACAGTTTCCTGGATTTATCAAAAATTGCTGCCGGTAAGACCATATTGCACCTTGAAGAGCTGAATATTTATGAGCTAATTGATGAATTGGCTCATAAAACAGAACCCCTTTTTGGCCAAAAGGGGATAGATTTAATAACACCCCGCACTAATATCCCGGCAAGGGTTTGGGGTGACCGGGGAAAGATCAAACAAATTTTGACTAACCTGTTTTCTAACGCCCTAAAATTTACTGCACCCGGTGGGCAGGTAACTGTGCGGGTCAGGCAGGATGACTCAGCCGGCGTCTACATATCCGTCACCGATACCGGAATTGGCATTAGTGCAGTTGATCAGGAAAAAATATTCCAACCTTTTCAACAGGTTGATGGTACCAGCGCCAGAAGGTATAGTGGGATCGGCATTGGTCTGGCGTTGGCGAAAAAACTGGTTGATTTGCACGGCGGCAATATCAGGGTAACCAGTGAAAAAGACAAAGGGAGCACATTTACCTTTGTGCTGCCAAAAAGGTAAAACTGAGGGAAGGGGGAAGAAAGGCTGGTAATGACCAATAATAATATTCTTGTAGTTGATGATGACCCCAAAATTTTAAAGATATTGCAGCATACCTTGAGCAAGGAAGGGTTTAGGGTTACCACTGCTGCCAGCGGTGAAGAGGCGCTCCAGGTAGCAAGACAGATGAGCCCCGCCCTGGTATTGCTGGATATCATGATGCCCGGCATGGATGGCTTTGAAACATATCAGAGGCTTAGAGCCATTAGAGGGGAAGTCCCGGTGATCATTCTCTCGGCCAGAAGTGATGAAATAGACAAAATTGTGGGTTTTCGCATGGGTGTAGACGATTACCAGACCAAGCCCTTTAGCCCGACGGAGTTGGCTTTACGGGTTAAAGCTGTCCTGCGGCGGGTAAGGGAACAACAAAAGGTGAACCATGAAAACCTGTTGCAGTATGGAGACATTGTCCTGGATTATGATAAGCGTGGGGTGGAGATAAAAGGTCGCCGGGTAGAGCTGACCCCAAAAGAGTTTGAACTGCTATGGTTGATGGCCGCCAATCCCAACCATGTATTTACTAAGGCCCACTTGTTGGACAAGATCTGGGATAGTTCCTTTTATGGTGATGATAATACCGTTACCGTCCACATTAGGAAACTACGGGAAAAGGTAGAAGAGGACCCATCCAAACCAGCCTACATCAAGACGGTCTGGGGAACAGGATACAAATTTGCCTACGACTAAGGGATATTTAGATAAAATTTAAGGATTTTATAATTTTTCCGTAAGTAACGCCGGCTATAATCACTTTGACGGATAGTATGAGGAGGTCGAAATAATGGAAAAATATCAACTACCAAAGCTGCCTTACGCCTATGATGCCCTGGAACCCTATTATGATGAACAGACAGTGCGGTTGCACCATGATGTCCATCATCAGGCCTATGTGGACGGGCTGAACAATGCAGTGGCCAAACTGGCTGCAGCCCGAGAAAAAGGTGACTTCAGCCTGGTAAAGCACTGGGAGCGGGAGCTAGCTTTTCATGGGTCCGGACACATTTTACATGCTTTGTTTTGGGAAAGCATGAAGCCCAACGGGGGTGGCCCAGCCACAGGAAAGATAGCGCAAATGATTGAGCGGGATTTTGGGAGTTTTGAAAACTTCAAGAAGCAGTTTTCAGCGGCGGCCATAGCGGTGGAAGGTTCAGGATGGGCCCTGCTATGTTGTAATCCGGCCTCAGGTAAACTAGATATTTTGACGGCAGAAAAACATCAAGATCTGGCTATCTGGGGTTGGCAGCCCATACTGGCTCTGGATGTCTGGGAGCATGCCTATTACCTCAAGTACCAAAATAGACGTGCCGCCTGGGTGGAGGCCTGGTGGAACCTGGTTGACTGGGATGGGGTAAATAACAGGTGCAAGGGGTAGTTTTTTCAACCCCGGCATGTTATATTTATGGTAAATATTAAATTAAAAATATGATTAAAAAATATTGGTCACAATATGTAGTTACTGTTGTGTGGGCCCAATACATATTGTGTCAATATTTTTTTCTATGGAACTGAGGTGATATTTTTATGGGGCAGCTGACGCCGGCCGGCCAAAAGGTGTTTGATGCCCGCTATGCGGCAAAGGATGAGAAGGGGCAGATTTGCGAAACCTTTGTGGAAGCTGTTAGGCGCCTGGCTCACACCGCTGCCGGTGCAGAAAAGGATGACCAGGAGATTTGGGAAGAAAAATTTAGCCGCATTTTAAGTGAGCTGTTGTTTATTCCTTCTACCCCGATTTGGGCCAATATGGGTAAAACAGACCGCCCCTGGCAGCCGGGGGCCTGTTTTGTGCTTGAGGTAGAAGACACCCTGGAGTCCATGTACAATACCCTTAAGGACACGGCATTAGTATTTAAATCCGGTGGCGGGGTAGGCTACAATTTTTCCTCAATTAGACCGCGAGGGGATTTGGTAGCTTCCACCAAAGGGCAGGCCTCCGGGGTGGTGGAATTGCTCAGGCTATACGATGCCTCTGCCGGCATGGTCAAGCAAGGCGGTGTAAGACGGGGTGCGATTATTGGCATTTTGGATATTAGTCACCCGGAAGTGATCGATTTTATTGAAGCGAAGAAGGATGGTGGGCTGACAAATTTCAATCTTTCTGTAGGTGTGACGGACAGGTTTATGGAAGCATTGGACAAGGATAGTCCCTGGCAATTAAGTTTTAAAGGTGAGGTGCGCCAGGAACTACCTGCTCGCCGTCTGTGGCAAATGATTATTGAGGCCGCCCACAGTTGTGGCGACCCGGGTGTGATTTTCCTGGATAGGCTGCAGGAAGGCAACCCTGTGCCCGGGAACCGGATCAACGCCACCAATCCATGCGGGGAGCAGCCCCTGAGTGTGGGTGAATCCTGTCTTTTGGGCAGTATTAATCTAGATCGGATGATTAGCAAAGAAAGTGGCCGGTTGGATGAAGGGCTGCTGTTGGAAACGGTAACCATGGCTGTACGTTTCCTCGACAATATGATTGATGTGGCAGACTATCCACTGCCCGCAATTGCTGCCGCCACTAGAGCCACAAGGAAAATTGGGCTGGGTTTTACCGGGCTGGCGGACGCGCTAATCAAAGCCGGGTTGGCCTATGATTCTGCAGAGGGCAGGGAAATGGCCGGCAATATTACTAAATTGATACGCCGGACGGCCCATACCGCTTCGGCTCAACTGGCCGAGGAAAAAGGGTGTTTTCCTCTGTGGGATCAGAGTGTGTTTTACCCGGATGCAAAGCGGCGGAATGCAGCATGCATCACCATTGCCCCCACAGGTTCGGTGACCACGATGGCCGGCTGTGAAGGCTATGGTGTGGAGCCGATATTTGCTGTGGCTTATACCAAATCCACTAACGTGGCCGGAGAGCTGGCGGTGTTTTCCCCCCTGTTTATGGCCTACATAAAAAACTATAATCTACCGGCGGCAACCCTGGCCGCCATTGCTGAAAAAGGTTCCTGTCAGGGGATGGAGGAAATTCCCACGGACCTGGCCAAGATTTTTAAGGGGGCCCAGGAAATAACGCCCATTGCCCATCTTTTAATGCAGGCAGTGGTGCAAAAACATGTGGACAACGCAGTGTCAAAGACCATAAATTTGCCTGAAGAGGCCACTGCTGAGGACATTGGGACCTGCTATAAAACCGCCTTTGATTTAGGCCTTAAAGGGGTTACGGTCTTTAGGGACGGCAGCAAGAAAGGTACTATAACGGTGGGTGGTGAACAAGCTGTTGGCCCGGCCAAAACACTGCAGCGGGGGGAAATCCTGCCCCGTCCGGTAAGCGCCCAGGGTATGACCCACCGGCTTGATACAGGTTGCGGCAAGATTTATCTGACCATAAATTATCAACCAGAAAGCGGGAAAATATTAGAAACCTTTATCACCACCGGTTCTGATGGTGGCTGCCTGGTTTACACTGAGGCGGCTTCTCGCTTAATCAGCCTGGCTATTCGGGGTGGTATTTCCGTGGAAGAGATCACAGAGCAACTAGAGGGTACCCACTCTTGCCCATCCTATATGTTGGCCCGGGGACAAGGCAAAAAAGTATCCCCAGGCAAGTCATGTGCTTCAGCTATCGCCAAAAAGCTCAACGAGGTCAGAGAGGAATTGGACAGGCGCTGTGGTGGTGAGGGTAACCACAAAAAAGGCGCTGTCAGGGGGGACATTTGTGAAGTATGTGGTCAGGCTACCCTGGAAAGAGCTGAGGGCTGTATGGTGTGCAAAAATTGTGGTGCCGCTCGATGCTAATTAATTACTAATTAAAAAAATCTGGGTATAATTACTAACATGCTGGTTAAAATAGTAAGGTGTGAGATATGACTTGTATCTAAGCAGACAAAGGTATATAGTTATATCCATGTGATATACCGCAAGGTAAATTTGGGAGGTTATGTTTGATAATGCAAGGCAAGGTAAAATGGTTTAACGCTGGAAAAGGGTTTGGCTTTATTGAAACAGAGGAAGGTCAGGACATTTTTGTGCATTTTTCTTCAATCCAATCGGATGGTTTCAAAACCCTGGACGAAGGCGAAAGTGTGGAATTTGATGTTGTCGAAGGTGAGCGTGGTCCGCAAGCCGCAAATGTTGTTAAATTATAAAATAATTTTCAACGTAATTTAACGATGTTCAGCAAAGAAGCCGGTAATACCGGTTTTTTTGTTTTTTTACAGTAGTCTTACAAATTGGTAACATTTTTATTAATATAAATCCCATTTTTGTTAAAACTAATAACGGCTTTTGGGTAATTAAATGGTGATAGTGGTCCGAAAAAAATTGAGTCTAAAAAAGAAAGCAAGTGCAGGGTTGTTACATTGACGGTATGGTCCCCAGCCTTTTAGACAACACCAACACTTACCCGTTTTTAAGAACCGCAGTAGGAAGACTTTCTTGGGGACTCAATGGATCCGTATAAGTATATAAGGTTGAGCATATTAATTAAGAAGGGGTGAAGAAGATTGAAAGCTACAGGTATCGTGCGTCGTATCGATGACCTCGGCAGAGTGGTGATACCGAAGGAAATAAGGCGGACAATGCGGATCCGGGAAGGAGATCCACTTGAAATCTTCACTGATAGGGAAGGAGAAGTTATCCTAAAGAAATATTCCCCTATCGGGGAACTGGGGGAATTTGCCACAGAATACGCGGATTCTTTAAATGAATCCCTGGGCCACATTTCATGTATTGCTGACAAGGACACGATTATAGCGTTGGCAGGTGCCCCCAAAAAACTGTTAATGAACAAACAGATTAGCCCGGACGTGGAAAAGGTTATGAACGAGAGGAAGATGGCTGTATTTAACGAACCCACCTATCTGACTGTTGATGAAGATGTCAGTTTTAATTCCGTTGTTATAGCGCCAATTATAACACAGGGGGACACATTGGGTGCTGTTATTATCGCCACAAAGGAACCCGATGTACAGATGGGTGACCTGGAAAATAAGCTGGCTGAAACTGCGGCAGGGTTCCTGGCTAAACAAATGGAATCCTAAGAAAGAAGCCCCCTGGTGGGGCTTCTGTTTTTTAGTGCACCAATAATATTAACATATTATTTTTCCTTTTTCGGGATAATAATATTAAAGAAAATTTTGGGGGGACTATTATTAATGGGAAATAGACTGGCAAAAGAAAAAAGCCCTTATCTCTTACAGCACGCCAACAACCCGGTAGACTGGTATCCCTGGTCCGGGGAGGCGTTTGATGAAGCAAAAAGGCGTAATTGCCCTATATTCCTCAGTGTGGGGTATTCCACCTGCCACTGGTGCCATGTTATGGAGAGGGAATCTTTTGAAGATGAAGAAGTGGCGGCGATCCTTAATCACAATTTTGTTTCCATCAAGGTAGACCGAGAGGAAAGGCCGGATATAGATCATGTCTATATGTCGGTGTGTCAGGCTATGACCGGTCAGGGGGGGTGGCCGCTGACTATACTAATGACCCCGGAAAAGAAACCATTTTATGCCGGAACCTATTTTCCCAAACATGAAAAATGGGGCCGAACCGGTTTAATTGATATCCTAATCCTGATCAGTGAAAAATGGCGGCAGGATCCGGATATGCTGCTGAAAATGGCCGATAAGGTAAGTGACTCCATATTTGCTGAAGAAACTGCAGGCCAGGCGGGGAAACTAGATGAAGGAATCCTGTCGGAGGCATTCCGTCAGGCTAGAGAACTCTTTGATTGGGAATATGGTGGGTTTGGGACGGCCCCCAAGTTCCCGGCCGCCCATAACCTGGCCTTTCTCCTGGGGTACTGGAAACGCAGTGATGACCAGGAGGCTCTAAAAATGGTGACCCAAACCTTGGAAGATATGTACCGAGGTGGCATATATGATCATGTCGGCTTTGGTTTTTCCCGCTATGCCACAGATAAAAATTGGCTCACACCCCATTTTGAAAAAATGCTATATGATAATGCCTTGCTGGCCTTGATCTATATTGAAGGGTATCAGGCAACAAGGCGGCCCTTGTATGCCCGGATAGCCAATGAAATCCTTACATATGTCCTACGGGACATGACCTCCCCGGAGGGTGGATTTTACTCTGCGGAGGATGCAGATTCCGAAGGCGAGGAGGGTAAATTTTATGTTTGGACTCCGGCAGAGGTGAAAAATGTTTTAGGTGACCGGGATGGAGAAATATACTGCCGGTTATTTGATATCACTACTGCAGGCAATTTTGAAGGTCGCAATATTCCCAACCTGATCTCCGGGGCGCCTATTAATGACGCAGGAGAATTAGCACCGGAAACAGGGGAAACTGCTGATTATATTGAATCCCTGCGGAAAAAGCTTTTTCAGGCCCGCAAAAAACGGGTGCCCCCTTATAAGGATGACAAGGTGCTGGTTTCCTGGAACGGCCTGATGATTGCTGCCCTGGCCAGGGGGGCGGCAGTGTTGGGTGTAGATGTTTACCGGCAGGAAGCTGTGCGGGCGGTGGAATTCATTTTTCAGCAAATGCGCCGGGCCGACGGCCGGCTGCTGGCTCGTTACCGGGATGGGGAATCAGCCTACCCGGCTTACCTTGATGATTACGCTTTTTTATCCTGGGGGCTATTGGAGCTTTATGGGGCTACCTTTGATGTATCTTATCTAGAGCGGGCTAGGGAACTGACCAGGGAAATGATTGAACTTTTTTGGGACGAAGAAAAGGATGGATTTTTCTTTTACGGCCGGGATGCAGAGGAGCTAATTTCTCGGCCTAAAGAAATCTATGACGGGGCCATACCTTCGGGCAATTCTGTAGCCCTGCATAACTTGCTGCGCCTGGCGCTTTTGACTGGTGATCAGTCCTTTGCGGACCTGGCAGAAAGGCAGGTAAGGGCCTTTACGGGAAGCATTCTGGAGCACCCCTGGGGAGGGGCCCACTTTTTGGCAGGTGTGGATCTTATACTTGGCCCAGCCCGGCGGATAGTAGTGGCTGGTGAGGAAGGGCAAGCGGATACGGAGGCGATGTTAAAAGCGGTGCAGCAAACCTATCTGCCCCATGCTGTGGTGATTTTTAATCCCACGGGCGAGGTCGGCGACCGGCAGATTGAAAAAATTGATCCCTCCCTGTCGGTGCAGCGAGGGGTAGGTGGTAGGGCAACGGCCTATATTTGCCGGGATTTTGCCTGTCAGGAGCCTGTTACTGACTACCAGCAGTTTGTTAAAATGCTGCAGCAATAGAATGTTTCACTATTTATAAATGGGGGAATTAACCAGCCCCAGAGCCAGGATGAGGATGGACTAAAAGGATTTTTTATTTATAGATTGAACATATAACTGGATACATAGCCAAATAAGTAGTCGTGGGACTGGCTGTAGAGGGAGTAGGATAGTTTTATGGATAACACTTTTTTGATCCAAATGGTTCTAGCGGCCATAATTATTGTGATTTTAATTATCTTATTAGTCCAGAGCATACGGGGTGACTCCACCGGGCCGGTGTCCAGGTTGACAGCTGGTTTTGCTGCGCTGGAAAAAAATCAGGAAAAGACTACCCGTGCCATTCAGGATGAAATTGCCAGAAACAGGGATAGGGCTGATCACAATGCCAGGCAACTGCGGGATGAGGTTAATAACTCCCTCAAAATGCTGGCCGACTCATTGCTGGCCCGTCACACGGAGCATGCTGTGCTGCAGAAGAACCAGTTGGATACATTCTCCAGCCAGATTAATGTTTTGACCAGCAGCAACGTGCAAAAGCTTGATCAGATGCGGGACACATTTGAGGAAAGGTTAATGCTGCTGCAGCGAGATAACAATCAAAAGCTGGAGCAAATGCGGGCTACAGTGGATGAAAAACTACATAAAACACTGGAAAAACGGTTGAGTGAATCCTTCAGGCTGGTCAGTGACAGGCTGGAACTTGTCCACCAGGGGTTAGGCGAAATGCAGTCTTTGGCTGCTGGGGTAGGGGACCTGAAAAAGGTTTTGACCAATGTGAAAACCAGGGGGGTCTGGGGGGAGATTTCTCTGGCCGGCCTCCTGGAACAGATATTAACTAATGAACAATACGATAAAAATGTGGTTACCAAAAAAGGCAGTACAGAGCGGGTGGAATTTGCCATCAAGCTGCCGGGCCGGGATGGGGACCGGGAAACAGTCTGGTTGCCTATAGACGCCAAGTTTCCGCAAGCAGATTACCTGCGATTGATAGAGGCTCAGGAAGAGGCTGATCCTGTGTCTGCTGAAAAGGCTTCCAGGCAACTGGCACAAAGGATAAAGGCGGAGGCCAAAAACATTAGAACCAAATATGTTGACCCGCCTCATACTACTGATTTTGGGATTATGTTTTTGCCTACAGAAGGATTATATGCGGAAATTATCCGCAGATCAGGCCTGTGCGAGATATTGTTAAGGGATTTTCGGGTGATTGTGGCCGGACCCACTACCCTTTCTGCCCTGTTAAACAGCTTGCAGGTGGGTTTTCAGACCCTGGCTATAGAAAAACGTTCCAGTGAGGTTTGGGCCCTACTGGGGGTTGTCAAGGGGGAATTCGGTAAATTTAGCCTGATTCTGGAAAAAACGCAAAAAAAGCTACAGGAAGCCAGCAATACCATTAACAGCGCCGCGAGAAAATCCCGCACAATTGAAAGAAGACTAAAGAACGTCCAGGAACTGCCTGCTGCTAAGGCGGCGGATCAGCCTGGTGAAAACCAGCAAATTGATCAATGAGGCTCCTGATGGTTATAGGCTTTTTCAAATAATTCGTTTAATTGTATTTTATACCGTGTTAATTTTTACTTTGTGCACTGGATAGATTATTATATATGTATAGGACACAAACGTTAATTATCTGGCACCAGGATAAATACAAAAGGGGTTGATCATGATTAATAAAATTACTAAAGGTCCTACAACAGCTCTATTCCCTGTACCTGCTGTACTAGTTACCTCTTGTCTGGAGGGAGGGGAGCCGGACATTATTACCATTGCCTGGACGGGGGTTATGAATTCAAACCCGCCGGTCGTTTATGTTAGTGTGCGCTCCAGGGGCAGGCATTCCCACCGCCTGATTAAAGAGTCCGGCCAATTTGTGATCAATATTCCGACCTCAGATTTGGTCAGTGTTGTCGACTACTGCGGCAACACATCAGGCAAGGAGGTAAATAAGTTTAAAGAAACCGGTCTAACCCCAGTACCCGCATCACAAGTGCAGGCTCCACTGGTAGCGGAGTGCCCTGTTAATGTGGAATGCCGGGTGCGGGAGGTATTATCCCTTGGCAGCCATGATGTTTTTATCGCGGACGTTCTGGCCGTTCATTATAATGAAGATATTCTTGATCAAAATGGGAAGCCCGATTATGACCGGATTAAACCCTTTAGCTATTGCCCGCGGGAATATAGGTTGGTGGATAGAAAACTGGGTTTCTACGGTTATTCAAAAAAAGAAAAATAGTGACAAAAAGAAACGGGAAGGGGGTGTGACCTTGTGGAGGCATTTGCAGGGAAGACGCTGATAAAAATGATTATGGGGGACATTACCCGGCAGGAAACAGAGGCCATTGTAAACGCCGCCAATTCGGGGCTGATGGGAGGCGGCGGGGTAGATGGAGCCATTCATCGTGCCGGTGGCCCCCAAATCCTGGCTGAATGCAAGGAAATTCGGGCCCGGCAGGGTAGACTGCCCACCGGCCAGGCGGTGATCACCAGTGGTGGGAAGCTCAAGGCCCGCTATGTGATCCACACAGTGGGCCCAGTGTGGTCAGGCGGCAAAAGGAACGAGGATGAGTTGCTGGGCAATGCCTATAGGAACAGTCTAGCCCTGGCCCGGGAAAGGGGCATTCGTACCATTTCTTTTCCCTCCATCAGTACCGGTATTTACAGTTTTCCTGTGGACCGGGCTGCCCGGATAGCTCTGGGTGTGGTGAAGGATTTTGTGAGCAGCCGGCCTGTTTTTGAGGAAGTGCGCTTTGTGCTGTTTAGTCCTCCTGTGCTGGAGGAGTTTGAGGCGGCCTGGGAAGAATTAATAAATAAGTAGGGTATGCTATAGTGACAATCTCTAGAATTTTCAGACATCCCGGATTAGGAGCTGGTTGGCCAGTTATCTGGTAAGGTGCAGTGCATCAGCCGGGGGGAGGTACAACCCATTGTTAAAACCTGTATAGAAAGGGGTGTTGTTTGTCATGTGGCTAGCCGAATTGGCGGACAATGTCTACCAGATTGATGTTCATGATCAGGAGCCCGAGCGCACCTCCTGTTACCTGATAGTGGCGGATCAGGTGGCATTAATAGAAACGGGGGCTACCCCGGGTACCGTGCACATCAGGAAAGCCCTAGAAAAACTAGATCTGCCACCGCAAAGGGTTAATTACATCATCCTAACCCATATTCACCTGGATCATGCTGGTGGAGCTGGAGCTATGGCAGAAGTGCTGCCCCGGGCCAGGTTGTATGTACATCCCCGGGGGGCCAGGCATTTGATTGACCCCACCAGGCTCATTGCAGCCACAAAGGCTATTTATGGACAAAAATATGATCAGCTGTTTGGCCGGGTATTACCTGTCCTACCGGAAAGGATACACACCCCGGCAAACGGGGAAACCCTTGATCTGGGTGGCGGGCGGATGCTGCAGTTTCATTATGCCCCGGGTCATGCCGGTCATCATTTTATTATCCATGATCCGGCCAGCAGGGGCATTTTTAGCGGTGATGCTTTGGGTGTACGTTTTAAGGCCCTAAGTCACCTGATGGGTTTTAATTCTACCATGCCTTCTACCCCACCACCGGAATTTGATCCCCTTCAGATGGTTGAAACATTTGATCAAGCTGCCAGGTTAAAACCAGAGTATATATATTTTGCACATTTTGGTCGGGCCGAGGGAGCCATGGTGCTGCTGGAGGGGCTAAAGGAACAGGTAGGTTCCCTTGTTGCTGTAGGCCGGAGTATCCATGCTGCTGGTGGGGGTGCCGCAGAAATTGAAAAAGCAATTTGGGACCTGGTGATGAAACAAGTGGCGGTGCACGGTTTGACAGATCAGGGACACCCGCTGCTTAAATTTATGGCCCCGGACATCAGGCTGAATGCGGCTGGAATAAACCATTATTTAGGGCGGGACAAGGGTGCTTCCAATAGAAGATAATTGTGATTAGCTAGTTGTAACAGTATTATAAAAAAGTGAATTGCGGTTGATAGTAATGGGGAGTAGCGTAATGGGTAAGAATTTCACAGGCATTATTAACGGCGGTATTATCATCCGCTGGGGTCTGATACAACTATTTTTAGCCGGACTGGTAATTCTTATACAGCCGCCGTTGTGGTTGGCTATTGGTGTGATGTTGCTAGGGGGAGCCCTGGCTACCTACATGGTTGTAGAATATATCCAAAAACACCGGGTGGTCAAAATAAAATTTGATGATGAACACCCAATTGATCCGACCTTGCAGATTGCTAACGAAACACTTCCCTACCTGCGGCGTGGTTTAAACGAGGAAACAGCTTATAAAACGGCGGAAATCATTTTGAAAATCAGTGATGTTTCCGCAGTGGCGGTCACTGATAGGGAAAAGGTATTGGCCTTTATCGGGGAATGTTCTGATCACCACAAAGCCGGGGGGCCGATTATTACCTATGCCACAAAACAGGCTGTGGAGACGGGTGAGGTAATCATCATCAAAGATAAAAAAGGGTTGCAATGCCCCAACAAAAATTGTACCCTGCAGTCTGCTGTCATCGCGCCCCTGATCTGTCAGGGTGAGGTGGCCGGGACGGTGAAACTATACCAGACCAGACAGGGGGAGCTCCAGCCTGCTGTTGTTAAGCTGGCCCTGGCAGTGGCCCAGCTTTTGGGTTTGCAAATGGAACTGGCAGAAATAGACCGCCACGTCCAACTGGTGACCAAAGCAGAGCTTGATGCCCTTCATGCCCAGATTAACCCCCACTTTTTATTCAACACCTTAAATACAATCATTACCTATACCCGGACAGATCCGGAAAATGCCCGGGGACTTTTAATCCGCCTGGCCTCTTTTTTCCGCCAGACCTTAAAAAGACACGGGCATTTTAATACCCTGCGGGAAGAAATAGAATATGTTAACACCTATCTGGTCCTGGAGAAAGCCCGTTTTCGGGAGAAATTAAAAATAGAGCGGGACATTGATCCGGATCTGCTGGATTTAAATGTGCCTGTGCTGACCCTGCAACCACTGGTAGAAAATGCAGTGAAACATGGTATTCAGCCCAAAATGGGTCCGGGCACGATTAGGATCTCTGCCCAGCTAATGGATGGGGAAATGCTTTTTGTCATTGAGGACGATGGGGTGGGGATAGACGATGACAGTCTACCGTTGATTTTTCAGCCCGGTTTTGGTTCTGACAGCGGGGTGGGTTTAAGCAATGTTAATGAACGGCTGAAAAGTCTTTATGGGGAGGAATACAGCTTGCGGATCGAAAGCGGGGTAGATCGGGGCACAAAGGTATATGTTAGAGTCCCCATGAGTGGGGACGGCCATGAGAAAGGGGGGGTCGCCAGTGAAATTGAAAGCATTGATTATAGATGATGAATATCCGGCCAGGCAGGAACTACGGTATGCCTTGAGTGAGTTTGATAATGTGGAAATAGTGGGTGAGGCCGCCAATGCCCAAGAGGCGCTCACCCTGATCAAGGCTTTGGATTACCAGGTTTTGTTCCTGGATATATCTATGCCGGGCATGAGCGGGTTGGAACTGGGGGCGGCTATCCAAGACCTGCCCAACCGGCCCTACATCATTTTCGTCACCGCTTTTGATGAATATGCAGTATCCGCTTTTGACGTTAACGCCGTAGACTATATATTAAAACCAGTGGAGCCAAAACGCCTGAAAAAAGCCATCGATAAAGTCTACAGGCTAACCTATGAGATAAAAGATGGTATGTCCCTTGACGATGCGATCAAGGAGGAGCATGCTATACGAGAAAGTACTAAAGAGTTTATGCATCTGGAAAATTTTAAAACCGATCGTGTCCCGGCAGAAAAACAGGGTAAAACAATCCTTATAGATAGTTCAGATATATTTTACGCCTTTACTGAGCGGGATAATGTGTATATAAAGACAGCAGCCGACAGGTTTTATACCCGGTTTACCTTAAAAGACCTGGAAGCCAGGCTGAGCCCACAGTATTTTTTCCGCACCCACCGTTGTTATCTGGTTAACCTGCATAAGGTCAAGGAAATAGTGCCGTTTTTCAATGGTACCTATAATCTGATCGTTGAGGATAAGGAACGCAGCGAGGTCCCTGTAAGCCGGGCCCGGGCTAAAAACCTGAGAAAAATACTGGGTTTCTAGGTCCTGGAACCTTTTGAGATTGACTCCTGGTGCGGGACTGAAACATTTGGCAGAGTGCAGGCAGGTTTTCTATAATGGTCGGAGAAACTAATATACGGCAAACCGAACGGATCCGGCAAAAAATGAGGTGTTGGCGATGGCCCAAAACATGCCGTTGGCGGGGCTAATCGGTGCTGGTACTGATATTATCGAAATTGATCGGATTAAACAGGCCATTGAACGTGGGGGCGACAGTTTTTTAAAAAGAGTTTTTAGCCCCGGGGAAAGGGATTTTTGTGAGGCTAGAAGGGATCGGTTTCCCTGTTATGCAGCTCGTTTTGCAGCCAAGGAAGCAGTTTTAAAGGCACTGGGTACGGGGCTGGCCGGGTGTAGCTTCCGGGATGTGGAGGTGCAAAGGCAGGGCAGCGGCCGTCCGGTGATCAAATTACATGGCGGGGCAGCCAAAGCGGCGGCAGAAAAGGGGATCACTTTGATATTGATCAGCCTTTCTCATAACCGTGAAAATGCAGTTGCCTTTGCCATTGCGGCGGGCAGGGAGGTGTGATATTTTGCGGATTGTCACTGCAGATGAAATGAGAGCCCTGGATCGGACAGCGATAGAGGAGTATGGCATATCCGGACTGGTATTGATGGAAAACGCCGGCACCCGGGTGGTAGATCAGATCCGGTACCTGCTGGGGGAGATCAAGGGCCGGTCTATCGCCATTTTTATTGGTAAAGGTAATAATGGAGGGGACGGGTTGGTTATTGCCCGCCACCTTTTGAACAGAGGTGCCCGGGTGAAGGTGCTGTCTATTGTTGCTGCCGGTGAAATTAGAGGCGACGCTGCTGTTAACCTGGATATATGGAGGAAAATGGGCCAAAAAATTTACCCCATCCACCAGGATGACGGGATCAACATCGTCAAACTGGCCCTGGTGAAAACCGATCTAATTGTAGATGCTATCTTTGGCACCGGCTTTCATGGCCCAATGAAGAAGGAGCCCGGCCGTGTGATCCGGGTGATTAATAAGAGCGGCAAGCCGGTGATCGCTGTGGACATCCCCTCCGGGCTGGAGGCCGGCAGTGGAAAGGCAAGCGAGCCTTGTATCAGGGCCCACCAAACGGTGACTCTGGGTTTGCCCAAGTTAGGGTTATATCTGGAACAGGGTCCCAACCACACCGGTAAAATCACTGTGGCGGATATATCTCTGCCTACTGTTATGGTCAATCAGCAGGCAGCCCCCAGATACCTGCTTTCAGCAGGACGTGTTAAAAAATGGATGAAGCCCCGCCCTTTTTCTGCTCACAAAGGGAGCTTCGGACGTGTATTAATAGTAGCAGGCTCCCGGGGAATGACGGGGGCAGCCAGTCTCACCGGCCAGGCGGCCTTAAGATCCGGGACCGGCCTAATCACTGTAGCAGTGCCGGAAACACTGCATAGTATTATGGAAGGAAAGCTCACTGAGGTTATGACGGTTCCCTTGCCGGACACCGGTAACGGTAGTTTGAGCGGGGAAGCCTTGCCTCAGATTTTATCATTGCTGGGGAACATGGATGTGCTGGCCATTGGACCGGGGCTTTCCCAGGACCCGGAGACTATAGAGCTGGTGAGAGAACTACTGCCTGCAGTCAAACTGCCTCTGGTGCTGGATGCAGATGTACTCAATGCCTTAGCCGGAGAGGTAGACATACTGGGAAATTTACCCGCTACCGCTGTAATCACACCCCACCCGGGGGAAATGGCCAGACTGATGGGGGTAACCCCAAAGGATATCCAGGAAGACCGAGTGGGTAGGGCTATCAGGGCAGCAGCGGACTGGAATGTAGTTGCACTGCTCAAGGGTGCCCGGACAGTAGTGGCGGCCCCAGATGGCACGGTCTACATTAACCCTACCGGCAACCCGGGTATGGCCACGGGGGGGAGCGGAGACGTTTTAACCGGGGTTATTGCTTCTTTAATTGCCCAGGGGTTGGAGCCGAGTCATGCAGCCGCAGCCGGGGCTTATTTTCATGGTTTGGCCGGTGACCTGGCGGTCAGGGAAAAGGGCATGATGGGTTTGATTGCTGGTGATATTATTTCCGCTCTACCAGTAGCGGCCCGGGAATTATTTGGCTGAGACCCGGATTTTAATTATTAAAAGGTCTTTATTTATTCCATAAAAGATGCCATTATATCCTTATAATAAATTCCGATCAGCAGGAGGAGTCAGCCTTGATAGTAGGGATACCTAAAGAACACAAAATACATGAGGACCGTGTAGCTATTACACCGGCGGGGGTTCAGGCCCTGATTGGAGCCGGTCACCGGGTGTTGATTGAAACAGGTGCCGGGCTGGGCAGCGGCATTAGTGATGAAACCTTTCGCGCGGCAGGTGCCGAAATACAGACGGGGTACCCCCAGGTATATGAGGAATCAGAACTAATACTAAAGGTCAAGGAGCCTCTGCCCCAGGAATATCCCCTGTTGCGTGAGGGGCAGGTTTTGTTTACCTATCTACATCTGGCCCGGGAACCGGAGCTTACTAATGTACTGGTGAAAAAAAAGGTGATTGCCATCGCCTACGAAACAGTGCAGTTGGATAGCGGCATACTGCCGCTGCTGATGCCCATGAGCGAAATAGCGGGCAGGATGGCGGTGCAGATCGGGGCTCATTTTTTAGAAAAGCCCTGTGGCGGCCGGGGTATCCTCCTTGGTGGGGTGCCAGGTGTGCCGGCGGCGGATGTAGTTATCATCGGTGCCGGCACAGTGGGTGCAAATGCGGCGCGAATAGCTGTGGGTATGGGTGCTCAGGTAACTATAATTGACCGCAGTACGGAAAGGCTGGCCGGCCTTGATGACATTTACGGCAACAAGATTAAAACCCTCATTTCCAACCAGTGCAACATAGAACGTTCCGTCAGCTATGCCGACCTTTTGATTGGGGCGGTGTTAATTGCCGGAGCAAAAACACCCAAGCTGGTATCGGAGGATTTTGTTAAACAAATGAAAACTGGTGCAGTAATTATTGATGTGGCTGTTGATCAGGGTGGTTCTATAGAAACCATAGACCGGCTCACCACACATAGTGACCCGGTGTACGAGAAATATGGGGTGATTCACTACGCGGTGGCCAATATGCCTGGTGCTGTAGCCCGCACCTCCAGCTTTACCCTGACCAATGCGACCCTGCCCTACGTTCTAGAGTTGGCAAATAAGGGCTTTTTCCAGGCGGTGTTGGACAACAGGGCTCTGGCCCGGGGTGTCAACATTTACAAAGGAAGCATTACCTGCCGGGCAGTGGGGGAATCTTTGAACCTGGAATACTGCGAATTAGGCCGGGTTTTAGCCCGCCAGGCTGGATAAACATAGCTTATTGTTGATAAAGGGGCCCCCTTGCCGGGGGCTTCTTCTTTTTTCGGGTAGAAGTGAAATATGTGATCATGAATTCTGCATAAAGTATTGCGGTATTATAATATATTGTATACAATATAATTAGAAGGAAGATAAAACTACCTTCGGAGGTTTCCACCGGACTTATTTATATTTACCAGCAGCGTCTGTCCCGGTAGGGTGAAAGGAGGGTCGTCAGTGAAGTATCTTATATTTTCTTTGGTAACAATGTCGGCCTATTTTGGTGTTTACCTGTTTTTGCTTTGGGGTAGCCATGAGCCCCAGCATAGATAATATAATATAAATTTTTATAACCTGCCTGCCCTGTTGTTTCAACAGGGTTTTATTTTTGCCCCTGAAATAGTATCATGGGGATATGCTAAATTAGGTGACTTGAAATTAAAGAGGTGTAGGTTTTTGTCTGCAAGGCCGGTATGGGCGGAAATCGATTTGGCTGCCATAACCAGCAACATGGTAGAAATTAGGCGAATAGCCAGCCCCACAGCAAGGGTAATGGCAGTGGTCAAGGCCAATGGTTATGGCCATGGTGCGGTAGAGGTCAGCCGGACTGTTTTGGCCGGCGGGGCTGATTGGCTGGGGGTAGCCAGAACAGATGAAGGTTTGTTACTCAGGGAGGCGGGCATTAGGGCCCCCATTTTGGTATTAGGTTTCTTGACTCCCGAGCAATCAGTTGATGCGGTCAGGGGCTGTTTATCTCAGGCCGTTTATAGTAGGGCTATGGCCCTGAGCCTGGCAGAGGCTGCCGCCGCCGCCGGGACAAGAGCCCGGATTCATTTTAAAATTGATACCGGCATGGGTCGGCTGGGCTGGCAGGTGGGTGAAGAGGCGTCAGTCAGGGCCATCCTTGATTTGGCCCGCAATCCCCATCTAGAGGTAGAAGGGATATTTACACATTTTGCTGCAGCAGACGCTGCCAACCTGGACTACACGAAAGAGCAATTTTCCAAATTTGTGGCCCTGATTGTACGGCTCCGCAGGGAAGGGCTGGAAATTCCCCTCAAACATGCGGCAAATAGTGCTGCCCTAATGAACATGCCTGAAGCCCATTTGGATTTGGTACGCGCAGGCATTATTGTATATGGCCTTTACCCTTCCGCGGAGGTGGATAAAGGGTTAATAAAACTGCGGCCAGCTATGAGTCTCAAGGCACAGGTGGCCCATGTAAAGGATGTGCCGGCTGGTTTTAAGGTTAGCTACGGATGCACCTATTCCACCAAAAAGAGCACTGTTATTGCTACGCTACCTCTCGGTTATGCCGATGGTTACTCCCGGCTGTTGTCCTCCAAGGGGCAAGCCTTATTACACGGCCGCAAGGCACCTGTTGTCGGGCGGGTTTGTATGGATCAGTTCATGGTTGATGTGGGTCACATTCCCGGTGTTCGGGTGGGTGATGAGGCCGTTCTTATTGGTCGCCAGGGCCCGGCGGAGATTACAGCCGATGATCTGGCAGCGATGCTGGGGAGCATAAACTACGAGGTTGTGTGTCTGGTCAATGGCCGTGTTCCCCGTGTGTACGTGGGGTCCGTATCCTGACCCTGTCGTTACCAGTGTTGCTATAATGATGAGGGGTAACCTTTGGGGTCTGTTAGCCAGCCCGGTCGCGTTTTGCGGTGCGCTTAATGAGATAGAGATTTTTCCCTTCCTTTATCGTCAGCAGTTGATCCACTAGCCCATAGTCCTTCATTTTTAGCCAAAAGGGCAGGGCGCCCCATCGAATCCCCGTTACCACAATTTTTTTAAAGTGGGGCCTTAAAAATTGTAGGGCCATTTTCCCCAGTCCATTTCTGCGGGGGTGATGGCCAATAGTTAGCACCCGCAGATCAAAGATATTATTTTTTTTGGGGAAGCCAATGATTTTGATGCTGCCGTTTAACAAATAAACTGTGGCCATTTTGTTTCCGTACAGGAATTCATATTCAAGTACAGTGTGGGGGTACATGATTTCTTACCTCCTTATGCAGAAATGTTTAGCTATATATATCATACCAGGAAGGGCTATTGTTAGGCAATTTGGAATTATATAAGTATTCTGATAATACTGTATACATGTTTTCCCCACCGGCACGATGAGATATAATTAGGGATACACTGTTGCAGGTTGTCGTTATGCAGGGGAATAAGGAGAACCCCAGCTAAAAGCCAGGGCTTCCTTTTTTGGGGAGACACGGAATCGAACCGTAAAGCGGGTTCCGGACCGCGCTGTGCTCCCGACACTCCCCCCAGGTATTTATTCCCAATGCAATTATGTCATTTGGGAGATGCCAGTGTCAATAGTTAAGTTAATCAACGGCATGTGAACCACAAAGGGGTAATCTGCCGTCTAAGTTTGTGAAGGCCTTTCCAGTGATTCTAAAACACCGGGTGAATAATTTTGTCTGATGAAAATCTAGTTTTGCTGTCCCAATCGGGTGACAACGAGGCTTTTTCCCAATTAATCCAAAAATATTCTGCGGACGCGTATCGTACTGCGTTTATGGTTTTGCGCGATTGCGACGGGGTGGAAGATGTGGTCCAGGAATCCTTTTTGACCTGCTATCGTAAAATAAAATCATTTAGGATGGAGTCATCTTTTAAAACCTGGCTTTATCGGATTGTTGTCAACAGATGCTACGACAGATTACGAAAACTAAATCGCGAGAAGGAAACACTAAAAAAAATGTCCCTGCATATCAGGCCTGGCCATGAGGTCTCTTATAGTATAGAAAGCAAGCTGGATTTGCGGAAAATCGTTCTGGATCTTAAACCGGAACACCGCCTGGTCCTGACCTTATATTACGGGATGGATTTTGGTGTGCAAAAGGTAGCGGAAATTTTGGATATTCCAGAAGGTACAGTAAAATCAAGATTGCATGCAGCAAGAAATATGATTAAAAGGAGCTTAGTGGTAAAACCTCTTTGAGGGGAAACAAGGCTTCCCTGCAGATCTGTCAGAAAGAGGAACGGAAATATGAGTTGCGAGCAAATACAAGCATTGTTGAATGATTATTTAAATAAAACGCTCTCCGAAAAGGAGGAACTACTGGTAAAACGGCACCTAGAAAAATGTGCTTCCTGCCGCAGTGAATACTACAATTTGCTCCATGCGGACAAGGCTCTGCGGCAGGTCATTTGTGAAATGGTGGCCGAAATAGATGTACCCCACGGTCTCAGTGTAAACATTGAAAGGACTATTGCCCGGGAAAATAGAACAGGGCCCTCAGGCCTGGTGGTGTGGCTAAAAACACCGTTGGTGGCGGCAGCGCTGCTTTTTGTGGTGATGGCTGCTGTTCTTGGTGCTTACCAGAACCACTTTAACCCATTTGCGCAGAAGCAGGTGGCCCGGCAGGTGCAGGATGAGGAAAGACCTGCAGACGGTGTCCTGTCCCAGGTGGACGCAGGGAATTCGACTGTAAAGGAAAAGGAGGATGCTCCGGCTGTGGTTTCACCCTCAAATCAGCTAGAAGCTCTCCCTGACCAGGGGCCAAAGGAAGAGGAGCAGGAAAGCATTGTCAGGCAGCAGGCCCTGGCTTTAAAGGAACCAGGGGAAAGGGCATCTAAAAATATGCGGGAGATTCAGGGGGGCCAGACTGTGGAGCCGATAGAGGAGGGTGCTCGGCAAGAATTAAATGCGCCCCAGTCGGGAGAGGGGGAGCAAGGTGACTTTTTTGTTACTTCTGCCCCACCTGCTGGTAGCGGGGGGGCGGCTGCCGCCAATAGTCGCATATTAAATGACGAAATGTCAGCAGAAAAGAGAGATGCAATTGACGGCAGTGGCCTGGATCTTGTCCCGGTGAAACCTTACTATCTGCCTCTGGGAGCTGTTCCTGTAAATGTAACCTCAACTGCCGGGGGAATTTTCCAGGAATACCAGGCAGGTGACAGGCATTTTACAGTTAAACAAACCCGGTTGGGGGCAGATGATCAGGAGCTGGTGAAAAAATCAGCACAGGTGGCCAATGTTGATGTTGTTGATATTAATGGCCGGCAGGGACTGATGGAGAAGAGTCAGCTGGGGCAGGATGATCATCATGCCGGTACTGTTACAACACTAAAGTGGCGGCAGGATGATTGGGCTTTTGTGGTATCCGGTGATTTGCCGGAAGAAGAGATAATAAAAATCTCCAAATCATTAAGGTAGTAATAAGGCGGTAATAGACCAGGTGTCCAACCTGGTTTTTTTGCTATCCGGACTGGAATATTAACAGTTTTAGCGGAGATACTTCCTTAACAGACAGACTTTTAAGGAGATGAACATTGTTGGAACGGGATCACAGGCAGAACATTGATCATCTGGCAGCAAAGGCCCAAGATGCCCTGCATAAATTTATGGAATTTGATCAGGAGGGTGTGGACCGGATTGTCAAGGCTATGGCTCTAGCCGGGCTCGACCGGCATATGGATCTGGCCAGGCTGGCTGTAGAAGAAACAGGCCGGGGCGTTTATGAAGATAAAATTGTCAAGAATATTTTTGCCACAGATAATGTTTACCATAGCATCAAGTACGACAAGACTGTGGGTATGATCAAGGTTGATGGGGAGGATGAATATGAGGAGGTAGCAGAACCGGTGGGTGTGATCGCAGGGATTACACCAGTGACTAACCCAACCTCCACTACCATGTTTAAGTCCCTGATTTCAATCAAAACCAGAAACCCAATTATCTTCAGCTTCCACCCGGGAGCGCAGCAGTGCAGTGCGGCAGCAGCCAAGGTAATGCTGGAGGCGGCAGTAGAAGCAGGTGCACCGGAAAACTGCATTAGCTGGATTGAACAGACCTCCATAGAAGCAACAAAATTGCTCATGGTTCACCCAAAGGTCTCCCTAATTCTGGCTACCGGTGGGGCGGAGATGGTCCAATCTGCTTATAGTTGCGGTAAACCTGCTCTGGGTGTGGGACCGGGTAATGTGCCATGCTATATTGAAAAGTCCGCTAACCTGCACCGGGCGGTGACGGATCTGATCTTGAGCAAAACCTTTGACAACGGCATGATTTGTGCTTCGGAACAGGGTTTAATTGTGGACCGGGAGGTGGCGGCGGCGGTAGAATCCCTTTTAGTAGAAAACGGCTGCTATTTTCTCAACGAAAGGGAAATGGCATTGTTGGTGCAGGTGGCCACCGCCGGTGGCAGCTGTTCTTTAAACCCCGAAATAGTGGGCAAGACAGCAGGTTCAATAGCCCAAATGGCTGGTTTTGCCGTACCGGCGGGGGTGAAAATACTAATCGCCCCCCAAGAAGGGGTCGGTCCGGATTATCCCCTTTCCAGGGAAAAACTAAGCCCGGTTTTGGTCTATTACCAGGCAGAGAGTCCCCAGGAGGGGATTGAAAGGTGCGCTGAGATGGTTGAATATGGTGGGATGGGGCATTCGGCAGTGATCCACACCAGTGACGAAAAACTGATTTCTTCCTTTGCCCGCCGAGTTATGGCCGGCCGGATCATAGTCAATGCCCCCTCCACACATGGTGCCATTGGTGACATTTATAACACCAATATGCCCTCCCTCACCCTGGGCTGTGGTTCCTACGGCCGCAACGCCACCACAGCTAATGTCAGTGCTGTCAACCTGCTTAATATTAAGCGGGTGGCCAGGAGGCAGGTAAACATGCAGTGGTTTCGGGTGCCGGAAAGGATTTATTTTGAAAGGGGTGCCATTCAATATCTGGCCAAAATGCCGGGGATAGCCAGGGCACTGGTGGTGACGGATCAGGCCATGGTGGAACTGGGGTATGTGGACAAAATCAAATATCATTTGGCCCGCAGAAGGAATGGGCCGGCAGTAGAAGTGTTCGGTGAAGTTGTCCCCGATCCATCTCTGGCCCTGATTTCAAAGGGACTGCAGCTTATGAATATATACCAACCAGATACCATTATTGCTCTGGGGGGCGGTTCGGCCATAGATGCAGCTAAGGGGATGTGGCTTTTCTATGAGCATCCGGAGGTGGAGTTTGAGTTTTTGCGGCTTAAATTTCTGGATATTCGCAAGCGGACCTATAAGTTTCCCAAGTTGGGCCGCCGGGCCAGGCTGGTGGCCATCCCCACTACTAGCGGTAGCGGCTCCGAAGTAACAGCCTTTGCCGTGATTACCGACAAGGGAAAAGACATCAAATATCCCCTGGCAGACTACGAACTAACGCCGGATGTGGCTATTATCGACCCTGATTTTGTGGAAACATTGCCCCGGGGTCTGGTAGCGGACACGGGCATGGATGTATTATCTCATGGTATAGAGGCTTATGTTTCGGTCATGGCTTCCGATTACACTGATGCCCTTTGTTTAAAGGCCATCGAACTGGTTTTCAAGTACCTGCCCCAATCCTGGCGGGAAAAGGATCAGGTAGCCCGGGAAAAAATGCATAATGCGGCTACTATAGCGGGTATGGCTTTTACCAACGCTTTTTTGGGTGTCACCCATGCCCTGGCGCATAAAGTGGGGGGAGAGTTTGATATCACCCACGGCCGAGCCAATGCGGTGTTGTTGCCTTATGTTATCGGGTATAATGCCGGGTTACCCAGTAAATTTGTTTCCTTCCCCAAGTACGAGAGCTACATTGCCCCGGAAAAATATCGACAGATTGCTGCCCACCTTCATCTACCCGCCGCCACGCCGGAAGAAGGTGTGCACAGCTTGATTGAAGCAGTATCCGCCTTGGGCCGGTCCCTGGAAATACCGGACACCTTTGCCGGACTTGGTATCGAGGAGAAAGAATTTATGTCCAAAATCCCGGAACTGGCGGAAATGGCCTTTGCTGATCAGACTACTACTACCAACCCCCGCCTGCCCCTCATCAGTGAACTAGGGGAAATCCTGCACCAGGCCTATACCGGCCGGCAGGTTAAGCCAGGGGACATAGACCCCTATCCCTTAACAGAATCCCTACCTGGGGCACTCTCCAATGGCAATATCCTACAGCAGTAGCTGGGGCGTCAATTACCCCCGGTAAAAAAATATGGCAGAGCTACCACATGCAGCAATTTTGGTGTATAATCTTAATTGTTTGATGATTATGTCAAATTGGGGTGGATTAATCCTTGCTTAAGATAGCAATGGCGCAAACGGAGGTCATACCTGGTAGACCGGACCTGAATTACCGGAAAATGATAAGTATGATTGGCCGGGCCCGAGCTAAAGGGGCACAGCTGGTTATTTTCCCAGCTCTTTCTATCCCGGGGCGTTTGCTGGGTGACACCTGGGAACAGCAATCCTTTCTCAAAGATTGTGAGTACTACGGTCACCTGATAGTGGAGGCTTCCCAGGGGATGTGTGTAATTTTTGGCAACCTGGGAGTGGATTGGGATAAGGTTGGTAACGACGGTAGGGTACGTAAATACAACGCTGTCTATATCGCCCAAAACGGTAGTCTATACAGGGGGGGTAATTTACCCTACCCTTTTCAAATTATGGAGTTAGGCCCATGGACCAATAATGTACACTATTTTTACAGTCCACGTGATTTGGCCCGAGAGATGGGTATTGAATATGCAGAACTAATGAGACCGATTGATATAGAAATAGAAGGGGATAAATTAAGACTGGCCTGCATTTTAAAGCTGGAAGGTTGGGATAGGGAAACAACATCCGAACTGATTTCCTTGTGGGGTCAGGAGACACCGGTGGATCTATTAGTTAATATTGCTGCCTCGCCTTATGTAAGAGGGGAAAATAATAGGCGTAGGGGGTATTTTTCCAGGCTGATTGCTGAAATAGGGATTCCCTTAATTTTTGTCAATAACGTGGGAATTCAAAATAGTGGTAAAACCATCTACACTTTTGATGGCTGTAGCACGGTGTATAACAGTAGTGGCGCAGCGGTAGAAAACTGCCCCGCCTTTATTGAAGAATTAAGAACCTTGGAAATGGAACCAGGTGGAGACTTTCCTGGACAGCCGTTAACAGATAGAAATGATGGCGGTATTGACAGTATATACAGGTCTTTGCGTTATGGGATTAGCAAATTTTTGTCGGCAGTAGGTATAGAAAGGGTTGTGATTGGTCTTTCCGGTGGGATAGATTCAGCCATCAGCGCTTGTCTGTATAACCAGGTCCTTGACCCCCGGCAACTTTTGCTGGTAAATATGCCTAGTGTTTACAGTTCCCAAACAACCAGGGATCTTTCCGCCAGGCTGGCGAAAAACCTGGGATGCCTGTACACAATCATGCCCATACAGAAAATTTTTACAGATACTGTGAGACAAATTGGTGAAACCCCGGTCAGAAACCCACAAGACGGCAGCCGATTCCACCTGACAGTTTCCTCCTTTGTGCAGGAAAGTATCCAAGCCCGTGATCGTTCAGCGCGGATTCTAGCCGGTGTAGCGGCGGCCTTTGGTGGTGGGTTTACCTGCAACACCAACAAAAGTGAGTTAACAGTTGGTTATGGAACACTTTATGGTGACTTGGCGGGTTTTCTGGCGGCGCTGGCTGATTTATGGAAGTACCAGATTTATGAACTGGCTCTGTATCTTAATGAAAATATCTATTGCCGGGAGGTAATTCCCCAGGAAATAATCACCCTGGTGCCCAGTGCGGAACTATCTGCCAGCCAGGATGTTGATCAGGGAAAAGGTGATCCCCTGGTCTATCCCTATCACGATTACCTTTTCCGGGCCTTTGTGGAGCGGGAAGGCCGGACAACTCCGGAGGAGATACTGACCTGGTACTGTACCGGCTGTTTGGAGGATAAAATTGGCTGCCGGGCCGGCCTGGTTAAAGAGCTTTTCTCCGGAGCCCGGGAATTTATTGCTGATCTGGAAAGGTGGTGGGGGCTCTACCGGGGGATGGGTGTGGCCAAAAGGATACAGGCACCACCGGTCCTGGCAGTAAGTAAAAGGGCTTATGGATTTGAACCTGGCGAGGTACAGAATCCGGTGCATTTTACTGCCGGCTATCACCGGTTGAAAGAAAAAACCATTCGTCATGCAGAATAAACTGGTATTAACGGGGTAATGTGAGCCTAATTTGCATCAGGGGTAAGGAAAACCTCATTTTAGGAATTTACCGATGGCATCATTTAATCTGGCAATCATTTCTTGGTCCCCGCTTTCATATGCATGAAGAAGGCAGTGATTTATATGGTCGGTAAGAATAATCTTGCCCGCATTGTTCAGTGCGGAGCGCACAGCAGACAGTTGGATGAGGATCTCGCTGCAATCAACGTCATCTTCAACCATTGTCCGGATCCCCTTTAGATGACCTATTGCCCTTGCCAACCTATTCAGTACATTTTTCTTATTGGGGTGGTAGTTAGTGTGTGATTGTGCCACTAGCACCGGCCTCCTTGTTCTTTACTAATTAAAAGGGCTCTTTGGTGCCCACAAGGGATAGTCAAGGCTTAATTCGCACTAACGTAGTTTAATTCCTGCAATTTTAGGAAAAAACCCCCGGTGAAACATTGTATTCGGCATGCGATTTATAGACATTTTAGATGGCATCTATAATTTGGGCGTAAGGTCTTTAAATTTTTTTAAATATGTGGTTTAATAATATCTGATAATTAAAAATATTTGGTCAGTTGCAGCCGTTTGGCGAAGATTGTTTGGGGGGCCTATCATTTATTATAAATATTAATAAATCCAATCTGTTTTAGTAAAAAATTTTTAATTATTAAAAGGATATATACCTTCGTTGTCGAATGTTAGAGTCGTAAGTAAGCGTGTGTAACTAGTTAACGATTATAACTTGATTTAAAATAGTATCGAATTTCTCCGAGCTGAGCAGGCCTAAGCTTATATGTATGGCAGCCTGGACATCAGGGTGTAGCAGGAAACTGCCATGCCTTTCGTTGCGAAAAGGAGAGTTGAGGCTTCTCTTGGACGGGCTCTTTGCTTCTCGCGACAGGTGCTCGTTTTTAATTTTACAGCGTGCCTGACTCAGGGGCTTGCTGTTTTGTCTGCCCGATACATAGCATTCCAGCATTCGGTACCCGGTGTTAAGGTTAATAAGGTGTTGTAACCTCATTAATTAATTTGTTAGTGGCTTACCCAGGTGGGTGAGCCGATGATATGGCAGGTTTAAGGAACTGGTTGATATTTTTCTTGTTAGGAGGTGGTGCGGGCGGCATAGTTTTTTATGGTGTTGGATGGGAGGTGATAGGTCTTTAAATGTGCGTTAGATAATTAAGGGGTTTTGGAAAATATTTTCGAGCAATATTAAATATCTACGACATTGAGGGGGTTAAAAATATGGCCAATCCTCCAGCAATTACAGTGTGTTTAGCCGGTAATGCGGGTAAATACAAAACAGGATTGCCGATCGGACAACTGCTACTACGTGGATTTATGTCAGGTGCATACATTGCAATGGGTGCGGCACTGGCGACTGTCTGCGGTGCAGAGGTAGCTAAATATCTAGGCGCGGGGCTAGGCAAATTTTTCACAGGAGCCGTGTTCCCCGTAGGCCTGATTGCAACTGTGCTCACCGGGGCGGAGCTATTTACCGGTGATGCGATGTTAGGGCCCCTGGCGGCAATGATGGGCAAAACCGGCTGGGGCAGTGTACTTAAGAACTGGTTGTTTGTTTATATAGGTAACTTTGTCGGTTCAGTAGCCTGGGCCTATTTGATGCTTATCGGGCCTTTTACCCAGGGCAATTTTGGTGCAGCCGAACCGAACACCTTCGCTTTGAACGCGGTAGGCATTGCGGTAGCCAAAACGCTAACGTATAAGTCGGTAGGTACGGTAGGCTGGTGGTCCGCAATGTGTAACGGTATCGGTTGTAACTTCATGGTTAACGTAGCTATCCTGCTGGCAATTACATCTAAGGACTTTATTGGTAAGTTCTTTGGTATCTGGTTCCCGATTATGGCTTTCGTGGCCATCGGATTTGAGCACAGTGTGGCCAACATGTATTTCCTGCCATCGGGCATGTTTGTAACCCATAGTTTCCCCGCTCTAGTGACCAAAATGGTGGATGGAAAGCCCTGGAATGCTCTGTTGGCCAATAATGGTGGGCTAAACTGGGGGGACCTCTGGATGTGGAACCTGATTCCAGTGACCATAGGCAACATTATCGGCGGAATGATATTCATTGGTGTAATTTATTACTACTGTTTCCGGAACGAGTTTCCCGAGGAGCATAGAAACTAACTATTGAACTTAATATTACATTGTAAAACTCTAAGGAGGTATCCTCGCGGTGCGAATGTCCTTACCTGCATACATCTGTCTGGGGCTTAGTGTATTCTTCGTAATATTTACATACGCGCTTGGGCGGGACACGCAGTTTCTATTG
Organism: Candidatus Syntrophopropionicum ammoniitolerans; assembly: GCA_013201395.1. Classification (GTDB taxonomy): domain Bacteria; phylum Bacillota; class Desulfotomaculia; order Desulfotomaculales; family Pelotomaculaceae; genus Syntrophopropionicum; species Syntrophopropionicum ammoniitolerans. The sequence continues at coordinate 53,731 of JABMJD010000006.1, forward strand.
ACGACTCTACCAATGATCCTGGTACTGTTGGGAGTGCCCCTCGCTTTAGGTTACATGAACAGGCGGCACGCGGATCAGGTGGAATTTGGTGACTATAGGTATTTTCAAATCAAGGACCTGTCTTCAATTAGAGCTGGTGAACCTGTGCGCATACGCGGCACTATAAAAACTACATCACTGAAATGGCTGAACAGGCCCAATTTTCGGGTCAGTGACGGCACCGGAGAAATTGGTGTATTCATGTTTTGGGCGCCCCGTGAGGATATCAACCCTGGGGACAAGGTAGAAGCTGCCGGATCCCTACGGGTGGGGCCGACCAAAAAGCAGAACATCTGGGGGATCAAAATGGCAAAAATACCTGCCAAATAAAACTAAGCATAAGGAAGCAAGAGAGAGGGGGAATAGCAATTGGCATCCTGTTCATGCGGCGAAACTACTGATCAGAGCAAAGAAGCAGCAATGCAAAAGGTCTTTGACCAGTACCGCGACATCAAGGGAGGTCTAATTCCGGTACTGCAGGAAGCGCAGGACATTTATGGTTACCTGCCCAAAGAAGTGCTGCAGCAAATTGCCAAGGAAATGAAACTACCGTACAGTAATGTGTTTGGGGTATGTACCTTTTACGCACAATTTCACCTAAAACCCCGGGGCCGGAACATCATTCGCATCTGTTTGGGCACAGCGTGCCACGTCAGAGGCGGCGCAAAAATATTCGAGGCGGCCCAGGAAGCATTGGGAGTGGGGCAAGGTGGGACTACAGAAGATCTCAGATTTACTCTGGAGACAGTGGCCTGTATCGGCGCTTGTGGTCTATCACCTTGTATGATGGTCAACGATAACACACATGGCCGGTTAAAGCCTCAAGAGGTTGCCGGCATATTTGAAACATACAAGTAGGGGGAGGTGTAAAGAAACATGCAAAATCTTAATGAAGTTCGTGGAAAGTATCAACAACAGTACAAAGAAAAAATTGCCAGGCCACGTATTGTAGTAGGGTTAGGAACCTGTGGTATTGCTGCCGGCGGTGACAAGGTCATGGCCGCTCTAAAGGAGCAGGTAGCAGCGCGGGGCTTGGATGCGGATATCGACTTTACCAGCTGCATTGGCATGTGTTACCGGGAGCCAATGGTAGAAATAGCTTTGCCGGGCTTGCCCGCTGTGATTTATGGCGACATTTTCCCGGACAAGGTAGAAAAGCTGTTGGAAGGGCACATAGTTAACAAAACCCCGGTATTGGAGTGGGCTGCTTTTCAGATTCCTGGCGATGCTGCCCCATATGAGGGTATCGAGGTCATGGAGCAGACATCATACTATTCAAAACAGGTTCGTTCAGTAACCTCACGCCTGGGACGGACAAACCCGGAGACCATAGTTGACTATATGGCTACTGGTGGCTACGAGGGTTTGGAAAAAGCCTTGGCGATGGACCGGTTGGATGTTATCGAGGAGGTTAAAAAGTCTGGCCTCAGGGGACGGGGCGGCGGCGGTTTTCCCACCGGTGTCAAATGGTCATTTGTTTATGGCGCCCAGGGAGAAAAAAAATATGCCGTCTGCAACGCTGACGAAGGTGACCCGGGCGCATTTATGGATCGGTCGGTTTTAGAGGGCGATCCCCATGCCGTCCTGGAGGGTATGGCCATTGCTGGTTTCGCTATCGGCGCGGATGAAGGATATATTTATTGCCGGGCTGAGTATCCGTTGGCCATCAAGCGGCTGAATATGGCTATTGCTGAGGCTGAGGCCCATGGGTTGTTAGGGGATAACATCCTGGAGTCCGGCTTTAGCTTTCGGGTAAAGATCAAGGCTGGTGCAGGCGCCTTTGTCTGCGGTGAAGAAACAGCCTTGCTGAACTCCATTGAAGGTCTGCGGGGTATGCCCAGAGTGCGGCCCCCCTTCCCGGCCCACAAAGGATTGTTCGGTCTGCCAACCGTTTTGAACAACGTTGAGACCTATGCCAATGTACCCTTCATTATCCGCAATGGCAGTGATTGGTATGCCGGCATGGGTACTGAAAAGAGTAAGGGCAGCAAGGTATTCTGTCTGACCGGCAAGGTGAACAACACCGGCCTGATGGAGGTACCAATGGGTATCACATTGCGCGACATTATTTTCACTATCGGCGGCGGGATCCAGGAAGATAAAAAATTCAAAGCCGTACAGAGCGGTGGACCCTCCGGCGGCTGTATACCTACAGAGCACCTGGATACCCCCATTGACTATGACTCCCTGGGAGCGATTGGCTCAATTATGGGTTCCGGTGGTCTGGTGGTCATGGACGAAGGTACCTGTATGGTGGATGTGGCCAAATTCTTCCTTAATTTCACCCAGCTTGAATCCTGTGGTAAGTGTACACCCTGTCGTGAGGGTACCAAGCGGATGCTGGAAATACTACAGCGGATCTGTGACGGTGAGGGCGAAATTGAAGATCTCGATACCCTGGAAAGACTGTGCCGGGTGATCAAGAGCAGCGCCCTGTGCGGACTGGGACAGACCTGCCCCAACCCGATTGCCACTACCATGCGCTATTTCAAGGATGAATATGTGGCTCACATTAAGGATAAACGTTGTCCGGCAGGGGTCTGTAAAGCGCTGTTGCAGTACACGATTTTAGAGGATAAATGTACTGGTTGCGGTGTTTGTCTGCGGGCTTGTCCGTCAGGTGCTATTACCGGTGAAAAGAAGAAGCCTCATACGATTGACATAGATTTGTGCATCAAATGTGGTGCTTGTATCCAGAAGTGTAAATTCGATGCTATCGTAAAGAAATAGATATCATTAGACAGGATCAATATGACAGTGCGTTTAATTGAATAGCGGTAGCTGACTTGATTATAGGGAGGAGTGAAATTTTATGGAAATGGTCAAGTTGACCATTAACGGCAATGAAATCGAAGTCCCTGCCGGGACAACGATTTTAAAAGCAGCAGAACAAATGGGAATAGATATACCCACTCTCTGCTTTTTGGAGGAACTTAGTTCCGTGGGCGCCTGCCGTATGTGTGTAGTTGAAGTAAAAGGCGCGCGCGCCCTGGTGGCCTCCTGCGCTGCTGCCGTGGCACCGGGAATGGAAGTGCAGACCCATTCACCGGCCGTAATGGAAGCCAGGAAGATGATACTCGATCTAATGGTTGCCAACCACCCGCTGGATTGCATGACCTGTGATAAAATGGGTGACTGCAAACTAGCTGACTTATGTTATGAATACGGGGTTAAGGAAAGCATATTTAAGGGTGAAAAGCATAATTATCCGGTTGAAACCAGCAACCCCTTTATTATGCGTGATATGAACAAATGTATCCTATGCGGCCGGTGTGTACGAGCCTGTGCTGAGATTACCGGCCAGGACACCATCGATTTCATTAACAGGGGCTTTGATAGCAAGATTGCACCCTTTTTCGATACAGAATTGGTGGACTCAGACTGCGTTTTCTGTGGCCAGTGTGTTTCCGTATGCCCAACCGGTGCCCTGGTAGAAAAGCAAATGTCCGGCAAGGGACGCCGCTGGGAGCTTTCAAAGGTCAGGACTACCTGCCCCTTCTGTGGGACTGGTTGCAACTTTGACCTGTGGGTTAAGGATGATCAGATTGTCGGCGTAGCATCCAATCCTGATGCCCCGGCAAACGGCCGTGCTCTTTGTGTCAAGGGCAGATTTGGCTGGGATTTTGTGCATAACGAAAATCGTATTACCACCCCGTTGATTAAAAAAGACGGTGAGTTCGTGGAAGCTTCCTGGGATGAGGCACTTAATCTGATTGCTGATAGTCTAAAAGAAATTAAAGAAAAGAACGGACCCGATTCTTTTGCAGCCTTGAGTTCTGCCAGGTGTACCAACGAAGAAAACTACCTGGTGCAAAAATTTACGAGGGCGGTGATGGGCACTAATAACGTTGACCACTGTGCCCGTACCTGACACGCGCCTACTGTGGCCGGTCTGGCCCAATCATTTGGTAGTGGCGCGATGACCAACTCAATCAATGAAATAACCAATGATGCTGAACTAATGCTGCTCATTGGTACCAACACCACCGAAGCACACCCGGTAATCGGTTATAAAATGCGGCAGGCCAAGCGCAACGGTGCCAAGCTAATCGTTGTCGACCCGCGGCGTATTGACCTGGCAGAAGAAGCAGATTACTGGTTACGGATTAATTCAGGAACGGACATTCCTTTCCTGAATGGTCTGATGCACATTATTATCAAAGAAGGGTTACATGACAAGGAGTTTGTAGAGAAGCGTTGTGAGAATTTTGCAGAACTAGAAGCCACTGTCAAAAACTACACTCCTGATTATGTATCCAAGCTTACCGGTATCTCTGAAGAGGACCTCTACGCTGTGGCCCGTTTGTATGCCACCACAGATAGGTCAATGCTCTTCTATACCCTGGGTATTACAGAACACATCTGCGGCACACAAAACGTGATGAGTTGTGCCAACCTGGCTATGCTTACCGGTCACCTGGGACGGCCCGGCACCGGTGTGAACCCAATCCGTGGTCAAAATAACGTGCAGGGTGCCTGCGACATGGGGGCATTACCCAATGTCTACTCCGGTTACCAGGCTGTTGTTAATGAGGATGCCCGTAAAAAGTTCGAAAAAGCCTGGGATGTCAGCCTACCTGATCAGGTCGGTTTGATGATTCCGGAAATGTTTGATGCCGCCGTTAATGGTGATGTTAAGGCTATGTACATTCTGGGTGAAAACCCAGTGCTGACGGATCCGAACAGTAACCATATCCGCAAGGGTTTGGAAAATCTTGAATTTCTGGTTGTACATGAGCTCTTCCTCACTGAAACAGCCGAATATGCCGATGTAATTCTGCCTGCGGCCAGTTTCGCTGAAACGAACGGTACATTTTCCAGTACCGAGCGCCGTGTGCAAAGGGTACGCCAGGCCATTAAGCCACTGCCCGGCCGGTGCAACTGGGAAACAATCATGGACATCAGTGCTTTAATGGGATATGAGATGGAATATCAGGATCCGGAAGATGTTTGGAATGAAATGGCTTCCCTGTCACCCTCTATGGCCGGTATCACCTATGAACGGCTAGAGGAAAAAGGGATGCAGTGGCCTTGCCCATCACTGGATCACCCGGGCACACCTGTCCTCCATGGGGAGACATTTGCCCGTGGTAAAGGTGCCTTCAAGGCTATCGATCACATTCCGCCTCATGAAGTGCCGGACGAGGAATATCCGTTCCTGCTCAACACAGGCCGGATACTGCAGCATTACAATGTTACCACTCCATACTCAATGGGCATTCAAAGCATGTGGTCGGAAGAGTATTCAGAGTTGAACCCTGTGGATGCTGAGAAGCTCGATGTCGAGACTGGTGACGAAGTTGTTGTTACTTCCCGTCGCGGTTCAGTGACCGCCAAGGTTGAGGTTACCGATCGGGTGCCGCCCGGCATGATCTGGATGTCATTCCACTATACGGCGAGCCCGGCCAACGTCCTCACCAGTGACGGCCTGGATCCAACTACCAAGACTGGCGAGTACAAGGTCGCCGCAGTGAAAATAGAGAAGGCCTAGTAGCCAGGAGGTTTTTAGATGAGGAAGGTGCCTGTAACTGAAGCGGTTGGTATGGTGCTCTACCATGATATTACCAGAATAATACCCGGCCGAGAAAAAGGCCGTGCCTTCCGAAGAGGGCAGGTCATCACTCCTGGGGATATTCCCACCCTCCTGGATCTGGGTAAAGAACACATTTATGTATGGGAAACTGGAAACAGTTTGATTCATGAAGATGAAGCAGCTTTGAGTCTGGCCCGGCATGCCGCCGGGCCAGGCCTAAAGTGGGATCAACCAAGCCAGGGCCGGGTTAACCTTCGGGCAGCCCATGACGGGCTTCTTAAGGTACATGTAAAACAGCTCCACAAACTTAACAATACCAACGATGTGGTTATGGCCACAGCCCATAATAATAGGTATGTCAAGGAGGGGCAGATAGTTGCCGCCACCAGGATTACACCCCTGGCAGTCCACAGTGATATCCTTAGAGAAGCAGAGGAAATCTGCACCAAAGAAAGCCCTTTGCTGGCAGTTAAACCATTTAAGTCCCTTTGGCTGGGAGTGGTTACCACTGGCAGCGAAATATATTCTGGGCGCATTCGGGATGGTTTTTGTAGTATCATCAGGCAAAAAACAGCGGTGTTCGGTGGAAAAATGTTGGGACAGGTTATCGTTCCCGATGATCCACATTTAATCTGCGCAGAAGTCCGTCAGTTTGTAGCAGAGGGAGCCCAGATGGTGCTGGTTACCGGTGGGATGTCGGTAGACCCGGATGATGTTACACCAGTGGGCATCAGGGCCACCGGTGCCGAGGTGGTTTCCTATGGTGCCCCCGCCTTGCCGGGTGCTATGTTTATGCTGGCTTATCTCGGCCGCGTGCCTGTATGTGGATTACCGGGATGTGTGATGTTTAACGGTGTGACTATATTCGATCTTATTCTACCGCGTATATTTGCGGGAGAACGTATTGGCCGGGAAGAAATTATATCGTTGGGACACGGCGGCCTATGTGCTGAGTGCACAACATGCCATTATCCGGCCTGTTCTTTCGGTAAATAGAAAGAACCATTGGAATGGAGGTAGAGTGGTCAGGTGTTGGAGAATGTTAAGCTGGAAGAGGCACAGGAGCTTATTTTAGATCGCGTGACATGTTTGCCGGATGAAACTGTTCCTTTGCTAAACGCGTTAGGATGTTATATATATCAAGACATATATGCACCTGTTGATCTGCCGTCCTGCCGGAAGTCAGCGTTAGATGGCTATGCTGTTTCTGTAAACAAAGAAGCAAAAAGCTACAGTTTTAGGATTGTGGATACATTAGAAACCGGATCCATACCGCGGGGATTCATGTTGGAGGTCGGCCAGGCTGCCAGGGTGGCCACCGGGGATATGGTACCGGAAGGAACTGTGGCGGTAATACCGCAAGAGGCAACAAGGCAGGAAGGGGATCTACTCAGGTATACGGGAAATATCAAACAGGGCAACAATATACGGCCCCAGGGGGAAGATTTTAAGGCCAATGATCTGCTGTTGCAGAGGGGTACAGCTATAAACGCAGGTGCCGTTGGTGTGTTAGCAGCTTTTGGCATGAAAAAGGTGCCTGTGTTCAGACGTCCTCGGGTAGCCATTCTTGGCTTGGGGCAAGGAGTGGTTTCCCACAAGACGAAACCGGCACCGGGCCGGATCAGGGATAGTAATGGGCCCTTGCTGGCAGCACTGGCTATGAATCATGGAGCCCAGGTTGTAGATGTGGAATTGGCTGTGGATGGTGATCTCTCCCAGGTCAAAAACATACTGGAAGAGTTGCTCCGCAGGGCCGACATTGTCCTCACAACGGGCGGTACTGCCAGAGGGGAATATGATCAGGCTCTTTGGGCGGTCAGGCAAACCGGTGCCCGGGTACTTTTTTGGGAACTGCAAATTAAGCCCGGCAGCCACAGTGGGGCGGCGGTCTGCGAGGATAAGTTAATCATCTCACTTTCCGGCAACCCGGCTGCCTGCTCAGCAGGTTACCATCTGTTGGCAGCACCCGTTCTGCGCCTCATGCAGGGGCAAAATTTTTATGCCCGGCGGGTTAAGGCTGTGTGTGCTGATGATTTTCCCAAGAAAGGGGGCCCCCGCCGTTTTTTGCAGGGCCACCTGGAAACCGGTCCTAATGGGTTAAGGGTGTCCATTCTTTCCGGGCAAAAGTCCAGTATGATGCGTGGCTTGCTCAAAAACGGCAATGTACTAATAGATCTGCCCGCCGGCCAACCGCCGCTGGCACAAGGTGATGAGGTGACAGTAATAATACTGGAATCAAATAGGACACAAGCCCAAATTATCTAGATTTATTTCCTGAAAACAGGAAACGGGCATATTCTATAGCTTTTAAAGGTATGGAATATGCCCGTTTTGTTACACATAGGCCACAATTTGACCTAGTTCAGTTAAATCATAATCTCCCAGTCCCTGCACTTCCTTTTTAAAATCCTCCGACTGCAGGATTTCCAGGGCCGCCTGAAAGGGAGGCAAATCCATGTCCTCCTTGAGCATAATCAGTTCGTAGCGTTCTTTTTGCAGGGGCACAAATTCAATTCCCCGCACCTGCATGGAGGCCTTCTCGTTACCCAGCGCCACATCTGCTTCACCCCGGGAAACAACACTGGCCACGGCCAGGTGTGAATTTTCCTCTCTATCATAACCATTAATTTGTCTTCTGTTGATCCCCAGCAGTCTTATTTTTTCCTCCAGCAGCACCCGTGTCCCACACCCTTTTTCACGGTTGACAAACAGCACATCCGGCCTGGTAAGATCCTGCCAGTTCCTAATGGACTTGGGATTGTCTTTGGCTACGTAAAACCCCTGCATCCGGTAGGCCAGGTGGATAATCACAGCCGGCACACCGCAAAGCATATAGCGGACATAGGTCAGGTTGTAGATATCCTTGTCACCGTCCCAAAGATGAACACTGGCCAGGTGTGCCTTTTCCTGGTAGAGAGCCAGCAACCCGGCAAAGCTGCCCACATGGTGCCTCAGAGTAAAGGTGCCGTTGGGGTGGCGTTCCAGGTGACGGGCCAGGATGTCTAATATAACATCTTGTCCGGAAATCACCAGCCTGGGGGATGGGGGGGACTGCTCTTCATCTAAGGGGGTTCTAATTTGATGTACTGCAGTCGCAGTCTCCGGTGGCATGTTTATTGCTGATGCCATCTCCATTTTTTTGCCCTGTCTTTTATATGTTTCCACATCGTGGGGGTCGATCCTCAGTTTGCGGCCTACCCGGTAGGCTGGTAATTCTCCGCGTTTAATCAGTTCGTAAACAGTGTTTTTAGCAATTTTCAGTATTGTAGCTACTTCTTCTGGCGTTAAAGAGGTACTGTCCTTAATTTTTTCACCCCCTCGAATATTCTGAATTCTATTATATCTTATTTCTATTGGTTTGATAATAACTATTTTTGTACCGTCCTGTACTGTTGTGTGAATAGTGATCACTGCTGGTATGCAGTGTACAGGTTGTCCGGTAGGACGTAGGGTGACAATAACTAACAAGAATAATGATCCTTTTAGCGGCGGCAGGGATTAAACCATGTTGACAAATGCAAGGGCCTGCTTTATTATTTTTATTAGTAAAATCACGTAGTGTTAAGTGGGGTACTGTTGTGTTTATGTTTGGATGGTAACCCGGCAACAGTGATAATTTTCAGACCCAAAGGTTAGCAGACTTAATTAGGAGGTTCAGTTATGACTGAAAGGACAGGTTCATTCTTCAAAAGCCTACAAAAAGAGTTTGTCCAGTTAGTGGACGAGCATAAGCTAAAAGAAGCAAAGGTTAAGGTAACAGCGAAACCGCTAAGCCCAGAGGATGCTATCGGTTCCACTAAGAGGAAGGACTATGTGATACTAAAAGGAAAAGAGCGTTTGTTACAGGCTGAATTAATGGGTTGCAGGGGACAGGCCTTTACCAGCGCATTGGGTGATTTTACCGGGACACTGGAGGATGTACTGGCATTGCCACTGGAAAATGATTATCAGCGAGCGGTTTATATAGCTACTCTTAATGCGGCAGCCTACTACACTGGTAAGGTTAAAAACACAGTACATTGCCGCAATGAAGGGCCGGAGCTGTGTGCACGCCAGGCAGCGGATTATTTTAAAGAGCATTACGGCCAACCCCATATCCTAATGGTAGGTTATCAGCCTGCCTTAGCCGAAGCACTAAACCAGGCTTTCCAGTTAACTGTCCTTGACCTTGACCCGGCGAATATAGGTAGGACGATAAATGGAGTGCTCATCCATGATGGTGGTGCTGCCAATTTGGATAAACATTTAGCGGCCTGCGATGTCATTTTTGCTACCGGCAGTGTTATGTGCAATGATACCGCGGATCCACTAACAGAAAGCGGCAAACCGCTGGTTGTCTTTGGTACAACGGGTTCCGGGGCCGCGGCCTTGTTGGGTATAGGCCGTTTTTGCCCCGAATCAACTGAGGCAATAAGTAAGAAATAATCAATTAAATTGTTTCTGCAAAGGTGCGGGCGAGATGTGCTGTGGTTTGAACCGACGTCGGTCTAGGAAAAATGATCGTGACCGGGCTATTTTTGCTGCCAAATATATTATGTTGCCGGTATCGGGGGCAGGTTATAAATAAGGATTCAGGGCAGGGGTAAAGTCCCTGCCTTCTTTGTTTGTACTGCCGATCCCAAAGGATACTTGCCGTAGGTATGTCTTTTTGCATATTATGTCGAATAGTTGCAGGATTTTCGTTTGATTTGTTGTATGATCATGGCGGGTAGACTATTTTGAAAATCATGCTGGTGGGGGAAGGTGGCGAAAAAATGTGAAATTTTTTAAAAAAATGGCGGGAACAGGAGAAAATGCGATTAACATCAGGGAAGATGTGGCTCAAATAATTGAAGATGTACGCCGCCGGGGTGATCAGGCCCTAAAGGAATTGACCCACCGTTATGATCGGGTGATGCTGCCTGATTTGCGGGTGTCACAGGAGGCAGTAAAAAAGGCCTATAACCAGATTGATGAAAAAACTGTATCCTGTTTACGCCTGGCTGCTCGCCGGATTAGGTCTTTTGCGGAAAAACAAGCCCGCTGTTTGCTACCCCTGGAATACGAGAGTTCACCGGGGGTTCTACTGGGCCATAGGTTGATTCCTGTATCTTCCTGTGGTGTATATGTGCCCAGTGGGCGCTATCCGCTGCCTTCATCGGCCCTGATGTCTATTATCCCAGCCCGGGTGGCCGGCGTGGGCCGGATAGCTGCTTGTTCACCACCGGTAAAAGCTTTTGGGGGTATCCACCCGGCTGTACTAGCAGCGATGGATATAGCCGGTGCAGATGAAATTTACTGCCTGGGGGGTGCCCAGGCTGTGGCCGCCTACGCCTGGGGAACGGAAAGCGTGGCCCGGGTGGATATGATTGTTGGTCCGGGAAATGCCTATGTAACGGAAGCCAAAAGGCAGGTTAGTAGTGTTGCTGGTATTGATGTCCTGGCCGGGCCCAGCGAAGTGCTTGTGATTGCCGATCAGAATGCTGATCCGGATTTGGTAGCCATTGACCTGCTGGCCCAGTGCGAGCATGATCCCACAGCCCGGGGTATCCTGGTGACAGACGGCAGCCAACTGGCTGAACGGGTTTTGGAGTCTATTGATACTGAGGCCAACCAGTTGGAAACAGGACCCCAAATCCTGAAAACCTGGGAGGATAACGGGCAGGTAATTTTAGTGGATAGTCTGGCTGAAGCGGCAGCAATCTCCAACCAGTTTGCGCCGGAGCACCTTGTGTTGCTAACAATGCATAATGAGGATCTAGTGAGCAAACTAAGCAACTATGGGTCGCTTTTTATTGGCGAGAATGCTCCCGTAGCCTTTGGCGATTATATATCCGGCACAAACCACATCCTACCAACCATGGGCTGCGCTCGATTTTCTAGTGGCCTATGGGTAGGTACATTCATTAAGGTTGCCTCCTGGCAAAGACTTAGTGTCTCAGGTGCAGCTGGACTGGCGGATGCTTGTTCCCACCTGGCTGGTGTGGAGGGACTGGAGGCCCATCAACGTTCGGCCGACAAGCGCAAGGGTAAAAGACAGCTCTAAAAAGGGGGTTAAATCAATGGGCCATCAGGACGGAGACGCGCCGCCGGAAGCCAACCCGGATGACACGGCTCTTAAGCTGCAGGGGATATCAAAAATTTACCCCGGCACGGTGGCGCTACATAAGGTTAATATTAATGTGAAAAAAGGAGAGGTGCACGGCATTATCGGTAAAAATGGGGCCGGGAAATCCACCCTGGTGGAAATTATCGCCGGGATTACTACACCCACTGCCGGCAAAATTTTTATTGGCGGTGAGGGCTATGACAGCCTGTCGAGAATTGACGCCAGGAGGAAAAAAATTGCTATTGTGCCCCAGGAGCCCCAGTTAATCCTTGATTTTACAGTAGCGGAAAACCTTTTTATTTCCGATTATACCAGGTGGGGCTGGTTAATCAACTGGCAGGGACTCTACACCCGGGCGGAAGAAATAGTTAAGAAAGCTAACCTACATATAAATGTCAGAGTCAGGGCAGGGGATCTATCCGTCAGTGAGCAACAACTACTGCTGGTCCTCAAAGCCTGCTATGTGGAGCAGTCGGACATAATAATATTGGATGAGGCCTCGGCTTCATTAGCACAAAGGGACGAGGAACTGCTGTATAGGATTATCCGGGAAAGAAAGGGTGGAGGCTGCACCATTCTCTTTATCTCCCACCGGGCGGAGGAACTGCTTAAGGTATGTGATCGGGTTACCGTCCTACGGGATGGACATAGCATCAGTACTAAAAATTGCCGGGAGCTGGATCGGGACAAGCTTTCAGATTTGATTGTGGGGGAAAAATTTTGCCGCCACATTAAGGTTGATCAGGGGCAATTGAAGAAAGACTTGGGTGAAACTGTCCTAGCCGTGGAAAACCTGACCCGGCTGGGCGTTTATCAGGAAATTAGTTTCCAACTAAAAAAGGGAGAAATACTGGGATTGGCTGGTCTCAGGGGCAGCGGACGCACGGAAATATTCAGGGGTATAGTGGGCATTGATCATCCCGATGAGGGCACTATCTTTGTTAATGGCCAAAGACGGTGTTATAGATCACCGGCAGCGGCCCTGGGGGATGGCATCGTTTACCTACCGGAGGATAGAGAAAGGGAAGGTTTAATCAGCAACCTCAGTGTCAGGGAAAATCTGATGCTTAACGCCCTGGATACCGTCAAGAGGGGGTTACTGCTCAACAGAAGTAAGGAGTCAAGAGCAGTGGCCGATCTGATCAAGGAGCTGGATATCAAGGTCGCTTCACCGGAACAGGAGGTCAACCAGCTCAGCGGCGGTAATAAGCAGAAGGTGGTTGTAGGCAAGATTGCTGCCGCCGGACCCCAGATTTTTCTGTTGGACGAACCGACCCGGGGTGTGGATATATCCGCCAAACAGGGGATCCTGAACATTGTTAGAAATAGCCTGTGCCGGGAGGCCGGCATTGTAATTACATCACCGGGCCTGGAGGATCTGATCAATATTTGTGACCGCATCCTGGTCCTTCACAGGGGCCGCATTACCGGTGAGTTTTTGCGTGGGAATCTACGGGAAAGTGATTTGTTTTCGGCTGTTCAGGGTGGGGCGCAAGAAAAATGTCCCGGTTTGGTGGCTTCTTATGTCAGTTAATTAACAAAGGAGTAATTAAGTTTAATGCCTAGAAAGTTACAGATAGAGCTTTTTTTACTAGATAATCTGATTTGGGTACTTTTAGCCTGTTTTTTCCTTCTAAATGCCCTGATCACCCCTATGTTTGCCACCTATGGCAACCTGGTAAACATACTGTACCACTCGGCGATTATGAGTATGCTGGTCCTGGGCCAGGGCTTAATTCTAGTCAGCGGCCACCTGGACCTGTCCCTGGAATCCACCCTGGTTTTTGCCCCTGGTGTGGCCATGCTGCTGGCTACCCGCTGGCTTCCCTTTCAGCTGGATCCGGTGACTACTATTATCCTTACCCTGGCCATCGGCGCCCTGGTGGGTTTGTTTAACGGGGTCTGTATCGCCAAAATAGGGGTGAACCCTTTTTTGCAGACTCTCTCGCTGATGATTATTTTGCGGGGATTGGTGCTGTTTTTGGTGCCTTTGTCCATCTTTCCCCTGGACAAGGTGTATACTTTTGCCGGTCAGGCCCGGATGATTGGTAATATTCCGGTAGCCGTACCGATAGTTTTTATCATTTTTCTTTTTTTCCACTTTATTATGCAATATACAGCCTTCGGCAGGCACTTCGTGGCCACCGGCGGCAATGCTCGGGCCAGTTATATTTCTGGTATTAATACCGGCCGGATGGTTATTTATGCCTTTGTTATCGCCGGTTTTTTGGCGGCTGTGGCTGGTCTTTTAGCAGCAGGCCGGCAGGATTCAGTGTCCAATACAATGGGCGAAGGCATGGTTATGCTGGCTTTTGCCGGTGCCATTTTAGGTGGGGCCAGCCTGGAAGGGGGCAAGGGTACACCCCTGGGTATGCTGGGCGGAGCCCTGCTGCTGGGAATGATATCCAATTCCCTTAACCTGCTGGGTGTAGGGGTCACCCTGGTTTATGCTACCCAGGGGGCGCTCATTTTTGTGGCTATAGTTTTGGACCGGATCCGCATTAAGAGGCGCAATTACCTCTTGCACAGGGAGCAGGTGAGAAGGTTGCTCATCCAGGAACAAGGCGGATAAAACAGCTACATAGTCACCAAAACCAGAATAACATGGCCCAAAAGATGGGGAGGTGATGGTGGGGGAGCTAACCAATCAAAACAGAGGAAAGTAACAGGTGAGAACAGGAGGTTTTATTGACATGCGTTTTAAGTGGTTGAGTATCCTGGTGGCGGCCTTGTTGGCCACTGCCCTGCTGGCCGGTTGCGGTGCCCAGAAAGCACCAGACCAAGAAACTGATCAGCTGCGCTTTGGGATGGTAATCAAGGAGCCGGGTGCTCCCTTTGTCCAGGCTTTTATTAGAGGCGCCGAGGAAAAAGCCCAGGAGTTGGGCATCAAGGTGGATATAAAAGACGGCCAGGCGGATTCCATGAAAATCATGGAGTTAATGGACACCTTCATTACCCAGCAGGTTGATGGGTTTATCATGGCCGGTGCCGTAGACCTGAAGGCGATTGTGCCCGGGGTTAAAAAATTAAACGAGGCAGGTATTCCGCTGGCCTCCCTGGATACCTCCCCCGAGGGCGGCAAGGTTGACTACTTCATTTCCTTTGATATTGAACAGTCTACCAAGAAGGCTGCTGAAGCCTTTGTTCAGGGAATCAAGGACCGCAACGCCGGAGAAGTACCTGAGGGCGTAGTGATTGAAATCACCGGGGCCCTGGAAGATATGTTTACCCATTCTTGCAGCAAAGGTCTGCGGGCCGTCACCGACCAGTATCCCCAGTTGACGGTGGTGCAGGGCGAGGGAAAATGGAATGATGTGGATTCCCACGAACGAACCAGCGACCTGCTGACCCGCCATGGTGATCAGGTGCTGGGTGTTTATGTGCATACCCCAGATATTATGGGACCGGGGGTAGTTTCCGCTATTGAAGCCGCCGGTAAGGATCCCAAAGACTACGGCATTTGCGGTATCTGCATTGGACCTGAGGGACTGGGACTGCTCAAAGGGGGCAAGGCTCTGGCTATTGTGGAGCAGCCGGCTTATGACTCCGCCCAAATGGCGGTGCAGTATCTTTATGATATCAAAAAAGGTAACCCCACCCCCCAAATTGGCGATACCATAACTGATGAGGATGCCCTATGGTCACCGGCCCAAGTGATAGAGAATACCTGGGCTGATGAGGGCGCCTTTATCATTCTTCAGGGTCCCCTGGTACCCCGGGATGCCCAGGTGGATGACGCCCGCTTGTGGGAAAACAAATTAAGTGATCTGTGGAAAAAATAGTGATGTGCTCCCATGCAATTAAATCTGACTAACGCGTGGGCTGGGAACCCCCCCGGAAAAGCATCCGTGGGGGCTTTCCTATTATTTTATTGAGCAAAAGGAGAATATGGACTATGTACATTCAGGTATACAAGCTCAAAGAAATACCAGCTGAGGACTATGCTCGGATTCTGAAAAGAAGTGAAACGGAGACAGATTCCATTCTTGATGATGTGCAACAGGTAATTGATGATATCAAGGTCAACGGGGATCAGGCCCTGGTGGAGTATAGCAAAAAATTTGAGGATATCACCATTAGTGCCGAGCAGATTAAGGTATCTCGGCAGGAAATTACTGCTGCCTACCAAAAGGTAGACCAGAAAACTGTTGAGGCCATCAAAACCCTGGCCGATAATGTGAAACGCTTTCATGCTGCCCAGTTGCCCAACAAGATGTGGTCTACTGAGCTATCCCCTGGCCTTGTTGCCGGCCAGGTAATCATACCCCTGGAAAAAGTGGGTTGCTATGTGCCCGGTGGCCGGGGCTGGTTTCCCTCTGCTGTCATGATGTCGGTTTTGCCGGCCAAAGTAGCAGGGGTACCCCAGGTTTATGTGTGTACCCCACCGGCACCCGGTGGAGAAATCCCTCCCGGTACATTGATTGCCTGTGACATCTGTGGCGCAGATGGGGTCTTCCGGCTGGGAGGCAGCCAGGCTATAGCAGCAATGGCTCACGGTACCCAGACTGTGCCGCAGGTGGACAAAATTGTTGGCCCGGGCAGCCAATATGTACTGGCGGCCTATAAACTCCTTTATGGCCAGGTGGAAATAGGGACCCTGGCCGGACCCGGTGAAGGCATTATCCTGGCTGATGAGTCGGCCAACCCGGAATTTGCTGCGGCGGATATCTGCATCCAGGCCGAGCATGGGCTGGATTCCACCGGTGTACTGGTTACCCATGTGCCCACCCTGGCATATGAGGTGCAGAAAAAGGTTAGCCGCCATATTGAGCGCCTGAACGATTACCGGAAAAATTTTGTCGTTCAGTCGTTGAAAAAATACGGTGCCATCATCCTTACTGATTCACTGCAGGAATCAATTGACTTTGTCAACAAGTACGCCGGGGAGCACCTGGAAATTATGACTGCTGAGCCCTTGCAAGATATGCAGAAAATAAAGAATGCCGGCGGCATGTACCTAGGCCATTATACCCCCCTATCCACAGGCTGCTTTGGCTCTGGCCCCAACCACGTTTTGCCTACCAGTCGCAAGGCAGTGGTGGCGGGTGGTTTAAAGACGGCAGATTTTTACAAAGCGGTAACCTTTGAATATTTCTCCCGGGATGGGCTGGCCAACCTGAAAGATGCGATGGTCAAGCTGGCTGAATATGAAGGTTTTCCCGCTCACGCCAATGCCATTTTAGAGCGGTTTACCAAATAACCGGTAATATTGTGGAGGTGGCTTTTTTTGCTGGCAGCACGTTATCATGGAATTGGGCAGGTCCGTGTGGAACACTTGCCCCAACCGGAATGCGGTTCGGGACAGGCCTTGGTGAAGGTGGCCTATGCTGGGATCTGCGGCTCTGACTTGCATATATTTAGAAAAGGGATGTTTGTTTCTACCATCCCGGAAGTTATGGGCCATGAGTTTTCTGGTGTGGTGGAACAGGTGGGCCCTGGTGTGACCACGCTGCAACCTGGTGACCAGGTGGTGGGTGATCCTCGGGTTTCCTGTGGTATCTGCCCCTGGTGCCGTACCGGGGCCTACAATCTTTGTCCCGCCCTGGGGTTTATTGGTGAGGTGAGGCCTGGTTGCTTTGCCGAATACCTGGTTTTAGAGGCAAATAAGCTCATAAAAATACCGGCGGCAGTGGAGCTGCGCCGGGCCGCCCTGGTGGAACCTCTGGCTGTAGCCCTGCACATCGCCGGGCAGGGCCGTTTGGCCCTGGCTGAACATCTGGGCATAGTGGGTGCCGGGCCTATTGGGATACTTACCGTGCTGGTAGCCCGGGCCCTGGGGGTAAAGAGGATCACGGTGATCGACATCGCGGCAGAGAGGTTGGCTCTGGCGGGCCGGTTGGGGGCCACCATTTTGCAAACCTTCCCTGGGGGACAGGGTGATCAGCCTGATGTGGTGGTAGAGGCGGTAGGTGTGGAGGCCACTCTGGCCGGTGCCCTGGGCTGGCTCAAGCCCCGGGGTCGGTTGGTAATGGCAGGTTTGTATGAGGAAAGGGTGGATATTGATCCCAATGATATTGTGGTCAAGGAGCTGGAGCTGGTGGGCGTCAGCGCTTATGAAACAGGGGATCTGCACCGGGCGGTGGAGCTTATCGCCGGCAGTAAGATGGATGTGGAGCAAATTGTGACCCATGTGTTGCCCCTGGCTTCTGCCCCCAAGGGGTTTGCTATACTGGCATCCGGGGATAAAAAGGCGGGCAAAATTTTACTTACCCCCAAGGAGAAAGGTGAGGAAAATGGGCCGGGAAGATAAAAATATTTTCAGAAAAGGTCTGGCTGAGCTGACCCCCTATATTCCGGGTAAGCCGGTGGAAGAAGTCAGGCGGGAACTGGGACTGAAAGGGCGCATTGTCCGGCTGGCTTCTAATGAAAACCCCATTGGGCCTTCGCCAAAAGCGGTGGCGCGTATGAAGGAAGTCCTGGGAGAAATTAATTTTTACCCCGACGGGGGCTGTTTTGAACTGCGGGCAGCCCTGGCCGAGAAGCATGCCCTGGCGCCAGGCCACTTTGTATTCGGCAACGGTGTGGATAACCTGATCCCTTTGGCGGTGAACACATTTGTCAATAGTGGGGACGAGGTGATCATTCCCACCCCCAGCTTTGCGGCCTACCGCACCAGCACTGTGGTGGCGGGCGGTATGCCAGTGGCGGTGCCCCTGAAGAACTTCCAACTCCATGGGGAGGATATTTACCGGGCTGTGAGCCCAAAAACAAAAATGATTTTCATTTGCAATCCCAACAATCCCACTGGGACCATTATGCCCGCCGGGGACCTGAAAAAACTAATGGCAGCCCTACCACCGAGTGTGGTAGTGGTGATGGATGAGGCTTATTATGAGTATGTGGACCACCCCGGCTACCCGGACAGCCTGGCTCACTTGAAAAGAAATGAGAATGTTGTTATTTTCCGTACCTTTTCCAAAATATATGGGCTGGCCGGGCTGCGCCTGGGTTACGGCATGGCTAGGCCGGACTACGTGAACGCAATGGAAAAAATTAGAGAGCCCTTTGCTGCCAACAGGGTTGTGCAGGCCGGTGCCCTGGAGGCCCTGGCAGATCAGGCACATACACAACAGGTCAAGGATGCTCATGGCCGGGGTAAACAGGTGCTTTGTCAGGGGCTATCAGATCTGAATATCAATTTTATTCCCACTGAGGCCAATTTTTTATTTGCTGATCTAGGTGTAGATATGGAGCTCCTTTTCCCCACATTGTTGAAAAATGGGGTAATTATCCGCCCAGGAACAGCCTGGGGGTATCCTACCTTTGCCCGGATTACCATTGGCACCCCCGATGAAAACCAGTTTTTCCTGGACCAGCTGGCTATTGTATTAAAAGAATGGCGATAACTAGGAGCCAGACTATGATGGCTAAACGATAAAGTGATCACCCTTGAAATTTTAGCCGGTATGTTTTTTCACCCGGGTATGGCAGTTTGATGCTGTTGTCTGGTTCACCCAGGGTGATTTTTTTATGAATAAATGCCTGCCCCCGGGGGTAATGGAAGACAATTATTGTTGATCTCTTGCCGGGGCCTCAATATAATGAGAAATAGCCCTGGACCCTGTAAATGGGGAATGCCCTTTCCCGGTGAGATTTTGCAGCTTGCCGCCTTGAATTACCTATACTGGTAGTGAGGTTGGTCAAAAAGACCTTTCTGCCCTTGCCCATTCCTTTACCCTCGGTGCTTCCCGTATCCATTGGCACACATTGTTTCCCACTGTTGTAAGCTATTTTTTGCTGCGGTAATCAAATCTTATTAAGGGGTGGACCAGATGTCTCATCAGTTATACACCGACACAACCATAGATCATTTTCAGAGCCCGAGAAATATAGGAAGAATGGACGATGCCGACGGGGTAGGTATGGTTGGTGATCCGGCCTGTGGGGATTTTCTCACCATATATATCAAGGTCGTTGATCAGGTTATTGAAGATGTCAGTTACCTTGTGTTCGGCTGCGCTGCTGCTATAGCTTCGGGTAGTATGACCACGGAACTGGCTAAAGGGAAAACAGTGGCAGAGGCGACGAAAATAACGGAAGAGGATATTGTCGAATATTTGGGCGGCCTGCCCGAAAATAAAAAGCACTGTTCCAATCTTGGTGCCGGGGCTTTACGGGAGGCCATTGCAGACTATACCCAGAGAAGGGGAGCGAGAAACTAAGGGCAAGAGGGTTTTTATTTTATAAGTATAGATTGAGGTGAGGACCGGGCTTTATGGCGGCCCTCTATTCTCATTTTGATACTGAAATAAAGCAAAATGATACAGGGGTGATCTATCACCCCCGAAAAATGGAAAGAGGAGCATAAATATTGCAGCGAGAAAAACTTCAACTCTTTTCACAAAAAATAATTGAATTATCCTCCATAACGGAGATGGACGTGTGTGTAGTTGATGCTGATCTGGTTTGTATAATTGGCACAGGAAGGTATTCAGGGTTAATAAACGACAAGCCTGTCGAAAAAACCCTTTATGATCGCCTGTTTCAGGGCAGGCGAAAATATTTGCTGGTTAAACCCAATGAGGATAAGACCTGCCTGGGCTGTGAATATCTGTATAAATGTTCTGGTTTGATCCACCTGGCGGTTCCTTTCATGGTGGGGAGGCAGGATAATATGTTATTGATGTTTACTGCCGTAAAGGATCATTATAAAAAGGAGTTATCCCACAATACCACCCTATATTTACACCTGGTAGACTATTTTAGTAAGCAAATCGAAAACGAATGGCAAACAATACGCGATCAAAGTGCGGCTGTGTGCCGGGGTTCTGTACAAAGCCTGATTAATCTCATAGATAAAAATGTGGCAATCATCAAAGGGGACAATCTTTTATATATTAACGATAGTTTAAAAGGGTTATTTGATATCAGCGGCTCGGAAAACCTCTTTGGGCAACAAAATAGTTTGGATCTTAGCCCGGCCAAAACGAGTGACAAGTGTTTTCAGTTAAACGCTGAGGTGGCCGGGGAACAAAGGTATTTTCAGGTGTTTCCGAGAACTATTGACAAAAACTTGGGTTTGAAAATCATTTTTGTGGAACCAGCCGGCGAAAAAAATACCAGTTATTTTGACACCCATATTTTTTATAGTCCCAATATTAGAAAAGCCATCGATATCGCCAAAAAGGTTTCCAGCACTGATTCCACAATTCTATTAGAGGGGGAAAGCGGCACCGGCAAGGAAGTCTTCGCTGATGGTATCCACCTGGAAGGTAACAGAGCCCAGGCTAACTTTATAAGTGTTAACTGTGCAGCCATACCTGAAACATTATGGGAAAGTGAGTTTTTTGGCTATGCTGATGGAGCCTTCACCGGGGCTAAAAAAGGCGGCAAAATGGGAAAGTTTCAGGCTGCCGATCGAGGCACACTATTTTTGGATGAAATAGAGGAAATGCCCCTGGCCATGCAGGCCAAGCTGCTGCGGGTATTAGAAACAAAAACAATTATCCCCGTGGGTTCGAACCGGCAGGTAGATGTGGATGCACGGATCGTAGCCGCCACCAACAAGGATTTGGCGGATATGGTCAGCCAGGGTCTTTTTAGAAAGGACCTGTTTTACCGGCTCAATGTGGTTAAAATCACTATCCCCCCCTTGCGGGAAAGAAAAGAGGATATCATTCCCTTGGCCAATTATTTTTTAAAGGGTTTTAGTATCAATAACGGGGGCAGGATCGTAGAACTAACTGCCGAGGCCTGTGACTGCCTGACCAAATACGCCTGGCCCGGCAACATTAGGGAACTTAAAAACGCCATTGAATATGCCTTTTTAATCACTAATAATACCTATATTACTCCCAGGGATTTACCCAGTTATATTACTGAAGAGGGTCATGATTTGTCCGCCAATCTGTATCAAATTAATACTATTAGAGACCTGGAGTATAATGCCTTGCGGGCTTGTATTGGTACCTACGGCCTCTCTTCAGCGGGGAGGAAAAAAATAGAGGAAAAACTGGGCATTAGCAGGGCCACATTATACCGAAAATTAAAAAAATATAACTTGCGATAATTACATTTTCCCCGCCCCGGGAGGCAAAAGGGTGGTGGGGGGTTGAAGCCGGTATCAAAATGAGAATAGATTCTCATTTTGATACCGGCTTCTTGCATGTAATCGCTGTTTATGGTCTCAAGGTGAGAATGATGCCGGCACCATTTGTGGGAAATGTCTGATAACTCGGGCTTTTTATCTCTGGCATGATAATTGCTCTATATAGGGGTACGGGATGCAGTTCGCATTGGAGGGGGGGGTGATGAATTGAACAAGGCTATTGTAATGAACGAAAAAGACAATGTAGCAACGGCTTTATGTGATATCAGCGAGGGCTCCAGGCCGATGATTGTCGGATTTAAATCCGGGCAGGGTATCGTGGTCAAGTCAAACATACCTTTTGGGCATAAATTTGCACTATGTAGGATCGCAGAAAACACACCCATCATCAAATACGGTGAGGTAATCGGGGTTAGTACCGCCTTCATTGATGCCGGCGAATATGTACATGTACACAATGTAGAAAGTTTGCGCGGCAGAGGGGATCAATAAAAAATTTTTAAACAACCGTTGTTGTGGATGTAAAGTTATTTTTTGCGTCGCTAATACAGTAGTTTTAGCAGGAGGACAATCATGAACTTTTATGGGTATCGGAGAAAAAATGGAACGGTGGGTGTGAGGAATTATTTAGCAGTTATATCCACTGTAATTTGTGCCAATGAAGTGGCAGAAGCAATTGCCAATAGTGTGGAAGGTTCTGTGCCGATCCTACACCCCCAGGGCTGTTGTCAAATGCCGGTGGATCTGAAACGGGTTACAGCCACTCTGGCTGGTTTGGGGAAGAACCCCAATGTGGGAGCTGTTTTATTGGTCAGCCTGGGCTGCGAAGGGGTAAATGTAGACGAATTAGCGGACAAAATCATGCAAGCCGATAAGCCGGTAGAAAAAATAGTGATCCAGGAAATCGGCGGTATGTCCAAAGCGGTGGCCAAAGGTGCTGAACTAGGTAACCTGATGCTGGCGGAATTAAAAAAACAGGAAAAGGTGCCGGCCTCCATAGCAGACCTGGTAATAGGCATAAAGTGCGGCTCTTCGGATACACTTTCCGGTTTGTTGACCAACCCCATTGCCGGCATGGCCGCGGACAAGATTATAGATCTTGGCGGCCGGGTGGTATTTGGCGAGGTCACGGAAATGATTGGTGCAGAAAACCATATTGTCAACAGAATAGAGGATCAGGCAGTTAAGGATAAAGTTTTGAATGCCATTATCAACATTGAAAACAGGGCTAAAAGTATTGGGGAGGACATGCGCGAAGGCCAGCCTACCCCCGGAAACATCAAGGGCGGTCTGACCACCATCGAAGAAAAAAGCCTGGGTGCCATAGTCAAGTCAGGTTCAAAAACGATTGATGACTTTATTGAATATGGCGAGCAGGTGGGAATGGGCAAATTGACCGTTGTGGATAGTCCGGGCCGCGAACCTGAACTGCTTACCGGTCTGGCAGCTGCTGGGGTGCAGGTGATTATATTTACTACCGGCCGGGGGGCACCGCAAGGGTATCCCATCTGCCCGGTGATCAAGGTCACAGCAAACCCGCGCACATATTGCAAACTAAACGAATTTATTGATGTTGGTTTTACCATTGGTGATCATATTGATGATATTGAATCAGTTTTTGATGCCGACAGTGACAAGTTGCTCAGTTATCTAGAAGAGGTGTGCAATGGAAAACAAACCAAAGCAGAAGTTAACAAATACAATAAATTTATCAATATATATTCAATAGGCCCTGTAATCTAATATTTTAACTTCAGCAAAGGGGGTATGTCAAACGGTTAATATTAGATTAGATGAGTCTACCGGGAAAGGCCTATAAGCCTTCAAAGGGTGGTGAGTACAAAGGTATAGCTGCAGAAAAAAATAGTGTTTAATGCATGAAAGGAGCAGTAAGGAATGGTACAAAAGCATCAAGATGATGGCGGCGGTAAGAAAATCACCTTAAAAATTAATGACAATGAATATAGCATGGTGATTGAGCCCCATTGGACCTTACGTGAAGTAATTCATGACAAATTAGGATTAACCGGAACAAAAGAAATGTGCGACAAAGGCGCCTGTGGTTCCTGCACAGTGATAATGGACGGCAGGCCGATCCTGTCCTGCATGACACTGGCCATCGAATGTGAAGGTCGGAAAATCGAAACAGTGGAAAACCTGGAGGTAGTAGGTAATCCCCTGGTGGAAGCCTATGCCGACAACCACGCTATGCAATGTGGTTACTGTACCCCCGGCTTTGTGATGACAGCTAAAGCGTTACTGGACAGAAACCCGGATCCGGCAGTAGAACAAATCAAAGACGCTCTCGAAGGCAATATTTGCCGTTGTGGTACCTATCCGGCTCATATTGATGCCGTTTTGGACGCTGCCAAAAGGCTGGAAGGAGGGAAAAAATAATTCATGGACAAAAAGAAATTGGGGATAATGGAAATTGAACCATTGGTGCGTGACCGGTATATCCAGGATGAGTTTAACCTGATTGGGAAACGTGGTATCTCCCGCATGTGCGGTAAGGAAAAAGCCGGTGGTCGGGCAGAATATACAAGAGACGTACAGCTTCCAGGGATGTTATATTGCCGCATCCTGCCGTCTCCCTATGCCCATGCCAAAATTAAATCCATGAATACAGAAAAAGCGGAAGCGCTACCCGGGGTAAGGGCAGTACTTCGCTATGATGACCCGGAACTAGCAGACAAGCCCTTGTATGGCCTGGAAACCAAGTTTAATGCCGGCCACCTGGCTTCAGATGGACAAGCCTTCTATCATGGCAAACATGAGCTGGCAGTTACTCTGGAACAGTGGAAACAAGGGGCAGGACGTGTGCTCGATGGTGTAGCCTGGTGGGAAGGCCATCCGGTAGGCGCCGCCGTGGCTGCCGACACTCCCGAACTGGCAACGGAGGCTCTGGGCCTGATTGAAATTGAATGGGAAGAACTGCCTCTGGTCCTGGATCCTTTAGAAGCCCTAAAACCCGGCGCACCTTTAGCAGCTGAGGAAATAAACAACCGGAATAACATCATCAGAAAGCTAAAGGTTGAACATGGTGATGTAGAAAAAGGCTTCAAAGAAGCCGACAAAGTGATTAAATTTGATGCTAGAAGGCGTCCTTACACCGTTGCCGATGCGGAGCCCATGAGCGACGTTATTCAATGGAAAGGCGACAACGTGGAAATATGGGCTCACCAGCAGCAAGCTTATGATGGGAAAATCATTTTTGGCATGAAAATGGGAATTCCCTTGAACAGAATCAAGCTGCACGTCCCCTATCAGGGTTCACAGTTTGGTGGCGGCGGTAACCCAATGATGCACCATACACATGGGGTGCATATCATTAGCGGTATTCTATCCAAGCGGACCGGCCGGCCGGTGAAGACCTTCTATGATAGAAAGGACAACTTCTATAACCTGTCCCAGGATACTGACTGCCATACCTCCTTTAAGGTAGGCTTTAAAAACGACGGCACCATTACATCTGTTAAAATAGATAACATTTGCGCCAAAATGGGCCAATATGGTATTGACCACTTTGAGGAAAACACCAGAATCCCTAACCTGGCCCTTAACTATCTGGAAGCCAACATTAATGTGGCCCCTGCTTACTGGTTCCGGTGTGAACAGAACCATAATGCTCTGTGCCTGAGCCTGGTAATTGACCACGTGGCTGCTGCCCTGGGCATGGATCCGGTTGAGGTGTCCCTAAAGAACGACGGGGCTGAGGGACGGGACATGG
Source organism: Candidatus Syntrophopropionicum ammoniitolerans (assembly GCA_013201395.1). Classification (GTDB taxonomy): domain Bacteria; phylum Bacillota; class Desulfotomaculia; order Desulfotomaculales; family Pelotomaculaceae; genus Syntrophopropionicum; species Syntrophopropionicum ammoniitolerans. The sequence continues at coordinate 79,169 of JABMJD010000006.1, forward strand.
AATATCTCTCCAAGTTTAAGGTTGAGCATGGTTTCCCCGATCGGGATAGCCTGGCGGAAGCGATTGAAATGGGCAAGGAAGCCTTTGATTGGGATAGTAAATGGCATGCACCGGGAACAAAAATGCTGCCTAACGGTAAATTGCATGGCGTTGGATTTACCTGGGACCATGAGTGGGATGACACCCGGGGCACTGCCTGTGCCGGTGTGCTGATGCACTGCGACGGCACTGTGGATATTCTCTCCCAAAAATCTGATGATGGGCTCAATGCCATGACCACTCACTGCCAGATTGTGGCTGAAGAAATGGGTCTCAAGCTGGCAGACGTCAACTTCCGTTTCTTTGAAGAAGTGGGCTTCCAGATGATGACACCAGATGGTTCCTGCAACCTGGCTGTGGACGCCTATTGCACCCGCAACGCGGCTAGAGAAGCCAGGCAAAAGCTGCTGGAGTATGCTACCACACCCGTTAAGGTCCTGGAAATAGAATATCCGGCTGCTTTCCCAGAGCATCATCCCGATGACCTGGATGTAAAAGACAGCATTGTTTATCTGAAGGCCAACCCCGATAAAAATGTGCCGGTAGCTGAAGTTGTCAAGCGGGCGGTACTGAACCAGGGTGGCACCAGAGCGCCTCTCTTCACCTGGAACTGGCACCGCCAGGGCCGCTATGGTACTGAAGAAGGAAGGCATCGCCTCACCAGACAGGCCTACTTCGCCGAAGTGGAGGTTGATCCCGAGACCGGTGGGGTAGATGTGAAGACAATAGTAAACATTAACGATGTGGGCAAAGCGATTAGCCCGGAAACATGTGAAGGCCAGCAGTATGGCGGCGACTACATGGGCGTAGGCCGGGCTCTGGCAGAAGAAGTGATTTATGACCCGAAAACCGGTGTGAAACTGAATGCCAACCTGATTGACTACAAGGTTTTCACCATGCGTGATATTGATGAAACTGTCAACCTCCTTCTGGAAACAGGCATGGGATATGGCCCCTACGGGTTAAATGGTATCGGCGAATGTATTGCTACCATAGTGCCGGGCGTGATTGGTAACGCTATCTACAATGCTATCGGTGAGCGGGTGGATGATCACCCGATGACCCCGGATAAAGTCCTGGCGGCCATAGAGAAAGCAAAAGCAAAGCGGGGTGATGTGAAGTGAAACCATTTAAACACTATGATGTAAACACACTAGATGAGGCAGTATCTGCACTACAAAACTTTGCCGGTAAGGCGAAAATTATCGCCGGCGGTACAGACATAGTGGGAATGTTTAAAGATGAGGTCTTTGCCGAAAGGCCAGAGGCGCTAATCAACATTAAAACCATACCAAACCTGGATTACATTAAAGAGGAAGACGGCATGCTGAAAATCGGCCCCCTGGCCTTGCTGGAAGATATTGCTCATGATGAACTAATCAAGGGTAAGTATACAGCCCTGGCTGAAGCGGCCCGGCGGACAGCTTCGCCTCATATCAGGGAAATGGGCACCATCAGTGGCAACATCTGCCAACAGTGCCGTTGCTGGTACTTCCGTTCGCCCAACAACCGGTTCAACTGCATTAGAAAAGGCGGGGAAGATTGCTACGCTGAAGAAGGGGAAAACAGATATCACTCCATATTTGGCAATGTCAAGGACTGTCTGGCCGTTAACCCCAGCGACACTGCGCCGGCTCTGATCGCTCTGGGAGCGAAGGTGAAAACCTCCAAGAGAGTGCTGGAAATAGCTGATTTCTACGAAAAAGAAGAGCCGAAAAAAACCACAGTTCTTGATGACGACGAAATTGTAGTGGAAATCCAGGTGCCCCAGCCGGCAGCAAATAGCAAGAGCAAGTTCGAGAAATTTGCCATTAGAAAGTCAATTGACTTCCCCATCGTTAACTGTGCTTCCCAGGTAGAGATGGATGGGGATACAGTCAAGAGTGCCAGAGTATGTTTGAACGCTGTATTTGCTAACCCTTATGTAGCACAAAAGGCAGCAGAATATGTAGTAGGCAAAACCCTTGATGAAGAAACTGTAACAGCAGCAGCAGATCTGGCCTTACAGGATGCAAAGCCTTTGACCAAGAACGCATACAAAATTACAATTGCCAAGTCATTAATTAAAAAGACTTTGCTGGCCTGTAAATAGTACCTTTGTGGAGTAGAGCAGCTGGGGAGCCCACCGGCTCCCCAGCCCTCCAGCATATCTGCCGGACGGCTTCCAAGAGGTGCTGCTGGCGGGTATAAAAAACTAGCAGAAAGGAATTTGTCATGGCTCTCAAAATAGCTGTTTGTATCAAGCAAATAAGTGATCCTGAATATTTTTCCCAGATCACCCTGGATCCGGTCACAGGCAGTATTCAAAGGGACAAGGTCCCGGCCATATTAAATCCCCTGGACGAGAATGCTCTGGAAGAGGGGCTGCGGATCAAGGAAAAGTATGAGGGGAGCAAATTAACTGTGGTTACAATGGGCCCACCCCCGGCAAGAGAGGTTCTGGACTGGGGTCTGGCTCTGGGGGCGGACGAAGCTGTATTCTTGTCTGACCGGGCTTTTGCCGGTGCCGATACCCTGGCTACAGCCTATACCCTGGCCGAATATATGGGCAAAATGGGGAACCCTGATATTATCATCTGCGGCAACATGACAGAAGATGGGGCTACGGGACAGGTTGCGCCCCAGCTGGCAGAACTATTAAATATCCCCCATGTGACCAGTGTCAGTGAAGTGGAATTTATTGATGAAGCCACCATTGTGGCTAAACAAAACATTGAATATGGCGGCTATCTAAAGGTCCAAGTCCAGCTACCGGCCCTGATTGCTGTAGTGAAAGAAATTAATGAAGTTCGAGATGTTACTGCGGAAGGACTAATGGATGCTTTTGATAAGGATTTCACAACTCTGGGAGCAGCGGAACTGGAAGCTGATCCGGATTTAATCGGTAATGCTGGTTCCCCCACAAAGGTAGTAGGCACCTTTAAGCAGGAAATAGACCGGCAAAAAGAAATACTCAGCGGTTCGGTCCAGGAGTTGGCTCAAAAAGTGCGGGAGAAATTAAGTGAGGCAAATATTTTGTGAGAAAGGAGATCATGGTGAGTACAAATAGCGAAGTTTGGGTGTGGGCGGAACAAAGAAACGGCAAATTAATGGACGTTTCTCTGCAAACCTTAGGAAAAGCCCTGGAACTATCTCAAGATATAAATGGCCGGGTAGCGGCAGTATTGATTGGTGACGATGCCGGCGCTTTGGCTGAGGAATTGGTCAGCTATGGGGCGGAAAAGGTTTATCTGGTTGCCGATGCTCAACTTAAAAATTACCAGAGCAACGCCTATACCAGAATAATCAGCGAGCTGATCGAGCAATACCAACCGGAAATGATGTTGTTTGGTGCCAACATTATCGGTATGGATCTGGCACCGGCTGTTGCCGCCAGAGTGCGGACCGGTCTGACTGCACATTGCAGCGATTTGAAAATGGAGACAATAGACGGCAAATCCCAGCTGGTGGCTACCATCCCCGGTTTTAGCGGGGGCATGATTGTCAAAATTAGCTGGGACGAAAAGCGGCCCTGTATGGCTACCTTGAGTTCCGGTGCGGCGGAAAAACCAGAACCGGATCAATCCCGTCAGGGTGAAATTATCACTGTGGATTATCAAGCAACGGAAGAAGATCTGAAAATCCAAACCATGGAAATGGTTGAGAAGCAACCTGCGGCCACACCGGTAGAAGGAGCGGCCATCGTGGTGTCCGGCGGCAAGGGAATCAAATCAGAAGATGATGTAAAATTGATTCAAGAATTGGCAGATGTTCTGGGAGCTGCTGTCGGCGGTACCAGGCCGGCCCGGGATGCCCAGTGGGTAGTGGAAGACAATTTAATCGGTTCCAGCGGCAAGACGGTCAGCCCCAAGCTGTTCATCAGCATCGGTGCCAGTGGGGCGGCTCATTACAGCTGCGGTTTCCAAAAGGCCAAATATGTGATTGCCATTGATAAAGATCCCCAAGCTCCCATTTTTGAAGTGTGTGATCTGGGCATTCAGGCCGATCTTAATGAAATTGTGCCTGCTTTAATTGAGGCATTAAAGACCACATAGCCTATAAAAAAACCAATGCCCAATGGTAGAAACGAAGTGTAAACCTGAAGGTTGAGGCCCGGTTTTATGGAAAAAGAGAGTACCGGCTGCAGTATTCCTCCCAGGAAAAGTGCTGGCGCCAGTACCCGACTATAAGAAGTTTTCGGCTATATTGTAACAAATTTGAATTGTCAGTACAACACAGATTATGGATTATAGGAGGTGCTCTGGAGCGATGCCAGGATGGAAGGAAATTTATAGCGAATTAAAAAAATATGTGGTTGAACACCCGGATGTGCGTGTTCAGGAAAATCTAATCGACATACCCAGGGCCAAACAGCCGGCATTCTATACTATTTTCGACCGGGTTAGAGAGGCCTATATCGTAGAAGAATTTTCCCCATTGCTCAATGTGGCTGAGAGCTTAAGCACGGCATATTTGGATATTGTAGCGGAAGTAACAAAAAACCTGGACCTAAATGATATTCTCATGCCCAATGATGTGGAAAGATTCCTTCATCGACCCTTAAATCAGCTCAGACGTGAAATATTTGATCCACTGTTTGATCTGCTTGGTGGTACAATAGACGAGCAAAGATTTGTTTTGGAGACAGCTGCTGATGTAAACTCATCCTTTCGACGTCTATATCAAGAAGGTTATGAAAAATGGGCAGTGTTTTCTTTGTTGCAATTATTTGCACCAGACAAACTTTTTTATGTTCCTCTCCGGATCCCGGGAAACAAAGAGATTATCAAGCATTCGGCCTTAGCCAGGGAAACACTGCCATTACCCATAGAAACAAAAAGATTTGCTTTTGAAGTCGGACATAGACAACCGCTACTGGCTCCCGATGCCATCATTCATTCTACACTGTTGGATAAATATGTGGCTTTTAGAACGAAATTTAACAGTGCCATGTGGAAAGCCGACAGTTATAGTGAAAAAAGGGAATGGTATGAGATTGAGTCTCTGGTAGAGGAATATGGTCTTATTACCTTGAAACCAGACCTACTAATCTATATTGCTGACCAGGTAGAAGATATTTCACTAGTGGCCGATGGGGAAAAGATTTGCCGGCCGGATTTGGTTATCGATTTTATAAAAGATGATATGAATGCCGATCAATCACTAATCTGGGAACGATTGGCCAATATTAATGCCTCTTATACAATTCTTGATCCTGTAATGGGTAGTTTTGTAGTGTTGGGGGGAGGTACACCCTCAGATATGCGCGAGCAGCTGGCTAAAGAGGTGGACCTCTTGGAAGTTGGCCTGGACAAATCCAAACTGGAACCCGTTATTAGCGCGATCAAGGTGTAGATGAGTAACAGCATTGGGCATCTTCAGGTAAAAACTGCATAGGGAAAGCTGTTTGCAAGGAGGAGATGTAATGGACTATTTAGCGCTAGTGATAGCATTTTGCGGCGGTGCTTTTGGTGCTTCTATCGGTGCCCTGGCAGCCTTTGTCTTTACTGGTTTTGCCGGACTGATTGGCATCGCAATGGCCGTGTCTGGAGTTGGTTTTGATTTTTTGGGTAATGTGGCATTTGGTCCTTATTTTGGCCCCCACATTGCTTTTGCCGGTGGTGTAGCAGCCGCTGCTTTTGCTAGGAAAATGGGCTATATGGAATCAGGGAAAGACATCCTGAAAGGACTAACCGGGTTAAAAAAGCCGGAGGTGCTGGTTGTGGGTGGCATTTTCGGTATGATGGGCTATGCTATTAATGTTGGTCTGGCCTCTCAGTCGGCGATTAAGCTGGACACAGTAGCATTAACTGTTTTTATTCTAGCGATCATTGCCAAAATTGCCTTTGGTAACACTGGGCTTGGGGAGGTATTCGGAAGTGTGCCGGAAAATATCAAGAAAATAGGTGGCCGGTATTGCCTGCGTTGTTCTAATGTGTGGCTGCCTTATGCTACCCTACCATGTGATAAAACAATAATTGGCATTAGTGCCGGCGGCGTGTCAGTTTATTTAACCTATTTGATGCTGCAAAATCCGGAAACTGCCCCGGTAGCCGCCTTTGTTGGCTTTTGTATCTCGGCGATAACACTAATTTGGCTTTACTTGGGTCAGGACATACCTGTTACGCACCATATCACCATCTGTGCTTCCTATGCGGTTGTGGCCAGCGGCGGCAGCATTTGGTGGGGCTTTGCGGCGGCGCTGGCGGCATCTTTCGCAGGTGACTTTTTTGCCCGTACCTTCTATTGTTATGGTGATACCCACGTGGATCCCCCGGCAACTGCCATTGCCGCTGTCTCATTTGTACTGATGACGCTGATACCTAAAGGCGTTTATGAAATTGAATATATAGCTGCTGCCATTGTGGCCCTGGCGGTTATATACAGCGCTGTCCGCTACGCTCAGGGGGATAAATGCAGGATCGATGTTTCCGCTGTTGAGGAAACTGCCTAAAGGGACAGCTTAATTCAAAATAAATTGTTGCTTTATGCCGAAAAAACCGGTACATTGGAGTAAATGTTCGAATTAAGGGAGCTGTTGCTGTTGAAAAAGGTTGCTGTTAATGACGCGATAGGAATGGTTTTAGTACACGATCTGACAAAAATAGTGCCAAAAGAGTATAAAGGCAGGGCTTTTAAGAAAGGCCATGTAATTAGGCCGGAAGATATTGATGACCTGTTAAAAATCGGTAAAGAGCACATTTTTGTACTGGAGCCTGATGACGGCCAAAATGTACATGAGGATTTTGCTGCCCTCAGGTTGGCCAAAGCAGTGTCTGGCGAAAGCATAGAATATACAGAGCCCTCCGAGGGCAAGTCTATGCTCCAGTCTACAAAGCGTGGCTTGTTAAAAATCAACAGCCCTTTGTTGTATGATATTAATTCGGTTCAGGACATTTCCATTGCCACCTTGCCCAACAATTTTCCGGTAACGGAAGGGCAAAGGATCGCCGGCGCCAGGGTTGTACCGCTTTTTGTGGAGGAAGATGTGCTACAGGAGGCAGAACGCCTAACTGCTGAGAGGGGTCCGGTTTTTTCCATAAAGCCTTTTGTCAAGCTTAAGGCTGGAGTAGTGACCACAGGTAACGAGGTTTATAAGGGGTTAGTCAAGGATAGCTTTGGTCCATTGATTAGAAAGAAATTAAAAGCCTATGGTGGCGAATTCATGGACCAGGTATTTTGTCCCGATGATCCCACAAGGATCACCGGTGAAATCAATAAATTCATAGATGCCGGGGCGGATCTGGTTATTTTAACCGGGGGCATGTCTGTTGACCCGGATGATGCTACCCCCTCAGCTATTCGCATGACGGGTGCCGAGGTAATCACCTACGGTATACCGGTGAACCCCGGTAACATGTTCATGATGGCTCGGTTGGGATCCGTAACTCTGATGGGCCTGCCCGGTGGAGTGATGTATTTTACTACATCCATTTTTGATGTGGTACTGGCCCGGGTTTTTGCCCAGGATCCGATGACGAAGGAAGACTTCATTCGCATGGGTGAAGGTGGCTTGTGCCAGGCTTGCAAAACCTGCAAATACCCTAATTGCTACTTTTGCAGGGGATAGAAATGTGTTTTGCGGCTTATCCAATATCAGGCAAATGATGTAAAATCTTTATAGTTTCCTCTCCATTTTCATACCATCATCAGATGTGAGCTGAAATAGCTGACATTTGGTGGTGGAGTTTTTCTAATATAATGTTTTTTAAGTATTCAATCAATTATCTATAGATGGTAAGGGGCGATACAATCTGGTGGTTACAAATAGTTTTTCAGCGCCAAAATCCCTGGCTGTGATTGGGGCCTCCCAGACCCCGGGGAAAATTGGCTATGTCCTGGTAAACAACTTGATCAAAAGCGGCTATGAGGGAAAAATCTACCCTGTGCACCCTAAAGCAAAGGAGATACTGGGAATTGCCTGCTACCCGGCTATGGGGAAAATCCCCGGTGAGGTGGAAACAGCCGTATTTGCCGTACCTGCTGCTAAGGTCCTGGATATAGCTGAGGAATGCGGCCGCAAGGGTGTAAAAAACCTGGTTGTGCTGACGGCGGGTTTTAAGGAAACCGGCCGAGAGGGAGCCGAGTTGGAAAAAAGCTTTTTGGCCCTTTGCCGCCGGTATGACATGCGGGTACTGGGTCCCAACTGTGTTGGTTTCGTTGATACCCATACCCCAATCAATGCCACTTTTCTCAAGGGATTTCCTGCTAAGGGGGGCATCGCTTTTGTTTCTCAAAGTGGAGCCATGCTGGCAGCAGTACTGGATTGGAGCATGGCAGCCGGTATCGGCTATAGTAAAATATATAGCCTGGGAAACAAGGCTGATATAAATGAAGTGGATTGTATTGTAGAGGCGGCGGCGGATCCCAATACAAAGGTGATCATTTGTTACCTGGAAGACGTGGCTTGCGGCTCAGAATTTTTAAAGGTTTTGGCAGAAGTGACATGCAAAAAGCCGGTAATCGTATTGAAATCCGGTACCAGCCAGGCCGGTGCTCAGGCTGCTTCCTCTCATACCGGGGCCCTGGCCGGCAGCGAGCTGGCCTATGATGTGGCTTTTAAAAGGTGTGGTGTGTTGCGGGCCAATAGTATGTCCGAACTCTTTGACCTGGCCTCCCTCTTTGTTAACCAACCCATTCCCCGAGGCAAGAGGGTGGCAGTGATTACCAACGCTGGCGGACCGGGGATCATTGCTACTGATAAAATTGAGGAATCCAGCCTGTCGATGGCCCGTTTTACTAAGGAGACCATTGATGAACTGCGGTTAAACCTGCCCTCAGAAGCTGGTATCTACAACCCGGTAGATGTGTTAGGTGACGCCAAGGCGGACCGTTTTCAGTTTGCCCTGGAAAAGGTTCTCCAGGATGAAAATGTAGACAGTGTAGTAGTGTTATTATGTCCGGTGGCAGTTACCCAACCTGTGGAAACTGCCCGGGCGATGATTGAGTTAAATAGGGCTTACCCCGACAAACCCTTGATTGCTTCTTATATGGGGGGCCCATCTCTGGCGGAAGGGACAAAAATGCTCAGTGAAAGCGGTATCCCTACCTTTGCCATGCCAGAGCCGGCCATAGGTGCCCTGGCCGGGATGTCCACCTATGGGGAAGTCAGGGTCAGCAGCCTGGATAAAAAAGACAATGGTTATCAGCCGGATCTAAAAACTGTCAAGGCAGTATTTTATGATGTAAAAAGGGACAACCGTCTTAGCCTGCTCGGTAGTGAGGCGGCAGAGGTTATAGCTGCTTATGGCGTATCGGCTACCCCAACTAGATTATCCCAGAGCCCGGAAGAGGCGGCCGCAGTGGCCGATGAAATGGGCTACCCGGTGGTGCTGAAGGTGGCTTCACCAAAAATATTGCACAAAACCGATGTGGGTGGGGTGAAAATTGGCATAAAAACAGCCGACGAAGTAAAAGGTGCTTATGTAAATATCATGGAAAGTGTGCACAAATACCTGCCTGCTGTGGTGCCCCATGGTATTGAGGTCCAAAAAATGGCACCAAAAGGTGTAGAGCTCATCGTTGGTATGACCAGGGATGTACAGTTTGGCCCCATGATTGCCTTTGGGCTGGGAGGCATTTATGTTAACCTGCTAAAGGACGTTTCCTTTAGATTGGCCCACGGGCTTACACTGGGTGAAATAAAAGAGATGATTGCTGAAACCAAGGCATATTCCCTCATGAAAGGCTTCCGTGGTGACAAACCTGTTGATATTGATGCCGTATGTGGAGTTATCAGCCGTTTGGCCCAGCTGGTGACTGATTTTCCTGAGATTGTAGACGTGGACATCAATCCCATATTTGCTTATGAGCGCGGGGTATCTGCCCTAGACGTTAAAATTACACTATCCTGAGGTGAAACAATGAAGAGTCTATATATTACAGGTGTGGCCGGGAGTGGTAAGACGGCCATTGCAATGGGCATTGCCCTGAAGTTTAAGAAGGAAGGATACAACGTCAGCTACTTTAAACCGGTAGGGAACAGGTCAAAATTTGTTGGCGGGGAGGATAATGATGCCCTTTTGATGCGTGAACTTTTGGGCATGGACGTGGATATTAAAAAAATAGTGCCTTTTATTGCCGGCACTTCCTACCTATCAGGGTTGAAAAACCAGGGGTCCGCCATTAACAACATCCAGGAAGCTTTTCGTGCTGTATCCCTGGGGGCCGATCTGGTGATCATTGATGGTGCTGCCTTTTCCCATGTGGGGGCCGCTTACGGCCTGGATGTGATTAGCCTGGCCGGCCTCCTGGATGCCTCCGTTTTAAACATTATCAAGCTGGAAAACGACTTTAGCGTTGATCAAGCCATTTTTTTGAATAACTGTTTTGTGGCTAAAGGGCTGCACATGGTCGGACACATTTTCAACAATGTCCCCCGGCAGCTATTTTCCAAGACTGAAGGAATATTTGCCCCCTTGGTGGGTGAAATGGGCTGCGATAATTTGGGTATCATTCCCATTCGTTCGGAAATCGCTTCTCCCACCGTTTCTGAATATTATGAGGCCCTGGGTGGGGAACTGCTGACTGGTGAGGACCGGTTGGGTCTATTGGTGGAAGAGGTGATCGTGGGGGCCATGACTACGGACAGCGCTATAAAGTACATGCGTCGTTCGGCTAACAAAGCTGTAGTGATCGGTGGTGACCGGGCTGATATAGCTGTGGCGGCCCTGGAAACCAGCACCTCAGCGCTAATCCTCACTGGGGGGCTGTATCCCGATGTCAAGGTGGTAGCCAGTGCAGCAGAAAAAGGGGTACCGGTGATTTTGGTACACCGAGACACCTATTCTACTATTGAAAAGATGTCTGAGGTTTCCCGGCGCATCCGCCCGGGAGATACCGAAGGAATTAATATAATGATCGAAAATATTGAACAGCACTGTGATTGGCAAAGGATTTTAAACCTGTTGGAGGATAGATAAACCTTTACCACAGTATAGCCAAGTACCCCCCGGGGGAGCCAATTGCCAGCTAGATGGAGTGCCCCCGGGGGCACCCGGCCGTAATCCCAAAATTGGCAGGATTACCGCCTGTTTAAAAATGTGAAATGACGTGTTGCACAACACCTAGGAATTGGACAGGTTCGTAGCTGCAATGAATGCGGTTATTATAAATAGAATTCACTTACCCAGGGGATTTTACAGCAGTGGTAGTGGCTTTAGATGGATTTATAGATCAAAAATCAAAGATGTATGATGGAGGCAGTGATGTGACTATTTATGGCTTTAAACGGCCTGACAATTCCATAGGCGTAAGAAATTACCTGGGAATTATATCTTGCTCCGTATGTGCCAATGAGCTGGCTACAAGGATAGCCGACAGTTTGAATGGAGCCGTAGCCTTTACCCATAATCAGGGTTGCTGTCAATTGAATGAAGACTTGAAAATTGTAGCCCGGACCTTGATATCATTGGCCTATAACCCCAATTTATACGGTGTGATTTTCGTTAGTTTGGGTTGTGAAAATATTGACGTGGATCATATTGTATACAGTGCCAAGCAATCGGGTAAGCCCGTGGGTCATATTAGTATTTGGGCTGAAGGGGGTCTGACCATCAGCAAGTCCCAGGGTGTATTTCTGGGGCAAAGAATGATTGGGGATGCCTCCCGGATTAGACGTGTAGAGGTGTCACCATCCGATCTGAAGGTTGGCTTAAAATGCGGTGCCTCGGATTCTACTTCCGGTCTCATCACCAACCCTTCTATTGGTATCGTATCTGATAAAATCATTGATCAAGGTGGTATAACAGTATTCGGAGAAATATCAGAGTTCATCTATGCCAAGAATCTTATTTCCAAAAGAGGTGTAACCGATGCTGTTTGTGAACAGATAAGGGCACTAATAGTAAGTACAAAAGAAAGAATTAATCAGAATGATAGTAATTATAAAAATGAACAAAAGGCCTTGCTCAACCATGATATTGGTTTGACTACAATTGAAGAAAGGGCCTTGGGCTTTATATCTAAATGCGGTACACAGAAAATAGAGAAGGTATACTGTTATGGGGAACGGGTCACGGGTAGGGGATTGAACCTGATAAATTTCCCAGGGAGGGAGCCTGAGGCTTTAACTGCACTGGCTGCTGCCGGTTGCCAGGTGGTCTTACTCACTACCGGTGTGGGGGATCCACATGGTTTTCCTTTTATGCCGATTATCAAGGTGACTTCTAATGAACAAACAGCGCACCGGCTGGCGGATTGTATTGACCTGGATATTTCATATGTAACAGAGGGTTTATTTGACCTGGAACAGGCCAGTAAATTGATTTATGAAGAAATGATAGAAGTCATAAATGGCAAAATGACCAAGTCAGAAATAAATCGCTACCATTCCTTTATGGGTATTTCAACTAGTGGTTTAATCGTCTAGTTTTCCCCGAATATGTTCCAGCAAGGGCTGGCAATTCTACCAGCAGGGTTAATATACAAACACATATTACCGCTACCTAACCTGCTTTGAAGGTGCTGAAATATTCATAGATATATTCTGCCAGGTATACAGTAGACTGCGGCATAAGTTGCTCTGTGACATATAATGATAATAGGCTGTGAAAGGCATTATTGCCACCGGCTTATTATTTTTTCCCCCAAATATCAATAAAAAGACAGAAGCACAAGGGCCCTGTCTTTTTAAGCCTAGTTGTGGTTGGTGTTTATACTGCTCCCTGGGCCATCATGGCATTGGCCACCTTGAGGAAACCAGCGATGTTGGCGCCTGCTTCCAGATCCCCCGGGCGGCCATATTCCGCGGCAGCCTGGCTAACCCGGCCGTAAATATTGGTCATAATATCCTTTAGTTTGGCATCCACTTCTTCAAATGTCCAGGAAAGCCGCATGCTGTTCTGGGACATTTCCAAGGCTGAGGTGGAGACTCCACCGGCGTTGGCTGCTTTGGCTGGGGCAAAAAGAAGTCCATTGTCTTTGAAGGTTTTTATGGCTTCTGGTGTAGAGGGCATATTGGCTCCTTCTGCTAAACACCAGACCCCATTGGTGACCAGTATTTTCGCTGACTCCTCATCAAGTTCATTTTGCGTGGCACAGGGCAGGGCGATGTCGCATTTGATAGTCCAGATTCCTTTTGAGCCTTCATAATATTGGGCCTGGGGATGCTCCTGGACATATTCCTTAATTCTTTTCCTCTCTATTTCCTTGATTCGTTTAATGGTATCCAGTTTGATTCCCTCGGGATCAAAGACATAGCCGTTGGAATCACTCATGGCTACAACGTGGGCGCCCATCTCCTGGGCTTTTTCTGCGGCATAGGTGGCTACGTTGCCGGAACCGGAAATGATCACCTTTTTACCGGCCACATCTTTACCGTTGTCTTTGAGCATTTCCTGTACAAAATATAACAGCCCGTAACCGGTGGCTTGTTTTCTGCCCAGGCTGCCGCCGTAATCCAGGCCTTTGCCCGTAAACACACCGTTGTACAGCATGGTCAGTCTTTTGTATTGACCGTACATATATCCTACCTCGCGGGCGCCTACACCGATGTCTCCCGCTGGTACGTCTACATCAGCGCCCACATAGCGGTAGAGTTCATTCATGAGGCTCTGGCAAAAGCGCATGATTTCCCCGTCTGATTTGCCTTTTGGATCAAAATCGCTACCGCCTTTGCCGCCGCCAATGGGCAGGCCGGAGAGGGAATTCTTAAAGGTTTGTTCAAACCCGAGGAATTTCATAATGCCCAGGTTGACGGAGGGGTGGAAGCGCAGGCCGCCCTTGTAGGGTCCAATAGCGCTGTTGAAATGGACCCGGTAGCCTCGGTTCATCTGGATTTTCCCCTGGTCGTCATGCCAGGGTACCCGGAACATAATCATCCGTTCTGGTTCTACCAGCCTGTGGAGCAGGCCGGCTTCCACAAATTCGGGGTGTTTTTCGATTACCGGCTTCAGGGATCCCAGTACTTCTAAAACAGCCTGGTGAAATTCTGTTTCCTGTGGATCTCTTTTTTTTACCTCTTCTATTACTTCATCAATTACTTTTTGTGAGTGTCCCAAAATCAGGATACCTCCTTTATTTAAGCTCTTCGCTATTGAAATTTCCAATATCAATAGTAGGATTCATAGTTATTCGAGATTATTCTTTTAATATCCTCCATTTTTTTGTTTAAAATACAACCTGGGGACATTCCTCAGCAGCAAAGCATCCCCAAACAGAGGTGTGTCCCTGTTCCCCCTGTTCTGGTTCCTCAGGTCTGATTCCGATCCGCAATGGTTCAAACAGTGGCCACATCACCTTCCAACTATCCCACCTTCTACCTTCAACCTTCCAACCTTCCAACTAGCCCCAAGGAATACCCCAGAGACGGGCGTTATGTCGCTTGCTCTTGAATTAAACCATGTTGTCATTTGCTGGAATTCAAGTTCAAGAACCGTCCCCGGCATGAATTGTGCCAAAAAAGAAAAACCGCCAGGTGGCGGTTGGATGGGGTATGTGGTTTAGTGTTTCTCTTTCTCATCTGCCAGTGCTAAAATTTTGCTCAGCGTTTTTTCCCGGCGGGCGTTTATGGCTTCAAAGTCCATAAAGGGAACGTAATAGCCTTCCATTTCGTCGTGGACTCTTTTAGCTCTGCCGATGAAGGCGATGGCCTGCTCCATACACTGGCGGTACATGCCCCGTGCGGAGCCTTTTTCCGCCAGATAGGCTTCATTTATTACCGGGTCCACGCAGGTCATGGTGTCTACAACATGGTCGTCGACTCGGGGCCGGTAGACGTGTGGTTCAATACTGTTGATCACAGCCAGGTCCAGGTCATGGATGATCAAGTGATCAATATGGTCCGGACTGAGGGCGCAGTGGAAGGCTGTGACCTGGTAGCCTCTGGCCATTGCGGCTTCCATCAGGCGGCTGATCAGTGTAGTTTTGCCTGTACCGTCGTCGCCTTCAATAATATAGCGTTTACTTAGACTGCTGATCACTGTGTCCAGGTGGCTGACGGAGCCATCTGGTGTAATAGCCGTAGCAAAAAGACGGCGGATTCGGGGGCAGCCGTTCGTCACCGGCTGTCCGGCAAAGATTTCATGGGTGAGATTGATTACCAGCCTGTTGAAGGCTGACAGGTTAAATGCAGCGCTTTCACTATAATAGGACTCTACTTCGTCCAGAAAAAGCTTTGCCGCCCTTAAATAGGAATAGGCTCGTTTAAAGAGCCGCCCCACCTCCTTGTTTAGGGCCAGTATTTCTTTTTTATGGCCCCGGATACCTTGCTCATTCCAGTGATCGCCCAGGTTAATAATGGCGTCAAAAGCACCTGGGTTTTGCGGGTCTACTACATGGGGGGCCGTTCCATCGAGCATGGCCACGCCCAGGGCAGGTACGCAAATACCATCTAGTGAGCCGTTATCCGAGGAACAGCAATGGAACTCCAGATCATAGCCCCTTTCCAGCAGGGTTTCTGCGATTTTGCGCATAAATGTTGACTTGCCGACGCCGGGGCCGCCTTTTAAAATAAATAAGTGGGCTGCATCCTGGTCAATGATCTGGTTATAGAAAGAATGAAAGCCACGGGCGGTATTGCCGCCGGGAAATACCTTAATTGATTTTCCTCTGCTCAAAACGTCGCCTCCCAATAATTACCTAAAAACATGAAGAGAGATTAATACAGCTACTGGGATTAGGTGTTCTTTGGTCAACTGCTACACTATAAAATATATGTTGTAATTGTAGTAATATGTTCATCTGATTATTCTGCAAAATTATACCCCTTTTTAAAAAAGCATGCTAAAATAGATGTTATGATTGCTAAAGCACCTGCTAAACACTGTTTAAATATACGGATGCCGTAGGTGGGGCCCGGATTACCCATCATACAAATTGCCATGTACCTCAGTATAAATCGTTGTAGGGGAGTGTTATGATTTTTATGTACAAGGTTTTAAAAAAAGAAATCCTGGCGCCGTCCATAAAACTTTTTCAGATTGGGGCGCCCCTTGTTGCCAGAAAGGCTATGGCCGGGCAGTTTATTATTCTGCGGGTCCATGCCCGGGGGGAGCGGATTCCTCTGACCATTGCTGATTTTGATCGGGAAAAGGGTCTGATCACCTGTGTTTTCCAGGAGGTGGGCAAGACTACTCGGGAGCTGGGGGCCCTGGATGAAGGAGATTGCGTCCAGGACTTTGTCGGACCCCTGGGGGTTCCTTCCCAGATTGATAATTATGGCCGGGTTGTCTGTGTGGGCGGTGGTGTTGGTGTGGCTCCTGTCTATCCTATTGCCCGGGCTCTGAGGGAAGCAGGGAACGAGGTTATTGGTGTGATGGGGGCGCGGACGGCTGATCTGGTTTTCTGGGAGGACAAGATGAAAGCCGCCTGTAGTGAACTGCAGGTAACCACTGACGACGGGTCTTATGCCCGTAAAGGGTTTGTTACCGATGTGCTGCAGGAAGTGATCGAAAAGAAAGGTGACATTGCTCTGTGCATTGCCATTGGACCGCCGCCGATGATGCGGGCTGTAGCCAACCTGACCAGGAAATATAACCTGAAAACTATCGTCAGTTTAAATTCATTAATGGTGGATGGTACCGGTATGTGTGGCTGTTGCCGGGTTACTGTGGGTGGGGAAACCAAGTTTACCTGTGTGGATGGGCCGGAGTTTGACGGTCATTTGGTGGACTTTGATGAACTGGCCCGGCGGTCGGTAATCTATAAACCCCAGGAGCAGGCGGCTTTGAATCTGTATAATAAAAAAAGCAGCCAAAAATGTCATTGTTGTGGCGGGGGTGAATAGAAATGACGGAAAAAAAGAGAATTATATCTACTAAAAATCCAATGCCCACCCAGGATCCTTTAGTAAGGGCGAGTAATTTCAATGAGGTGGCCCTGGGTTACAGTAAGGAGGCGGTAATGGCGGAGGCCAACCGTTGTCTGCACTGCAAAAATGAGCCTTGCCGGCAGGGTTGCCCGGTGGAAATTGATATCCCTGCTTTTATCAAGCTAGCCGCCCAGGGGGATTTTAAAGGGGCGATCGGGAAAATAAAAGAAAAAAACGCTTTGCCTGGTGTTTGCGGCCGGGTTTGTCCCCAGGAAAACCAGTGTGAAAAATATTGTACCCTGGGCAAAAAACATGAGCCTGTAGCCATTGGCCGCATTGAGCGCTACTGTGCCGACTGGGAACTGGCCCATGGGGCCCCGATCCCAGAAACCAGTACACCAAAAGGAAAAAAGGTGGCCATTGTCGGGTCCGGTCCCTCTGGTCTGACCTGTGCTGCTGACCTGGCCAAACGTGGTTATCAGGTGACCATTTTTGAGGCCCTGCATGTAGCGGGGGGCGTGCTGATGTATGGTATTCCGGAATTCCGTTTGCCCAAAGCTGTAGTGCAGGCAGAGGTGCAAAACCTGAAAAAGCTGGGGGTAGACATCCAGGTAAATGCCGTGGTGGGCAAATTTGCTTCAGTTGATGAGTTACGGAAGGGGTTTGGTTTTGACGCTGTTTTTATCGGCACTGGAGCCGGTTTGCCATATTTCATGAACATACCGGGGGAAAATGCCTGCGGAGTATATTCAGCCAACGAGTTTTTGACCCGTACCAATTTAATGAAGGCCTACTTGTTTCCCGAGTATGATACACCCATCCGCATCGGCCGGAAAGTAGCCGTGCTGGGGGGTGGCAATGTGGCCATGGACTCGGCCCGCACGGCCCTGCGGTTGGGAGCGGAGGAGTCCTGGATTGTCTACCGGCGTTCCAGGGTGGAGCTGCCGGCCCGCCATGAGGAAGTAGAGCACGCAGCGGAAGAAGGGGTGCAGTTCAAGTTTCTCACCAGCCCTACCAGTATTTTGTATAATGATGATTATTGGGTTACCGGTATGGAGTGCCTGGAATATGAACTGGGGGAACCTGACGAATCAGGGCGGCGGCGCCCGGTGCCGATAAAGGGCTCTGAGTTTGTCATTGATGTGGATACAGTGGTGGTGGCCATCGGACAGGGGCCCAATCCCCTGGTACCCCGGACTACTGAGGGACTGGCCTGTAACCGGCGGGGCAATATTATTGCCGATGGGAAAACCGGCGCCACTTCTTTGCCGAGCATATTTGCCGGCGGTGATGTGGTCACCGGTGCCGCTACGGTGATCCTGGCTATGGGAGCTGGAAAAACTGCAGCCCGGGCCATAGATGCCTACCTGGCTGATAAATAGCAGCCCGGGCCAGGTTAAAGGCATATTTCATTTATTTATTTCTATGGTATACTGGTGCTATATTTAAAAACAATGAAGGACATGGTGCAGTATCGCCGAAAAAAGGAGCAATGGGGCCGGATGGACAGGTTTTACGCCTGTGTGTGAGGCCCCTTTTTTAAACAATGAGGGGTGTGATAGGTGTGGCTAAATATACCAACACTGAGGTGCGTAATCTAGCTAAAGAATGGGGGGTTAAATTTATCCGGCTGCAGTTTACCGATATTTTCGGCATTCCTAAAAACGTAGCCATAACAGTTGAGCAGTTAGATAAGGCGTTGGAGGGGGAAATGATGTTTGATGGTTCATCTATAGACGGCTTTGTCCGCATTGAGGAATCGGACATGTACCTGCGCCCGGATCCCTCCACATTTGCCCTTTTCCCCTGGCGGCCGCGGGAGAGCGGTGTGGCCAGATTGATTTGTGATGTTTATAATGCCGATGGGACCCCTTTTTTCGGGGACCCGCGTCATGTTTTACGCCGGGCAGTGCAGGAAGCCTGCAAAATGGGTTATATGATGAATGCCGGGCCGGAGCTGGAGTTTTTCCTTTTCCACCTGGATAACGAAGGAAAGCCGACCACAATTACCCACGATCGGGCCGGTTACTTTGATATGGCTCCCGTGGACCTGGGAGAGAATGCCCGCCGGGATATGGTTTTAATGTTGGAGCAAATGGGCTTTGAAATAGAGGCTTCCCACCATGAGGTGGGCAGCGGCCAGCATGAGATTGACTTTAAATACTCGGATGTTTTGGATATAGCGGACAAAATAGCTACATTCAAGTTTGTGGTGCGTACTACCGCCCAGCGGCATGGTCTCCACGCCACATTCATGCCCAAACCCCTGTATGGCATGGCTGGTTCCGGTATGCACATCAACCAGTCATTGATAAAAAATGAGGAGAACGCCTTCTATGATCCGAACCAACCCGATGGGTTGAGTCAGGAGTGTCGGTATTACGTGGGAGGCTTGATGAAACACAGCAAGGGGATTACCGCCATTGCCAACCCGACGGTTAACTCCTATAAACGCCTGGTTTCTGGGTTCGAGGCCCCAGTGTATATTGCCTGGTCGGGACGCAACAGGAGTCCATTGATTAGGATTCCAGCCAAAAGGGGTATGTCCACCCGCATTGAATTACGCAGCCCCGATCCTACCTGCAATCCCTATCTGACCCTGGCTGTATGTCTGCAGGCCGGCCTGGATGGAATCAAAAATAAAATTCTACCGCCGGAACAATGCAATCGTAATATTTATGAGATGACCCCGGTGGAACGGTTGCAGTTTGGTATCGAAAGCCTGCCCCAAAGCTTGGAGGCGGCAGTGCAGGAGTTGGAAAAGGATCAGGTGCTGAAAAAAGCCCTGGGTGATCATGTTTTCGAAAGATACATAGCGGCAAAAAGAATTGAATGGGACCGGTATCGGGTTCAGGTCCACCCCTGGGAGACAGTGGAGTACCTGTCTAAATATTAAGAAAATAGTAGTGTCAAAAATATTCGATGGTAGTTTTTTTGCCCAGGGATGATAATACTTCAGCAATATCCCGCACTGTCTGGTTTTTTATAACACAGGAAATGGGAAATCCGGGGTAATGGACGGCCTGATTGATGGCTAGCCCGACCATGAAGTGAATTTCATCTGCCCGGAGGAGTGCAGCGGCCAGGCGGCCGGCGCCGTCTTTGGCCGTTTCCAGATCCCTTAACTTGCATTTGTCCCGTAGATGCTGAAGGGCATAGTAAATGGTAATGGCTCCTTCCGTCACCAGATCGATACCTTCAATAATACCGGTAGGCGGTACAGTACTGCTGTCTGACTCCAGATCCACGGCTATTTCCCGGTTTAGGATCCGGCTTACCATCAGGCTGGTGGATCCGCCGCATACCACCTTGACGCCGGCAGCCCGAACTAGTTTCTCTACGGCGCAGGTGTCTTTTTCAGGTTCCCGGGGGGGGCCGATTAGTGCCGTCAGTTTCCGTGCCTTTCTGGCTTTGACCACCACTATACTTACATCATCACCGGGTTTGCCGCCATAAAGCAGGTTGCACTGGGTGGTAATATCAGTGGCCCAGTCCACTGCTTCATAACCCAGAGAGGCTAGTTTTTTAATATATCTGCCTACCTGTACCTCACCCCAGCCGAAGTTCCAGATGCCGCCCATACCGGCGTGCAGTACACCGTCACTGAGCATCACCAGCCAGTGACCGGCCTTTAGGGTAAAATGGGCCTCTTTAATTTCTTTCCCACCGATATTTCTTGTGATGCGCCGCAAACATTGTAATGTATCTCGGTAACCGAAATATGACTCCGGGTTATCGAATTCCACTAGATAGGAGTGCCCATCAGGGAAAACCTGTAATATAGTAAAGGTACTATAGGCCAGGTTTCTTACCTTGTCCACAGGCAGGGTGTTGGCCATTGTTTCAATAACCTCACCGATATGGCTGCCCATTTTCAACATGGTGGCGGCAGTCTTAGCGGTAATGCGGGAGAGAATATTGGCTTTTACCCCGCTGGCCAGACCATCGGCCAGGACAATTACTGATGAGTCGGGGGATTGCAGCACTTCAATGGAGTCGCCGCAGAGCTCCTCCCCTTTTTTGTTCAACTGTGATATGCCAATGTCAAGGTAGAGTGACATTTGCTTTTTCCTTTCTACACTGTCATTAGCTCAGCCAGTTGGCCATGTGGTTTTCGCGAGCGTTACCCCCAAATATCCGGCATTAAACCCGGGCAGTAGTTATTTCTTCCCGTATAAGGCGGTGAAGACCTCATTTTCAAACAACCCGACCACATTTTCTTTGGTTACCTTTGTAAAAACCTTTTTACCAATCATCACCGTGACACCATCGGAGCAACACTCCAGGCAAAAGATCCCTTTAAGGGTAACGACATCATCAAGTCGATAGTGATCAATGAGGTTTTCAATTTCTGCAATGACATTCTTGGACCCGCGCAAAAAACACGAGCTACCAACACACACCTGAATAACCAGCATTTAAAAAGCCCCCGAATTAACTGAATAAAGATACATCGAAGTATAGCTCTTTTTCGGCATGGCATTCTCTAAATCCTTTAAAATATATTTTTTAAATGAAAAACTTTAGGAAAATACTGGTCGGAAAATGCTGGTTTTAAGTTGTATCAATAAGGGGAAATCGTATTATAAAAAGGATAGACAGAAATCGAATATGTGATAGAATTTTGATAGGTTGTGAGAGGAAAGGGTGGTAACTATGAAAAACACACTGGCTGTGCTGGTGGTGAACAAACCTGGTGTGCTGGCACGCATATCAGGCCTGCTCAGCAGGCGGGTAGTAAATATTGAAAGCATTGCCGCCGGTTATACAGAAGAAGCGGATGTGACCCGCATAACCCTGGTGGTTAAGGGTGATGAACAGTCCCTGGAACAGGTGATTAAGCAGCTTTCTAAATTGATTGATGTGATTAAAATTGTGAAGCTAAACGTGGGGGATTCTGTGGAACGGGAACTGGCCCTAGTCAAGGTGATCGCCAAAAATAATCGCCGGTCGGATATCGTCAACCTGGTTTCTGTATTCAGGGCCAATATTATTGACGTCAATAAAGAGACGATGATTATAGAAATCCTCGGTGATGCGCAAAAAATAAATGCCTTCTGTGCAGTACTCGATGACTATGGTATTGTGGAAATGGTGCGAACAGGAAAAGTGGCTCTATCTAGAAAACCCCAGGCAGTAAAGCAGATCTAGAGGTATTGGTGCACCCGTAGCAGTACTGATAGTGATGCGTAGGTTTTAAAAAAACAATGGGGTACCTATGTTTGTGTATCTTTGGTAGCATTGACATTTATATTGCAAACGTATATATATATTAGTATGTACAAAAATTACTAGAACTGCTATGCAGGGGGGACCTACCCGTGTCAGGTAATAAAAGGATCATGATTAGCCTACCGGATTCACTTTTAGCAGAGGTGGATGGTATTGCTGCAGCTGATCAGCTAAACCGTAGTGAGTTTATACGGAAGGCCATGAGTTATTATGTTACCGAATGTAAACGGCGCCTTTTGCGTGAACAGATGAAGAAGGGTTACCTGGAAATGGCCAAAATTAACTTGGATTTGGTGGTGGAGCACTACCGTGTGGAATCAGAGGTGCATGAGCTTTATGGGCTGCCCCTGCCGGAGGTAAAATAGGCATGATCCAACGGGGGGATATCTACTATGCAGACCTCAGCCCGGTTGTCGGTTGTGAACAAGGTGGGACCAGGCCGGTGTTGATCATTCAGAACGACATTGGTAACCAATACAGTCCCACCACGATAGTGGCGGCAATCACCTCACAGATTGATAAGCCAAAGTTGCCCACCCACGTGTCCCTGCCGGTAACCTCCGGTGGGTTGGAAAAAAACTCGGTGATCCTGCTGGAGCAAATCAGGACCATTGACAAGAGCAGGCTGCTGGAAAAGGTACATGCCCTGGATAGCGGTACTATGTCCAAAGTAAACCAGGCTGTGGAGATTAGCCTGGGTTTGGTGGATCTCTAGGATAAGAAAAAAATAGGGTACAGTTTGATGGAAAAAACCTTCACCCGGTTAGCCGAGCAAGGTTTTTTAATATTTGGACAATATTATTTTAAGGATGGTTGGCTATGGAAACAGGCGTCAGAAAGGGCAGTTTTTACCCCCAGGGGGCGACACCAGTTGCCGGGGGGGTTAATTTTGCCCTTTATTCAAAGCATGCCGAGGGTGTAGACCTGTTGCTCTTTGCCCATCCCCTGGACGCCATACCAGTGCGGATCATCCCCGTTGAGCATCGCACCCATTTTGTCTGGCATTGTTTTGTGGAGGGGCTGGTGCCGGGACAGCTTTACGCCTATCGGGTGCGGGGTTCCTACCGGCCCCAGGAAGGCCTGCGCTTCAACCCCTGCCGTTTGTTGATTGATCCTTACGCCCGGGCGATTACCGGCAAATTCGTGCCCGGGGTATGTCACCTGGGCTATGATCCGGCCTCGCCCATGGCGGATCTATCACTTAACGAGGAGCCCAATGCTGGTGGGGCGCCAAAATGTATTGTTATTGATAACCGGTTTGACTGGGAAGGGGTTGTGCCGCCGCGCACCCCCCTGGCGGAAACAGTTATTTATGAGGTGCATTTAAAGGGGCTGACGGCCCATGCCACGGCCAAAGTGCAACACCCCGGCACCTATCTGGGTGTAATTGAAAAAATACCCTATTTAAAAAGCCTGGGTGTTACGGCGATTGAATTTTTACCGGTACATCATTGCCACTCAGAGGATTTACTGCAGAAAAAAGGTTTGACCAATTATTGGGGTTATAATACTCTGGGCTTTTTTGCTCCTGATAGCCGGTTTAGCACAGGCCGCTACCCGGGCTGCCAGGTGCAGGAATTTAAGCAGATGGTTAAGGAACTGCACAAAGTCGGCCTGGAGGTGATCCTGGATGTGGTTTATAATCATACCTGTGAAGGCGATGAGCGTGGTCCCACCCTTTCTTTCCGCGGTATTGATAACATTACCTATTACCAGTTGGGTAAGAATAAAAGATATTACCGGGATTTTAGCGGCTGCGGCAACACCCTCAATTTTGACCACTTTCAGGTGGTGCAACTGGTGATGGATTCCCTGCGTTATTGGGTCCAGGAGATGCATGTGGACGGTTTCAGGTTTGATTTGGCCACCATACTGGGACGGGAAAAAGGCAGTTATACTCGGCAGGCGGGGTTTTTTAAGGCTCTCCACCAGGACCCGATTTTGGCCCCGGTGAAGCTGATTGCGGAGCCCTGGGATGCTACCCATGGATCCTATCAGTTGGGAAATTTCCCGGCGGATTGGGCGGAATGGAATGGTGCCTACCGAGACTGTGTGAGAAAATTTTTTAAGGGAACGCCCGGGGTGTTGCCGGAAATAGGGCACCGTTTAACAGGTAGCCCTGATTTCTTTACCAACGCGGGGCGGACACCTTTTTGCAGCGTCAATTTTATTACGTGTCATGACGGCTTTACCCTCCATGATCTGGTTTCTTATGAGCGCAAGCATAATGAGCCGAATTTGGAAAACAACAGGGATGGTGTGGACGATAACCATTCCTTTAACTGCGGTTGGGAGGGTGAAACTACTAACCCACAGATTATAGAATTGAGGAAAAAAAATATTAAAAATTTTTTCACCCTGCTGCTGATATCCCAGGGTACCCCGATGCTATTGGGCGGAGATGAGTTTTTGCGGACCCAGAAAGGGAACAACAATGCCTACTGCCAGGATAATGAGACCAGTTATTTGGATTGGTCTCTGGCCGATACTCACCAGCAGATGATTGATTATGTTCGCAAAATGATTGCTTTGAGAATGCGTTTTCCCCATTTTCATCAAGAAAAATTTTTTAGCGGCCGGGATAGCAACCTGGACACGATCAGGGATATCAATTGGTATGCGGCGGATCTAGGGCCACCTGATTGGCATAAACAGGGAAAGGGTTTTCTGGCTTTTCTAATTCAGGGTAGCGAACTAAAAGAGGTGACAGCAAGGGAAAGGGAATGGGATGTACTGGTGATTCTCAACGCTCACCAGTCAGACAGGATTGTTAGCCTCCCTTGGACGGGGTCAGGTACTGTTTATTACAGAATTTTGGACACTGCCATGCCTTATGGCCAGGATATGCTGGCTGTAGAGGAGGCAGTGGCGCTGCCCGGTCGTTTTTACCGGGCTGCACCCCAGAGTGTGGCCATACTGATTAGTAAAAACCCCGTCTCCTAAAAAGACGGGCAAAAACATGTTTAGAAAGGAAGGACCATATGCTGGCTATTACCGGCGGTAAAATTTTAACTATGGTGGGTCCCCCCATTGACCGGGGCACAGTTCTTGTAGACGGGGATAAAATTGTTCAGGTGGGGGAGAGCATCAATGTACCTGCCGACGGGGAAATATTTGATGCCACCGGACTAATCGTTATGCCAGGAATGATAGATTGCCACACCCATGTAGGAATTGCGGAAGAGATATTCCGGGAAGAAGGGGACGACGTCAATGAGACCACCGATCCGATAACTCCCCATCTCCGGGCCATAGACGCCATCAACCCGATGGATCCGGCCTTTGCTGATGCTGTGGCCGGTGGTGTGACCACAGTGCTCACGGGTCCAGGCAGTGCCAATGCTATCGGCGGTGAAATGGTAGTGATGAAAACCAGCGGCACAGTTGTTGACGATATGATTGTCCGGCACCCGGCTGGTTTAAAGGCGGCATTGGGGGAAAACCCCAAGCGTACCTATGGTAAAGAAAAAAAATCCCCAGTTACCCGGATGGCTGCAGCAGCCCTGATTAGGGAGGCATTGGTCCAGGGTTTAAATTACCTGGGGGAAAAAGCACCAGAAAGGGACCTTAAGAAGGAATCCCTGGCCCGAGTTTTGAGGCGGGAGGTGCCTCTGCGGGTACATGCCCATCGTGCTGATGATATTATGACGGCGGTGCGGATTGCTGATGAATTTGCCCTTGATTTAGTCATCGAGCACTGTACGGAGGGACACCTGGTAGCACAAAAATTAGCCGCAAAAAAGGTACCGGCGGTGGTTGGTCCCATAATTACCAATCGGGCTAAGGTAGAAATGAAGGAACTAACCCTGGCTGCTGCCCGTATCCTGGATGAAGCCGGGGTTTTATTGGCTATTATGACTGATCACCCTGTTGTTCCTATCCAGTATTTGGCTGCATCTGCTGCTTTGACCGTTAAGGGGGGGTTGTCTCCGGATAAAGCCCTGCAATGTATTACCATTAACGCTGCCAAAATTTTAGGTTTGGAAAAACGCCTGGGTAGTATTGAACCGGGGAAGGATGCCGACCTGGTGATCTGGGATGGTCACCCCCTGGATATCTCTGCCCGTGTCACCCGGGTCTACATAGGCGGAAAAAGGATTTTGCCATAATATTAAATAATATGTAATAAAAAACAATAATTATGGTTTTCTTTTAAGAATTTAAAAGGAGTTAATAAAGATAGGTCGAATACAATATCTGGTTAACATATACTAATATTCCATTATGTTGATGTTTGTCGGAGGGTGTCGAATGAAACGACAGAAATTAAAGGTGCTAATTGTAGATGATCAGCCCGGGGTCCGCTATTTATTAGACATTGTGGTCAGGGAGTGCGGGCATGAGACCTATCTGGCGGAAAACGGGTTGCAGGCAGTGGCAATAGCTCGGGAAAAGGAACCTGATTTGGTTTTTATGGATGTGCGGATGCCTTTATATGGTGGGCTGGAGGCACTAGGGGAAATCAAGCAGACCAATCCGTCGATAGAGGTGATCATTATGACTGCCTATGGTTCGGAGCAGACTGTTACAGATGCCCTGGCAAAAGGCGCCTGGTGCTACATGGCCAAACCCTTTGATGTGAACAAGGTTAAAGAATTGCTGGGCGTTTTCATCAATGAGTATTTTGGTGGAGGGGCCAGGGCCGCAGGTTTTCAATAAAATTATTTTCACCCCCTTTTTGAAGGGGGTTTTTTAGGTTGCTTATTTTTTGATATAATCAGACTGTTGTTGCCGGAATGTTTTGGCTTTAGCCGGCAGAAGGTTATAATACGTACTGGGGGGAGCCTATTGTATTCAATTGAAACCTATTCTGCACAAGAAACCGGCCAATTGGGTGAAAAACTGGGCTCTTTGTTGGGTCCGGGGGATATAATCTGCCTTTACGGGGGACTGGGTGTGGGCAAAACCACTTTTGCCCAGGGGGTGGCCCGGGGGTTGGATATAGAAGATAGGGTAACCAGCCCTACCTTTACCTTGATCAATGAATACTACGGCCGATTGCCTTTTTTTCATATGGATGCCTACCGCCTGGATTCCAGCGATGAAATGGCAGATCTGGGTTATGAAGAATATTTTTATGGTGGTGGTGTGACCTTAATCGAATGGGCGGAAAAAATAAGGGATCTATTACCGCCGGATAGGCTGGATATAGCCATCGATCGGGTGGCCACAGCAGAGGATGAGGATAGGCGGCGGGTTAATCTGTGGCCCAGGGGAGTAATGTCCCCCCATTTTGTTGAGGAGCTGATGGATATTGTATGTCCTGGGGATTGAATCAGCCACACCGGTGGCGGCAGTAGCGGTGGCCGGTGATGGGGTAATTTTGGCCGAGAGAATGGTTTTCAACAAACGGACCCACTCTGTCAACCTGCTGCCGATGATAAAAGCTGTGCTGGAAGAATCCGGGGTAGGGAAAAAGGGTCTGGGCGGCATTGCTGTGTCAGGTGGGCCGGGTTCCTTTACCGGCTTGCGTATCGGCATGAGTACAGCCAAAGGCCTGGCCCAGGCACTGGATCTGCCGGTAACAGGTATATCTACCCTTACATCCCTGGCTTATCCCCTGGCCGGGCGCGGTTCCTTTGTGTGCCCGGTATTAAATGCGCGTAAAAACGAGGTCTATACAGCCGTGTATGATAATAAGAATACCTTATCCCGCTTGGCCGGTCCGCTGGCAGTGCCGCCAGATGAGTTAGTGGGTATGCTGCTGGAGCTGAAGGGTCCGGTGCTTTTTGCTGGGGATGGTGTGTCCCAGTACAGACAATTGTTGGCGGATGGGCTGGGAAAACAGGCCTTGTTTGCCCCAGCCATGTCTAATTTCCCCCGGGGAGCTGCTGTGGCCGAATTGGGTTTGGCTGCCTTCAAAGCAGACCGGGGTATGGCCCCGGCGGGCCTGCGCCCGGAATATATTAGGCCTTCCCAGGCAGAAGTGGTTTGGCAGAAAAAAAATAGCCCCGGGAGTTGAAATGATGGCCGTTACCTTCGAGAAAATGAACCTGAAACACCTGGATCAGGTCTTGGAAATTGAAAATGTTTCATTTCCTGCGCCCTGGTCTAAAACATCCTTTTTGGGCGAAATCCTACAAAATGACTTTGCTCTTTATCTTGTTGCTCTTTATGATGACGTTGTGATTGGCTATGGCGGCATGTGGCTGATTCTAGATCAGGCCCACATCACCAATGTGGCTGTGCGCCCAGATTTCCGCGGCCGAAACATCGGCAAGGCCCTAATGTTGGAAATTATCCAACAGGCGATACTTAAGGGGGCCCAAAGCATGACCCTGGAGGTCCGCCCTTCCAACATCATCGCCAGGGGGCTCTACCGGGGATTGGGTTTTATAGATAGAGGCCGGCGGAAAGGCTACTATGAGGACAACAATGAGGATGCGATCATCATGTGGAAGGATAACCTGCAGAAGGGAGATTTCAAGCTTTTTCCTGCTAACGGGTTTGACCAGAGGCAGCCGGGACCCCGTGTTTAATCACCCAACAATAGTGATAATGATTCTCATTTGCAGGAGATAGGCTGACAATAGAGAATTGCTTAATGTAAAAAAGATGAGAGGTTGTGTTGTGGTGAAGGTGGGCCTAATCAGATGCCGGCAGACGGAGGACATGTGCCCGGGGACAACGGACTTTAAGATAATCAGAGAGAAAAAAGGTGTTTTTGCCGGTGTGGACGAAGAAATCGAAATAATCGGTATGGTTTCCTGTGGGGGCTGTCCGGGCAAAAAAGCGGTTACCAGGGCGGTAGACATGGTCAAAAGAGGTGCAGACACCATAGTGTTGACCTCATGTATTACCAGGGGTAACCCCATTGGTTTTCCCTGCCCCAACGCTAAACAGATTAAGGCGGCTATAGAAAACAAGCTGGGTCCAGGGATTAGAATATTGGACTATACCCACTAACTAGTAAGCGTTTTCCCTGCCGGAAAATGATATGGGCACGACTGGTAGCAGGGCTGGACAATTAAATCTACAATGTAAACTGCACCTGGTAAACTGCACCTGCACACAAAATCTAACCTTGCAATAACTAGTGATTTCGATATAATAGAATAGTAACCCTAGTGGGTGAAAGGCGCCTGTAGCTCAGGGGATAGAGCACCGGCCTCCGGAGCCGGGAGCGCAGGTTCGATTCCTGCCAGGCGCACCAG
>JABMJD010000075.1 GCA_013201395.1 Candidatus Syntrophopropionicum ammoniitolerans
ACGCCTGGCTGCCGTGGCCGCCTATGTGCCGGCGGGGTGTGTGCCGGCTGATATCGGTGCCGATCACGCTTTTTTGTCCATTTATCTGGTTAAAACGAGACACTGCCCACGGGTAATCGCCACTGAACTGCGCTCTGGTCCTTTCCAGGCGGCTAAGCGGCAGGTGGCGGCACATAAACTTGGTGACAAAATTGACCTCAGGCTGGGGGATGGGCTGCAGGTTTTAAAGCCTGCGGAGGCCCAGGTGCTGGTTTTGGCCGGCATGGGCGGCAATACCATCAGAGAAATACTGGCGGCTGCCCCGGAGGTTTTACAAACTGTCCAAATGCTTGTTCTGCAGCCCCAGGCCGACCCTGGTGATTTGCGGGTTTGGCTGGCGGCAAACGGTTGGAAAATAGATGACGAACAGTTGGTGGAGGAAGGCGGCAGAATTTATGTTGTTATTGCTGCCGTGCCGGGCCATGAGCCGGTGCAAGACCACTTACTGCTGGAGCTGGGGCCGCGGCTGGCGGAAAAAAAGGATCCTTTGTTTGGCAAATACCTGCAGATCATTGCCGGCCGCTATGAGCGGGCTTTGGCAGGTATGCGGGTAGCAAATAATGCTGCCACCGGGGAAAAGGCTCTGATTACTGAAAACAAACTTATGCGGATCAGGGGGATGTTGGATTGACTGTAAAATGTGCTGATATTTTTAAGTTAATGGAAGAAATAGCCCCTTCTTATCTGGCAGAGAACTGGGATAACTGTGGCCTACAGGTGGGTGATCCCCAGGCGGTAATAAAGAAGGTTTTACTCACTATTGATGTTAACTTTGCTGTGGCCCAGGAAGCTATGGACAGGGGTGCTGCATTAATTATCAGTCATCATCCGCTATTGTTTAGCCCACTGCGGACGATTAACATCAGGGAACCCCTGGGTGCGCTGATCAATTATCTAATGGCCAATAAGATTACAGTTTTCGCCGCTCATACAAATTTAGACCTGGCAGTGGGCGGCGTAAACAGCGCTCTGGCCCAAAAAATCGGTTTGTCTAAACCGGTCGTTTTGCAGCAGGCCGACCAGGCCCGGATTTACAAGTTGGTGGTTTTTATCCCTGTGGGATATGAGGAAAAGGTGCGCACGGCGGTGTTGGATGCAGGTGCCGGCTGGATTGGGAACTACAGCCACTGTTCGTTTTCCGGTAGGGGAACAGGTACATATAGGCCCCTGAAGGGGACAAATCCATTTTATGGCCGGGAAGGCGAGCTGGCAGAGGCGGATGAAGTCCGGTTGGAGACCATTGTTCCCGCCGGTTTGTTAGGGCCGGTACTAGGGGCGCTGCTGGATGCGCATCCATATGAAGAGGTAGCCTATGATGTTTTGCCCCTGGAAAACAGGAATACCTCTTTCGGCCTGGGCCGGGTAGGGCAACTGGCCCCACCGCTGCAGTTGGATCAGTTTGCCGAACTGGTTAAAAACAAACTGGGACTGCAGGCTGTCCGTATAGGTGGCGGGGAGCGCCAGGTGCAAAGGGTAGCAGTTTGCGGTGGTGCCGGTGCCGACCTGTGGCCCCTGGCCCTAAAGGCAGGAGCAGACACAATAGTTACCGGTGACTTGAAATATCACATTGCCCAGGACATCCTGGCCGCAGGTATGAACTTTATCGATGCCGGCCATTATGGTACGGAGGTAGTAGTGTTGCCTGTGCTGCAAAAACACCTGGGTGATATTTGCAGCCGGGATCACCTTGATATCCAGCTGCTTTTATCGGAAAATAATACAGACCCATTCACTTTCATTTAAGATAGGAAATCAACGCTTCCTATCTTATATTTTTTTTGAGGAGATGTAGTATGCCGGATTTAAAATTGCTATGGGAAATTCAGGCCCTTGATGACCGCAAAAGAGACCTGGAATATAAATTGGAAAGGGCCAGGGCAGAGGAGGAACTAAAGCCCCTCAAGGCAGATATTGAGGAAGGGGGGGCCTTGTTTAATCAGATCAAGAAAGAATACAATGATATCAAAAAAAATCAGAAGGCCAAAGAGATGGATGTTAAATGCGCCAATGAGCAGATAAAAAACCTGGAGAAAAGGCTGTACGATGGCTCTATTACCAATGTCAAGGAAATGAATGCAAATAGCAAAGAACTGGAAAATCTAATAAACACGGTGAGGGAAACGGAAGACAATATCCTGTTATTTATGGAAAAACAGGATGAGCTGCGGGCCATATTAGAAAAAATGAGTACCCGACTGAACAGTAAAGCAGATGAATACCGCAGTAGGCACCGGGCTTTACTTGCAGAGCAGGACAAGATTCGGCAATTAATTGCCCAGATACCCCTATCCAGGGAGAAGTTGGTGGGTAAATTAGATGAGGAAACATGGCAAATATACGAAGATATGAAAGAAAGATTTAATGATCCCCTGGCACGGGTAGAAAAAGCCACCTGCATGGGCTGCCGCATGGGTATTACCTTTAACGAACGAAGAATGCTCAAACATAGTGATGAGCTGGTTTACTGTAGCAACTGCGGCCGGATGCTTTACTGGGAAAAACAGGGATGAGCTCTGTTTTTCTATCCAGCCATTTTTGGGAGGAGTGTTAGGTTTGAAAATTACTATTAAATCCGGGTCCCTATCCTGGCAGGCGACGATTGCCCCCACACCAACCGGGAAACTAATCTATCAGGCCCTGCCCTTACAGGGGGCAGCTAGTTGTTGGGGGCAGGAAATATACTTTACCATTCCCGTGACCGCTGATTTGGAAGCTGAGGCTGTTGATTTGGTAGCAAAGGGAGATCTGGGATATTGGCCCACCGGCAAAGCATTTTGTATCTTTTTTGGACCAACGCCCCTGAGCAGGGGAAGTGAAATCAGGGCAGCAGGTGCCGTCAATGTTTTCGGCCGTATTATAGGGGATCTAGGTGACTTAAATAAGGTAAAGGAAGGGGATCCCGTGGTTGTTGAACAGTCCTAGCCCAGGTTTTTGAACAACAACACTAGGGTTGGTGAGGATGAACAATCCGAAAGCCCACACAAAATGGCCGAATGCTTTACCGGCAAAAGCAAGGATGGTATAATTTCATCAGTGATGTAGTGAGCAAATTAGGTGATCGCAGGTTCCGTTGAGGAACCTGAGGAAAGTCCGAGCTCCGCAGGGCAGGGTGCTGGGTAACACCCAGTGGGGGCGACCCCAAGGATAGTGCCACAGAAATGTAAACCACCCAGCATTCAATGTATGGAATGATTGACCGGATTTATTTATATATACAAATTATACAAAACAAAGTTTCTAGCAGGTATAATTCCATACATTGAGTGCTGGGAAAGGGTGGAACGGTGCGGTAAGAGCGCACCAGCGGCCGGGTGACCGGTCGGCTAGGTAAACCCCA
>JABMJD010000076.1 GCA_013201395.1 Candidatus Syntrophopropionicum ammoniitolerans
CTGTCCCCCTGTCCCACCCATGTCCCACACAGGCTGGGCTGGTCAGCAGCCGGAACTGGGACAAGGTACCTGTCCCCGCGTCCCAGTTCCTTTGTATATGTATTGTCCACGTTTGAGGGGGCGGTAGGTGCCAGTGATGCCCACCTGTTCCAGCATGGGCACCAGTTCGTCTGGGGAGGTGAAGGTGGCTGGTTCTGCCAGCAGTCCTTCCACGAAGGCGATTGTTTTGGTGATTTTCTGCCGGGGGTCAAAGTCAATTATGTACAGCCGGCCGGTGGGGCGCAGCACTCGGGCTACTTCGGCGGCGGCACCGGCTTGATCGGTGAAGTGATGCCAGGCATCGGATATCAACACAATATCGAAGGAGCTATCCGGCAGGGGCAGATCCTCGGCCAGGGCCTGAACAAGCCTGACTTGCATGTTCTTCCCGGCGGCTTTTTTTAGCATGGCCGGGGAGGCGTCGGCAATGGTCACCCGGGCCCCGCTGCGGTACAGGGCTGCTGCATTGATGCCTGTACCGCCTCCTAGATCCAGCACTTCCCGATCCTCTACCGGTGCCAACCAGGTTGGAATTAGCCGGGAGTGATCTACCCCAGTGAAGCGGATAAATTGGTCGTAGAAGGGCGCCATGAATTTGAACATCAACCCCAGGCGGCTATTTATCATTGGCCTCGCTCACTCCGTTGACTAGAAGCACTCCTGATCCTTTGCCATCTGCAATGCCTGGTCCACTATGTTGTCTACAGTGAAGCCGAATTTTTCGAACAATACGGCGGCGGGGGCGGAGGCGCCAAAGTGATCAATACCTATAACACGACCCTGGTCTCCCACGTAGCGATGCCAACCGTCAGTTAGTCCTGCCTCTACAGCCAACCGGGCTGTGACATAGCGCGGCAGCACTTGCTGCTGGTATTCCTCCGATTGGGCGGCAAACAATTCCCAACTGGGCATGCTCACTACACGCACGGCCATGCCTTCCTGTTCCAGCCGACCCGCTGCTTCCAGAACCAGGTGGACTTCTGAACCGCTGGCCAGCAAAATCAGTCGGGGTTCTTCGTCTTTGGGTTCGGAAAGAATGTAGGCACCCCGGGCCAAGCCTGCTGCTGGAGCCAGCTTTTGCCGATCCAGGGTGGGCAGGTTTTGCCTGGTGAGAATCAGGGCTGTGGGCCCTGTCACCTGTTCCACGGCACAGCGCCAGGCCATGGCAGTTTCGTTAGCATCTGCCGGGCGGATCACTGTTAAGCCGGGTATGGAGCGCAATGCTGTTAGGTGCTCCACGGGCTGGTGGGTGGGGCCATCTTCGCCTACACCAATGCTGTCATGGGTGAGGACATATATTGCCCGCAGGCCCATCATGGCCGCCATACGCATGGGCGGGCGCATATAATCGGAGAACACCAGGAAGGTGGCGCCGTAGGGAATCAAACCACCGGTGAGGGCCATACCGTTAAGGATGGAACCCATTGCATGTTCCCGGACGCCAAAACGCAGGTTTCTGCCGCTGGGACTGTCCGGGTTGAAATCCGCCGCTTCCCTAATCACTGTTTTTGTAGAAGGGGCCAGGTCAGCGGAACCGCCAATCAGGTTAGGCAAATGGGCGGCAATGGCATTCAACACCTTGCCTGAAGCCGCTCTGGTGGCCAGGCCCTTTTCGTCTGGGGCAAACTGGGGAATATCTTTCTCCCATCCTGCCGGCAGCTCACCCTTAGTCCATTGTTGGAACAGTTTAGCCATATCAGGATAGGTTGAAGAGTAAGTATCAAACAGAATCTGCCACTTATCTTCCTGGGATTTGCCATCTTCCAAGGCCCGGCGGTAATAGTTTTGCACCTGTTGATCAATATGGAAGGACTCCTGGGGCCAGCCCAGCCTTTCCCTGGTTAGTTTTAGCTCTTCCTCCCCCAGGGGCGCACCGTGGGCATCGGCGGAGTCCTGTTTGTTGGGGCTACCGTAGCCGATGTGAGTGCGCACCAGGATTAATGAAGGCTTTTCTTTTTCCGCCTGGGCGGCTTTGATCGCTTTGAGCAGGGATTTGGTATCGTTGCCGTCGTCCACCCGTTGCACGTGCCACTGGTAGGCGGCAAAGCGGGCAGCCCGATCTTCAGTAAAGGTGATGTCCGTGGAGCCCTCGATGGAAATGCGATTGTCGTCATAGAGACAGATTAGCCGGCCCAGCTTGAGATTCCCGGCCAGGGAGGCGGCCTCGTGAGAAACCCCTTCCATCAGATCCCCGTCCCCGGCAATCACGTAAGTGTAAAAATCCACAATATCATACAGGGGGCGGTTGAAAAATGAAGCAAGGTAGCGTTCGGCCATTGCTATGCCTACCGCGTTGGCCAGTCCTTGCCCCAGGGGGCCGGTGGTCACTTCCACTCCCGGGGTATGGCCAAATTCGGGGTGACCCGGAGTTTTGCTGCCCCACTGGCGGAAGTTTTTTAGCTCTTCCAGGGGCAGGGCATAACCGGTCAGGTGGAGCAAGGCGTACAGCAATGAGGAGCCGTGTCCCGCTGAGAGGACAAAACGATCCCGGTTAGGCCAGTCCGGATGGGCCGGATTGTGTTTGAGAAACTTGGTCCAGAGCACAAAGGCCATCGCGGCGGCACCCATCGGCATGCCCGGGTGGCCGGAATTGGCTTTTTCCACCATATCCGCCGCCAGCATGCGCAGGTTATTGATGCACAGGTTTTCAATTTTGTTTTTCTCGTGATCCATATGCCAATCCTCACCTTTTTAAATATATTTAGAGAGAGCAATCCCCCTCTTTTAACCTATTTATATTTAATATCATTTGCTTTACACCAGTCGATGGCCTGCTGTTTGAACGCCTCATCCCGGTATTTATACCAATCTTCTGCTATGCCGTGCCGGTGGATGTTATCCTTGAACCTGCGGAAAGCACCCCGGCTTCTGATGGCGTTAAACAAAATATTCTGCAGCTCTTCGTCTGTGACGGACAGGCAAAATCTTTCCATAATACTATATTCATCAATATCATATCGTGACGGCAGGGGAATGTAATGGTCTTTTTCAAGTATTTCCCGGGCTGTTAATATACTTTCCTGTTGCCAGTCGGGAAATCCATCCAGGGGCTCACCATTTTCCGCTGCCTGGAATTCTTCATCGGTGATAAACAATACCTCCCCCGTCTTCAGATCTAGAAAGTTACTTATCTCCTCCGTTTGGGTTTCCAATGCTTCAATTATCTCGTCCAGGTTAACAGTTATTGTCATATATACAACACCCTCCATTGGCGGCTATTCCCTATTACCATGCCAACCACAATCCACCAATAATTATATCTGTTACCTTGATGTCGTTCAATGTGTTTTAATTTTTTGGGACGCGGGGACAG
>JABMJD010000077.1 GCA_013201395.1 Candidatus Syntrophopropionicum ammoniitolerans
GAACCGTCCCCACTTGAATTCACCTTGAAAAATCGGCGGTTTAGGCCCTTGACAAAACCTGTCCACTGCTCTCCTTCCGGCACTTGATCCAATGCCTGGCCAAGTTTCCACAGGTGGACATCCAGCATATCGGCATTATGTAGTAAAACTGCTTCTAAGGTACACGGCTCTACGGGGCTGCCCCATTCCAACTTGCCGTGATGGGAAGCAATCAGGTGGAGCAGGTGCTCCAGCCTTTCAGTTGACAAATCCGGGCAGTCGGCAGCATGATTTTTGATCAGCATCATCCCCTGGGCAATATGCCCCAGCAGCCGGCCGGCATCGGTCATGGTCACCACACAACCAGACCAATCATAATCAAAAATTTTGGCCACATCATGAAGAATGGCGCCTGTCAGCAGGATGTCCTGATCTGTCTCCGGCGTCACCAGGCGCAGGCACTGGCTGGCCACCCCACAGGTGTGCTCCAACAGCCCCCCCACATAGGCATGATGGTGAACCATCGCCGCCGGGGCAGTCACAAAGTGATCATAATGCTGGGCAAAAATAGAGTCGAGCATTTGCCCCAGGCCCCCATCCTTCACCTGGAGTATGTATTCTTGCAGCTGCTTCTTCAAAATATCGGTGTCGCAAGGGGTCACCGGGAGAAAATCCTGGGGGTGGTATTCTTCCTGGCCGGCCGGCCGCCAGGCGGAAATATTAAGCTGCTGCTCGCCCCGGAATTGGGTTATTCTAGCAGATACAAATATGACTGAGTTTTCAGCCGGCACCGGGCCCTCATGCTCCCAAACCCGCGCCCTGATTTCACTGTCACCATCGGTCAAAAGCAGGTCTAGATAATCCCTTGGTGGATTTTGATTTGTTTGACGCACATTACATTGCTTGACAGCAAGGCAACCATTAAATGACTGTCCAACTGAATAATCTATTAGCTGCAATTTCTACAGCCCCCTTATTTTTTTATGATAGGACAGGGTGTTCCTGCCGCTGGAACTGTCGCAAATATAGCATAATCATACCAGAAAACAGCTATTTTGGGGGCTTTAAAAGAATTTTTGCGGGATGGACCTGGCCTTTATGGTGGAATTCAAGTCGGGGACGGTTCTTGAACTTGAATTGGGGGTCCCCGCTTTCTAACAAGGGCTGTTCACACAGGTGAAAATGGAATAACAGTATATATTTTTATACCTTTAAGAAGGTAGATGGAAGGTTACGGCAATGGTTTTATGAGAGCAGGTTATGCTGATCCTTTTTGCCTATTTCTGGTGTGTCTGATGGAATATGAAAGCCAGTTATGCTGTTTTGCATATGTCTGATGTGTCTGATGGCATAATGATAGCAAAACAACTTTGTTCTTCCTCTATTAAGTCCTGCGGCAACCCCGCCTACCTTTTTGGCGTCCCATGTTAGATTAACTGGCCCTCAGATAGATCCTTCTTTAAAACACAGCCTTACCTACCTTGGAACATGCCTAAAGGAGCATCCCCCCGGCTGCAAGCTCTTTGAATTCAAGTTCAAGAACCGTCCCGGACTTGAATTCCCTTGTCGGTGATTGTGATGGCTCCCTGGAGCAAAAGCCGG
Organism: Candidatus Syntrophopropionicum ammoniitolerans; assembly: GCA_013201395.1. Taxonomy (GTDB): domain Bacteria; phylum Bacillota; class Desulfotomaculia; order Desulfotomaculales; family Pelotomaculaceae; genus Syntrophopropionicum; species Syntrophopropionicum ammoniitolerans. The sequence continues at coordinate 1,582 of JABMJD010000077.1, forward strand.
CCTACGGCTCTTTTGAAGGCCCGTTTGCTCATAGCCAGCTGGGCATTAATTTCCTCTGGTGGGCTGTAGTCATTAAGAGGCAGAACGCCGCCGTTTAGCTGCAGTTTGTCCATGATTTTTTGGGCATCATGCTCTATTTCATGATGAGCCGCCTCCCGTAAAGACAGGTCCAGCTTGCCGTCCGGCCGCACTTGTTTGACCCGCACCGTGACCTGATCCCCCACGGCATGGCTGCCAAAAAGCTCATTATTGGCAATCAGCCCGTGATATTTATTGTCTACCGCCACAAAAGCACCCAGCTCCCGGTTGATGCTGTAGATGACCCCCTGCACACGATCATCTTTTTTGTAGGGGGCATCGGCTTGGAGCAGATCATAGACCCGCATGGTAGCTGTTAACCGACCCCGGGCGTTAACAAACAAACCCACCAAATAAGACCGGCCTTCGACCACCCGGCCCACCTGCTCTTTGTGGGGCAAAAGCAGGTCCTTTTCCAGTCCCCAGTCCAAAAAAGCACCAAATTTTGTGGTATCTACAACCTTTAACATGGCTAGTTCACCCAACAGAAGCTTTGGCCTTGCCGGCGTAGCAACCAGGCCTGCCGCCGGATCCTGATATACAAATACTTCTATTTCATCCCCGATGGCCAGATCCCGGGGCGCCTGTTGCCGGGGCAGCAAAACGCCACCCGCCAGGGATAAACCCCGCTGTTCCTCATCAACCACTGCTAACTTCTGCATGCGTCCCAATTCCATCATCTATACACCTCTCCTGCAACCCGCGTCACTCTATAATCGCCTGCACTCGGCCAACCTGCCCATCCATGAGCCTGACCTTTATGCCCCAGGGATGGGTTGCCGATCTGGTCAAAATATCTCCAACCACCCCACGCGTCCTTTTTCCCGTTTTTTGATCCCTTTTTAAAACAATATCTACCGTTAAACCGGCATGAATATCTTTTCTATTTTTACCATCCATTAAAAGTCCGATCTCCTCTTGATTTAGCCTGCTTCAGGCTGTCTACTGAATTCAAGTTCAAGAACCGTCCCCGGCTTGAATTCGCCGCCGTTTGCCTATCGTTTGCCCCAGCCTTTTTGACAATTCCATTCCGGATCAAATTTATCAATCCATTTGGCCTCCACCTGTCTGCATTGCTTGCCGCTTGCCAATAATAACCAGGAAACAGTAATTTTATCCCGGTTTTTGTATATTTTTTCGGCTGAACTATAATGGGCCGTGGTTCCATTATAATATTGAACAAACCTTTTTCTAATGCCGTCCTCTGCTTTTCCGACATATTTTAGCCCATTACAATAAATCTTATAACAACCCATACTATTAGGCGCTTTAGCGGCAGCTTCTTTTAATGACATGTTAACCAACCCGGCTGACTTGGCCATATTCGTTATCCTCTCAAATAACCCCATAACACTGCCCCCTTTTTATTTCGGCTGCAAAGGCAATTTGCCGGATGCCCATCGATCGCCATGCGAATACCCTGCCGACAAATTTATTTCACCATAGGCCATATATTTCCTCCCCAAAAAAAAATAATTCCCACGATACTGTCGCTTTTTTAGACGGTATCATGGGACTAGCCTGTTCTAGGCCAGCAACAGTTGCTAATTCAAGTTCAAG
>JABMJD010000029.1 GCA_013201395.1 Candidatus Syntrophopropionicum ammoniitolerans
AGCCCGGTTATTTCTCGCGTGGTGGCAGCACCGGCATGGTTAAGCTGCATAACAGCAGGCACACCTTCGGCATGAATGGCGGCAGCTAACTTCTCCATACCATAAATCATATCGTCATCAGCGGCTGACATCATATTGGCCATGCCCTTGCCCGCCATATCAACATAACTGTTTTCAATGATAATCAGTGCCAGGTAAGCCCCTTTAGCCCGTTCACGATAATGCTGAACCACCGCATCGTTTATCTCACCATTTGGCCCGCATTTTTGTGTAGCCATTGGCGGCATGATCAGGCGATTTTTAAATTTAATCTTTGCCGTTTCCAATGGTTCCAGCACACGATACATAATTGCACCCCTTCTTTTATGTCAATCTTACCTCTTTATATTATTAGACATTTCTTTTTTCTCATGCTGCCCGGGGCTGCCTATTCAGCGCGGGGCTGAACAATTATCCTGCCGTTCCGCCGATTTACCGCCACGATTGTACACAACCAGCAACATACTGGCAAATACCAGCCCGGAACCTGCTAATTCCGGCAGGGTTAAACCTTCCCCCAGAATAATAAAGGCCAGCAGCAGGCAAAAAACCGGTTCGGCGGTACTCATCAGGGATGCCCGGGCAGCACCAACCTTTTGCACCCCCTTGAGGAAAAACAATACCGCCAACAAGGTATTAAATACCGCTATGGCCAGGGTAACCAGAATTTGCTGTGGGGTCAAATGTAGAATAAAGTCCACACCGCTATAGAAAAAGGGTAGAAAAATCAACAAGGCCAGCAGGGAAAGAGTAGCAGTAATAGATAGGGCCCCGTTATCTGCCAGGGTTTTCTGGCCAATCAAGCTGTAAAAGGCGTAACAGAAACAGGCCAGCAGGGCCCAAACAAGACCCTCTGTGGGCAGGGTCTGTTTACCACCCAAAAGACCCGATATCAGCAGTATGCCGCTCAGGGCCAGAGCCAGCCCTACAAACAGACGCGGTGCAAACTTCTCCTTAAAGGCAAACAACGATAACACAGCCACAATCACCGGGTGGGTAAAAAAAATTACTGTGGCTATGCCCGCAGGCAAGGTTTCCAGGGCAAAAAAATAAAAAAGGCTGGATCCGGCCAGACACAGACCCTGGCCAATCACCAAAAAAGACAGGGACAGTAACCGCCCCCGTTTTAACAATTTAATAAACCCGGCTAATAGAATGAAAGAAAAAAAATAGCGCAATAACAGTGTATCGCCAGGACCCAGCCCAGCCAGGTAGGCGAATTTTACCAAAATGGGGAGAGTAGCGTACATTAACGCCGAGAATAAAATATAAACAGTGCCTTGTAAACCCCGGGAACCATTCTTGAGCATTTAAATCAGAGAGCTACTGCCTGTATTTTAATGGCCTCATCAAGCAGGTCTTTTAATAATGCCAAAAACTCCCCTTCGTTGTCCAATATCTCCCGCTTAATGGTGATGGTAGCCATACCATCGGTAAAGTCTATAATATCATAGCCCCGGGTCTTTAATATTTGCCGGGTGCGCTCCTCTATAGTTTCTATATCCGCCGGTGATTTCTTTTCATGGTAGTAAATCGCTTGTACCACAAAGTCACAATAGATGTGTTCATCTGTAAGCGGCAGCACATCACCAAAATACTCGTATAAGCCCAATAGCTCCTTTTCCCGGTAGCGGATCGGAATGTTGATAAAGGGGAAAAGCTGACCCCTGACATAGGAGTTTTTCAGTGAAGTGGCGCATAGGGTATTACAGGTATTAATGTCTGCATTATTATAGTTTGCAATAAATTCTTTTACCCGGCTGAAAACACCCGCTACCCATGCTTCCCGCTGGTCGATGCCGCACCAGTAACAAGCCGGCTTATTTACATTCATCAGTCACCCTCCTCGCCAACTAGGTACATTGACTAAATAACTTTGCTTAAAAAGGATTGGGTCCGGGCATTATGGGGGTTGTCAAAAATTTGCGCCGGTGTCCCCTCCTCCATGATAATACCTTCATCCATAAACAGCACCCGGTGTCCCACTTCCCGGGCAAAGCCCATTTCATGGGTGACCACCATCATGGTCATCCCTTCATGGGCCAAATCCTTCATTACCTCCAGCACCTCACCAACCATTTCCGGATCCAGGGAGGAGGTTGGTTCATCAAAAAGCATCACCTTGGGCTGCATGGCCAGGGCGCGGGCAATGGCCACCCGCTGTTTCTGACCGCCGGATAGCTGGCCCGGATAAACATCGGACTTATCTGTTAAACCCACCTTGCGCAGCAGCTCATTGGCCACCTGTTCGGCTTCCGACCGGGAAACCCCCTTAATCTTAATTGGAGCCAGGGTGATATTCTCCAGGGTGGTTTTATGAGGAAAAAGATTGAATAGCTGAAATACCATCCCCACCTGCTGTCTAATCTTATTGATATCTGTTTTGGGCGAGGTGATTTCTTCTCCGTCAACGAATATCTGTCCGCCGGTGGCCTGCTCCAGTTGGTTGACACAGCGCAGCAGGGTGCTCTTTCCCGATCCGCTGGGACCAATCACACATACTACTTCCCGGGAGGCAACATGGCAATCCACACCTTTTAGAACCTCCAGTTTGCCAAAATTTTTATGCAAACCAATAACCTTGATCATTCTGTGGCCATTCTCCTTTCTATGTAGTCGCCTAATATAGCCAGCAGTTTGGTCATGATGAAATACATTATGGCCACTGTGCCCCATATCCAGGCGGCCTCAAAATAAGTAGAATATAACAATTTACCCCGCATGGTCAATTCCTCAGCAGATATTACTGCCACCAGCGAGGTATCTTTGAGAACGGCAATGAACTCGTTAAGTAGTGGAGGAATAACAATTTTGTAAGCCTGGGGTAATATTACATGGGCCATTGCCTGGCCTGTGTTCATGCCCAGTGAGCGAGCAGCCTCCATTTGCCCTTTATCCACCGCCTGAATGCCGGCCCGGACAATTTCTGCCGTATAGGCACCACAGTTCAAGGAACAAGCAATCACCGCCGCCACAAATGGCTTGTCCGTATTAATAATCAGCGGCAAAATACCAAAATACAATAGCAAAATCTGCACAAAAAGCGGTGTTCCACGGAAAAAATCAATATATATGGTGGCGATGAAAGATAATATGCGGCTTTTTGATAGCTTTAACAACCCGGCTACCAAGCCCAAAACCATGCCGAAAAATACCGACAACACGGTAATCTTTAGCGTCAGCCCGGCCCCTTCGAGTAAAAAGGGAAAGTTCTTTATTACCACCTGTAGCCCATTTATAGCAAGGATAGAATCTAGCGACATATACTGGCTCCCCCTTTAAGTCAAACAAGTTAAAAGCGCGAGATATTCCAACTCGCGCTTTTAACTTGGCCGTAATCACTATACTTCGTCACCAAACCATTTTTCATTGATTTTGTCATATTCGCCACTATCTTTTACCTTTTGCAGGCCGGAATTAATTTTTTCCAGGAGCTCGGTGTTGCCTTTTTTAACGCCGATACCATACTGATCCTCAGCAGCAAAAATTTCGCCAACCATCTTCACTTTTCCCTTGCCTGTGGTCTTGATGTAGTAATGTGTGATCGGCATGTCGTTAATCACTGCATCCACGCTACCTTTTTCCAGTTCCATAAAGGCTTCACCCACGGAATCAAAGACCTTTACAGTTGTTTTAGGATCTTTTTCCCTTATTTTATTGGAGGCAGCCAACCCGGTAGTACCCACCTCAGCAGCTAACCTCTTGCCTTGCAGGTCATCGCGGGTACTGATGCCCTCAGTATCTTTGCCCACAGCGATAATTAAACCTGCTGTGTAGTATGCATCACTAAAGTCAATGGCCTCCGCCCGGTCTTCGGTAATGGTCATTGAAGATATGCAACAATCTGCCGTACCCACCTGCACAGACGGGATTAAAGCGTCAAAGCCCAGTGAAATAATTTTCACATCAAATCCTTCCGCTTCGCCGATGGCTCTGATCAGGTCCATATCAAAACCAACATATTCACCGCCCTCTGTAAATTCCATTGGGGGATATGTAGTTTCCGATGCTACATTCAGGACCGGCCGCTTTCCATCTGTCCCCGTGGTCTTGCTCGCCGGCTCCTGCTCGCCGCACCCGATGGCCGCAAAGGCCAGTCCCAAAACCAACATGCCGATAGTCAACAACTTGACAAATCTCTTCACACTATCCCACTCCCTTTTTTTTTGATCCCTATCAATTAAGGTAATTATACCTTTCTACGCAAAATTGGACAATATCTTTCTCCAGCAATAAATAATTATACCAGCCCACACTGTATTCACTGCCGGCTAATCCATTCCATGTTTAATCGTTTTTCTATTAACTATTCTATCAATGCCTGTGCTGGATTGCTTTCCCCTCAGGTATTGATGTCTTTTTACCCCCGGCGCCCGCAGGCCTATTCACCAGGTAGATACTGGTGACAATCAGCACCAGTCCAACCAGTAGATAAAAGGTAAAAGGCTCCTGTAGAAAAAAGGTACCGGTAGCTACGGAAATCAGCGGCACCAGAAAGGTATAGGCGGCCACCTTACTGGCTTCACCGTAATGGACCAGTTTATAATAAATAACCCAGGAAGCGGCAATGGCCAGCAACCCCCCGTACAAAAGACCGAACCAATACTCCGGTGTCCAGACAATAGCGAAATAATCTTCTAACCAGAGACCGGCAATGGTCATAACTGCTCCCCCAATTAGGCTTTGCATGACCACCAACCACATAGCATCAACCAGACCACTGGTTTTTTTAACCCAAACAGTACCTGATGCCCAACCAACCGAACAGATAATGGCCAGGGCAACACCGGTAAAAGAAATATATCCGGACAGCCCGCCGGAGCTTACTGCCGCCACACCAAGAAAACCGAGGATCAAACCAATGATCTTCAGAAAGGTCATTGATTCCCCCAGCCACATCCAGGCCATAATCCCTACCAGAACAGGCTGCAGATAAACGATGACACAAAACAAACCTGCCGGTAAATATCCCAGACCAAATGATTGGGCACCATAATATAATACCGAGTTAAATAAAGCAGCAACGCCATAAATATACCAGGTTTGCCGCCAACGGATCTGCCGCCGGCGGGGAAGAAGCAAGACAGCGAGAAAGACCCCGCCGACTAAATTCCTCATGCCGCCAAATAATAAAGGGGGTGTGTAGTACAGTGCCACCTTAAACACTGGCCAACAAACCCCCCAGATAACCACAAGAAAAGCTAAAAGAATAACTGTTTTACTCCGCGATAAAGTATCTTCCATTGTCTTAGTCCTTTTTGTTCAAATCAAAATTGTTCTATTTCCGTGACACATTCAGTTTTGATTTTCTGCACAAGAGATTGTAAAGCAGCAATCACATGGGGTCGAATATCCCCGCCAATCAGCACGTACATGATATCGTCCCCGGGCTTAAGGGTGCCTTCATTCAGCCAGACCCGGACATGAAAAATACCATCCATTTGGTAGGTTTCAGCCACAGCCTGATCGACCTTATCCTCATCGTAGCCAAAGATCATCCCTTTTACCTGTGAACCATCATCAACACCCTCACGCACCAACGCCCTTGGTGTCTGACGCACAACACCATTATGGATCAAAAACATCCCCTGCTCCAGAGCCTCCGGCATTCCCTTGGCCTCTTTGAGCCATTCATCAATGGATGGAGGCAGCCTGCTTGTTTTTTCATTCACCAGTTGATCAGCTCCCTATAGTACAGATATTATCATGCATGTTTATTTATAATCCCCAATTTTCCGTCTTATAGCACCAGTTGACAAACAATCAACCAGTTTAAAAACATCACCTAAACCTTTTCCACCTGGCAAAGAAGTGCCTTGTATACTGGGAAACCGGAAATTTCATCTCTGTTATCAGCATCCGTAAGGAAATTGATATTTGCCTGCCGCCAGGCCTTGACCTGGGCCGGGTTGCCGCCGCCCATATTAACCTCCACCTGACCCGGCAAAACATTATCAGTAACATCCGCATAAAAAGCAACCTGTCCCCTGCGGGTGCTGACAATTACTTTGTCTCCACTTGTAATGCAGCGTTCCGCCGCATCCCAGGGGTTAATCAACACCAAGGGTTTATCCTGGATTTTCACCAAACCGGAGATATGCAAATGCTGGGAACGGAAGGTGGTTTGCATTCTGGCCCCACTATTCATAATTAACGGAAACTGCTTGTAAAGTTGTGGTGCCGTCAGAGGTCCTTCCTCTGGTTCAATATAGATAGGCAGGGGTTCATAGCTGTGTTGGGCCAGCAGAGTGGAGGTTATTTCAAATTTACCCGTGGGAGTTTGGAATCCCGATTGTTTGTCCTTGCGCAGTAGGCCAAGTTCATATTTTTTATAGGTAAGCTCTTTTAACGGTACAGGCACCCCATCTGCACTCTTTTTCAAACGCTCCAATAGCTCCGGATCCCGGGCAAAGGCTCTTTCAATCAGCTCTTCCTCACTTTGTGGATAGAGATGGCCATACCCCAGTCGCCGGGCCAATTCAGCCAAAATCATCAAACTATTGCGTGCTTGTCCCACCGGTTCGATCACCCGCCGGCGCAAACGGGCATAGCCCGGATAACGCATATATGAATTTGTTTCATAATATGTAGCCGCCGGGAGAACAACATCGGCAAACAAGGCATCCCTGGTCTTAACCAGATCGATGACCAGCATAAAATCAAGTTTGCGGTAGGCTTCTTCCAGGATTTGTGGCTGTGGGTAAGCGGTAAGTGTGGAGGACCCGTTAATCAGCAGTCCTTTCACCGGATATGGGGTTTCCGTTAATACGGCGCGGGGGAATTCTACAAACTGGGCGCAGCCGGTTAATTCATTAAATACCGGATACTCGCGGGCGCCAATGGCTTTAACCCCAAACGAGGTGGTAAAACTCTCCTTCTTCAGGGGTGGCCGGGCGGGGAAATTTACATACAAGCCCCCCGGGGTATCAAAGTGTCCTGTTATGGCCCAAAGAATATACACGGCCCTGATGTTCTGGACCCCGCTATTGGTATACTCCAGGCCGGTATAGGTATGTAGAGCAACTCGGGGCGTGGTGGCAATCTCCCGGGCCAGGGCTTTGATTGTTTGGGCCGGCACCAGGGTTATCTGGGCCACCTTTTCCGGCGTAAAGTCCTGTACATAGGTGCGCAGTTCTGCAAAACCAACAGTCCAGTTCTCGACAAATTCCTGATCGTATAATTCCTCATTAATAATTACGTGCAGCATACCTAACGCCAGGGCCCCGTCTGTTCCTGAACGGACTGCTACCCACTGGTCTGCCCGGCGGGCAATATCGCAGCGCATTTGATCAATAGCGATCACCCTGGCTTTGTTTTTCTGAGCAGCTACAATTCTTTTAAAAATAGTGGGCGGTGAATCAGTGATGGGATTGGTCCCCCATACCACGATTAGATCACTATTTTCCACATCAGGCATTAACCTGTAACCGGGGACCCCAAAGGTGGTCATTGGAGCCAGGGTACCGAAGGAAGCATAGCAAATTGAGCTGACACCAGTGACGTTGGGGGAGCCAAAAGGCAACAGCAGTTTGGAGGCTACACCATCCCGTGCATTACCAAACTCCACCATGGATCTTTCAAAAGCACCTCTACCAGAGTGACTGACCAGCGCCTGGGGCCCATATTTATCCTTGATTTCCATCATCTTTTGCACTGTTAGATCCAGGGCCTCATCCCAACCGGCTTCCCTGAACTTGCCCTCTCCCCGCTCACCCGTACGGATTAGCGGAGTTTTAAGACGATGGGGTGAATAGACAATTTCCGGGGCGTGCTTGCCCCGCACGCATAGGTGACTATAGGGTGCGCCCTTTAGTGGCGCCACGTCAACAAGCCGACCGTCCTCCAATGTCACCTCTACCGCGCAACCCCCCTCACATATACCGCAAATAGCAGGCTTTCTTTCAATAACCACACCTAATCCCCCTATAATGAACAAATATTATGACAATACAATTATATCATATTGACCCGGGGATCAGATTTGCATTATTTCATTATTTTGACCTTTTTTGCCTTGCTGCCTAGAATACATGCACAGCTGAGGTTTTAAAAATAGCCCAAACATGTTTACCCGGCACCAGGGCCATTTTTTCTATTGCCTGTTTGGTAACCAGCGCCACCAGAGGAATACCCGCATCCAGGTGCACCTTAAAAAAAGGACCCCGGGGGATAATCTCCATAATGCGGGCCGGCAGGTTATTTTGCGCGCTGCTGAACAACTCGTCCTGGGCAATAATAATATCCTCGGCCCGAAAGGCGATCCGTACCCGGCCGCCCTCCAGCTTTGAGGCCACACAGATCCGGACCGGACCTACATTGACATACCTGGCGCAGCCGGCTTCGCCCAGTTCACCACAAAAAATATTCTCCATCCCCATAAATTCAGCCACAAACTCTGACTGGGGTTTTTGAAAAACTTCTCCCGGTGTACCGACCTGTTCAATTTTCCCATCAAACATCACCCCGACCCGATCGGCCAGTACCAGGGCCTCATTAAAGTCATGGGTAATGTGGATCGCCGTGGTTTTGATTTGCTCATGAACGTTTTTCAACTCATACTGAAAAATTTCTTTGGTCCGTGGATCCAGCGCACTTAGAGGTTCATCCAGCAAAAGGACTGCCGGCTCCGTTACCAGTGCCCGGGCAATGGCCACCCTTTGCTGCTCACCACCGCTCAGGGTTGCCGGGTAGCGCTTTAATAACCGCTCAATGTGCAGCAGGGTGGTTATTTCCTCCAATTTTTGTTTCATCACTGCTTTTGGCGTTTTCTTCAGCTTGAGGGCAAAAAGAATATTATCCTGGACATTCAAGTGGGGGAATAACATATAATCCTGATAAACAAAACCAATATTTCGCGCTTCAGGGTATTCTGCGGTCACGTTACGGTTGTTTAGCCAGACTTCTCCTTCATCCGGCTTGTACATACCGGCGATTATTTCTAAAATTACCGTTTTACCCGTGCCGGTAGGCCCCAGGATCACAAAATATTCATTATCCTCTATATCCAGATTAATATTTTGCAGTTTGAAATCACCCAGGTCTTTCGATACATTGCGCAAACAAATCATTTATGCCTCTACTCCTTAGATGATGCGGGAAGCAGCGTTATTCCTCCTGCCCACAATTTCGAAAATAGAAAGAGAAACCAGGGAAATTATTATTAGGCAAGTAGCTGAAGCCGTAACCATTTCCATGTTCCCTATGGACATATTCAAGAAGAGCGCCACCGGCAGGGTTTCAGTAACCATGCGGGTAGCCCCGGCCAACATCAAGGTGCAGCCAAATTCACCGATGGCCCGGGCCCAGCTAATCACCAAACCGGCAATAATACCATTTTTGGCCAGGGGCAAGGTGACCCGGCAAAAAGCCTGCCATTGAGTGCAGCCCAGGGTACGAGCCACAAACTCCAGACGGGGATTGATATCGGCAATGGTGGACTTGAGTACCCTGATCATATAAGGCGTTATGATAAAAAATTGGGCTACAATAATCCCGTTTACCGAAAAAATAAACCGCAAACCGTGTTCGGCCAGGGCCTGACCAAAGGCCGTTGTGCCGAACAGCAATAGTAAAGCGACACCACATACCAGCGGCGGCAGGGATAGGGGAATGTCCATAAGTACACTGAACAGCCCGCGGCCGGGGAAATTCAACCGTTCCAACCCGTAGGCCACCGGTATGGCAAAAATTATGCAGATTAGTGTCGAGGTCACAGAGGTAAATAGGCTCAGTCGGATGGCAAAACGGATTTCCTCACTGGCGATGCTTTGGGCCAGCCCGGCCATACCCTGCCAGACAATATTGGCCAGGGCGGAAAAAACAAAGGCAAACAATACCAGCATGAAAATTGCCAGTACGGCTTGAAATAATCTGTTTCTCATAACATCCCCCCACATTCATCACTACCGCCAAAGGGTTTGTGGTAATGTTTTACCTGGTTGCTTAATTATTAAGCCAATGTCTATTTACACTGGATTTATTCCACTATCTTAAAGCCGTGATCGATAAAGATGGCTTCTCCTTCACTGGAAGAAGCAAAATCAACAAAGGCCTGGGCCAGTTCAGCGTTTTTAGTAAAACCTAAAATACACAGGGCCCCCAAATCCACATCATTTTGCTCCTCGGGAATCGGAATAATCTCTAAATCCTTCACCCCATAACCATTATCCTCAAAAATCAATCCGGCATCAGCCTGTTTCAGGCTGAGTTTAGTCACTACCTCATTGACCGTGGCCGTACGGGCCACAACATTTTCCTCAATACCGGCCAGTCCACTTTTTTCAAAAATTTTTGCCCCTTTTTTGCCGATCATAGTGCTTTGATCATCACCGAGAATGAGCTTAACGCCCGGCTTGGCCAGATCCTCCAAACTATTGATACCGGCCGGGTTCCCTTCAGGTACAGCAATGGTCGGGATATGATAGACAACTGAAACATATTCATCAGCAATACCTTTTTGTTCCACTATCTCCATTTCCCTCAGACCGGCAAAAAAAACATCCCCCTGCTTGCTGATTTCCATCTGACTGAGGAGTTGTCCCACACCGGCATAATTAAAATTCACCTTGGCGCCATATTTCTCTTCAAAAGCAGCACCCACAGCATCCATGGCCTTACTGAACCCGGCACCACTATATACCAGCAGGCTCTGTCCCTGATAGGGCAAGGCCCCCGCTTGCTTTTGTTCCCCATCATTCTGCGTGCCGCACCCGGCTAAACATAAAGTGGCAATGAACAATGCACCAACCAACAATACCGCCCATATTTTCAAATTCCTCATATGTACCACCTTTCTTGATTAATGAGGTGTTACCACCTGACTGAACAACAGAATAGCTAACAACTGAACTGCCCTACCCTCCCCCCTTAGCAAAATTGATGGTTTTATTTTAGCACATAAAAGGACTCAAGGGTATATAAAATGACTTATTTCCATTTTGTTTTCAGTCCAGTCTATTTAAGCACAGTTATATGTTGACTAGAACTGGCATTACTACCACTTCCCAGCCCAATTTTATTGACAATAATACCTATTCGTTCCTCTATTTTACCCGACGCTAGAAATATTTCACAATTTATCCATACCAGGCTTGCAGCCTATTGCTATCGGAAACCGGCTCGTATATTATATAAGATAGAAAAGAGAAAAGGTAGTTTTCCGGGGCAAACCTGTGCGAAAGCCAGGGACGCAAAGCCGTGGGTCTAAAGCAAAAGCAAAGACAGCCGGGCTGCAAGACTATTGCGGCGTCACAGAAACAAGAGAAATCGCGTCCCCAGCAGCAGCAACCTTCCAAAAACAAAACTCTAGGCAAAAGGAGTATTGCAGAAATGAAAGGACACAGCCCCGCCCATGGCCCGGGGGCTACCCGGGAAAGAATATATCGCTCTTTACTGGAAAGCGCTAATGTCATCTTCAATATAAATAGCAGGGGTAGGATTACCAGCATCAGCCCCTCTATAAAACAATTTACAGGTCACACGAGGGAAGAGCTGATCGGTCAAAATTTTACTAGATTTATTTATCCCCAGGATGTTCAGGTAGTGCGGCAGAGTATAGCCCGCGCCGGCCCTGACAACAATGTGCATGTAGAATTTCGCCTTATTTGTAAAAACGGTGAAATAAGGTATGTTCGCGCTACTTCCCTGGCCCATATTGACGTCCGGGGGGTAAATAAACAAGCGGTAACAGGTATTATAACAGATATCAGTGGACACAAAAAGACACAGGAACAATTAAGAAATTGTGCTTTATATGACTCCTTGACCGGCCTGTTCAACCGCAGTTGTTTTCAAAAAGAATTATCTCGGGGTCACCCCCCGGGCAATGCCGGAATAATTGTCTGCGATGTGGATGGACTCAAACAGTTCAATGACCTCTTCGGTCATAGCAAAGGAGATGCCGTACTTGTGGCTGCTGCCGGCATGATTGAAAACTGCTGCCCCAGTAGCAGTTTGATTGCCAGAACGGGGGGCGACGAGTTCGCAGCCATATTATATGATGTGCGGGAAAAGGACATCATGGCTGCCTGCAACAAATTGCAGGATACTGTGAAAGAACATAATACCCTATGCCCGGACATGCCCATTAGTCTTTCCACCGGTTATGCGGTGGATAAAACGCCGGATCTGAAAAAAATTCTAAAAACAGCCGAATATAATATGCATAGGGAGAAGCTGCACCGGGATAAAAGTAAAGAAAGTGCCGTAGTCAAGGCCCTGCTTAGAACCCTGGAGGAAAAGGATACCTTTACGGAAAGGCACTCCAGGCGGCTGCCGGATCTGGTAGTCTCCCTGGCGGGGGCCGTATCCCTGCCTGAGCATGCCATGCCCGACCTGAAACTATTTGCCCAATTTCACGATGTAGGTAAAATAGCGATATCAGACAATATTTTAATGAAACCAGCGCCTTTGACCGCAAAGGAAATCAAGGAAATGCGCCGCCACAGTGAAATCGGCTGCCGTATCGCCCAGTCCGCACCTAGCCTGGCCCCCATAGCCAAATGGATCTTAAAACACCATGAGTGGTGGAACGGCGAAGGTTATCCCCTGGGATTGCAGGGAGAAAAAATACCCCTGCCTTGCCGCATATTGTCCATTTGCGATGCTTACGATGCTATGACCAGCAATCGCCCTTACCGTAGGGCTATGTCCAAGGATGCAGCCATTAATGAACTAAGGAAATTTTCTAATAGACAGTTTGATTCGCTGTTAGTAAACAAATTTATTGAGCTAATTGCCTAGCAATGCTCTATTGAGCATAATCGCCGACAACAAACATCCAGCGGCTATTTGATCACTATCCAGCCCTTTTGATATACCCTTTCTGCATATAAGCAATAATGGTATTGCTGCACCAACATAATATTTTCAGCACATAAACCATCAAACATATGCCTCAAGGCGCAAGTAACCTAAATTTTTGTTGCCTATTTTGCGCTTTTTTGGCGACTATGGGGAAATGGAGTCAAACTAAAAAATGTATTTATTCCTTTGTGCTTATTTAAGGACGTTGCGTGAGCTGGAAGGGTTAAAAAAGGAAATTTCCGTCCACAAAAAGAAAGAGGCAGCCCTCATTCTCTCCGTGCAGAAACATCGCCGGACAACTAACTCCCTATATCTTCAACTTGATTTCGAAAAAATGCTTTCTGAGATAGCCGCCTATTTGATTGGTTTGTCCGGCAGGCAGTTCGATGAAGGAATACATTATGCCCTGCAAAGAATTGGCACCTTTTTTGCGGTTGATCGCTGCTATCTTTTTCATTTTTCCGCTGATGGCAGAACTATCGGCCGTACCTGCCAATGGCAATCAGCAGGGGCTGTACCCTTGCTACTGCCCGGTACACAAAACATCCTGGTGGAGAATATGCCCTGGTGGGCCAGGCAAATCAAAAGCGGTGGGCATGTGCTCGTTTCCGATGTAAACAAACTGCCCCCGGAAGCAGTAATAGAAAGAGAACTATGCCTGTCCCGTAATATCTGTTCCTTTTTACATGTGCCCATCCATAGCAAGGGGCAACTGATTGGCTTTTTGGGGCTGGATACTGCCCGCCCCCAAAAAAACTGGCCCTTAGCTCACCTGATACACTCCGGAATAGTCACCGAAATGCTTACCAACACCCTGGTCAGGCGTCAGGCTGAGGAAGCCATTCAACACCTAAGTTTTAACGACCAGTTGACCGGCCTGTATAACCGCCGTTTTTTTGAAAAGGAACTGCGGGTTCTGGACTCTGCAGCCAACCTCCCCTTGACCCTGGTTATTGCTGATGTTAACGGTTTAAAATTGACCAACGATGTATTTGGCCACCCAACCGGGGATCAGCTCCTACAAAAAGCAGCCGGAATCATTCAAAAGGAATGCCGGGCAGACGACATTATTGCCAGAATCGGCGGAGATGAATTTGCCATTCTACTGCCTAAAACCAGTTATGAACAAGCAGGACTGATTGTACGGCGCATAAACAGAGCTATTGCCGCACAACAAACAGGCCCACTTAACCTCTCCATCTCCTTTGGCTGGGCCACTAAACAAGAGGCCGGGGAAGATATCACAGCCATATTTAAAAAAGCCGACGACAGCATGTACAAAAGCAAGCTGTCGGAGAGCATCCTCACCCAGCATGAAACCATAGTCACTGTTATTAACAAATTATATGAAAAAAATGAGAGGGAACAGGAGCACTCCCAACGGGTTAGCCAGATATGTGGGGATATTGGTGTAGCTCTGGGCTTGAGCAGGGATGATCTCAACGAACTGAGAATGGCCGGCCTGTTGCATGATCTGGGGAAGGTTACTGTTGGAAACTGTATATTGGATAAACCCGGCCCCCTCACCACTGAGGAAAAAACAGAAATCGAACGCCATGTAGAAACGGGCTACCGCATCCTCAGTTCAGTCAGAGAGGTGGCCCCCCTGGCGGAATATATCCTGGCCCACCATGAAAGATGGGATGGGCAGGGCTATCCCCGGGGCCTAAAAGGTGAAAAGATTCCTTTACCGGCAAGGATTATAGCCATTGCCGACTCCTATGACGCTATGACCAGAGATCGGCCCTATCGCCGGGCCATGAGCATAGCGGCAGCCATAAAGGAAATAAAAAACAATGCTGGTACACAGTTCGATCCATTTATTGCCCGGGTATTTGTCACCAAGGTCCTGAGAAAAGAGTGGGCTTTGGAACCCACTGATGGGGATGACTAAATAGTCACCCCTTTTTACTTGATGATTATATTTTCTATGGAACTGGCTTTTGCCAGGCTTTGATCATCATATAGGGTCAGCACAAAACGATAGGTCCCTTTGGCTGCCTCCGCCGGCAGGTGCAAGGTAGCCTTCTTTCCAGTGATGGTAACCGGCTGATCTTTCTCTCCTGCCACGTCTACGTAACCCTGACCATATTTTTGCTGCAGGGTCCCTTTAACACTACCCGGACCCAGGGTCTCAATAGTAAAAGACACTGGTATTGAGTCTGCCGACTGGTCATACAGCCGGCTTTCCCCTCTGGCCTTGATGGCATAGATAGCGGGCCCGGTCAGTCCAATACCCGCCTCCTCACCGGCCAACGTATAACCGCTGCGCGGGTTTAAAACGTCCCTACAGGCATAAACCTTGCCTTTGAGGTTATAATTCCCACTAGCCAGGGGATCGGCACATTCCGACATATCCAGGGAAACTGTAGTAGTCGTCTGCCCCGGGTCAAGGGGCAAAAAAGCATAGGGCCGCAGGGCCGAAACAAAAGAACCATTGACGCGGGTACCGACAGGCAAAGGAACTATTGCCCCGTCCCTTTCCAGGTAAAACTCATAGACAAATTCCTTGCCGTCTGTTTTGTAGTCATAACCGGTAGCAGGGGTTTTATCGAAATCAACTGTAAACTCATTGGCAGCCGCGCCGACATTGTGCTCATATACATTTCTGCTCCCCACTGTCACCACCGGCAGTTGGCCGGTATAATTTTCACCAGGAAGGGCCAATTCAATATCATAGGTGCCATCTGCCATGCCTGTCGCCGTTTGGGTAAAGTCAAAGATAAAGAGATATTCCTTCTCCTCATCCTTTGCTGCCTGAGCCGGGCTGTAGCCCTCCTCAAAGCTGCCCATTTTAATAAAATCACTCAGTATTAGCTCCGTTGCGGGCTCCGTCAGGTTCACATAATAATAAGTACCCTCCGCCAGCATCACAATTGAGGTACCGACCGGCAATGAGGCCGTTTCATTGTTATTTATTAGCTGCAGGGTTTGCCCTGCCGGCTGGCAGCCGGCTCCATATTTCAGGCTAAAGGCCGTAGTAAAAACACTATCTCCGGTGACAGCAGCAGTAGCAGCAAGGCCCAGCTGGGCGGCAGTATAATGCTTACCCTCTTTGATCACGGCCTTGGTAATCTTCAAAGCGCTGTCGGGATCACCACCCTCACCCTCTTCACCCGGTTTGGGCACCCCACCATCATCCATATCCTGGTTCCAGATATTATCGCCATCTTCATTGTCCTTGTTCAGCAAATCACGGATTTCCTCCCAGGTCAGATCACCGGTGGGAACAGCACCATCATCATCTTCAATATCCCCGCCGTTTGACCCTCCCGGCGCGCCTGGATAATCATAATAATAGTTTTGCCAAACATTATCCTTATCAATAGAATTACCGATAATGCTGCCGGTAGGAGTGTTGCCCCCTACCGTTCCCTTATTTAGATTGTGATGTACGATCGTGCCCGAGCCGGCATGGCCAACGATACCGCCTATGTTCCCTTGCCCACCGCCGCTAACGGCACCGCCGTTAAAACTATTGCTTACAATGCTGTTGTTACCGGCCTCTCCGGCTATCCCTCCCGCATGTCCGCTACCGCCGCCGTTTATGTTACCGCTATTAATGCAAATTTTAATGTCACCGTCAGTGTAACCGGCAATACCGCCCACCTTGCCGGTCCCCATTATATCACCGGTAGAGGAAGAGTTATTCACCTCACTACCGGTAGAAGCATGGCCTACAATACCGCCAACGTAATGCTGACCGCCTCCAGTCACGGAACATTCGCTACTGCAGTAGGTGATTAGCCCATCTGCTTGACCAGCCACACCACCTACATAACCGTATCCCGCTATGGCCTCGACTGTCCCGGAAACACTGCAGTCCATAATAACACTGGCCGCACCGGCAGCGTAACCGGCAATGCCACCCACACAACCGTTTTTTGATTTAATGATCCCATCTACTGTGCATCCGGTGATCGTTCCCTCCACCCGGCCGGCTATTCCCCCTGTGTAAGAGCCACTAACATCCTTGATAGTCCCTGTAAATCTACAATTGCTTATCTCGCTGCCGGTTCCAGCGGCATAACCGGCTATACCCCCCACTCTATTTTGCCCAGTCAGAGTGCTGCTGCTTTCGCACGCCGTTACCTTTCCCTGTGTATAGCCAACTATCCCGCCCACATTATCGCTTCCCTCTACATGGCTCAAAACGGTGCAATTGCTGATCACACTGTCCGCTCCCGCATAACCGGCTACACCCCCATGGTAGGTGTTCCAGTTCGCCGTCACCGGGCAATTGACCTCACAGCCGGTGATTAGCCCGTTGGTGTAACCAGCCACGGCTCCAGATTTTCCTCCCCCAGCAATACTACCCGATATTTTCACATTTTTGATCTGGCTGCCGGTACCAGCATAGCCGAACAGCCCCCTGTATTCAACAGAAACAGCATTTATGTATAACCCAATTATTTCAAAACCATTAGCCTCAAATATCCCCTGGAAGGGTTTAGCGGCACTGCCGATACTGGTGAATGCCCTGGGCGACCCGGAAACAAAGGTCCCATTGGCGTTCATCTTGTTCAAAAGAATATCCTGGGTCAGCTCAATATACTGGCCCGCGTAACTGACTCCTCCATTAACCTGCGCGGCAAAATAAGCCAGCTCTTCCCCGGTGCTGATTAAATAGGGGTTGGTTTCTGTCCCATCCCCCCCGTTAAAGCCCGAGGCTTTGCCCCCGGTCCATTCATTGCTCACCCCATAGACGTTAGCCGCCCCCAATAGGGACAGGGATATAATCACGGCAAAAATGGCAGCCAGCAAAAAACCAGACAGGAAGCTGCTTTTAAATTTATTCTTTTTGGCGATCATAGTTTTCTTCATTATTATGCACCTCAAGATCCGCTTACTGTGACGCCGGTATATTCGGTTTCGGCCTGGTCTTTAAAAAAAATCAGTTCATAAACGGCAGCGGTATTCAGGTCTGTGGTTAGTGTCCTATTGGTCAGATCCAATGCCCCCCCATTTGCCGCTGCCATCACCAGAGGGTTGGTCATATCAGGAGCCGCCCCCTGGGGCCAGGAAATGGCCACTTCCCTGGTTGGTTCCATGTTCTGGGCTAGAGAAATTTCCAGAGTAGCCAAGGGGGAACCAGCATTTTCCGCCAGTTGGAAGGAAATAGCCGGGGTAATGATAAATTTACCCCGCAGGATTTTACTGTAGGGTGCGGTAGCAGTTGCCGTAACCAGCACCTCCACAGGTGCTACCGTCTGGGGTGCAGGAATATTAAGATTAATGGCTTTCCTATTTCCCTCCGCTTCCTCGGCGGTAATGGTTCCACTGGTGGTACTTCCTACAGGTTCGGTCTTTACATTGTAGGCAATGTCACAACTGGAGATATTCAGGGGGTTCTCATAATTCCGTAGTTCAAAACTAATTGTGGCTGTATTGTTTGACTGCCAGTCGTGGCTAATCTGGTAGGTGGGGATGTTTTCTTGGTCTGTGAGCAGGTTGCTGGTGAAGTAGAAATCTTTCACTGCCGTGGCAAAATAGCTTCTAATATCAACCCGGTAAACATAGCTGGCCATCAGCACAGTAGAAAATATGGCCAGTAAGGCCATGATCATCACCAGTCTAGCCGTATGTTTTGTTGCCTTGTTCCTTAAAAGCTTCAATACACCCATGTCAACCTCCCCGAAACAGTTCCTCTGCAAGCTTGGGGACATTCCTCCGACCTCAAAGCCAATCCCCAAACAGAGGTGTGTCCCCATTCCCCTGTCCCTGGTATCTTGCTAATCCGTAGGCTGCCAACGCGTCTCCGTTCGCCCCTTAAATCGGGGACATTCCTCAGCCTCAAAGCCAATCCCCAAACAGAGGTGTGTCCCCATTCCCCTGTCCCTGGTATCTTGCTAATCCGTAGGCTGCCAACGCGTCTCCGTTCGCCCCTTATTATTGTCCGAGCTCGTTCACCCTCGGGCTCGGGCCAACTCGCCGCTTCGCGGCTCAAACAGCGCCCTCGCTTTTCCTCGGGTTCACTCGCTCTTTGAATCAGGGCTCAATGTCGCCTGCTTTTATCAGCCTACGGATTAGCACTTGCCGCTTTTCCGCCTTCTACCTTCTACTTTCTGCTTTCTACCTTCTACTTTCCAACTATTCCTCTTCATTGCCCATCTGCACGGCGCTAATCTTCAGCACCAAATAATCTATCTCATGCCTGTACCGTTCAGCCTTCAGCTCCCCCGGCCAGGATGCGGTAAGAACGAATTCTCTGGTCTCCGGGTCGTCAGCGCTGAATGTCAAGCTGTTACTGCGATAGTGGTAGGAATCCACGCGAGTGAAATTTATCGCTCCCTGGCCTTCTTCATACAGCACAAAGGCCAGAGGCAGATTCCCGGTGGTTTCCAGCTCCAGGTTGAAGCTCTGGTCATAACCGCTGACTATTGCTGCCCCACCATTATTCTTCCAATTCTGCACCCAGATGTCAATGGTTTTGCTGTCACCTGGCTGCATGTTTTTCAGGGAAACAACCTCTGCCCCTTGATCCATCACCCAGGTGGAAAATTCTATATCCGGCAGTTCACTGTTTTCCGCACCGGTATTGGTCAAGGTGGTACTATAACGGGAAAATGACACGCCCATAGCAATCACCGATACTATCAGTAAGTAAACCACAATATGTCTTAGTTTTAGATACATTTTCCCACCACCTTGCTCCAGATAATAAAAAAAGCTGCACGAAAATAAATTTCGGCAGCCGGACAATCCTATCACCTGTACAGAAAACAAAAGACCGCGCGAAAAATCAATTTCGGCGGTCGGACGATCTTGTCACCTTGAGGTGAGTTAGACTCCTAACTTTGCGTCCCGGCCTTTCAGCCGGTTTGCCCTTTTACGAGTACAATATTCAGTTTTGTTATGTTAACAAACCTTTTTTCAAGCTAACTTCTAGAAAAAACAAAAGACCGCACGAATTATCAATTTCGGCGGCCGGACGATCCTGTCACCTTACGGTGATTTAGACTCCTGACTTTGCGTCCCGGCTTTTCAACCGGTTTGCCTTTATCTCCAGTAACAATATTTTCAATAGCCAACTAGCAAGGCTTCTCACTAATTGATAAATTTTCTAACCCATTCGTATCACTAGTATATGTCAATACTTGCCTCCAAGTCAACATATTTCAAAGAAATTTAGGCCCGAACTTTTAGGTTTCCTAATTTATCCGACAAGGACAGTGCCTTTGGTGTTACCGCCAGGTTAACAGTGGTCGCATACACCAAAAAAAACCTTTAGTCACCAGAATTTTGCTCCGGTTCAGTGGGAGGTATATTTTGCCCCGGCACCATCTGGTCCCCTTTAATGCGGAAAATGACTTTCACCGTTTCTTTGGCCACCAGGGCATCTATGGCCAGGGTGTCATAATCATCATAGGCGGCCATAAGAGAAGTTTCGCAGGCGGTAATGGCTGCATGTTCCAATCCCACCAGGTAGTTATATTCTGCGTAGTGATCTACGGGACATGGGGTACCGCCATCATCTCCTCCACTGTCGCCACCCCCGGTATCACCACCTCCAGCATCTCCCCCGTCGGGCTCTGGCTGGCTACCCTGACCTTCTGGGTGCCCCGCCGGTTCGGGTGGGCCGGGCTGCTGCTCTTCCTCCTCCCTGCTCTGTCCTCTATGGGGTAACTGGTAGCTCAGGTAATGAATCCAGGTTCCATCATCGGCCGGGCTGCCATGTTCGGCCAGGAAATCTGCCACTGCCTGAGCGGCATTTCTTCTTTGCTCATCCAGCCCTCCCGGGCCGTAATACTGGTCATAGGCTATTTGGTAATAAGGCAAATAAACACCGCTGCTGTCTGTAGAGGTATCCGGCACAATCGGGGGATTTACGGCGGCCACTTCGGTATCATTAATGAAATAGGAGACATTCCACTGCCAGTAAACAGTAACAGTCACCTTATCCTCGCTTCCCGGCGTAAAAAAGGGCTCCCCATCTGTAGTGTCAAAGATACTAAAAAAGCCGTCTTCGTCTGTTTCAACATCCCCCGGCCGGAACCAACCATCCTGGTCACTGCCCGGGGGAGAAAAGACAACCGGCGCCTCATCTGCAGCCCCCTCATTAATGGCGGCAGTAATTTTAAAAATAAACGGGGCGTAAATATCCACACCAGGGGTTTGGGCCACAGTACCCTGGGCCAGCTGCAACAAATCCTGGACATTCATCTCCACATCATAGACAATCCCCACGTCGGAGCCGCCCCCGGTAAAGGTAAAACTTTTCTCGCCATAATCCATGGGTTTGACACTGTGGGCATCAAACAAATCAAAGGTAAATCCCTTATTATAGAATTCACCTTCAATATCTTCTTCCCCCCGGGCGCCAAAATTCCATTTGGCCACCAGGATAGCATCAGAACCGCTATATTCACTGGTATACCGGGCCAGGGTGGATAAAAAAGCAAAGCTGGCCAGAACCAGAATGATTAGTGATAAAAAAACTCTCCACTGTTTCATCTGTCTTCACCTCTGCCCGCCCGGTGCCGCCCTTTGCCTACCTTTTCTAAGATATCCCCACTAAAGACGTACAGGAGCAGCACCAGGGCCAAAACCGCCATGCCGGCGGGTCTTTTAATAAATACCATGGCCACCCCAATTTTCGGGATGGTCAGCAGTACCTTGCCTGCCAGTTGTTCCGGGTGCACGGTATCATCCACAGTATTGTTGTTGTCCCCCTGGAGGACAAACATACCTTCCTCCACACCGACAATGCGGTGTGTAAAAACCGTCTGCCCATCCAGGTAGGTGACCACATCGCCAATTTTGTACTGCTCTACCTTTTGCTCCCGGATGATCACCACATCGCCGGGGTAAATGGCCGGCTCCATAGAACCGGAAAGGACAACCAGCGGGGCCAGGCCGCCCACTTTGGGCACCGGATTGTGGGTGACGGCCTTGTTAATCCCCAGGTATAGGTTGGCCAGGGTGAACAGGAGCAGCAGGCCCAGGGGCAGGTAAATAAACAGTTTTTTGCAGATTTTTTTCTGTGTTTCAGACAATAAATTTACCGCTCCCTTGCTGATTCAGCGCTCACCGTAATCTTTAAGTTATAGGAGTAGGCGGGATCGCCCCCGTAACGGGCAAATTCATTATCCCTATCCCCTTCCTGCCAATACCAGTCCAGGGTATATTTCTTCTTTCCACCCGGCGCCAGTCTGCCATCCTGGTAGAGCTTTGCGAGCTCAACCCAGGTGTCGGGGTCAGCGTCCCCAGCTACATACTTGCCGTCCGCCTTCAACCGGTAGCCCATGGGAATCTTATGTGTATCCGGCAGGGTATCCACAACCGTAAAAGCAACATCGTAGAGGGCAGAATGGCTCCCTCTATTTTCTACAGTGAAATGATAACTACCTTTCATACCCGGGGCAATACGCTTATTTGCCCCGAAGATATTCACATCTACCCCTTTCTGGCTGTCCCGCACATAGTGCACCGGGTCCTGATCGTAAACGTTGATATCCGGTGGCTTTGGTTCAGGGTTAGGTGTTGGTTCAGCACCGCTCCCTGATGATCCCCCTCCGGGTCTCCGCCCTGATCCCCCTGAAGATCCCCCCCCGGGTTTCCTCCCGGATCCACCTGGGGATTCCTCCAACTCAGGTACAAATTCTGTAGACCCTGCAGGGGTCGGGCCCAATTCCACCCGGTCCAGACCAATCACATTACCCCCGGCATCCCTTTTGAGGATCAGGGTAATTTCCAACACCTTTACATCTACCGCCACTTGAAAAATAAAGGTCCCATCGGGCAGGCGGATTAATTCTACATCCTCTACCAGGAGGGTGCGCTCGATTTCAATGTCACATGTGGCCAGTACATTTCCATCCTCGTCCAGGACACTGACTGTATGGGCCCCCTCTGCCACGTCCACAAAGACAAAATTTCCCCCGGCGTCCGTGCGGGTATAACGGGGGGTGCTTTTCAACTCCACAATCCCCCCCACATAGGGGGTTTGGTCCGTATAAACCACCCGGCCTCTTAAATCTATCCGCTGCACTAGAGGCACGGGCACGTCCTGGGCGGGAAAGAGAAAACCATAGATTCTTTTCATTACACCGGGACTGGGCCGATCCATGTGGGCGTTGGGCAGGGGTGAATCCAGCACAAATACCGCTTCCCCCGGGCCCACGGTGTCCCGAATCATGCCATAGGTAGGTACGGCCACATAGATCATGACCATGGTAATAATTAGGTAAAGGATGATAATATGGCGCTTATTCCCTTTGTGCTCTTGATGCGTTAACTGATCCAGAAAATCACCCCGGTTTGTATCCTAGTCCTATGGCCACTTCAGGCCCCTTTTCTCTGTACATTGTTTTTCAAATCCTTCTATGTAAACAAAAGGCCATTCCCCGGTGCTGCAACTATTTTTTGCTTTGAATCAATAAGGCGGGGAATGGGTGCTGGTTTGTGTCCCGCTGATGTCCGGGTAGGGGCCGGGGATAAGGCTATCTGGTGTGACAACCCAAGCTTTATGGCGTATGGGCACTGGTGGGAATATATATGTAAGTTTTAGTAGTGGTTTGTGTTTCAATAATGGTTTATGTATGTTTCAGTAGTGGTTGCGGTGCAGGGTTTACCCGGTACACCAGCTTTCGGCTGCCTTGCAGAGGCTGCCTGTAACATGCAGCCCCTGCAAGAGAGCCGA
>JABMJD010000001.1 GCA_013201395.1 Candidatus Syntrophopropionicum ammoniitolerans
CGTTGCAGTACCACTCCCGCTGACAAGGGGACTGAAAGCGCCAATTCTTCATCTGATGCCCGTGATAACGCCCCTGTTGCAGTACCACTCCCGCTGACAAGGGGACTGAAAGACCCTCACCGTCCCCGGAAATAAACGCTTCCTCTTCCGTTGCAGTACCACTCCCGCTGACAAGGGGACTGAAAGCATAAAACATTTTTCTAAGGTTAATATCTAAGCCATTATTGCAGTACCACTCCCGCCGACAAGGGGACTGAAAGCCTCCCAATTAGTACCATTCCAAAGGTACCCCATAGCGTTGCACCGCTAGACCCGCTGGCAAGGGGACTGAAAGTCTATAACACCAGATGATCTGCGATCCTCCATACCCAAGTTGCACCGCTAGACTCGCTGACAAGGGGACTGAAAGCATGGGCCAAAGGGACTGGCTGCAATGCTGTAGATTCTACAGCTGAATCCTAACAATAACCTTAGGAGCCTTCAGGCTCCTTTTACTTTGCCCAAATACAATTTTGGACAAATTTTCTAGGAACCTTTACAAAATTAGCAGGATTTTTACATACATCCCCTTAATACCTAATTATCGACAAATTTGGTATTATGCCCAATGCAGGTATTTTACTGAAATGATTTCTACAAAATAATTTTTAATAGGAGGCGTTTGCAATGGCAATGGCGGCAGATCTGATGAATTATCAAACAGACTTCCTTTTTTTGCTTGTTGGGAGCAATCCTCTACCAAATTTTGTTTCAGCGATGCTGCTGGCAAAAAAGGGTGGCAAGGTTATTTTGCTTCATACAGCAAAAACAGGCCAAGTGGCGGCAAACTTAAAAGATGCAATCGACCACAGGAAAATGGGGATTACAGTTGAGCCACGGGAAATTGATACTAAATGCAGTGATCGTATCTTGAGGGAAATGGAATCCATATTGGAGGAGATGGGCCGGGAATCCTCTGTGGGACTCAATTACACCGGTGGCACAAAAGCCATGTCTGTCCACACCTTTCGAGCTGTTGGCAATGCCTTTGATGAAGCTGTGTTCAGCTATTTAGACGCCCGGGCTCTCTCCCTGGTGATTGATACCAAAGGTGAACTTACCAAAGAAATTGGTGTGGGACAGGCTTGCCCTGTAGAGCTAGAGGAAATGCTGGCCCTGCATGGTTTTAGAAGGTATTCATCTAAACAAGAGCTCACCCAGCCCGATTTTTGCAAGGTCCTGGCGGAGGAAGTAAGCAGCAATATCGAGGCTTATAAGGATTGGAAAAAATGGTTGGAGGGCAGTGAAGGTGAAGCCAACCGTGGGTGGCTGGAGACATTACCGACAAAAGAGGAATATCCGGAGCTGGCAAAGGTGATAGATGCAATCAGCAAAATATGCGGCGGCAAGCCATCTCCTGAGCTCTTTGCCAAAGGATTAGGTAAGGATAAGTTAAACAGTTGCAAAGAATTTTTGGGAGGCACATGGCTGGAGGAATATACTTATTGCTCAGTCAGGCAGTTGGCTGAAGATTTAAATTTAAAGGATCTCACTTTTGGGATAAAGCCAACCCCAAACAGTAAGAAACCCCAAAAATTTGAATCGGATGTGGTTTTTATCCGGGGCTACCAGCTGTATGTTGTGTCTTGCAAAGCATCAACCAAAAAGAGTTACAGCAAGCTTGGACTTTTTGAAGCCTTTACCAGGGCCCGGCAACTAGGGGGGGATGAAGCGAGGACAGGCCTTGTCTGTTGTTATGAGGATCCTAAGTCGTTGCAGCAGGAGGTTGAGGAATCCTGGTTTGCAAAAGATGAGGTGAGGGTTTTTGGGCGGAAGGATCTCCGTAAACTAGAGGATAATTTGCGGCGCTGGATCATGAATGAAGACAACTAGGAAGGGGCTGTGTTTTTGATGCCGTATACTCTAACCGTTGTTGATACAAGAGGGATACAAAAATACATTTACGGTACCAACAGTTTGAAGCAAAACGTAGGGGCTTCCTATCTAGTGGATTGTTCCACGCGGCATTGGTTGGTGGACTGTCTGCCCTACCCCCATAACGTTATTAATATCGACAAAATTAAGCCGAACGAAAGGATCAATAGGCGAAAGATTGAAGAGGGAGATTTGGCTGCGGAACTGCTTTATACCGGGGGCGGAAATGCGGCGCTGCTCTTCAAGGACAGGGAATATGCCGTTGAATTTGCCCGTTGCCTGACCCGCAAGGTACTGCTGGAAGCGCCGGGACTGAATCTAGCTTTGGTCCACAGCGATTTTGACTGGGAAGACCACAATTTGCATGAGGTGCTAGGAGAAACTATGGATACACTAGCTGAACGCAAGGCAAATCAAGCCGCGTCAACTCCAATGCTCGGCCAGGGAGTGACAGCGGCTTGTGTTTATACGGGAATGCCGGCAGTGGGTTATGTAGAGGATCGTTTGATTAGTGCTGAGGCGGCAGCAAAAATAAATGGGGCCCAAAAAGCCAATGAACGCCTGGAGGCTCAACTGAAGGAAGAGCTGGATTTACGGGGCCACAAGATCCCAATGGATTTTGAGGAACTGGGTCGCACAAGAGGGGAATCGAGTTATATTGCCATTGTTCACTCTGATGGCAATCGCATGGGTGAGAGAATAACGAACTACCTGAGTGGACATTCGTCCAGCAACCGTTCCCTCATTACAGCCCAGAGGGATTTTTCCTATTCTATTGAGAAAAATTTCCGGGAGGCCTTAAAGGAAACCACCAATCAATTAATTGAAGCCATTAGTAACGAAACCCTGGCCGGCATAGAGCTCCGGGAAAATAAGCTGCCCTTTCGCCCGATTGTTTTTGGCGGTGATGATTTAACCTTTGTTTGCGATGGGCGCCTGGGTTTGTCACTGGCTGTGTATTATCTGCGTAAATTGGCCGAAAAAAGGTTGGTGGACGACGAGCCTATCTACGCTCGGGCCGGGGTGGCGGTGGTCAAGACCCGTTTTCCTTTTGCCCGGGGCTACGCCCTGGCGGAGGAACTATGTTCATCAGCAAAAAAACGGGTAACGGAATTAAAAGGCAGGTACAAAAAAGGCGCTATTGCTCTAGACTGGCACTTTGCCACTGGAGGTTTGCTGGATGATTTGGGGAGCATCAGGAAGCGGGAGTACACTTTGCCGGAAAACAGGTATCTTTACCTGAGACCACTTTCCCTTAACTGTGAGGAGGACTGGCGATCGTGGGCTAATTTTGAACGGGTTGTTCAGGGATTTCAGAAGGAACCCTGGAAGGATAGGCGCAATAAAGTTAAGGCCCTGCGGGAAATATTGCGCACCGGTTCTCGGGATGCTGTTGGGTGGTTCTTGAAAGCCCATAGTATAGCAGCAGGGTTGCCGGATATTCCAGAACAGCCGGATATGAAAAGCAAAGGCTGGCAGGGCGAATACTGTGGCTATTTTGATGCTATAGAGGCAATGGATTTTTATATCCCCTTTGAGGGAGGCGAAGGGCAATGACCAGGTATATTTTGCAAATAAAGCTGGAAAGTGATGCTGCATTTAGCAGGGGTGATGGTGTTGCGGGTACTGTTGATAGTGAGGTCCAACATGACCAAAATGGGTTCCCTTTTTTAAACGGCAGGACTATCAAGGGCCTGCTGGTGCAGGAATGTGCCGATATTTTGGCCTCCTTGTCCAAAAACAGAAGCCAATGGGAGCAGCATGCCCAGCGCTTATTTGGTGCGCCCGGCAACTTGCCCGGTGACGGCGCGATAATGACGATTGGTAGTGCCCTTTTGCCGGAAGACCTTAGGCTGATGATGGCTGCTAAAGGTGACATTGACGAAGATGGGGGAGGAAGAATCAAGCCTACGGAAATGCTGGATTTGTTTACTGATATAAGAAACCAGACAGCGATAGATGACAGCGGTGTAGCCAGAGATGGGAGCTTGCGCCGGATAAGGGTAATTCTAAGAAAGACATTCTTCGAAGCGGAACTGGCTTTTATTCTTCAGCCCACAGATCATGATTTGGCCCTGCTGGCAGCTTGCATCAAGGCCTTCCGGCGTGCAGGTACAGGTATCACCAGGGGATTGGGACGGCTTAGTGCGGAGCTCCTGGATCAGGAGCTCCAGCCTGTAACTGAGTGCTACTTTGAAAAATTCCTAAAGGAGGTGCATGAGGTATGACGGCATTGTCCTACCAGATCCATCTACTAAGTCCTTTGCTGGCCACACAACTAAGTGCAGGTGAGGAAAACAGCTCCCAGTCTTTTAGCTTTATTCCCGGGAGCATGCTGCGCGGCGCCTTGATCAATTTATATCTGCGAGAGCATCAGGCGCATGGAAGTGAAGCCGGTGACCCGGTCCAGGATCTTGATCCTGATTGCCGCAGGCTTTTCTTTGGGGGCACAAACTGTTATTTAAACGCCTACCCGGTTGATAATAGCCTTCACCGCACCATACCCAAACCCCTTTCCTGGTACATGGACAAGGAAGAGCTAGAGCTGGATGGTGATGGAGGGGGCACTATCTATGATTTTGCAGTAGAGAAAAAAAGCTTCCGAGGTTTTCGATCTTGCCCGGGAGAGTTTTATTCCTTACGTGAAGGTGAAGACAAAGCCTCCCTAGTTAAAACCAGCCGCAGCCTGTCAATGCACAACGCCAACGAAAAACGTCTGATCCGGCTGAGGGACAAAAGTACAGTTTTCCGTTATGAAGCTATTGGGGAAGGACAAATTTTCGGCGGTGTTATTGTTTCCAAGAGCAAGAAGGACCTGGAGCTGCTGAAGTCAATGATGGATAACAGGCAGATTGCTATCGGAGGCTCTAGAAGCGCCGGTTACGGCCAGATCATTTTTAAAAAAATGGAGATTAACTCTAGCTGTTGCGAGTACCGGCAAAACCCACAGCAGGAGGGGGAGCTAACTGTGTTGACCCTGCTCAGCGATCTAATTTGCCGGGATGAAAATGGACATTATACGACAAACCTGGATGAAATCCTCAATTGTAAACATATCCGTGCCTACCAGGCAATGAAAATCACCGGGGGGTTTAACCGCAAATGGGGTTTGCCCCTGGTTCAAGTCCCTGCTATACAAGCCGGAAGCGTTTTTGTATACCGGGCCGGGGATATTGATCAGAACCTTCTTAATAAATACCATGCTGAGGGTATCGGGGAACGCCGGGAGGACGGTTTTGGCCGTATTGCCGTTAATTTAAACAGGCATGAGACCCTGGCCAAAGGTATAGAAAGCAGGCCCTATCAGTTTTCACAGGAGGAGCTTTCATCTTTATCAGATGAAAGCAAGAAATTGGCCGAGAGACTGGCAGCCAGGCGCCTAAAAAAAACGCTGGACAGGCAGCTGTTGGCGGCCATAGGCCGTTTAGACGACATATCTTTCCCACCGGAGAAAGCCCAGCTAAACCGCCTGAGGGAGATAGTAAAGCAGGCCTGGTGGCAGGGGAAGGGGGAAATTATCACCGCCTACCTGAATGATCTTAGTCCTACAGCCGCCATGCAATTGGATCGTGCCCGGATGATGAATATAAAATTTTCTTCCTGGCTGAAGGCTGGTATTGAAAAAGAAAAAATATGGAGCGACTATTTTAAAATAGAATCAAGGCTTGTCTCCATTGCGGGTATAGAGGCAGAGGTTACAAATGAAATAAAATTAGAATATACAGCACGATTGCTAGAGGCATTGCTGAAAAAAAATGTAAAAGGATTGCAGGAGGGAGGTGCCTTATGAGCGCGCGGTGGCGGGATTCTCGTAAAATCCAGGAGCGTGTTCTGGTTAAGGGCAAACTGATTTTGGAAACGCCGGCTTTGTTGGGCAGCGGGGACGCGGAGGGGCTTGCAGATATGCCTTTGCTTGTCGACCCGCTGGAAGGCAGGGCCCTGTTGACTGGTTCGTCTCTTGCAGGTGCCTTGCGTAATTATCTGCGCCGGTATGACGAAAGTTTGGCGGAAACTGTCTTTGGTGGCCAGGTGTCCGACAAGTCGCGAAGCACAGGCGGACAATGGTCGGGCAGCCTATCGCCCGTGGCATCAAACGATAGCGTAATACAAGGTTACCGTAACAGTTTGCTGTTTGTGGACGATGGGCTGGGCGACAAGGGTGTGGTGAAGGTGGAACTGCGTGACGGCGTGGCTGTTGATCCCCGCACCCGAATAGCCGTGGATAAAGCCAAATATGATCTGGAGCTTTTGGCAGCCGGAGCATCTTTTAAAATTTCTTTTGAACTGCTGGTGCTACGGGGAGACATGGGAGAAAGGTTAATCAAAGGTTTGGCCCAAGCCTTGCAAGGGCTGGGTAAAGGGGAAATCCCACTTGGCGGCAAAAAGAGCCGGGGGTTCGGCCGCTGTAAGGTTACTAGCTGGCAGGTGGTTCGTTATGACCTGACCAGGCCGGAAGGCATGCTGGCCTGGCTGGCAAATGATTTAACCCATTGCCGCAAGGGTGCCGATATTGCCGGCCTGTTGGGAGTTAGCAATATGGAAGAACTGGTTTCCGACAATTTTACCCTGCAGGCTTCATTTACTATCAATGGTTCACTGCTGTCCTGTTCGCCGGGGCAGATTGGCTTGTCCCCGGATGGCAGCAATGAATCTAGACGGGTGGCTGCCTGCCTGCCGGATATGGTACACCTGCATTCCTGGCGGAATGAAGATCACTATGTACCTGTTGTCAGTGGTACTAGCCTGGCGGGGGCCTTGCGTTCCCGAGCTGTCAAAATTGCCAATACTCTCGGAAAAGATGGCTATGCAATAACAGATAGCCTGTTTGGTTACCGGCGCAAAAACCAAGAGGATGAGGCACCGCCTACTGCCAGTCGCCTATGGGTGGAAGAGGCGGTCATTCAAAATCCCTTAATGCTGGTACAAAGCAGGATAATTATCGACCGTTTTACTGGAGGGGCATACCCTACAGCTCTTTTTGATCAGCAGCCTGTATTTGGCAAAGGTGATACGTCATTTGAAATAAAGCTGAGCTTGGACAGGCCTGAGGATTATGAAATCGGCCTACTGTTGCTGCTTTTAAAGGACCTGTGGACTGGTGATCTTCCTTTGGGCGGTGAAAGTGCTGTAGGGCGGGGTCGGCTAAAGGGGAAAGAGGCCAGACTGGTTTATGCAGGTGAGCAATGGGAGATTAAGCAGACCCCAGGGGAGAAAGTTACAGTAAAAAAGGGTGATGCGGACAAGTTGGAGGAATTTGTCCAGAGCCTCGGGAGGTTGGGAAGTTGAAACAGGTGGATCATTGGAAATGTAATACGGCACCTCTTTGTATTGATGGTTTTGCGTCCGACCCGGTGGGCTGGTTTAGTGGGCATTGTGTGCAGGGCCAAAAAGCCCTATTCCTTGCCCACGCTGATGATGGTGTCATCTGGGGCCGGCAAGAGGACAACCTGTTGACTACTTCAAGCCGGTTGTTCCAGCACTACAAGCCTTCACCCCCGTTGAGAGCAAACACCTTGCAGAATGCCCGTTTGTTTTGTGAAACTGAGGAGGTCCGGGTGTGGCGTAGTGAAGGGGGATTCCAGGCTTGCCGATTGACCGATAGGTTAGATGAAAACGCTGATTCATTTGATGAAGAGCAGATTCTCTGGGGTACCCGGATCGAGGATGTAGACAGGGAACACGGCTTCACCCTGGTAGCAGACGGGAGACAGAGATTTCGGCATGGGGTGCCCTTAAATATCCCCCCAGCGTGTTTTGGTGACAAACAAGGCTATAGACCATTGCGGTTAATTCTGCGACACTATTTGACCTACAGCAAAGATGGCTGTGCCCGGGTCTACCTTAGCCGCCTGGTGGGCCTGCGCTGGAACCCATTGGACGGACAGAAAGGAGATATGCGTAAATGAATCCCAAGCACAATAATCCAACCAGGCCAAAGTATACTGCCCACGCGCCCTACAATTTTGTACCCCTGCCTGAAAAAGCGATACCTGCCCCGGAGAACCTGCCGGGTATGGACCAGTATTACGATGAACGCTATTCTGGTGTAATAGGTTGTAAAATTACTACTAGGTCACCAGTTTATGTGCGGGGCATGGCAGAACCGGATTTTTTTGCGGAGTTAAAGGAAAAACCTGTGCATGAAATGGACGATAAAAAAAAGCGGCAGTACGCACGTTTTTATAGCCGGGATGACAAGGGACTGCCTGCTATTCCGGGCAGTTCACTACGGGGAATGATCCGGTCTATTGTTGAGGTGGCAGCCTTTGCCAAAATGCAGTGGGTGACAGATGCACCCCTATTTTTCCAGGCCCTAAGGGATCTTACCAGTTTGGGAACATATTACCGGAACAGTGTCATGAGGAATGCTGGCAAGGGCAATTTTGTGCCCCTGGTGCAAGGGGGTTACTTGGTTAGAAAAAGAGATCAGTGGTTTATCCGCCCTGCACAAATTGTGCAAGGCGTCACTTTTGCGCGTATTCTTAAAAAGAAAATACAGAAAATGGAGCTCCAGGTATGGCGTGAGCATAATAGGGCAAAGGAAATCTGGGTCAGGCTTGGTGAGCGTAGCTATGAGAGGCTCGGGAAAAATGTAAGGCTGGAATATCTCTGCGTCCAAGAGGCCAAAAATGCTCCTGCTAAAGATTTTAAGAAGGCTCTTCTTGTTACTGGAGTTGATATCTCTAATAATAAAAATATGGAGGTGGTGTTATTTCCACCAGATTCCTCCTCAGAGCTAATCAAAGTTAGTGATGAAATCTTTTGGCTTGAACAGGTCTGTTATAGGCTAGAGGAACCTGGGGCTAGACAAGATGAGGCTTTAAAGCCTTTTCAACCTGTGTTTTACTTGCTGGAAGAGGGGGGACTGGTATTCTTTGGACGTACCATCATGTTTCCACTACCCTATATAAGAACGCCAAGTGGTTTAGTCCCCACAGAGCTCTCCCCGGAAGCCTCACAGGTTAAACTTGACATAGCTGAATCTATTTTTGGTTTTACTCCCAGAGGGAAAAATGACCAGCGCCCCAGCCTTGCTGGTCGGGTATCCTTTTGTGATGCCCTGGTAAAACCTAATCAGGATGAAATCTGGCTTTCAAAAGATCCAATAATTCCTGAAATTCTTAGCGAGCCAAAACCAACCGCTTTTCAGCATTATCTCACCCAGGAGACGACGCCGGATGGTGCTTTGAATCATTACGACAGTCCACCACCGCACGATACAGTGATTCGGGGCCATAAATTCTACTGGCACAAGGGCCCGGGGAGGTTATCCGATATAGAGGATGACAAGCTAAAGAATTTGCAAATAGATAGCCAGCACACCCTTATTTCACCTGTTAAGCCGGGTGTTGAATTTCAAAGCAAGATCTATTTCGAAAACCTGTCTAAAATAGAATTGGGTGCTATCCTGTGGGCGCTTGTTTTACCAGGGGAAAAGGACAAGGAATACTGTCATAAAATCGGTATGGGCAAACCACTTGGCCTGGGTTCAATAAAAATAATCCCTAAACTTTTTCTTGATTATAGGAAAAGCCGTTATGAGCGGCTGTTTGACGAGAGGACATGGCACCAGGCCAGAAGGCAGGAGATGAACATAGAAGGTTTTATTAAGTGTTTTGAAAAATATGTGTTTGGCAAATTATGCAAGGAAGAACGGGGAGATGTTGATCAGTTAGCAAAAACAAACAGGATCCAAATGTTTTTTAAGTTGCTGGAATGGCCCGGCCCTGCAGATCATAGTGTGACCGGGTATATGACGGGAAGTAAATCTAGAAAACGTTCAGTATTACCTGATCCATTACATGTGAAACCGGGGCAGGAATGAGATGGGTGCCGGAAAATCACCAATCAAAACAGAGACCGGCATTGAAAATCACAATGGTTACCATGTCCTTAGAGAAAGCCTATAGAAAGGCAGCAAAAGGCACGGTCGAAGAAAATAGACTTGTAATGGGGGGCACAATGAATTATGAAGGTTCTAATACTCACAGTGGGCGGATCGGACGCCCCAATTGTTAATTGTATAAAAAATTACCAGCCAAACTATGTGGTTTTTCTATGCACAGGAGATGAAAATGGCAAGAAGGGCAGTAAGAAAATAATCGCTAACGGGCCCATTGTAAAAAAAGAGCGACCTTGCAAAATGTGTGATCATGAGGATGTTACAAAAAAAGATTGTGTTGTTGACCAGTGTGCTTTAGGCAGCGATGATTATTCCATTCATGTGGTACCTCATGATGAACCTAACATGTGCTATGAAACTGCATTTAAATTGATCAAACATTATACCAGCGAGGGACATGAAGTTATAGTTGACTATACGGGTGGCACAAAATCGATGTCCGTTGGCCTGGCTGTCGCGGCTATGGAATTTCCCCAGAGCAAACTGAGCGTTGTCAAAGGTGTTAGACAGGATTTGGACCGGATAAAGGATGGGATGGAAGTGGTTTCAAAACTGCCATCCCATGCTGTTTTTGCGCAGAGGCAAAAAAGGCTATGTATGGATTTAATCAGCCAACACAACTATGCTGGAGCCGTACGGATTTTAGAAGAGTTAAGCACCCTGGGTTTTGTTGATGATGAGAAAGAATTTAACCGGCTGCTAATTCTTTGCCGCAGTTTTGCTGCCTGGGATAAATTCGATTACTATAAAGCGGCAGATATGATGAGTGTTTATAGTAGTGACCCGCTGATTACCGAATACTATGCTGCCCTCAGACAAATTTGCGCTGCATTGGAGTGGTACCGGGATTGGGCCCCAGGAGACAAAAAACCGCCTCCTGTTTTTATGCTTATTTATGATGTTCTGCTAAACGCTGAGCGAAGGGCCGATCAAGGCCATTATGATGATGCCGTTTCCAGAATGTACAGGGCATTGGAGATGTACGGGCAATTCTGCCTGCGCACAGGTGAACCACAACTGACTAGTGAAGATATGGATGTATCATTAATACCGGAACAACACCGGGAGTATTATGAAAGGAAACGAGGTATAGGGGGCAGGATTCAGATCGGTTTGATAGATGATTATGAACTGCTGGCTCTGCTTGGTCACCCGGTAAACCAGGTATGGGAAAATTGTCGGGTTCAGATAAAAGGTGTTTTAAATAATAGGAACGACAGCTTTCTGGCCCACGGCATGACACCCGTTCCCTATGAGGAATATACTAATATGAAGAATATAATATGGGGTTTTATATCTAGCTGTGATGAAGTTATGAAAATCAAGAAAAGGTTATTAGAATATAAACAGTTTCCACTGGAAATATAAGCGGAGAAAGGGCCTCCTTAAAGTTAACTTGGGGGGACAAGCCCCAAACAAATAGTGGCATTTGCATTTGTCAGCCAGCATACTGAGGCATTTTTGAATACTCTGATTCCAATCTACACCCCTAATTCTAGTTGCCTTAAGTCAAATGGCTATACCTTTTGGGGTATTTCACTAAAAGCTAAGGCCCGGGTAGTGAATGTGACTTATATGAAGGGTGCCCTCATTCCACAGTTGGTATCTTCTTTAGCACTGGCGGCTGGTTTAAAACCAGTCAGATCGCCTTTTGCCCCATATAATTTGCCGTGCCCCGGGCAAAATAAAAGAAGGGTTTCCACTGCCCAGAGTGAAGATAGATATTGATATAGGTTTTTCCAGATAAATGATTTTTCGCAAAAGGAAGGGGTTTTGGAGCAGAAAAGGGATTTGCGAAATTTTGGGCTCATAAGGCCCGTTACTATAGCTAAAAAACCCAGTGTTAACATGGGTTTGAGCCAACCGCCTGTAGTCGGTTGCATCGCTGGACCCGCTGACAAGGGGACTGAAAGACGGCGGCATTGCCGACCTGACGAATGTAATTCTCCGTTGCATCGCTGGACCCGCTGACAAGGGGACTGAAAGGTTACCGCCCGCACAGGTATCATAGCCCTATTTTGCAGTTGCATCGCTGGACCCGCTGACAAGGGGACTGAAAGTACTCAGACAACACTGTTGCATGGCCACCCAACCAGGCGTTGCATCGCTGGACCCGCTGACAAGGGGACTGAAAGGTTGGCTATATGCCCAGGGCATACCGGACCATTACGCTGCGTTGCATCGCTGGACCCGCTGACAAGGGGACTGAAAGGCAATGATTGGGGTGCTTAAGAATGTTGACTCACTTTGTTGCATCGCTGGACCCGCTGACAAGGGGACTGAAAGTCCATAACTCTGTTCCTGTTGACACTGTTGTCGATACCGTTGCATCGCTGGACCCGCTGACAAGGGGACTGAAAGCAATTATAGGATCCCCTAATTCAAGCGCCGGGTTCCCTCGTTGCATCGCTGGACCCGCTGACAAGGGGACTGAAAGGCAAAAATCTACTGAGGCGGAGTGGGTGTGACTCCGTTGCATCGCTGGACCCGCTGACAAGGGGACTGAAAGAAACTCTCCGCACATTTTACGGATCAGATCAGCGTATGTTGCATCGCTGGACCCGCTGACAAGGGGACTGAAAGACACCGACAGGCTAATTCTGTCCGTGAAAAATGTTTTGTTGCATCGCTGGACCCGCTGACAAGGGGACTGAAAGTTTATTTTTTGAGATAGCGTAGCCGTGCCTATGCCTATGTTGCATCGCTGGACCCGCTGACAAGGGGACTGAAAGTCATTAGGCCCACCCTGTTTCTCTAGCATATTGTCTTAGTTGCATCGCTGGACCCGCTGACAAGGGGACTGAAAGCAAGGTAATATGTTGCGCTTGCCGCATCAATTGCGGGAGTTGCATCGCTGGACCCGCTGACAAGGGGACTGAAAGATACTCCAGTTAGCCCGGGACCAGGGCTGGCAACCGGAGCGAG
Organism: Candidatus Syntrophopropionicum ammoniitolerans; assembly: GCA_013201395.1. Taxonomy (GTDB): domain Bacteria; phylum Bacillota; class Desulfotomaculia; order Desulfotomaculales; family Pelotomaculaceae; genus Syntrophopropionicum; species Syntrophopropionicum ammoniitolerans. Next base: position 12,743 of record JABMJD010000001.1, read on the forward strand.
TTGCATCGCTGGACCCGCTGACAAGGGGACTGAAAGCTGCTAGGTGGTGACGCAGTTATAATTGATACTAGCGTTGCATCGCTGGACCCGCTGACAAGGGGACTGAAAGACTATTACACCGCCAATTAAGGCCGCCTGTGCTTTGGCGGTTTTTTGCTATGTGGTGCACCCTTGGAAACTACCGTGCTAACTCCCCTGGTTAAAAATTCCTCTAGGTGGGTATAATAGGGACCAAAACAGAAGGGATTTACATTTAAATGGATCTCCTTGTTTCCAACTACGGCTCCTTTCTGGGGAAAAAAAGCGAGCGGCTGGTTTTAAAAGAAAAAGGCAAGGTTGTCAACGAAATTCCTTTTTATGATCTGACGCAGGTGACCATTGATACCCCCGGCGCCAGCCTCTCCACCGACTTGATCAGAGAATGTGTGGAGCATGGCATCCAGATTAGCTTTCTCACCCCTTCAGGAAAGCCCTTCGCCAAACTAGTTTCACCCTATTTGACGGGCACGGTGCTTACCCGCCGGGAGCAGCTGCTGGCCTTTACCGATACCAGGGGTGTTGCCCTGGCTAAGTTTTTTGTTGAAGGCAAGTTGAAAAACCAGCTCAATGTGCTAAAATATTTTGCCAAATACCGTAAAGGTGTAGATCAAGAACTTTTTGCGGCTATCTACACCAGGATCACCCAGATGGAGCAAATCTCAGATCAGCTTGGCCAGATCAAGGGTAGCTGTATAGATGATGTGCGCGGTCAGATTATGTCTGCGGAAGGGCGAGCCGGAAACCTGTACTGGCAAGGTGTCAAACTGCTAATCGAGGACAAGGTGGATTTCCCTGGGCGCCAACACCGAGGCGCCGCCGATCCGGTCAACTCACTGCTGAATTATGGTTACGGTATGCTTTACCGGCAGGTGGAGGGCGCTCTAATATTAGCCGGCCTGGATCCCTTTGCTGGTTTTTTGCATGTGGATCGTCCGGGCAAGCTGAGCCTGGTCTATGATTTTGTTGAAGAATTCCGGCAGCAGGTGGTAGATCGGGTGGTAGTGGCCATGATAAACAAAGGCATTGCTGTGGAAATGGAGGACGGGATGCTTTCGACCGCTACCAGGCGCTGCCTGTCTGAACGAATTAACGAACGGCTGGAAAGTCAGGCCACGTTCCGGGGCAAGAAATATAAACTGTGCACTATTATTCAGAGCCAGGCCCGCCGTGTGGCCACTTTTTTACGGGGCGAGGCCAAATACCGGCCTTTTGTCGGCGGATGGTAGGGTAGGTGGTGAATTGAAAACCCTGGTTATTTACGATATCGAAGAGGACAGGATCCGCACCAAAATATTCGAAGCCTGCAAGGATTATGGTCTTGCCCACATCCAGTATTCCGCCTTTTTTGGTGAATTGAACCACAACCGCAGGGAAGAGCTAACCCAGAGGATTAAAAGAACCCTGGGCAGACGAAACGGCAACATATTCATCTGCCCCATTTGTGACAAGGACCTAAAACTCCTCACGGTGATCAATGTGCAGCCCGGAGGGATTCTTGATGCTTAGACTGAGGGTAACAGATATCAAGCAATACCTATATTGCCCACGGATTATCTATTTTACCTATGTCTGCCCAGTTCAGAAGAAGGTTACACGGAAGATGCAGTACGGTACAGAAGCACACTTGGAGCTGGATCAACTGGAAAAACGCCGGACTTTTAGGCGTTATAACTTCAAAGATGGCCAGCGAAAATTTCACACCGCTCTTTATTCCCCGCGCCTGGGCCTGCAGGGCAAATTGGACATGCACATCATAGCGGGAGGCGATATCTTTCCCGTTGAATTCAAGCACAGTTCGCAAAAGCCGTCTTTGAACCATAAATACCAGCTTGTTTCCTATGCCATGCTGCTGGAGGATGAATATAACAAACCTGTGCGCTATGGCTTTATATATATAGATCAGGGCCAAATTATAACAGTAGACGTTACACCCAATGCTCGGCTTTTTGTTAAGGAAACTCTGAATAAGATCCGCCTGTTGGTATTAAGGGAATTAATGCCCAATAGGGTTCGTGAAAAAGGAAAATGTATTGACTGCGAGTATCGTAATTTTTGCGGGGATGTGAGGTAGAAAAATGTACTTTTTAACCGATGAAGAAAGGAAACAGCTATCTAAAGGATACCTGCCGCGTTCCAGACAAATGGAAATAGCTGAAGAACTGCGGGGGTGGAATTGGCACCAGCCGCCGCTAGCGCCTGTTTATGATCAAAGATTGGCCTTGTATGAGGTGGCCAATTCATATTGTTCAACAAACCGGGACCTTTACCTGAGAAGGATTGACGGTATAAAAACCCGGCCCAACGCTGCCATGATCAGGGGGAAAATATTCCACGATATCCTGGTCCGGGTATTGGTGCGGGCCAAAAGGTTGATTTACGAAAAAGGGGTGGGCAATTTTCAAGAAATACTAAAACAATTAAATGCTCCCCTTAGTTTAGGTTTTCTGTCAGAATATCAGGACCAGCTCCAGGAAGCAGAGTTCTCCGAATTGAAGAAAAAGGCTGTCACCCTGGCTGCTTTTGAAAACGCCAGGGTTGCTGCACGGGTTCAGGAAATACTGGTGAAGCAGCCTTATATAGCTGAGGATTCCCTGGCTGCTCTGGCTATACCCGTTGTTGTGGAGCAAAAACTGGACGGTACGTTTTTTGGGTTGAGTGCAAATCTCAGCGCTGATGCCTATACATTTTCTGAGCCGATGGTGCTGGATTTGAAATTCGGCCGGCCCCAAAAATTTCACCAGCTTACTACAACCGGTTATGCTCTGGTGATGGAAGCCATTTATGAATATCCGATAAATTTGGGTTGCCTGGTTTATGCTGAATTCAAAGGCGACCGCCTGGTGGTAAAAAAGGACATTCATGTTATTGATGAGGAACTGCGCCAGTGGTTTATTGAAGAGCGGGATGAAAAAATGAGGATGGTTTACGAGGAAATGGATCCGGGATTTGGCCAGTGCTATGATAGCTGTCCATATAATTTGCAGTGTCACGGGTAAAATAAAAGAAGGGTTTCCACTGCCCAGAGTGAAGATAGATATTGATATGGGTTTTTCCAGATTAATGGTTTTTCGCAAAAGGAAGGGGTTTTGGAACAGAAAAGGGATTTGCGAAATTTTGTGCCATTTAAGCCCGGCATGATAGCTTAAAAACCCAGTGTTGCCAAGGGTTTGAACCACCCGCCCGTAGTCGGTTACATTGCCACACCCGCTAACAAGGGGACTGAAAGCTCCAGTCAATGGTATGGGGAACATCCTGGAACGTCTGTTACATTGCCACACCCGCTAACAAGGGGACTGAAAGGAAACTTGCTTGCTATTGCGGGGTACAACATCGTTGTAGTTACATTGCCACACCCGCTAACAAGGGGACTGAAAGTTCTCTCGATGGTCCGCAACTTTTCCTGGAATTCATCTGTTACATTGCCACACCCGCTAACAAGGGGACTGAAAGCCGAGCACCAGTCGATTACCGGTGAGGAATATGTCGATGTTACATTGCCACACCCGCTAACAAGGGGACTGAAAGCACCACTACCAACGCCTTTCATGTAATTTTCAATTTCGTTACATTGCCACACCCGCTAACAAGGGGACTGAAAGCTTTTATGGGCGGGGGCCGGATTCGAACCGGCTTTGCCGTTACATTGCCACACCCGCTAACAAGGGGACTGAAAGGCTGTAAGAACCGTCTGACTATCAACAAGCTGACTACGTTACATTGCCACACCCGCTAACAAGGGGACTGAAAGTGATACTTTGTGGATGCAGGGGAAAGGAAGAACCCATGTTACATTGCCACACCCGCTAACAAGGGGACTGAAAGGATCAATATCTCTTGGTACCCGCCAGCTGTTTGCTGCGTTACATTGCCACACCCGCTAACAAGGGGACTGAAAGTTACATGACATTGTGAGACAAGTAGCCGAAAGCACCGAGTTACATTGCCACACCCGCTAACAAGGGGACTGAAAGACACACTGCAATACCGATCAGCGCGGGAAGATAAAGATGTTACATTGCCACACCCGCTAACAAGGGGACTGAAAGGATCAAGCAAATAGAGGAGTGCAGGAAGCCTTGAAAAGTTACATTGCCACACCCGCTAACAAGGGGACTGAAAGATATTGGGCACGGGCGGCAAACTGGATGATCTGGTAAGTTACATTGCCACACCCGCTAACAAGGGGACTGAAAGTTTGCGAATGCCGACTTTTGCTCTGCCCTTAGATCCTAGTTACATTGCCACACCCGCTAACAAGGGGACTGAAAGATTACACGAGTAAACCAATCAGTTATATTTCCTTGACGTTACATTGCCACACCCGCTAACAAGGGGACTGAAAGAACTATTTCCCGCATGTTAAATTCCTTCTGCTGTAAAGTTACATTGCCACACCCGCTAACAAGGGGACTGAAAGCTTAGAAGTTTCGGTTAAGGCAGTTATGCACATATCCGTTACATTGCCACACCCGCTAACAAGGGGACTGAAAGGCGGCGGGAGTGTGTTTGACGACGGGGATATCCCGTTGTTACATTGCCACACCCGCTAACAAGGGGACTGAAAGCCTTGATTATTTAATTGAGAACCGTCTGTAGGAACTCTGTTACATTGCCACACCCGCTAACAAGGGGACTGAAAGATTTAGATATATTGCATATGTACATAATGCCTTGCATATGTACATAATGCCTTGCATATGTACATAATGCCTTCCGGTGTTACATTGCCACACCCGCTAACAAGGGGACTGAAAGGCTTGCTCAACCACAACTGGTTTTCTGACACTTTCAAAGTTACATTGCCACACCCGCTAACAAGGGGACTGAAAGTTATAATTCTTATCAAATTTAGTTCTCCTTTCTTTTCGTTACATTGCTATACCCGCTGACAAGGGGACCGAAAGTTTGGCACTTCTGCTATCATATGGTTAGGATAAGAAGGTTGCAGTACCACTCCCGCTGATAAGGGGGACTGAAAGGAAAGGACTCCGCCCGGCTGGGGGGGGGACAGTCCCCCGACAGGTAGCAACATTTGCCAGGCCATCTGCTATAGGTTAACGGGGTATGTATAATTTGTTTGTACAATATATTAGGGGCTTTAAGATATGAAAGTTGTTTATAAAGTTACGTATCCAAACGGTAAAATTTATATTGGTAAAGACCTAACAGACAGCATCAATTATTTTAGGAGCGCAAACAGCAAATTAATTGAAAAAGACTTTACAAGGGAAGAAAGACGGGATTTTACTATTCGGAAAGAAATTTTATGGGAGTCGGGGATAGCTACAGATAAAGAGGTTAGCCAGAAGGAGGTAGAATATATAAGGTATTATGAATCGAATAACCCAGAGATTGGCTATAATCAATGGCCTAAATTTAATTCTGCACCTCATCTCCGGGGACATAACTCCGCGTCAAAGCCAATCCCCAAATAGAGATGTGCCCCCTTTCCCTGACCAGTCATCTATTCAGCTATAACTGGCTGGAACAAGGGACCGGATCCCTAGTTTCATATCATGCGGGTAATGTACGAAAGGCAGAAGCAGAAATGCCAAGATGTGTTATAACCTGGCACCACCTGCCTTTCTTCTTTGTTTACCAAATAAAAAGCAATATAATTGTCGATAATTTATTCATGGGACTATATACATAGCCAGACCACCGAAGCCGGGTTCATAACCCGGCTTTAGCTTTGATCCTATATTTTTGCCGGCAGAAATTGCGCCTGCGATATTTTTACTGTATGAACACCCCGCACTTTCCTTGTCTAATAAAGGAATACTCCGGCTGCCATTGAATTATACTATTTGGAATACAGAAGGCAGGTGGTTTTGCTGAAAACGGAAGAAACATTTCTAAATATAGCGGAAAATGCTGTGAATAAGGCTAAAAAAATGGGCGCTGAGCAAGCAGAGGCGTACATAAGCAATACCAAGGAACTGAGCCTGGATGTGCGGGAGGCACGTGTGGAAACAATGAAGCTGGCTGAGGAAAGAGGCCTGGGCCTGCGGGTGATCTGCCAGGGCCGGAGAGGTTTTTCCTTCAGTACCGATCTCAGTTCCCAAGGTATAGATGATATTGCCGGACAGGCTCTGGCTAATTGTGAACAAACCACTGAGAATTCCCATAGCACTCTTCCATCTCCCGGCTGGACCTATCCCACACTGGATATTTATGATCCGGCCATTGGGGAAGCCACCGTGGAACAGAAAATTGCAATGGCCAAACATATGGAGGAATCCGCCTGGGCCTTTGATCCCAGGGTGAAAATAGTGGAAAGCTCGGCCTATCAGGATGGGGAGGCCCTGGTCACAGTGGTCAACAGCCTGGGTCTCAGCGCTGTGTTCAAGGGTTCTTTTTGCGGCATCTACCTGGCCCTGGCGGCAGGGGAAGGGGACGAAAGCCAGACTGGTTTTGCTATGGACTTCGGCCTCAAATATAACAGCCTCAAGCCTGAAGAAACGGGTCGAAAGGCGGCCCATAGGGCTGTGCGTATGCTGGGGGCCCGCCCGGTTAGCACCCGCAAGGCTTCCATTATATTGGAACCCTCTGTGGCCACGGGCTTTTTGGGGATAATCAGTTCTGCTCTCACTGCCGAGGCCGTCCAGAAAGGCCGCTCACTGTTTGCCGGCAAACTGGGGAACAGGGTGGCTGCCGATGTGGTCACACTGATCGATGACGGTACACTGGAGGGCGGAATTGGATCGGCTCCCTTTGACGGTGAGGGCGTTCCCACCGGGCGGACGGTGCTCATTGACCGGGGGGTACTGCAGCAATATCTATACAATACCTACACCGCTGCCAAAGACGGTGTCCATTCCACTGGTAACGGAGTGCGCGGCTCCTTTAAGGGGACCCCCGAGGTGGGGGTGACAAACCTTTTTATTGAAGCGGGCCAAACACCAGTGGCCGAACTGTTCCAGGACGTGGCCAGTGGCCTCTATGTGACTGAGGTGATGGGCATGCACACGGCCAATCCGATTTCCGGGGATTTTTCTGTGGGCGTGGCCGGTCTTTTAATCGAAAACGGGGAAATAACTGCACCGGTGCGGGGGATGGCCATCGGTGGCAACATTATCGAATTATTTAACAACATCGATGCTGTGGGTGATGATTTGCAGTTCTTTGGCAGCAGAGGCGCCCCCACAATCAGGATAGCCGAGATGATGATTAGCGGCCAATAGGCGCATTATTGGACATAATTATTGTCACCGGTCAGAAAATCATGGTAAAATATTGGCAGTCTATGCTGGGGCTGGATACCGGCGCCATTGTGCGGTGTCCCCATTGGGGGGTGTACATTGAAAATTCTTGTTCTACATGGCCCCAATTTAAATCTTTTGGGCCGGCGGGAGCCATCCGTTTACGGCAGCGCTACCCTCGATCAAATTAACGCGGCCCTGTCCCGTCTGGCTGCCGAACTGGGTGTGGAAATAACATGCCGGCAGTCAAACCATGAGGGGGAGCTCATTGATCTGCTCCATCAGGCCTTGGATAATGATGTAGATGCCCTGGTGATCAACCCGGGGGCCTACACCCATACCAGCCTGGCCCTGCGTGATGCCATTTCGGCGGTGGCCATTCCAACTATAGAAGTCCATCTGACCAATATATATGCACGGGAAAATTTCCGGAGCAAATCAGTAATTGCGCCGGTTGTATCAGGACAAATCAGCGGACTCGGTGTGACCGGCTACCTGCTGGCATTGCGGGGGTTGGTTTCACTGGCCGCATCATAGGAGGGCGTTTTTTGCAGGGAAGGATTAGCAAGTTGCGCCAGATTTTTGACACTGATGAAATAGATGCTTTCTATATTATGAACCCGGAAAATCGTTACTACCTGAGCGGTTTTACCGGTTCCACGGGAGCCCTGCTGCTGACGCGGGAACAGTCATATCTGCTGACTGATTTTCGCTACCTGTCTCAGGCTGCTGGGGAAAGCCCATCATACCAGATTGTGGAGGTTGCGGCCGAAACCTATGGGGCGGTGCTGCTGCGGATTCTGCAGGAAAAGAAAATTTCCCGCTTAGGTGTGGAAGGTGATCACCTCACCTATAACCAGTATGTGGAGCTTTCCCGGGTGTGTACAGGGATCAAATTAAAACCTCTCATCGACCGGGTGGAAGGGATTAGGATCCTCAAGGACAGATCCGAAATAGAACTGATTGAAAAGGCAGTGAGCATAGCCGATCAGGCTTTTGCCCAAATTCTGCCCCTTATTAAACAGGGGGTTACCGAGCAGGAGCTGGCTTTGGAACTGGAATACAACATGCGCCGCCTGGGGGCCAGCGGACCGGCATTCAAATTTATTGTGGCCTCCGGAGTCCGTTCCGCCCTGCCTCATGGGGTGGCTTCCAGTAAAACGATTGCTGGGGGAGAGCTGGTAACATTTGATTTTGGTGCCGTATACCAGGGCTACCACTCGGATATAACCAGGACGGTGGTCGTGGACAGCTTCAACCAGCGGCAGCAGGAGATTTATCAAATTGTTTTGGCCGCCCAGATGAACGGTGTGGCTGCCGTCAAAGCCGGTGCGACCGCTGCGGAGGTTGATTATGCCGCACGCAGTGTTATCGAGGAAAAAGGCTATGGCAAATACTTCGGTCATAGTACCGGGCACGGCCTGGGCCTGAACATTCATGAAAATCCAAGATTGTCGATCAAGGACAAAACAATCCTGGCCCCCGGCATGGTTGTTACCATTGAGCCGGGTATTTACATAGAGGATTGGGGCGGTGTCAGGATCGAGGATACCGTGCTGGTGGAGAAAAGCGGCTGCCGGGTTTTAACGGGGACGCCGAAAAAAGAATTGCTGGTCCTTTAGGCGGCCTAATAAACAGTATATGGGTAAGTAAAATTTTATATACAGGAGTTGGGGGCATTGATTTCAACAAACGAATTTAGAACCGGTCAGACCATCGAACTAGAGGGTGATGTTTTCCAGATTATTGATTTTCAGCATGTAAAGCCGGGTAAGGGAGCCGCTTTTGTCCGTTCCAAGCTGCGTAATATCCGGACGGGGGCGGTAATTGAAAAGACCTTTAATGCCGGGGAGAAAATGCCCCGGGCCAGGATCGAACGCCACGAGGTGCAATATCTTTATAGTGATGGAAAAGAATATAACTTCATGGATATGGAAACCTACGATCAAATAGCTATGAGCGCTGAACAGTTAGGCGACGCCACCAAATATTTGAAGGAAAACATGAGTATTCATGTGTTGACCTTTCAGGATAAATCCATCGGTGTGGACCTGCCCAACTCTGTGGAGCTGGAGGTTGTGGAAACCACGCCGGGAATTAAGGGCGACACCGCTTCCGGAGGTTCCAAGCCCGCCACCCTGGAAACCGGGGCTGTTGTTCAGGTGCCGCTCTTTATCAATGAAGGGGACAAACTGCTCATTGACACCAGGTCAGGCAGCTACATTAAACGGGCTTAAAAGAAGGGCCTTTAGATACCTGAAAAACATGATCTGAAAATTGTTTAAAAACCTCCTTTTTGTGACATGCTATAAAAGCCAAAACTAGCCACATTATTTAGCAGGGGAGGTTGGAAACTGATGAACGAACTAAAGACCAAGGTAGCTTATTTACATGGTTTGTCCAACGGTTTGGATATAGGTGCGGAAAGTAAGGAAGGAAAACTGCTCCAGGGGATTATTGAGGTGCTGGATGAGTTTGCTGACTCAGTAGGCAGCCTGGAGGAAACCCAGGAAGAGATGGAAGACTACCTGGACAGCATTGACGAGGATCTTTTTCATCTGGAAGATGAGATTTATGAAGATGAGGATGGATACGACAAATATGTGGAGGTAGACTGCCCCGGGTGTGAGGAAACAGTTTGTTTCGACGCTAGTATTCTTGATGATGAAGACATCGTTGAGGTTACCTGCCCTAATTGTAACCAGGTTGTCTTTGTCAATGATGAAACCCACCAGTCTGCAGATGAACCGGAAATACTGGAGGGGAAAGCCTCACCAGACGCCGGGCAGAAAGATGAAGTCATCTAAACAGGTTTTGGTAATGAAGAAAATGGGCGGTATGTTTTCCCTGCCGCTCTTTTTTGTGTTGTTGCAGGGGGTTAGGAGCCAGATATGATGCAGGATAGATATGCCGGTGATGCAGGTGACTTTGGCAAGCTGGGTATGCTGCGGCAAATAGCCGAGACCGGCCTGAAAATAGGCGTCAACTGGTACCGCACATACAAGCCGGAGGAACACGATCGGGGTGACGGTAAGCACATCAGCTACTTGAATAACAAGGCGTTTCGGGGCTGCGATGATCAACTGTTGGCAGCCCTTGGTGCAATTGTTGCCGGCGGTAGAAGTGTGGCAGCATTGGAACAAGCCAAGCTGATTCCTGGGGCTTGCTTTTATGGAGAAATTTTAAAGCCCGGCAACGACCGGGATTTTTCACGTCGTGTCTGGCATCAAAGAGCACTGGCCGCACTTGCCGGGGCGGAAATAGTGTTTTGCGACCCGGACAATGGGCTGCTGGTCAAAAGCGTTTCGCTGGGATCGGCGAAGAGCGATAAATATGTGACGGCAGATGAGCTTATTTCCTATTATCAAAGGGGCCAGAGCGTGATATTTTACAACCACCGCCCTCGCCAAAAAGAATCCTTATACCTGGCGAGATTCACCCCGCTTCGCCGCAGGGCGGAATTGTCCGGTGCCCAGTGGATGGGGCTGAAATTTGCGCGGGGATCGGTGCGGGGTTACCTGTTCATCCTCCAGGCAAATCATGTGGGGCCGGTGCAGGCGGCCATAGAAAAAATGATGCAAAGCAACTGGCAAAGACATTTTTCCCTGCTGGATATATAGTGTTTCAAAGGATAAGAGACCTGACCTACTCGTTAATAAATGGTATAATTAGATATACCTGTTTTCCCGCCGCAGGTGAATGAAACCGATTAAATTATGAGGTTCTGCTTTTTAGAAATGGCGTGGTTAAAGGGTTTGTTTAGTGTGTTCCCCGCATGCGCGGGGGTGATCCCCAGTTGTGGCTGAGCAAGTCGGCAGGAGAAGCGTGTTCCCCGCATGCGCGGGGGTGATCCCTGATGGGGGATGGTCTGCTGACCTGCTATGACAACACACTGGAATGGCAGGAAAAGGTGCCTGGGCTACTAAAAATGGGGTGTGTTTATTGAGAGCCAGGTGTTGTTCCCAGGGACGCCGCAAAGGATAGCGGCGTTTTTTTATGTTTAGTGGGTGGATCTGTCCAGCACCCAAATATTACCTGTAATATTGAACAGCTGAAGGATTTTCCCGCAATTTATCGAAATGTTTGGATCATGTGGTAATAATCAACCAATTAGATAGAGTTATGTTTTTAGGGAGGTGGGCCTATGGCACGTCTTGAGGATATAACGGTTGGCAGCAGTGTAGCAGGCGTCACTGGAAACCAGCCGGTGCACGTTGTGGCTGTCAAATGGCATGGTAGTGCTGTGTTGGAGATTACATATAAAGATGCCGAGGGGCAGCTCGCTGAACAGCTTTTGTATAGAGAAGATGAAGAACGGCTAAATGTCCCGGAGCAAAACCTGCCCTGGAGTTTTGATGCAGACGCTAATCTACTGCGGCTGGTATCGGAAGCCTACCGCATTAATCTGGCTCACATCTTTGACCCCTACCTGGCGGTGCATACGTCTGCCATCGAGCCGTTGCCGCACCAGATATCGGCAGTCTATCAGGAAATGCTGCCGCGCCTGCCGCTCCGCTACATACTGGCAGATGACCCTGGTGCCGGAAAAACAATCATGACCGGCTTGTTCTTAAAAGAATTGCTGGTGCGCGGTGACCTAAAACGCTGCCTGATTGTATCACCGGGCAACCTGGCGGAGCAGTGGCAGGACGAACTATACCGCAAATTCAACCTGCGTTTTGAAATAATCACTAATGACCGCATTCAATCGGCTGTTACAGGGAACGTGTTTACGGAGGTAAACCTGGGCATCGCCCGTCTGGATAAGCTATCCCGCAACGAAGAGATTCAGGAAAAACTGCGCGTTACTGATTGGGACTTGATTGTCTGCGACGAGGCACACAAGATGTCTGCCACCATTTGGGGCGGGGAAATCAAATACACAAAACGTTTCCAACTGGGCCGGTTACTGTCATCCATTACTCGGCATTTCCTACTTTTAACCGCCACACCCCATAACGGCAAGGAGAAGGACTTCCAGCTTTTTATGTCCCTCATCGACCAGGACAGATTTGCCGGAGCGGCCCGCAGCGGTAGCCAGGCGGTGGATGTATCAGATGTGATGCGACGCCTGGTAAAGGAAGAATTATTAAGGTTTGATGGTACACCGCTGTTTCCCGAACGTATCGCCTACACCGTAAATTATGACCTTTCACCCCTTGAAGCGCAGCTATATACAGCAGTGACTAATTATGTGCAGGAAGAGTTTAACCGTGCAGACCAATTGACAAGCGATCGTAAAACCACAGTTGGTTTTGCCCTGACTATTCTACAGCGCCGTTTGGCATCCTCGCCGGAGGCTATCTACCAATCCCTGAGGCGCCGCCGAGAGCGGCTTGAAAACAGGCTGGCTGAGGAACGACTGGGTAAACGGGTGGCTGAATACACGGTGCCTGCTTATGATGACTATGACGATGACGATCTGCCTTCCACAGAATTGGAAGATACCGAGGAAAAGGTAGTAGATCGGGCTACGGCCGCCCTGACCATTGCGGAACTGGAGGCGGAAATAGCCACACTAAAAAAACTGGAACGTATGGCCAATGATGTGCGCATCAGTGGTGAGGATCGCAAGTGGGAGGAGTTTTCCAGGCTCCTGCAGGACAACGAAAACATGTTTGGCCCGGACGGGATGTTGGAAAAATTGATTATTTTCACTGAACATCGGGACACTCTCCGCTACCTGACGAATAAAATACGTTCCCTGCTCGGCAGGGAGGAAGCAGTCGTGACCATCCACGGCGGCCTGCTCCGTGACGAGCGGCGCAAGGTCGAGGAGCTCTTCAAGCAGGACAAGGATGTGCGTATCCTGATTGCCACAGACGCCGCCGGTGAAGGTATCAATCTGCAGCGAGCCCACCTGATGGTAAACTACGACCTGCCCTGGAACCCCAACCGCATCGAGCAGCGTTTTGGGCGCATCCACCGGATTGGGCAGACCGAGGTTTGTCACCTGTGGAACCTGGTTTCCCGAGAAACCCGTGAGGGTATGGTGTTCCAGCGACTTTTTGAGAAACTGGAGCAGGAGCGGGAATCCCTTCAGGGGAAAGTCTTTGATGTTCTCGGCCAGGTCACCTTTGATAACCGGCCCCTGCGGGAACTGCTCATCGAGGCTGTGCGCTACGGCAACGACCCGGCAGTAAGGGCCCGGCTATATGAAATTGTTGATCATTCCCTGGACCGTGAATCGCTGAGGCGGCTACTTGATGAGCATGCCCTTACTGAAAACACGATGGACGTGCAGCAGGTGATGGCTATCCGGGAGGACATGGAGCGCATGGAAGCCCACAGGCTGCAGCCCCACTTCATAGAATCCTTCTTTATCGAGGCCTTCACAAGGGTGGGTGGGAAGATCCGCCCACGGGAAAAAGGACGGTATGAAATAACTGCTGTGCCCTTTGCCGTCCGCAACCGGGATCTGCAAATAGGCTTTGGTGAGCCGGTACTCCGGCGATATGAGCGTGTTTGTTTCGACAAGGCCTACAGCAACATACCGGGGCTAGCTCCCGCAGCCTTAATCGCCCCGGGTCACCCCCTTTTGGAGGCGACGATCGATCTGGTGCGGGAACGCAATGCTGACGTGCTGAAAAGAGGCGCCATATTTGTTGATGAAGATGATTACGGTATAGAAGAGCGGCTGCTCTTTTATGTGGAGGACTCTGTACAGGATGGTCTGATCCTGCCCAGCGGGAAAAAACGTGCTATTTCAAAGCACATCCATTTTGTGGAGATCAAAGAAGACGGTGGGGCCATCAATGCCGGATATGCTCCATATTTGGACTATCGCGCCGCAACAGAAGAGGAACAGGGCCTGATCCGATCCTATCTGGAAAGCCGGCAATGGTTGCAGGGGAATGTGGAAGATATTGCAGTCAGCTATGCCATCAGCCAGGTTATTCCCGCCCATGTGGCTGCAGTGCGGGAACGCAGAACGAAATTAATTAACAGGACTATCAAGGCTGTGAAAGAACGCCTTACAGCGGAAATACAATATTGGGATTTTCGTGCTGCCGACCTGAAACAAAGAGAATCCAGGGGCAGGAAAAATACCAGGCTGAATTCCCAGATGGCGGCGCGACGGGCGGAAGAGCTGGCAGCCCGGTTGGAGAAGCGCCTTGCCGAACTGGCAAGGGAGAAACATATTTCCGCCATGCCGCCGGTGATAGTTGGCGGAGCGCTGGTAGTTTCTCGGGGGCTGGTAAACAGGCTCACCTGCCGGGCTGACGTTCCCACTCCTGACCCGAAGGCACGGCGCAAGATAGAGCTGGCGGCGATGAAAGCCGTGCTGGACCTGGAAAGGGAGTTGGGTTTTATCCCCCGGGATGTCAGTGCAGCAAAAGCCGGCTATGATGTGGAATCTCGTATTCCCCCGGGCAAGCGCAGCCCGGAGGGGGCCACCCTGCGCTTTATTGAGGTTAAAGGCCGGGCAAAGGGTGCGACTACAGTAACGGTTACCAAAAACGAAATACTAACAGCCTTCAACAAGCCGGGGGAATACATTCTGGCTATTGTAGAAGTGGACGGTGCCGATTCGAAAATTGTCTATCTCAAGAAGCCCTTCCGCGAACGCCCGGATTTTGCCGCCACCAGTGTAAATTACGACATTGTGGAACTGACAAATAGTTCAGAAATTATTATGCAGCAAGGTTAAGTACAGTGAGGTTGAAGATATGGGTTACAAGAAAAAACTAATTGAAGTGGCACTCCCTTTGAAAGCAATCAATGCGGCCTCAGTACGAGAAAAGTCTATCCGCCACGGGCACCCTTCCACCCTGCATTTGTGGTGGGCCAGGCGACCCCTGGCGGCGGCCCGGGCAGTTATCTGGGCATCCCTGGTGGATGACCCCTCCAGTTTGCCCGAACAATTTCCTACCGAGGAAGCCCAGTCCCAGGAGCGCCGGCGTTTGTTTGCCATACTGGAGGAACTTGTGCAGTGGAAGAATTCCAACAATAAGGAAGTACTAGAAAAGGCCAAAGCGGAGATTATGAAATCCACCGGCGGCAAGCCGCCGGCACTCCTTGACCCCTTTGCCGGGGGCGGTTCCATACCCCTGGAGGCCCAGCGACTGGGGCTGGAAGCCCATGCCTGTGATCTGAACCCTGTGGCTGTGATGATTAACAAGGCCATGATTGAGATACCGCCGAAATTTGCCGGGCAGCCCCCGGTGAACCCAGAATCACGACGCCAACTTGGTGCTGTTTGGGAGGGTGCGGCGGGGCTGGCTGCAGACGTGCGCTATTATGGCGAGTGGATGAAAAAAAAGGCTTTTGAGTGCATCGGTCACCTCTACCCGAAAATCAAAGACGAAAACGGGCAAGAGCGCACCGTTATCGCCTGGATTTGGGCCCGGACGGTAAAATGCCCCAATCCAGCCTGCGGTTGTGAGATGCCTCTGGCAAATAGTTTTGTGCTGTCGAAGAAAAAAGGCCGGGAGGCCTATATTCAGCCTGTTATTGACGGCAACAAGATACGATATGAAGTGAAACAAGGAAAAAATGCTCCAGAGTCGCCGAAGAAAGCTCGCGGAGCAAAATTTAGGTGCATTAAATGCCGGGAAACAACCTCCCCGGAATATATCAAAGAAGAGGCTATGGAAGGGCGCATGGGTGCAGCTCTCATGGCTATAGTTGCTGAGGGGAGTAATAGAAGGCTCTACATTTCACCAAATGAAGAGCATATTAAAATAGCAAACCTTGAGAGGCCTGAAAATTATCCTACGGGTGACTTATCTGGTGATCGTCGAGCCATATGGTGTCCATTGTATGGGTTGAACACATTTGACAAATTGTTCACCAACCGCCAGTTAACTACGTTGACTACCTTTAGCAATCTTGTGGCTGCAGCACAAGCAAAAGCAATCGCAGATGCTAAGGTTGCTGGTATCAGTAACGACCAGGCGGAGCTATCTGAAGGTGGTACCGGAGCAGTGGCATATGGTCAGGCAGTGGGGGTGTTTCTGGTTTTAAGTATCAGCAAATTATCTGATTATCATTCAATGATTTGTTCTTGGCACACGAGCAGAGAAACGATAAGGAACACTTTTGCTCGTCAGGCTATACCCATGACATGGGACTACGCTGAGGCAAACCCGTTTTGTGACTCGACAGGGAGTCTTTCGAGTATGGTTTTGTGGGTTTTTAAGGTGCTTAAGGCATTGCCACCGCCAACACATACTGTTGTGAATCAATTTGATGCCCAAAGTGATAACGACCTTCGCAATATTATGGTTTCCACCGATCCTCCTTACTACGACAATATTGGCTATGCTGATCTGTCAGATTTCTTTTATATCTGGATGCGCCAATCACTAAAAGGATCATACCCCGGACTGTTCCGTACCATGTTAGTTCCGAAGGCAGAAGAACTTGTGGCCACACCCTACCGTTTTGGTGGTGGTGTGGATGCAGCACGTGAGTTTTTTGAAGATGGTATGTTTAAAACCTGCAGGCAAATCTACAGGTACGCCCGGGAAGATGTGCCGGTGACAATATATTATGCCTATAAGCAAAGTGAGGTGGATGATAACAGCAATACATCTTCCACAGGTTGGGAAACAATGCTTACGGCCCTTATTCAGGCCGGATTTACAATTACCGGTACTTGGCCTATGCGTACAGAAATGTCTAACAGGGCGGTTGCTTCAAACACCAACGCCCTCGCCTCCTCCATCGTCCTCGTCTGTCGTAAGCGCCCTGCCGACGCGCCAATCTGTACCCGCCGGGACTTCATCAATGCCTTAAAACGGGAACTGAAGCCGGCTTTACAAAAGTTGCAGACCAGCAACATCGCCCCGGTGGACATGGCTCAGTGTGCCATTGGGCCCGGCATGGGTGTGTACTCACGTTTCAGCAAGATACTAGAAGCGGACGGTACACCGATGGGTGCCCGTAGAGCATTGCAGATTATCAACCAGGAGCTGGATCTGTATTTTACCGAGCAGGACGGGGAAATGGACAGCGACAGCCGCTTTTGTATAGATCTGTATACACAGTACGCCTTTAACGATGTGCCCTTTGGTGAGGCCGATGTATTGGCCCGAGCCAAGAACACATCAGTGGAAAAGCTGGCGACAAGTAATGCTCTATATGCCCAAAAGGGTGTGGTGCGCCTGTTGACGCGGGAAGAAATCCCGGAAAAAATGGCGCATGGCGGGAAGATGATCTGGCTGCTGACACAGCAGTTGACCCATGCACTAGAAAAAAATGGAGTAGCCGGGGTGGCCCAGATCCTGACAGATGTCTTGGCTGAGCCGGAACGGGCGAAGGCCCTGGCGTACCGCTTGTTTACAATAGCGGAACGCAAAGGCTGGGCCGGGGAAGCCTACGCCTACAACTCCCTTGTCATCGCCTGGCCGGAGGTGCAGGCCCGGGTAGCCAAATTGCAATCTGAGTTCGACAAAGGCCGACAAATGGCCTTATTTGACAAGGAAAAAGATTGAGGGAGGGATATTGGTTTTGGGAAACAATCATACACAAGTGTCCCAGGGTTTTCGGGTTTTACTCAGGGTTCTGGCGCCCTACATAGCCCGGGAACTCGGGAATGAGTACGGCAAAAAATGGTGGCAGGTTGCCGTTTTAGAAATACTTTATGAAGACCAGAAGCGGGATTTGCCCGGTTCGGGAGACTGGGCCCAGTTGGTGGATTCTTTGGACGTTGCCCGCTGTCTCTTGCTGTTCGATTTGCACTGGCATAAGGTTTTTCGGAAAAAACTTTCCATAGATCATCGCACCTGGGCGAAGGAGCTGGTGGGTGTCCGCAATCGGCTGGCCCACCTGGGGCTGGAGGATTTTACCCCCAGCGATGCCTGGCGTGCACTGGATACTATGTCCCGCCTTGCAGAGCAGATAGATGGGGAAAGCGCGGAGGAAATACGCGATTTGCTCCGCACCGCCCGTTATGGCACTGTGAATGGTTCAACAACAGTTACAGAAGGTTCAACCACGCCCGCCGGCCAGGGAAAGAAAGCCGGCATTTTGGACGTGGGTCCCATTAGCGGCCTGCCCAATTGGCGTGATGTCATCGAACCCCATCCCGATGTGGCCCAGGGGCGGTATAAGAATGCCGAGTTTGCCGCCGACCTGGCCCAGGTGGCCCGCGGCGAGGGGGCCTATGAATATCGTGATCCGGTTGAGTTTTTTGCCCGCACCTATGTTACTGAAGGCATGACCGGGCTGTTGGAGCAATCTCTCCGCCGGATTTGCGGTAAAGATGGGGAACCAGTCATTCAGTTAAAAACAGCCTTTGGCGGCGGAAAAACCCACAGTATGCTTGCCCTCTACCATATGATGCGCGGCAGGATTACTGTTGACAAAATACCCAATGTGAAACCAGTGCTGGAGCGAGCAGGTGTAGCCGTGCTGCCCAAAGCGAATGTGGCCGTGCTGGTGGGTACTGCTCTAGACCCCACGAGGAGCAAGCGCCCCGGTAATATGCCCGGCATCACCATCAACACTATTTGGGGTGAAATGGCGGCCCAACTGGCCCAGGCAGCCGGCAAACCGGAAATTTATAATTATGTAAAGGAAGCTGACAAAAAGGGCGTTTCTCCCGGTTCAGAAGGGCTGAAAAACCTCTTCGATGCCGCAGGACCCTGCTTGATCCTGATGGATGAGGTAGTGGCCTACGCCAAAAAAATTTATGGCGCCAGGGGGCTGCCGGCGGGTACATTTGATAATTTTATTTCCTTTATTCAGGAAATAACGGAAGCGGCCAGAGCCAGCAAAAACAGTTTGGTGGTGGCCTCCATTCCCGAATCTGATATCGAAATCGGCGGTGAGGCGGGTAAGACTGCCCTTGAGACCATCGAGCATACCTTTGGGCGCATGGAATCGATTTGGAAACCAGTGGCGGCAAATGAAGGCTTTGAGGTTGTGCGCCGGCGCCTGTTCCTCGACTGCAAGGACCCGGAAGGGCGGGACAAGGTCTGCGCCCGGTTCAGCCGGATGTACAATGAAAACCAGAGCGATTTCCCCCTGGAGACAAAGGAGCTGGAGTATAAGGAACGGATGGTTTCCTGCTATCCAATTCATCCGGAGGTGTTCGACCGCTTGTATGAAGATTGGGCCACCTTAGAGCGTTTTCAACGGACACGGGGTGTCCTGCGCCTGATGGCGGCGGTGATCCATGAACTGTGGATGGGTAACGACGCCGGATTGATGATCATGCCCGGTTCAATACCCCTTGACGTGCCGAATGTGCGGGATGAGTTGACGCGGCATTTATCTGAAGGATGGAATGCTCTTGTTGATCGAGAGGTAGATGGTAAACATTCCATACCCTATCAAAGGGATCAAGCCAACCCCCGTTATGGAAGCAAACTTGCAGCGCGTCGTGTAGCACGAACAGTTATGCTGGGCAGTGCGCCTACTGTTCGTGACCAAAATGTGCGCGGTATTGAGGCCTCACGTATTCGCCTGGGCGTGGTTCAGCCCGGTGAAAACATCGCTAACTTTAATGATGCGTTAAGCACCCTGGCTTTATCGCTGGCCTACCTCTATACCAATCCCTCCGGCGACCGTTATTGGTATGATACCCGCCCCACACTGCGCAAAACAGTGGAAGATCGTGCTACTCAGATATCGGCCCCTGACGTGGAGTATGAAATTGAAACCCGTCTGCGCAAACTGCGCAAAGAGAAGCCTTTTGCCGGCATACATATCTGCCCGGCATCCTCCCTTGATGTACCTGATGACCAGGCGGCCCGTCTAGTGATTTTGGGCCCGGCTGATGTTTACAAAGCGTCCAATAAGAACAACAGCGCCATGACTGCTGTAAAAGATATACTTGATAACCGGGGCAACACCCCCCGCACCTATCGAAACATGCTTGCTTTCGTGGTCCCCGATCAGGACCTGATGTTCTCGTTAAAACAGGCGGCGCGGCTTTATCTGGCCTGGAAATCCATCCAGGAAGACAGTGTGGATTTAAATCTTGATGCGGCGCAAAATCGTGAAACCGAGCTGAGCCTGGGTAGAAGCAATGAAACAGTGGAGGCACGGATTAAAGAAACGTACTGCTGGCTCCTAATTCCATACATTGATAAGGAAATAGATATAAAGACCATTGTTTGGGATATCATCCGCATCAATGGCGGGGCTGAAGGCATTATCGCCAAGGCGGCTAAAAAGATGATCCAGAACGAGGCTGTGATCACCACGTGGGCACCGGCTCTGCTTCTGATGGAACTGGAAAATTTGTTGTGGCGTGAATCTGACAACATCCATATCAAGACCCTTTGGGAATATCTCTGCACCTATTGCTATCTACCACGCCTGGCCAGTGAGAAGGTATTAGAAGAGACTATACGCACCGGTTTGGATTCTACGGAATATTTCGCTTTTGCATCTGCCTTTGACGGGACGCGTTATGTCGACCTGAAGTTCGATAAGTATGTCAGCGTTGTTGAACGTTCCGGTTATCTGGTGAAGGTGGATGTAGCCCGGAAGCAACTGGCAGCAGATGAGGCAAAGCGTCAGGCTGAAAAAGCGGCACAAACAGGAAAGGGCATCACCGACTCGACAAACGGGAAAGATGGTTCGACCGTTTACCCGGATCCATTAGGGACTGGAGGGGAAGAAGAGGGTATTAGAGAAGATGACGAAGACTCACCACCCGCAGTCGAGATCCCCAAAAACACCCGTTTCTATATGACGGCACAGCTTGACATCACCCGTATCGGGCGGGACGTCCAGCAGCTTGTGGAGGAAGTGATCAACCATCTTACCTCAGTGGACAGAGCCCAGGTAGAAGTGTCACTGGAATTGAATGTGAAGTCACCAGATGGCCTATCCATCGATACTGTACGCACCGTTTCAGAGAATTGTCGGGAGTTAAAGGTGAAGGATTTTGGTTTTGAGGAATGATGGTTTTCTCACATTCAAACTATCGAAAAACGGGTTGAAAATTAGAGGTTGTTTAAGGCAGCAGTTGAAGACAAATACATTTGTTGGTAAATAAAACGAAGAAACACCTGGAAAGCATCTTGTTTTATTGTAATTTATAATAGTTTATAATATATTATAAGGGCGGGGATGCAATTGACCTCAAGGCCTGAAGCCTGGTTGGAATTACTCAGAAAGGCTGGAAAAACCAGGAGTTATATTATTTCAAAACATGCCTTTAACAGAATGGGTGAACGAACCATTAGTGATGATGATGTGCACAGGTGTTCATTGGAAGGGCATTATATTGAGTGCCAGGGACACGGGCAAGATTTAAAGGTTGTGCTGCAGGGTGAATGTGAAGATGGATCAGTTTTTTATATGGTTGTTGCTCTTGCTTTTCCACGTCCCGTGATAGTTACCGTTTGCAGGTTTAAGGCTGAAATTTGGGATGATAAGGGACCTATGAAAAAAAGAAAATAGAGTAAATACCCAGATAAGGGAGGGTTGCAAGGATGCAATGCTATATCTGCAGTGGCAGCATGGCAAAGGTGCAAAAGGATGTAGAGACAACCTGGAAAGGGAAAACAGTAATCTTTAAGGGGTTGGATGTCTATGTCTGTACAGCCTGTGGTGAGGAAGCCTATGAGCCGGATGATGTCAAAGCGATGCAGTATTTTATAGAAGGTGCCATAAAGAAGGATGAATATCCTGAAATAATGAATGTGGCCGAAGTGGCGGATTTTTTCCGGGTCAGCAACCAAACCGTCTACAACATGCTGAGGGCCGGCAAATTACCCGCCGTTAAGGTGGGGCGGGAATGGCGGTTTGTCCGGGATGAGATAAAGGCGATGGTTTTTGGGCAAGGACAGGAGTCGCAGTCTATTGAACTTGTGGCCAGGGACAACGGCGCCGGTTTGAGCAAAAAGGATGCGGATATAATTTCCAAGCATTTAAGTGATATGTGATGGATTGAGGTGGGGACTGTAGGGTGAAATTTATCCCTGGACTTACTCCTGCTGGGTATGCAGCGGCCCCGAGCATCCAGAATAAGAAACTGCCTCTTTTTTGTCCCCATTTTTCACACCCACAGGGAAACTATTTCCCGCATTTCGGCCAGGTCTTTTCCCAGAATCTCTGCCCCGCGGCTCATGGTGATTTCATCTTGTTCAATAGCCTGGCGCACCAGCCTGGACAAACGATCCGCAAGAAAGTCTGATGGGGATAGGGTGTCTGGTTCATGGGCGCGCAAAACCTCGGGCGACTGCCGGAAAGTGTCTGGTGCCAAAGCCTCTGGTTCATCAGTTTTGCCCAGGGTTTTTCCGGTTCTTCTGCGGAAGGCACCATAGAATTTTCCCCATACAGAGTTATCCCCAGTTATTTCATTTAGGCGATACAGTACAGTTTTATAACTAACCTGGAATATCCGCTTTGTTTTGAAAACCCGGTCCAAATAGAATAACCCGGCGGCTTCATTCCATTCTGCTATAAAGGCTTTTTCCGGCATTAGGAAATGAGATGCAAAGACATCTGCTTCCCGTTCCTGGACCTTATTTTCAACGCATTCATCCACATTGTAGGTATCCAAATGGAGGAGCAAGTGCCCCAGCTCGTGAGCGGTGCTAAAAATCCACCGTTCCACAGAGATTCGCTCCCACACATTAACTATAATGGCTGGGCCACCATCATCTTCAGCCACAGACAAGCCAAAAAAACCATCTGAGACCAGGTTTAGCGGGTATACTTTGATGCCGCATTTTTCAAGCAAACCAGTAATGTCGCGAATAGGTTCCTTTTCTTTGAGACCCAGTATTTCTCGTGCCCTTCCAGCGGCATATTTAGCTTTGTCATCGCCCCTTTTGATTGAGGACAATTGGGCTAACTCTATGGTGAGAGCCGCAAATTTGTAATCCTGGTGGGCATTCACTAATATTTCCAGGTCGTTAAAATCGTCTAGCCATCGGGCAACCTCAGTTAAAATGTTTTCTCTGCTGTTCATTTTTTTTGTGGCCCTAAACCGGACTTTCGTGAGGATGCGGACGGGGATTAGCAAATCCTGGAGTTTTGTTCCTGCACCGGCCGCAATATTCTGCAGGGTGGATACCTTTGGGGTAGATTTGCCATTTTCGATATTCCGGTAGGCAATCCGGGAAATACTTGCCCGTTCCGCCATTTCGGCCTGGGTCAAACCTTTTGCCTCACGGATTCGGCGCAGATTAGCCCCAATGACTCTAAGATCCGGATTCATAAAATCGTCTCCTTAATAATGTATATATGTATATAGTTATTATATACAAGGGGGCCAAATATGTATACATGATAGGCCGGCTTATCAGAAATAAATTAGTAGGTTGGTTGTATACGGAAGAAACGGCTTTTCAAATAGAGCCGGGGCTTCTGGATTTGTGATCAAGGAGCCTCCGGGGAGGGAAAGATATTTTTTACGGATTGAGGAAGTGTTAGAGCGGTTTAAAAATCCAAAAGGAGATAGTGCAGAAAATTCTGGAGGTGAGCAAGATGGAAAACTCTCCGTTTTTTGACGGTATCCGGGAGGAATGGGAGGCACGAGGAAAAGCTAAGGGAAGAGTTGAGGGAAGAGCTGAAGGACAACTGGAAGTACTTCTGGTCTTGCTGGAAACCAAATTTGGCCGGGTACCGGGCGAACTAAAAGAGCATCTCACGGCACTGAAGGATCAGGAGCAGATTTCACAGGCGGTACGCAAAGCTATCAGCACTGATACTGTTGATGAGTATATGGCGGAAATACTAAAGTAGGCTTTAGTAAAGGCCAAAGGGGAAGCGCTAAAACATGCCTCAGGCAAAGCCGAAAAATTATCTTGGAAAGGGAGCCTGTCAGCGAATATGATCAAAACGCAATCAAGATAATGGGGTGGAGGATGATAACTACTATATGGTTTGTTATTTATGCATGGAAGCCGGGGTGTAATAACCCCGGCTTTTTTAGTGGGAGTATTCTTTATTCGGGGGATTTTTCTCACCCCTTTTGCCTCCTCAGGGAGGCATTATTTTTTGTCCCGCTGCTTTTTGGCATAAGTTACCGGTGGAGTAAATATTTATTAATAGGGGCTGTCCACAAATGGGGTGATTTTTATCAACTGTAAAGGTGAAAAGCATAATGTTTGGGCGGGCAATGAAATTTTGTCGGCACTACCCTTGAATA
This sequence comes from Candidatus Syntrophopropionicum ammoniitolerans, assembly GCA_013201395.1. Taxonomy (GTDB): domain Bacteria; phylum Bacillota; class Desulfotomaculia; order Desulfotomaculales; family Pelotomaculaceae; genus Syntrophopropionicum; species Syntrophopropionicum ammoniitolerans. Next base: position 37,046 of record JABMJD010000001.1, read on the forward strand.
TCCGCTATATGATCTCAGCCCTACCCGGTAAGATTCTGGAGGGCGTTGAGGAGATAAGGATCAGGCAGGGGAAACCACTGGTGCTGGGCCTGTCTGGGGGGGATATATTCGTTGGTGCCGCCGGCGTACCGGTGCAGCAGGCTGGTGAGGCTTATTATATTACAGCGGCTGATATGGAAGGTCTGATTGATCTGATTAGTGGTTCTTCAATATATGCCCTGGAGGAGGAGTTGCGTACCGGGTTTATCACATTACCGGGAGGGCATCGGGCCGGCATTACCGGCCGGGCGGTATTAAGTGGGGGGAAAGTAAGAACCCTGAAAAATTTTTCTTGCTGCAATCTGCGTGTTTCCCGGGAGATCAGGGGGGCGGCATCAGCACTTTTGCCTCATATTATTAATAAAAAGGATAGCGGTATTTACCATACCATACTGGTGTCGCCCCCCGGGTGCGGCAAAACGACCATGCTGCGGGACATGATCAGGCAAATCAGCAGCGGTGTACCCGATCTCCTTTGCCCGGGGCTTACAGTCGGATTAGTTGACGAACGTTCTGAGGTGGCCGGGTGTTACCGGGGGGTGCCCCAAAGGGATGTGGGCATCCGGACCGATGTTTTGGATGGTTGCCCCAAAGCGGAAGGGATGATGATGCTTTTGCGTTCCATGGGGCCCCAGGTGATTGCGGCTGACGAAATTGGCCGCCGGGAAGATGTTGACGCTCTGGAAGAAGTTTTAAATGCCGGGGTCAAAATCTTGCTCACTGCCCATGGTTCATCCCTGGCCGAACTGGCCGAGAGGCCGGTACTCGGCGGGCTGGTCCGTTCCCGGATCATCGAACGGTATGTAATTCTAAGCCGTTCCCGGGGTCCCGGCACAGTGGAAAATATAGTTGATGGCAAAACCTTTCGGGCGGTGGGGGTGAGAGGGTGATCAAACTTCTGGGGGCTGCCATGGTGGTGGCATCGGCCGGTATTGGCGGTATGACTGTGGCCGGTAGATACAGCCGTAGACCCAGGGAGCTGAAGTCTTTAGGGTATGCCTTACAAATGCTGGAGACGGAAATTTCCTACGGGGCGAATTATCTCCAAATAGCCCTGGAGCAGGTAGCAGGCCGTTGTGACCGGGCCGTGGCGCCTTTGTTTAGCCGCGCGGCAGCAGAGCTTTCTTCTAACACCGGTATCACTGCTGCCCGGGCCTGGGAAAATTCTCTGGCTGCTTACTACCGTGCCAGTGCTTTAAATGGACAAGACCTGGTGATCCTGCGCAGCCTGGGTTCCTCTCTGGGGATTTCCGACCGCACAGATCAGGTCAAACATTTGCACCTGGCTATGGAACAGATTAAATCAGAAAATGCCAGGGCGGAGGAAGAAGCGGCCCGTAATGTCAAGCTGTGGAACCATCTTGGTTTTTTGGGCGGGCTGCTGGTGGTTCTGATTCTCTATTAAGGAAAAGAGGTGCAGCGTTGGTTAACGGTATTGATTTAATTTTTAAAATAGCCGGGGTCGGCATCCTGGTGGCAGTGCTAAACACGATATTAAAACAGGCGGGCAAAGAGGAACAGGGACATATTGTAACCCTGGCCGGCCTGGCCATTGTTTTTATCTGGGTGATCCAACTGCTGGCGCTACTGTTTGATCAGGTCAAATCGGTTTTCAAGCTGTTTTAAATAAGGTAGGAGTTAGTTATGGATGTGCTGCAGATTGTTGCTATCGGGCTGATTGCCACTGTGCTGATCGTTGTAGTCAGAAGCCAGCGGCCGGAACTGGCGGTATTGTTGAGTGTGGCAGCCGGAGTGATCATTTTCCTCCTGGTGCTGGGGAAAATCAGTTCGATTATGGATGTGATCAAAGAATTGGCGAGCAGTGCGGGCATCAACATGGTCTATATGGGGACCATTTTAAAAATAATCGGTATTGCCTATATTGCTGAATTTGGTGCCCAGATTTGCCGCGACGCCGGCGAAGGGACCATCGCCTCCAAAATTGAACTGGCTGCCAAAATTCTCATTATGGTGCTGGCAGTACCCATTGTAGTGGCCGTACTGACAATGCTGATTAAATTAGTACCGTGAAACCTCCCCCGCCGGGTTTGTGGCGGGGAATGTGCCGGGGAAAATACCCTGGAGTGCGGCTGGCTTTGGGACATGCTGCCGCTATTGGGATCAGGTGAGTGAAGGCATAATGGCAAGCAGCAGAATGGGAAGATACCAGGTGAAGTGGGAGTGAGAAATGTGGGCCGCCTTGCTAACAGGTTTTTATTACTAATTTTTGCACTGGTGCTGCTTTTTTCTCCTGTGCTATGCTTCGCTGCGCCTCTGGATGAAATTACCCCGGAAGGTCTAACCGACCCACTGGAGCTCAATGATGTCCAGTCCTATATAGACCAGTTGGACAGCACAGTCAAAGGGGTTGTGCCCCAGCTTGACTTCAGGGATATGGTTGTCAAGCTGGTTAAAGGTGAGCTGGACTGGAAACCGGCGGATATTCTACACAATATGGTCAGCATGCTTTTTAAAGAGGTAGTAGCAAACTTTGCCTTACTGGGCAAGCTGGTAGTTCTGGCGGTAATTTGTGCCGTGCTGCAGAACCTGGTGTGCTCCTTTGAAAAAGGCACCACGGGGCAGCTGGCTTACTCCGTCACCTATCTGGTGCTGGTGACCATTGCCATCGGTTCCTTTTCCCTGGCGGTAAATGCCGGCCGGGAAGTGGTAGATGCCATGGTTACGTTTATGCAGGCCTTGCTGCCGATCCTGTTGACCTTGCTGGTAGCTGTGGGCGGATTTGCTTCCGCGGCCATTTTTAGCCCGGTTATACTGGCCACCCTGGGCATATTCGGTTCTCTAATCAAGAACATAATCCTGCCCCTGTTTTTTTTCGTGGCCATATTGGGGGTGATCAGCAATCTCACGGACCGGTTCAAGGTGACCAGCCTGGCCGATCTTTTAAAAACTATTGGTATGGGTTTGATGGGTGTATTTACCACCATTTTCCTCGGGGTGTTGGCCATCCAGGGTGTGGCCGGTGCGGTAGGTGACTCGGTAACCTTTAAAACGGCCCGGTTTACAGTGAAAACCTTTGTGCCCCTGGTGGGGGGGATGCTCTCCGATGCCCTGGATGCCGTAATCAGTTCTTCCCTGCTGATCAAAAACGCTCTCGGTGTGGCCGGTATCGGTGTCATCGGCGCCATTATGATCGTCCCGTTATTAAAAATAGTAACACTGGCTTTCACTTATAAACTGGCCGGTTCTTTAATTCAGCCTGTGGCCGACGGGCAGATGGTGGATTGTTTAAACAGCCTGGGCAATAGCCTATTTCTCATTTTTGCTGCTGTGGCCACAGTCGGTCTGTTATTCTTTTTTACCATTACCATCGTCGTCGGCATTGGCAACATCACAGTGATGCTGAGATAGACAATGCCCGGCCGCAACAGTTTCAGGGCCGGTTTTAAGGCCTGGAAAGGGGGGATCCGGTGGATGCCATTCGCAGTCTGGTGCAGAACATTATTATTATTCTAATCCTGGCCTTGTTCCTAGAAATGTTCCTGCCCCAGGGCGGACTAAAAAAATATGTAAAAATGGTCATGGGGCTCCTGGTGGTGATCGCTGTAATTCAGGCCATAGGCACCCTGGTGCAATGGGATTACAGCAGTGAGTTGTCTGCATTAACCACTGAGGGGGACAGAATGCAGGTTTCTGAGGCTATCGAGGCGGGGAAAAAAATGTCTGGTAACCAGCAGCAAAAGGCCATCGAACAATATGAGGGTGGCATAGCCAGACAGATCATCGCTCTGACCAGCCTCTATCAGGATACCCCGGTGGTGGATGTGGACGTCCGGGTCCAGGCCGGCAGTGATGAACCGGACTTTGGGCAGATTAAGGAGATAGTTTTGTATGTGGCTCAAACCGGGGACACGGTACCGGGGGAAGACGGGGACAATATTACCCTTGAACAAATTAAGCCGGTGACCATAAATGTTGAAAATGCTGCAGAAAGTGGGGTGGAACCGGCGGTAGAAACTACCGAACCGCCCCGGGATGTTGTATCCGGTCTAGTCAAGACAGTGGCTGGTTTCTACAGTTTAGAACAACAGCAGGTAAAAGTCAGGTACAGATAAATGGAGGTGGCAGAATGCGAAAACTACTGGGATACTTTGGCCTGGGTGGGGAAGAAGAAGGGAAATTTCCTGTCAAGGGGAGGGGCAGCCTGTGGCTATTGGCCCTGGCGGCCCTGGGTGTGGTGCTGCTGGTTTTTTCTTCAGCTTTCGGTGGTGGCCAGGAGGAACAGCAAGCTGTGGCCCAGTTCCAGCAGCAGGAAGATACTGTTACCACAGCACCGCCTGAAGAACCCAGGAGCAAAATGACTGCAGAAGAGGAACAACTGGGTCAAAAACTATGTGCCATGCTGCGTCAGGTGGAGGGTGCCGGCCGGGTGGAGGTTTCGGTACGGCTTTCCAGCACTACCAAATCGGAATTTGCTGTGAACGACAGTGCAGCCAAAAAAACAACAGAAGAAAAGGATCAGGGTGGCGGTACACGTACCACTACGGAAAACACCGGCAGCAGCCAACTGGTGATGAATCGCAGCGGCAACGGTGGCGAACAACCGGTGATCGAAAGACAGGAGGCACCACATATAGCCGGGGTGCTGGTGGTGGCAGAGGGTGCTGTTGATGCCCGGGTGAAGGCAAAACTATATGAAGCGACACGGGTAGCAGTGGGGGTGGAGCCCCAGCGGATACTGGTACTGCCCATGGAAAGGAGATAATAATGCAGGCAATGATTATTAGGCGGCGCACCCTGGTCTTGATTCTGTTGGGTGTATGTGGTATTTTGCTCCTGGTGGTCGGGTTGCGGGGTGGCCTATTGGAACAAAAGAACCAGGAATGGGACATCCCTGTCAGTCAACCCGGTCTGCCCGGAGGTGTCAGTATTGAGGAGGTCTACCCTCCGTCCCTGCCGGCAGAGAACACAGAAAAAACGGAACTGGCTGTGATTGATGATAGTGCCGACTTTTTTGTTGAGTACCGGTTGGAAAGGGATCGCACCCGGGGTCAGAGGGTAGAATGGCTGAGAGAGGTGATCAACAACGAACAGTCGGCAGTGGAAACCCGACAAAAAGCCCAGGAGAGTCTACTGGCCATCAGCAACAAAATGGAGACAGAAACAGAATTGGAAAGCCTGCTCAAAGCCAAAGGATTTAAGGATGTGGCGGTTATTGCCGATGAACAGGCAGTTACTGTTATCGTTACCTCAGAAGCATTGTCTGCCGGTGAATGCAGCGAGATTAACAATCTCGTTTCCCGCAAAACAGGTGTAGACGCCAAAAATATTGCCATTATAGCCAGGACATGATCATAATTTGGTTGTTTAAATGGCATATTGTATACTGCATTAGAACACATATACTGTATACTTGCAGCAAAGAGGTTTCCAAACCTTTATGAATCAAATATAATATGTCTATAGACACAATAGTTGGGTCAGGTTGTCTTAAAAATATATAGCAACCTGATTTTTATATTCCTGTCACAGGGGGGATTGAATTTGGAGAATAGAGTAAAGATCACGGACACTACCTTGCGTGATGCCCATCAGAGTCTCTGGGCCACAAGGATGCGCACTGCAGATATGCTGCCCATTGCCGAGAAATTAGATAATATCGGCTATCATTCCCTGGAGGTGTGGGGTGGGAATACCTTTGATGTTGGTTTACGATACCTGAACGAAGATCCCTGGGATAGGCTGCGCCAGTTGAAAAAAATTATCCGTAAAACACCTTTGCAAATGATGATCAGGGGCCAGTCACTGGTCGGCTATCAACAGTATCCGGATGATGTGGTGGAGGCATATATCAACAAATCCGTGGAAAACGGCATTAGTATTATTAGAATATATGATGCCTTAAATGATGTACGCAACCTGGAGACAGCCATACAGTCGGCAAAAAAAGCCGGCGCCCATGTCCAGGCCGCCATGGTGTATACAGTAAGCCCAATTCATACTAACGAGCATTATACAGAGTTGGCCCGGCATTTGGCTGAAATGGGGGCGGATTCGATTTGTATTAAGGATACGGCTGGTCTTTTGGGCCCCTACAACGCCTATGAGCTGGTAAAATCCCTAAAGAAAAACCACGACCTTCCTGTGCAGCTGCACTGTCACTACATTGGGGGGTTGGCGGTAGGTACCTATCTGAAAGCAGCTGAAGCGGGCGCTGATCTAATCGACACTGCTACAGTGCCTCTGGCTTTTGGCGCTTCCCAGCCGCCGGTAGAAACTGTCGTGCGTGCTCTGCACGGTTCCAGCCGGGATACGCAGCTTGATATCCACAAGCTATTTGAAATTGCGGAATATTTTGAGGAGATGAGAAAGGAAAAAGGCTTCAAACGTGGTGTGACCAGGATAAATGATATGCGTGTTTTTGATCACCACGTTCCGGGGGGCGCCATATCTAACCTGGTCACCCAGCTGGAGGAGCAAAAGGCCCTCTACCGCCTGGGCGAGGTTTTGGAGGAAATCCCCCGGGTGATAGAAGACCTGGGTTATCCACCCCTGGTTACACCGACCAGCCAAATTGTCGGTACCCAGGCAGTACTTAATGTTTTAACTGGGGAACGCTATAAGCTGGTTCCGGGTGAGGTGCGTGACTATATCCGGGGTTATTATGGTCGGCCTCCGGCCCCCATCAACCAGGATATCGCCCGCAAGGTTCTAAGGGATCGTACGGCCATCAGCGACAAGCCTTCAGATCTATTGGAGCCTAGAATGGAAAAACTGCGGAGTGAATTGGCAGACCAGGTTACCAGGGAAGAAGATCTGATTTCATATGCCCTGTTCCCCCAGGTAGCCAGGCGGTTTTTCGAATTTAAGCGTAACGGTGGCTTCCAGAAGGGGCAAAACTATCAGGTGAGAGAGAACCTGCCCAAGTTAGAAAGAAATATATCGGTGGCGCCGGAAAAGGCTCCCGCCGGGAAAAAGGCAGGTGGCCCGAAAGAAACAACCCCGCAAGGGCAGAAGGCAAGTAGGGCGGCAGATTCCGATACTGCTAAGGAGGTAGGGGAATTGAATGTATCTGATGTCAAAGACCTAATTAAGTTTATCGGTGATACAGATATTACTGAGGTATCCTTGGAAAGTGCTGGTGTCAAGCTATCAGTCAGAAAAGGTGGTTTTCAGGCGGCAGAGGTGCCTGTGCGGTTAAATGCACCGCCGGCCAATGGAGCCCAGGTAGAAAAACCTGCTGCTGCGGAGGACCTATCCGAGCAGATAGCAGATGAATCTCAGGCCGAAGATGGACTACAACCCGTCATTGCGCCCATGGTAGGTACCTTTTATGATACCCCGTCACCGGAATCGGATCCCTATGTCCAGGTGGGGGATCAGATCAAAAAAGGACAGGTCCTATGTATTATCGAAGCAATGAAGCTGATGAATGAAATTAAATCCGAATATGATGGCGAAATTGTGGAGGTAAAGGTGGAAAGGGGCCAGCCGGTGGAATACGGCCAGGTGATTTTCCTGATTAAGGAATAATGAACATGCAACCAGGTTTAATCAATTCCATGGAGGGAAAAATGTTTAAAAAAATCCTGATTGCCAATCGCGGTGAAATAGCTGTGCGGGTAATCCGGGCCTGCCGGGAAATGGGCATCAGTACTGTTGCTGTGTATTCTGAGGCGGATCGGGATAGCTTGCATGTGTGGTGGGCGGATGAGGCCTTTTGTATTGGACCGGCGCCCTCCGCCAAGAGCTACCTTAACTTTACAAACATTATCAGCGCTGCGATCCTTTCCGGGGCGGAGGCTATTCACCCCGGCTATGGTTTTCTAGCAGAAAATGCTGATTTTTCCGAAGTGTGTGCCAAATGCGGTCTGACCTTTATTGGGCCCCCGGCCCAGGCGATCCAACGGATGGGGGAAAAGGCCTTAGCCAGGGAAACTATGATCCGTGCGGGAATTCCTATAGTGCCGGGATCCGATGGTGTGATCCGGGATATGGACAAGGCTTTTGAAACAGCAGACCAAATTGGCTACCCGGTGATGGTCAAGGCCAGCCTGGGTGGCGGCGGCCGGGGCATGCGCATAGTGCAGAGCCCGGAAGATTTGAAAAATGCCGTGGCTACTGCCAAATCCGAGGCACAGTCTGCTTTTGGCAACGATGAGATGTATATGGAGAAATATTTAGAAGAGCCCAGGCACATTGAGTTTCAAATTATTGGGGACATGCATGGCCACATTGTACATCTGGGTGAGAGGGATTGCTCCATCCAGAGGCGCAACCAAAAAGTGATTGAGGAGGCGCCGTCCAGCGCCCTAACACCGGAACTGAGAGCCCAGATGGGTGAAGTAGCTTTGCAGGCAGCCAGGGCCGTTAACTATTATAGCGCCGGCACTGTGGAGTTTTTGTTTGATAAAAACCATAATTTTTATTTCATGGAGATGAACACCAGGATCCAGGTGGAACACCCGGTTACCGAACTGGTCACCGGCATTGATCTGATTAAAGAACAGATTCGGGTGGCCGCCGGTGAGGAACTGGGATTTACCCAGGAGGATGTGGCCATCAACGGCCATGCTATTGAATGCCGGATCAACACTGAAGACCCTGATCATGGCTTTAGGCCCTGTTCAGGTAAAATTGACAGATATATACCGCCCGGTGGACCCGGGGTGCGGGTTGATAGTGCCCTTTACACCGGATATACAATACCTCCTTACTACGATTCCCTGATCGGTAAGTTAGTTGTTTGGGGCCGGGACAGGCAGGAGGCCATATCCCGTATGCAGCGTTCACTACGGGAGTTTGTGGTTGAGGGTGTCCCCACTACCATACCTTTTCATCAACAGGTATCCGGGAACGCCTTTTTCCGCCGCGGTGAAATCTATACAAATTTTATCCAGCGGCGTATTTTAGCTGAATAGTAAAAACGGTTTGTGTTTGCGTTAATTTACCATATTTGCTATAATAAACGTGCTAAATTTGCCGGAAAATCAGTAGTTTTTACCTAAAACAACAATGTTGGGGAACAGGAAGCGTTGTCCATAGTAAATAGTCCCGTTTGGGCCATGTATCAGTTGGAGGTGTAGAGATGGAACACAGCGAAATTGCCAGTGAAGAGCATACAAGTTTGGGCACAATTAGGATTGCCGATGATGTGGTCAAGGTCATTGCCGGGCTGGCGGCCATAGAAATAAAAGGGGTAGCCGGCATGAGCGGTGGTTTTGCAGGCGGCATCGTGGAAATGCTGGGCAAAAAAAACCTGTCCAAGGGCATTAAGGTGGAGGTAGGGGAAAAAGAGGCAGCCATAGATCTCTCGGTGATAATGGATTATGGGGTGCGCATCCCTGATATTGCTGCCCAAATACAGGAAAATGTAAAAAGTGCTGTTGAACGGATGACCGGGCTGGCAGTTGTTGAGGCTAATGTTAATGTGCAGGGAGTTGCTTTTGCTTCTGATTTAAAGGAAGAAGAGCATAGGGTTAGATAATGCTGAGTCAATCCCCCTTACGAGGGGGTTAATTTTTAAGGGGGTCGGCTGGGTGAGTCCTTTCGATCGGGTTATATTTGCTATTTATTCTGTTTTTATTACCTTGTTGCTGATCCTTTTTTCATCGGTTGCCCTGGGTTGGAAAGCGCCTGCCGACCTGCTCAGGTATGTTTTTCACCCCGGCCGGCAGGAAGTTTTCTGGACCCTGGGAGCAATTGTAGTATTAATTAGCATCAGGCTTTTCTGGGTCAGTATTTTCGGTGCCGGAAAGGGTGGTCGTCACGTGGTATTGGCGGAAAATGCCCTGGGCCAGGTGAATTTATCCTTGAGCGCTGTAGAGGACCTGGCAAACAAGGTAGCGGGGCGCATCAATGGGGTCAGAGAGGTTAGCTCACGGATATTTGGGGTCCCCCAGGGTGTGGGTTTAAAGGTGCGGGCTTCCGTAACCCCGGATATCAATGTGCCCGACGTTTCGGCAGAAATGCAAAACATGATTAAGGAAAAGGTGCTGGAAATCACCGGGTTGCAGGTCAGCATTGTCGAGGTGCATATCCAAAGCATTTCTGTGAAGAAGCCCCGGGTTGAATAGACGGCAAGGAAAGGGCGGGTTAAATGGGCATATTTTTGGAATTTCTTGAAAAACACCCGGGCAAGATTATTGGCATCCTGCTGGGGCTAATTTTTGGCTGGTTTGCTATTACCTATGGTTTGTTTAAGGCTCTTTTTGTTTCTGCCTGTATTGTTGGCGGCTATTATATCGGCAAAAGGTTGGACGACAAGGTAGACCTAAGGACAGTGTTCGCCAGGTTTTTTGGCGAGCACCAGTAAAAAAAGCTTCTAAGGGAATATTATAATTATAGTTTGTATTTCACATTAACCACCAGGAGGAACAATGAGCAGAAGAAAAGCTAGAAAAAGGGCGCTCCAGGTGCTGTTTCAGGTTGATATCGGCAGTGTAGATCCTGGGAAAGCAATAGAATATATGGATGAGGAATTTGGCAAGGTGGCAGATAATGAGGACTTTGCCGGACAACTTATTTATGGTGTGCTGGCAAACCTGGCGCCAATTGATCAAATTATTGCCCGGGTAAGTAAAGACTGGAAACCTGATCGAATGGCCAATGTAGACCGGAATTTAATGCGGTTGGCCCTCTATGAAATGTTTTTTTGCCATGACATTCCCAATAATGTCTCGGTGAACGAAGCCATTGATATCGGCAAAATATTTGGTGGGGCTGATTCAGGCAAATTTATTAACGGTATCCTGGGGAAGGTGATTGAAAACATTGAGAAATATACCCCTGAAGAAATTTTAAATAGTAACCTGCCGCCCAGCAACAGCCCGGTTTAAGATTAGGTTTGATCAAAATACAAACCGGATCAAATTGGACCACCTGACGGTGGTTTTTTAAATACTATTGTTCGAGACAGAAGGATTTAATAGGCTACTCTAGAATAGATATGCCATAATCCGGTTTGTATTGGGACCCAAGTAGGGATTATGCTGCCGGAAGGGGTGATTTTGTTGCGTATATTAACAGTGAGGGACCTAACAGAATATATTAAAAACCTGGTCGACAATGATTATCTTCTGGCAAATGTTTGGGTCAAAGGTGAAATATCCAATTTTAAAGCTGCCTCTTCCGGGCATTTATATTTTACTCTGAAGGATCAGTCCGGCACCCTGAGGGTGGTTATGTTTCGTTCCAAAAGCCGGTCTCTGGTCTTCCGTCCCGGTAACGGTATGGCTGTGATCGTACGAGGTTATATTTCTGTTTATGAGCGTGATGGACTATATCAGCTTTATGCCGGGGAAATGCAGCCTGACGGGGCCGGGGCATTGCATCTGGCCTTTGAACAACTAAAAGAAAGGTTGCGGGAGGAAGGCCTTTTTGATCAGAAACACAAGAAACCTCTGCCTTTACTACCACACCGGATTGGGGTTGTTACTTCTTTAACGGGGGCGGCGGTGAGAGATATAGTGGAAATAATCAGACGCCGCTGGCCCGGGCTGCAGATCATTATCGTGCCTGTCCTGGTCCAGGGCGAAAGCGCCCCGGCGGATATCGCCGCCGGTATCCGTCTTTTGAACAGGTGGGGTCAGGCGGATTTGATTATTGCCGGTCGCGGCGGCGGTTCACTGGAGGAGCTCTGGGCTTTTAATACCGAGGTAGTAGCCCGCAGTATTTTTAAATCGAAAATACCGATTATTTCCGCCGTGGGACACGAAACAGACTACACCATCGCAGATTTTGTTGCCGATGCCCGGGCTGCGACCCCATCTGCAGCAGCGGAAATGGCTGTACCCGATAAAAAGGAAACAGATCGCTACCTGGGGGCTTTAAACAGCCGTTTGCATAGTGCTGTGATTGATCAGGCGGCAAGGTACAAGCAACGACTCCGCGCCTGTTTAACCAGCCGTGTTTTTACCAGGCCGGTGGATGTGATCTGCGGTACCAGGCAACAATCCCTTGATTTTATGCGCCACCGTCTGCAGCAGGCTATTACCGGCCTAACAGGGCAAGAAGAAAAAAGACTGGCCATCCTGGCCGGTAAACTACAGGCCTTAAGCCCTCTGGCTACCCTGGCCAGAGGGTACAGTATTTGTACTACTGCCGATGGCAAAAAGGTGATCACCAGTGCCGCTAATGTGGAAATTGGCAGTAGACTGGCTTTGCAGCTGCAAAAGGGCATATTGGAATGTGTTGTAAAAAGGAAAAATGAGAAATTAGCAAAAGGGGAACAAATAAATGGCAACCATCATTGAAGGGAAAAAAGTGGCAGCAGCTATTAGGGAAGAAGTCAAGGAGGCCGTAGCCGGATTACGAGATGGGGGCCTCTGCCCCAGGCTAGCTGTTGTTTTAGTAGGGGACGACCTGGCCTCCGTGTTGTATTCCCGTTCTATAAAAAAAGCCTGTGGCGCGGTTGCAGTGGAATGCGAATTATTTAAAATGCCCGCAGAATCCTCTGAAGACGAGGTTGTAGATCTACTGAAAAGACTAAATACAGATGATAGTATCCATGGGATCATGCTGGAGCTGCCTTTGCCGCCGGGAATGAACAAACAAAAGGTACTCCAGGCTATTTCACCACTCAAGGATGTAGACGGTGTTCACCCGATTAACAAAGGCTATATACTCAGTAACGGTGTGGGACTTTTTCCGACCACACCCCAAAGTTGCATTGAAATAATGCTCCGTAACGGGATCGAAATTAGCGGCAAACACGCTGTACTCGTGGGCCGCGGTGAAACAGTGGGCAAACCCCTTATTTTTATGATGCTCAACCAGAACGCCACAGTTACTGTCTGTCATACCAGGACTAAAGATTTGCCTTACCACACCCGCCAGGCAGATATATTAATATCGGCAGTGGGAAAGGCGGGGATGGTTACTGCCGATATGGTTAAACCCGGGGCCATTGTTGTAGACGCGGGTATAAACAGCAAACCCGGCGGAGGCATCTGTGGTGATGTTGACTTCGTTAATGTAGAAAAAGTGGCCGGGGCAATTTCACCAGTACCCGGCGGTGTGGGCAGTATTACTACCAGTTTGATTTTGAAAAATATTATAAAAGCCATCGAGCTGCAAAAAAACGCCAAGAATTGTATTTAAATCAATGGTTTTTTTAGGTATAATGGAGAAAAGCACGGTTTGGAGGGAGTTATGGCAGAAAAAGATAAGGTTGTCCTCAGTTTTGATCAGGCAATTTCCCAGTTGGAAGATGTTGTACAGGAATTGGAAGGCGGCGGGCTTTCTCTAGAGAAAGCGCTGGAATTATTTGCTCAAGGCATTGAGCTATCCCGTATATGCAGTCGGAATCTGCAAGCTGCCGAACAGCGTATAGCAATCCTGACCAAGGATGAGGGTGAGGGGTTGTTTCTAGAAGATATCGATTCCCTACCTGCTACGTCGGAAGGAAATAGAAGTGGATTTTAAAGAAGAATTCAATAAAAAGGCCGCTGTTGTTAATGAAGCCCTGGAGGGTTTTATGCCCTCGCCGGATGCCTATCCGCCCCTGATCCACCGGGCTATGCGCTACAGTGTGCTGGGTGGCGGGAAAAGGCTCAGGCCGGTCTTGCTGTTGGCGGCAGCGGAAATGGCCGGGGGAAGGACCCGGGATGTAATGCCGGCTGCCTGCGCAGTGGAGCTGATCCATTCCTACTCCCTCATACATGATGACCTGCCCTTGATGGACAACGATGATTACCGGCGGGGCAAGCTTACCAACCATAAGGTTTATGGTGAAACTGTGGCCCTTTTGGCCGGCGACGCTTTGCTGACCCTGGCTTTTTTATTATTGACGAAATGCAGGACAGACTATCCCCAGGATCTTGTCCGGGTGATTGGTGAAACAGCAGCCGGTGCCGGCACCGGGGGGTTGATCGGTGGCCAGGTGGTAGACACCTTTTCAGTGGACAAAGAAATAGACACGAGCATATTAGAATATATCCATCGTAATAAGACCGGCTCCCTTTATCGGGTGGCAGTCAGGTGCGGGGCAATCCTGGCCGGCGCCGGCGAAAAGGATTTGGATTGTCTTACTGAATATGCAGAATATTTAGGCCTGGCATTTCAGATCAAGGATGATATTCTTGATGTCACGGGAGATGAAAAAAGGCTGGGCAAACCGGTGGGTAGTGACAAAAGAAATAAGAAAGCCACTTATCCGGCCCTGTTTGGCCTGGAAGGCGCCAAAAATAAAGCCCGGTTGGCGGTAAAAAAAGCAGAGGAAGCCCTGGAACCCTTTGGTAGTGAGGCTGATTTTCTCCGGCTACTTGTAGAGTATGTGATAAATCGCGACTTTTAAATAGTAGACTGGCCGGCATATTCCATCATAGCCGGGGGGTCAGGTGGCAGGTCCGGGCTAGTTAGTTGTATAATATAGCGGTGTTTGATTATGCATCGCTATTTTGTTATAATTAAAAATTGTAAAAGTTTTTACGATAAATGATGCAGTATCCTAGTCAGATAAACCTTTTTGAAGGCGGGCCTAAAAATCCGTCAAAGGGCATATCGATGAAGTTCCTGGTGCTGGCTGCTGACGCCCAGTTGGGGGCTGGTACTGGGAGTTAAGGGGGGAGGGCGACCCGCAATGGCATGCGGGCGTTGACCCTGCCCCCGTGGAGACCCAAGTTTGTGGGTAGTCACACCATTTTTTGGGTGGTCAACTATGGCTTGGGATTGAACCTGCATGTGGTTACCGCTGCGTGCAGTGTAGCCTGCCTTGAGTGGGATTGGCGAATTTCTAACGTGCAAAGGCTGTTCATGGGCCCATGAACGGGTTTTGTTGAATGAAACCTTTCTTGCAAAAGAGGTTAGAAAAGGGAAGTCTGTTGAGGAAAACTCCTAGGCTGTCCGGAATTCTAGGGCAGGCCGGGGATTGCAGTGTGGACTAAGTGGTAATCTAGCTCCGGAACCGGTAACGGCCGGGAACAGCTTTAAAGGGAAACCGCCGGTTTTGGCGACAGCCGGCAGTTGTTTGGGAAAACCTGCTAGACCTAAGCCGCAATATTTATCCGGTCTGCTATCATTTATCACATTACATAGGTCGGCTTGCATTTAAGTCCTTTTTTGAGGTGAAATTTTTGGGAAACAAAAAATCTACCGTTTCCGGTAGGTATATTGTTTTTGTCGGGATAGTATCGTTGCTTTTGGCAGTGGTATTCACCTTTTTTTCAGAGTATTTTACCTCAAAATTAAATAGTGTTGTTTTGGCTCTTGTTTTTTTGCTTTTTGTAATCCTAATCAATATAGCGGCGGATGTAGTGGGTACGGCGGTGACTGCGGCCTCTCATGTTCCTTTTAACGCCAAATCAGCCAAGAAAATTAGGGGAGCGTCTCACGGTCTGCAGCTGGTCAAAAATGCCGATAAGGTTGCTAATTTAACGAACGATATGT
The DNA here is from genome assembly GCA_013201395.1 of Candidatus Syntrophopropionicum ammoniitolerans. Lineage (GTDB taxonomy): Bacteria > Bacillota > Desulfotomaculia > Desulfotomaculales > Pelotomaculaceae > Syntrophopropionicum > Syntrophopropionicum ammoniitolerans. Next base: position 52,430 of record JABMJD010000001.1, read on the forward strand.
TGAGTGATATCACTACGACCGTAGGAGGGGCCCTGGGCATCTCCATTGCTGTACAGGTGATTAGCCTGAATCCCGGTATAAGCCAGTTCTGGTTAAATATCCTAATCACCGCATTTATTGCTGCGGTGATTGTTTCCGCCAAGGCATATTCCAAAAAAATTGCCTTGTCTTACCCCAACGATGTAATTTTTTTTGTCGGGAGGATCCTGGCTACGATAGAAGAAACAACAGGTTATAGCCCATTTAGAAAGAAACGCGTATCCAGGGGAAAAAGGGGTGAATAAGGAATGTCCGATTTCCTCAAAAAAATTAACTCCCCAAAGGACGTACAAAGTCTTGGTTATTCACAACTAAATAAACTAGCTGAAGAAATTCGCCGACTGATCATTGATACCGTAGCCAAAAATGGTGGGCATTTGGCGCCTAGTTTGGGTGTAGTGGAACTAACTCTAGGTCTATATAAGGCCTTTCATACACCCCCGGATAAGATTCTCTGGGATGTGGGGCACCAAAGTTATGCCCATAAAATCATCACTGGGCGCCGGGAAGAGTTTTGTACATTGCGCCAGTTCGGGGGCCTCAGTGGTTTTTTGTGTCCTAAAGAAAGTAAATATGATTTTTTTAAGACCGGACACAGCAGTACCTCTATTTCAGCGGCCCTGGGTATGGCTGTGGCCCGGGATTTAAATGGCGAAAAACATAAAATAGTAACAGTGATAGGTGATGGGGCACTAACGGGTGGTATGGCTTTTGAGGCCCTTAATAATGCCGGACACCTAAAAAAAGACCTGATCGTGGTACTGAATGATAACGAGATGTCGATAGCGCAAAATGTAGGTGCCTTATCCGGATACCTGGCCAGGTTACGTACAGATCCCATGTACACCAGGGGTAAGGAAGAACTGGAACAACTAATGCGCAAAATACCTGTGGGCACTGCTTTACTGCGCCTTGGTTTAAGGCTCAGAGACAGCCTGAAATACCTGGTGGTGCCCGGAATGATTTTTGAAGAGATGGGGTTTATATATCTGGGCCCGGTAGATGGGCATGATATCAAAAAGATTGCCAGTGTGTTGCAGCGGGCTAAAAACATAAAAGGACCGGTTTTGGTCCATGTCTTAACAAAAAAGGGCAAAGGTTACCAGCCTGCGGAGAAAAATCCCGGCCGTTTTCACGGTGTGGGCCCCTTTGATCAAGCCAGCGGCAAAGTTTATAAAGGTAGTAACATTCCCTCATACACGGATATTTTTGGCCGGACTATGATCAGGCTGGCCCAAAAGCATGAAAACATTGTGGCCATCACTGCGGCGATGACCGGTGGTACCGGACTGACCAATTTTGCTCGACTTTATCCGCGGCGTTTTTTTGATGTGGGTATTGCCGAACAGCATGGGGTTACTATGGCTGCCGGTTTGGCCGCCGGCGGTTATCGGCCGGTAGTGGCCATCTATTCAACATTTTTACAGCGTGCCTACGACCAAATTCTCCATGATGTTTGCCTGCAAAAACTGCCGGTAACCTTTGCTATCGATCGGGCGGGTATAGTGGGGCAAGACGGTCCTACCCATCATGGCCTTTTTGATTTTTCCTATCTACGACCGCTGCCAAACATGGTAATTATGGCGCCCAAGGATGAAAATGAACTGCAGCATATGCTGGCAACGGCTACCAGGCATCCGGGCCCGGTTGCCTTGCGTTATCCACGTGGGACTGGGGTCGGCAGTGTACTGGATGAAAAATTTATGAGAATCCCTATTGGACAGGCTGAGGTATTAAAAAAAGGGTCTAATGTGGCCCTGCTGGCTATCGGCAACACTGTACGGCCGGCTTTAGAGGCTGCGGTAGCCCTGAAGGATCGGGGAATCAGCGCTGCTGTTATTAATGCTCGGTTTGTGAAACCTCTGGATGAGGAATGTATATTGTACTATGCCAAACGGACCGGTGTACTATTTACCCTGGAGGAGCATGTCCTACAGGGCGGCTTTGGCAGTGCTGTACTGGAATTGCTTTCTGCCAGGGGCTTAAGGAATATCAGGGTCCATCGTTTTGGGATTCCGGATGTTTTTGTGGAACATGGCAGCCCGGCTGAACTGAGAGAAAAGTACGGGCTAACGGTAAGGCATATAATTAGAACCGTAGCCAATAAAATGGCACACATAAAACGTGCTAAACGGCTTAAAAATATTAAGGGTTTTGATACTAAAACATGTTAAAAATAATGCCCCACAAAGGTTTTCTGCGGGTGTCGGCCGGGGATTAATTCAGTGAGCACAGATATCCAGGTAGGGGGGGATCCTGCTGTGTCCCAAAAAAAACAACGATTAGACGTCAGGCTGGCCGAAGAGGGCTGCTACCCGAGCAGGGAAAAAGCACGGGCAGCGGTTATGGCCGGTTTGATTTTTGTTGATGGGCAAAAGGTAGACAAACCAGGTTCGATGGTTAAACCCCAATCCAAGGTTGAGGTGCGTGGCCCATCCTTGATTTATGTCAGCCGGGGCGGGCTTAAATTGGAAAAGGCTATAAAATCCTTTTGCCTGACCCTACATGACCGGGTGGTGCTGGATGTGGGTGCCTCCACAGGCGGGTTTACCGACTGTGCTCTCAGAAATGGGGCCAGGTTGGTATATGCGGTGGATGTTGGTTATGGCCAGCTGGACTGGCAATTGCGGAATGATCCCCGGGTGGTAGTTTTAGAACGCACCAATATTCGCTATTTAAAAGAGGAAGCCTTGTCGGAAACCCCTGACTTTATCACTATTGACGTTTCCTTTATCTCCTTATCCAAAGTACTGCCCCGAATAGGTGCCCTCACTGCAGCAGATGCGGCAGGAGTGGTCCTGGTTAAACCCCAATTTGAGGCGGGCCGGGATCAGGTAGGTAAAAAGGGTGTGGTCAGGGATCCAGCTGTTCATGAGGCGGTGCTGAATGCTGTTGCGGATACGATTGAGGGACTGGGTTGGGTGATTGGCGGAGTGGATTATTCCCCCCTCACCGGGCCCCAGGGGAATATTGAGTTCCTAATTTATTTTCAGAAAGATGGCCTGCCGGCGGACTACGATATTGGGCAGGTCGTAAGAACAGCACATACCAATTTAGGTCCCCAGATTTAAACGGAAGAAACTGCTGTGGAGGACTTGCTAATTGAAAAAATTCGGGCTGGTAGTAAATCTTAATAAGAAGGGTGTTCAGCGGTTTGTGGAACAGATCACCTGTTGGCTGGAGGAAAGAGACTGCCAGGTGATGATCAAAGATGATACGGCCCGCATGATCGGACTATCCAGGCTTGCTGTATCTCAAGAGCAGTTGTTTGATCAAGCCCAGTGCGTCATTGTGTTTGGCGGTGATGGGACCATGTTATGGACGGCCCGCAAGGTGGCCCAGGCAGGCACGCCCCTGATCGGGATCAACATGGGACATCTGGGTTTCCTGACTGAAATAGATGTGCCGGAAGCACTGGTTGACCTCAGCAAAATTTTAGCCGGTCAGTATTTTGTGGAAGAGAGAATGATGCTGGAGGCGGCAGTCTACAGGGACGGCGCCACGGTGGAACATGCTGTGGGGCTTAATGATGTGGTAATCAGCAAAGGGGCTATTGCCAGGCTGATTCAAATGGATACCTATGTAAATGATTGTTTTGTAAATAAATACCACGCGGATGGTTTAATCATCGCCAGTCCCACCGGTTCAACTGCCTATTCCCTTTCTGCCGGTGGGCCCCTGGTATCGCCGGATCATAACTTAATCTTGCTTACTCCTATCTGCCCCCATTCTTTGTGGGCCAGACCTGTTGTTACCGCTCCCGATAGTGTAATCAAAGTAGCGGTGTTGTCGGATGGCGGTGCGGTGACCCTGACTATAGACGGCCAGTATGTGTTCAGCCTGCGTCAAAATGATGAAATTGTAGTCAGACAGGCTCCCCAGAAAGCAAAATTTCTGCGCATTACAGGGCGGAACTTTTTTGAAATATTACGCAAAAAGTTAAAGGAAGAGGGAGAAAGAAATAATGTCTAGGGGCCTGGACAATGTCGTTCATCTGGTGCAGCATTTTTTGTCCCCTTCTGTACAAAATGGGGGGACAGTTGTTGATGCTACTGCCGGTCGAGGGCACGATACCCTTTATCTGGCCGGGTTGGTCGGTCCCAGTGGCCGGGTTTTTTCCTTTGATGTGCAGGAAGATGCGCTGCAGTCTACACGTTCGCTGCTGGAAGGTGCCGGTGTGGCTGACCGGGTTACATTGGTAAAAGACTGTCATGGAAATATGGAACATTATGTTTTCGGTCCGGTGGATAGTGTTATTTTTAATTTGGGTTACCTGCCCGGTGGTGAACATTCGGTAATCACAGAGCCTGCTTCGACTGTGCGGGCCCTGCAGGCTGCTCTGGGTCTACTGCGTTCCGGCGGCCGGGTGGGTATGGTGATTTACCCCGGACACCAGGGAGGCAGGGAGGAGTATGAGGCTGTAGAAAAAATATGCAGCGGCCTGGACAAGACACTTTTTAATGTGCTTAAAATAGGTTTATTAAACAGGGCTGCCACCGCACCTGTGGTGATTATTATTGAAAAGGCGGATGCTAGATGAAAGTTGGGCGGCAGCGTAAGGTACTGGAAATAATTAGACGCCGGCGTATCGCCACCCAGGAAGAGTTGTCCGGCGAACTAAAAAAAAATGGCTATAATGTTACTCAGGCTACTATTTCTCGGGATATTAAGGAGTTAGGTTTAGTAAAAATACCCTTTGATAATAATGAACTCTATTATGCTCGCCCGGGTGAAAACCCAGTGCCCACCAGCAAAGAACGTCTGAGAAAGGTGTTTCTTGACTCTGTGATTGGATTTGATGCTAGTGAAAATTTGATTATTTTGAAGACAAACCCTGGGGGTGCCCAGGGTGTTGCCTCAGCCATTGATCAGAGTGGCTGGGAGGAGATTATTGGTACGGTAGGTGGGGATGATACGATACTTGTAGTGGTCAAGCCCAAAGAAGCCACCGGCCTGGTATTGAAAAAATTTGGGGACCTACTCGGGGGGTAGGATAATGCTGCTCAATATTTTTATTCAAGATTTTGGTATTATTGACCAGTTAAGTATTGACTTTGCAAAGGGTTTTAATGTGCTCACCGGTGAAACCGGGTCCGGCAAATCAATTATTATAGATGCCTTGCAGGTAGCCCTGGGCGGCAGACCCTCAGCCGGGCAGATCCGTTCCGGGGCTGAAAAAGCTTTGGTCCAGGCAGCATTTGCTGTGGGCGGCAATAGGGAATTAAATTTGCTTTTAAATGAAATGGGTTTTGCCGATCCCGATGATGGAATAATAGTAATGGCCAGGGAGGTCACCCACAGGGGCAAAAATCTCTGCCGTATCAATGGCCGAGTGGTTACTCTGGGGTATTACAGAAAAGTAGGCGGTTTACTGGCCGATTTACATATGCAGCCGGAAACAAATTCTCTGCTTAACCAGGAAAAGCAGCGTCAATTATTGGATCGTTTTGCAGGTAAAAAGGCCCTGGAAGTCCTGGAGCAGGCCAATCTGCTATATACCCGTTGGCGAGAAGCCCATAAAAAATATACAGAATTGAATAGGGCTGCTGGGGAGAGGGCTAGAAGGATAGATATGCTGCGCTACCAGATCGATGATATCCAACAAGCGAACCTGGATCCGGGGGAAGACGCCACATTGGAAAATGAAAAAAATTTTCTAGTCAACGCCGAAAAAATCAGCATGCTGGCGGCGGATGGATGTAGATTTCTTTCTGAAGGAACAGGCAACCAATATTCGGCTCTGGATTTGTTGGCCAAAACTGTAGAAAGTCTCAGGGATTTGGTTTCTTTTGACAACCGTAATGAACCTCTGTTAAAGGCGTTGGAAGACATCTTTTACCAAACGGAGGATATTGCTCGGGAGCTGGCCCGCTATTGTGAAGGAGTGGATTTCAATCCTTCACGTTTGGCTGTTGTTGATGAAAGGTTGGAGCAGATTAAAAAACTTAAGCGTAAATATGGGGAAACAATTAGGGAAATACATAACTACCAGCAGGAAGCAAAGAAGGAACTGGACCAGCTGGAAAATGTGGATCAATCTCTAGAAGAACTTTTACAGGAGGTTCAGGAGATTGAGTCCGCATACAATAAAGCGGCCGGTGTTTTGAGCGCCACCCGGAGAAAAATGGCCCGGGAACTGGAGACAGCAGTAAAAGAAGAATTATCCTATCTGGAAATGGGCCGGGTGGAATTCAAGGTCGCCTTCACTGATCTTGATGCTCCGGCTCGCGATGGGTTGGAACGGGTGTCCTTCATGATCGCCACCAACCCCGGGGAACCGCTTAAACACCTGGCCAAAATAGCTTCCGGCGGGGAACTAACCCGGATCATGCTGGCGCTGAAAGCTTTATTGGCAGATGCGGATGATGTACCGGTATTGGTTTTCGATGAGGCGGACACCGGTATTAGCGGCAAGGCCTTGCAAGCGGTGGCTGAAAAAATGATGCAATTAGGTTCCCATCACCAGGTTATATGTGTTACCCACTCTGCCCAGGTAGCCTGCCTGGGGCAGGTGCATTACAGTATCATCAAGGAATATGATGGTCAACGCACAGTTACCAAAGCCAAACAACTCAATTCTGCAGAACGCCTGAAGGAATTGGCGAAGATGCTGGATGGGAATGAGATCACTGAAATTACTATGCGCCATGCACGGCAGATGCTTGGTTTTTCTCCAGACAAGGATGAAACGCTATGAATTAGCAGGTAAAAATAATTTTTTTTAACCATGTTTGCCAAAAACATGGCTTTTTATTTTTATACCAGGAAAAAGAACTAAAACTTACAAAATAGCCTGTTGAATCAATGGACTCACGCTAAAAAAAATTAAGGAACATTAAGGCTTAATAAAAGATTTTTTTAAGGGTTATATTAAATTTACACACAATATTGTTCGAATAATATGATTATCTTGAATTCTCTTTATTTTTTGGAGGTGACTGGCAATAAAACTGGGGGAGTGATGCTTGAGGGGAAGATTTATCGGACTCTTATATTGTTTGATGCTTTTATTTTCCGGTTTGTTATCCTTCCAGGCCCAGGAGATAATGCAGCTACCGGATAAGCAGTCCGTTGTTGTTGGTGAACCGCTAAGGTTGGGGTTCCCTGCCCCATTACAAAAGACTTTGAAAGCACAGTTTATTAGAAACGAAAAGCTTATAGATACCTGCCCCGCCACTACGGAACCGGGTGAATACCAAATTAGGCTTAGCCTGTTTGGTGTCATACCGGTAAGAAATGTAATGGTGAGTGTTGTGCCCCAGGTTATGGTTGTACCCGGTGGCCAGTCAATCGGGGTTTTAATCCATGCGGAAGGTTTAATGGTTGCCGGGCACTCTACAGTCCATGATCAGTATGGCCACTATAATAATCCCGCCGCAGCCCTGCAGGAAGGTGATGTTATTATCAAGGTAGACAACGAAATCCTGCATAACGAAGGGCAGTTTCGTGGGGCCATCGCCACGGCAGGCACTGCTGGAAGATCCCTTACTATAGAGGTAAAACGTGGTAACCAAACATTTGTGACCTGTGTAGAGCCCATATTCTGCCGGGACACTTTGAGTTACCGGGTGGGACTGCTGATTAAGAATAGCACGGCGGGTATCGGTACACTTACTTTTTATGAACCAAACAGTATGATTTACGGCGCCCTGGGTCATATGGTCACAGATAGTGATTCCACTCGCCCGATGGAAATATCCGATGGCCGGATTATTGATGCCGACGTCCAGTCCATCCATAGGGGGAAAAAGGGACAGCCTGGTGAAAAAATAGGATTATTCCCTGATGATGCCCAGGTAAACGGCACTATTAACAAAAATTCTAGCCAGGGGATCTTCGGCGATTTAAAAAGTATTTTTACCAAAGATGCCTATGCTGAGCCCATACCGGTGGCTACAGTTAACCAAATTCATGTTGGACAGGCTGAAATATTAACAGTGATAGAGGAGAATAAGGTAGAGAAATTTACCATAGAAATTTCCAAAATAAACCCCTTGGCCCGGCATGACGGCAAGGTATTGGTGATCAAGGTCACGGATCAGCGGCTGCTGGAAAAGACAGGCGGTATTGTACAGGGTATGAGTGGAAGCCCGATTATCCAGGATAATAAGCTTGTTGGCGCAGTGACTCATGTGTTTGTTAATGACCCCACTAAAGGATATGGTATACCGGCTGAATGGATGGTGGAGGAATCCGGATTGCGAAATAGCAATAAACAAATTGTTGAACAAACGGCTGCTTGACATATAATCCCCGGCGGGCATCATGGTCGGGGATTTGTTTTACTATAAAATAAATGTATATGTCTATTATTAAAATTTATAGCCAATATATCCCATTTATCATATTTATCTGAAGGAGTTTCTTTTTGGCCGTCGAATCTTAGGTATAGAACAAATTAGCAAATTATAGAAATGGTTTAGGAGGCGGGGAATTTTATGGTAAAGAAGTCTATTCGTCTATTAATTGCAGATGATAACAGGGACTTCTGTGAACTACTCAAGGAATTTTTCTCCCAACAGGAAGATTTCAGTCTGGTCGGCATAGCTTATAACGGTTTGGAAACATTGCAAATGATTGAGGAAACTAAGCCTGACGTGGTTGTTTTGGATGTAATCATGCCTCACCTGGATGGTATCGGGGTTTTGGAAAAATTGTTGCCGGACCTTTCCGACGATAAGCCCAAAATTATTATGCTGACAGCATTTGGGCAGGAAAGCGTAACGCAGAGGGCAGTAGAATTTGGCGCCGATTATTATATTTTAAAGCCCTTTGATTTTAATGTCCTGGCTACACGTATCCGCCAACTGGCTGAAGGGGTTAATGTATCGGAGTATATTACTCCGGCCAAAACAAAAAATCTTGATATTTCAGTGACAAACATTATTCATGAGATGGGTGTACCGGCACACATTAAGGGTTATCATTATCTGCGGGATGCTATTTTAATGGTTATAGGCGAAGTAGGCTTACTGGGTGCGGTGACCAAGGAGCTTTACCCCATGATTGCCCAGAAGTTCCAGACCACTCCCAGCCGCGTGGAAAGGGCCATCAGACATGCTATCGAACTGGCCTGGGATCGAGGTAATGTGGAAATGATGGCCAAATTTTTTGGTTACACCATAAACCTGGAGCGTGGCAAGCCCACTAATAGTGAATTTATTGCGATGGTAGCCGATAAGTTAAGAATTGAGCAAAAAGTAAGCTAGCTGGGTTAGGCCGGACTAATAACAATATTTTTTTCATCAAACAACGGGGGACGGTTATTTTGTGTCATGTTAATGAACAACACGAAATAACCGTCCTCTTATGTCCTGGTACTTTTTAATATTCAAAAAGGCCGCCCAAAGGTATATAATATGACCTGTAATAAGTTATACTTGCGGGGCAGGTGAGTTACTACTGTTTAAAAAACTGAAAAGGGTTAGTATATTTACCGGCTATTTTGGCAGTGGCAAGACAGAGATCGCTCTAAATTATGCAATTAAAATAAAAGAAACAGGCAAAAAGGTGGCCTTAGTCGACCTTGATCTGATTAATCCCTATTTTAGGGTCAGGCAGGTCAAAAATGATTTTGCCGAAAAAGGGATTGCAGTGATCAGCCCGCCGGGAAAACTCGCCGGCGCCGATATTCCGGCGCTGCCGCCAACCATCCACAGTGTTTTAGAGAATCCGGCAATTTATGGTGTTTTTGATGTTGGTGGCGGGGATATTGGGGCTACTGTTTTAGGCCGTTTTAAAAATAAATTGCCCGATGGGGCTTTTAATCTTTTTTTGGTGGTAAATACCTGCCGTCCCTATAGTAGTAGTGTGTCGGATATAATCAACATCACACGGATGATTGAAGGGTCCTCCAGGTTAAATGTAGGCGCCCTGGTCAGCAATACCAATCTCGGTATGGAAACTGATGTGGCGACTATTCTGGCCGGGCACCGGGTTATAGCACAGGCCGCAGCACAAATGGCTTTGCCTGTGGCCTTTATCGGTTTACATGAGGGCCTGGCACCGGCCATGGGGAATATTGGTGTGCCCTTGCTGCCCCTGACAATGTTTATGAAAACCCCCTGGCAGTGAAAGAGGATTATATAGATATAGATTAGAAGCAAGTGAAGATATTTTTTAGGAGGGAGAAACTATGGCAAGGGTTATTTTTTTAGAAGAACGTTGCAAAGGATGCCAACTGTGCACGGCTGTATGCCCCAAAGGCATCATAGTGATGTCCGACAGCACAAATGGGATGGGCTATCACCCGGCCTCAGTGCCCGAGCAGGATAAATGCACCGGTTGCGGCATCTGCGCTCTAGTTTGTCCGGACATGGCTATTGTAGTGGAGAGGGAGGAGAAAGCGGTTTGAGAGTCTTAATGAAGGGAAATGAAGCCATCGGAGAAGGTGCGGTAAGGGCCGGCTGCCGCTATTTTTTTGGCTATCCGATTACACCCCAGAGCGAACTGACTCACTATCTGGCCAAACGGCTACCCGAGGTAGGAGGACTATTCCTACAAGCAGAAAGTGAAGTGGCATCCATCAATATGGTCTATGGTGCTGCCGCTGCCGGGGCTAGAGTGATGACCTCCTCCTCCGGTCCGGGGATCAGCTTGATGCAGGAAGGCCTATCATATTTAGCCGGGTCCGAGCTGCCCAGTGTAATAGTCAACCTGATGCGGGGCGGACCGGGACTGGGTAATATTGCCCCTTCCCAATCCGATTATTTTCAAGCTGTTAAAGGTGGCGGTCACGGTGATTACCATATGATTGTGCTGGCCCCTAATACTGCCCAGGAAATGTTGGACACTATGGGCAAAGCCTTTGATTTGGCGGATCAGTATCGCAACCCGGTAATGGTGATGGCTGATGGGATCATGGGGCAAATGATGGAAGCGGTTGATTTGGCTGGGGATACAAAGATTGAGATTCCTCCCAAACCATGGGCCACTACCGGTATGGCCCACCATACAGGTAAAAATGTGATCAACTCCTGCCTGGTGATTCCGGAAGAAATGGAGGAGTTAAACCTCAGGCTGGAGAAAAAATACAAAGTGATCAGCCAAAAGGAGCAAGCCTGTGATCAATATATGTTGGCCGATGCCGATATTGTATTAGTGGCCTTTGGGTTGGTGTCTAGAATCTGCATGTCGGCAGTGGAAAAGGCGCGGGCCATGGGCATCAAGGCCGGTTTGATCAGGCCCATCACCCTGTGGCCTTTCCCTACCGAGTTAATTGAAAAAACAGCAGACAAAACCAGGGCTTATCTGACGGTGGAGATGAACATGGGCCAGATGATTGAAGATGTGCGGCTGGCCGTAAGAGGACGGGCTCCCGTTTTTCATTATGGTCGTTTGGGCGGCATGGTTCCGGAACTAAAGGATGTCCTGGCGGAAATAAAGAATTTACATGAGGGGGGTACCGGACGTTGAAAAAAGCATTTTCCAGACCCCAATCACTCCTAGACGTGCCCTTCCATTATTGCCCGGGTTGTACTCATGGTGTTGCCCACCGCCTGGTCGGTGAGGTGATTGATGAGCTGGGCATCCAGGACAATGTTATTGGCCATGCACCGGTGGGATGCGCCGTCTTTACCATGGATTACTTTGATTTCGATATGATTTCCGCTGCTCACGGCCGGGCGCCGGCGGTAGCAACCGGTGTCAAACGTGTCCTGCCCGATCGGGTGGTTTTTACCTATCAAGGTGATGGTGACCTGGCGGCTATAGGCACCGGTGAATTCGTTCACGCGGCGGTCAGGGGGGAAAAGATCACCTGTATTTTTATCAATAACGCTGTCTATGGCATGACCGGTGGGCAAATGGCACCCACTACCCTGCCCGGGCAGAAGACCAAGACTACCCCCTTTGGTCGCGATAGTGTAATCAGTGGTTACCCGATTAAGGTTTGCGAGATGTTGACCCCTCTTGACGGGGCTGCCTACATTGCCCGGGCTGCTGTGCACAGTCCCCGGGCCATCATACAGGCCAAGAAGGCTATCAAAAAAGCCTTTCAGGTACAGATGGCCGGGCTGGGGTTTTCTCTGGTAGAAATTCTCTCCACCTGTCCCACCAATTGGGGCCTGACGCCTTTAGAGGCGGTAAAATGGCTGGAAGAAAACATGATCCCCTATTTTCCCCTGGGAGAATACAAGGTACCAGCGGCGGGGGTGATATAGATGATGGAAGCAATCTACATTGCCGGCCATGGGGGCCAGGGGACACTTTCCACCGGCCAGTTGCTGGCCAACGCCTGTTTGAAGGAGGGTAAATTTGTAGCATATTTGCCCCATTATGGTGTAGAAAAGCGTGGCGGTGTGTCTAACTGTGGGGTGACTATTTCCAATCAACAGATTAGTTCCCCTTTTGTTACTGAGCCCACAGTTTTAATAGTCATGAACAACCTATCTCTGGAAAGGTATGAAAAGGCAGTGGTCCCGGGCGGGCTGTTGATCACCAACAGCTCACTGGTGGAAAATGCTGTTACCAGGAATGATGTCCGGGTTGTGCCTATAGCGGCTAACGAAGAGGCGGAAAGAATGGGCCACCCCATGGTGGCGAATAATATAATCCTGGGTGCTTTACTTGAGCTCACTGGGGTGGTGTCAGTGGAAACTGTGGCCGATTCATTGAAAGAGGTGCTGCCCGAGCGACACCACGGCAAGATTCCCGCCAACCTGCAGGCTTTGGAAAGAGGGGCAGCACTGGCCAGAAAGCATAAGCTGGTTGATCAGAGGTAGCGGGGTGGCAGGGCATATCTTATAGAACTAAAGATTCTAACCCCGCACCTGGAAAACGTTAAGGTGGTGGTGTTGTGGTCAATGCCAAAAGGATAGTGGAAGAGTTTTTTGAATTGGTTCAGATCGATAGCGTATCCGGCAAGGAACGGCGGATAGCGGACTTACTCAAGAAAAAACTGGCTGCTCTGGGCCTAGAGGTGTTTGAGGACGGGGCCGGCCGGAAGGTGGGTTCCGATACCGGTAATATTATTGCCAAAATGCCGGGCAGCGGTAGTGGCCCGGTGCTCATGCTTTGTGCTCATATGGATACGGTGGAGCCGGGCAGTGGGATTAAGCCCCGCATAGAAGGTGATGTGATCCGTTCCGCCGGTGACACTGTGCTGGGGGCTGATGATAAAGCCGGTATAGTGACCATTTTAGAAGTTTTACGGGTGATCCGGGAGCAAAACATTAACCATAGCGGCCTGGAGGTTGTTTTTACCATCTGGGAAGAAGGAGGGCTATTTGGGGCCAAAAACCTTGATTTTAGTCAGCTGGAAGCCAGGGTTGGTTTTGTTCTTGATGGTGATGGTTCACCGGGTTCTATTATTGTCAAGGCCCCGTCCCAGGATCGGATTGGGGCCACGATTAGAGGCCGGGCGGCCCATGCGGGAATAAATCCGGAAGATGGTATTAATGCCATCCAGGTAGCCGCACACGCCATAGCGCAAATGAGATTAGGCCGCATAGATCATGAAACTACCAGTAATATCGGTGTGATTACCGGTGGGAAAGCTACCAATATAGTGCCGGCAAGCGTTACCCTGGACGGTGAAACCAGGAGCCTGGACAGCTATAAGCGTGAAACCCTCACTACCGCTATGTGCGGGCTGATTAAAAAAACGGCCGTCAAATTCGGCGCCGGTGTGGATATAGTGACGGAAACAGTCTATGAAGGTTATGATCTAGACGCCGATTCTCCGCCTGTACAGCTGGCCGTTGAGGCTGCTTCCAGGCTGGGACTAACAGCCAGCCGGGAAAAAACGGGGGGCGGTAGTGACGCTAATGTATTCAACTGTAACGGAATTGAGACCACTGTGCTGGGCATCGGCATGAAAAAGGTGCATACCACAGAGGAGTATATCGCCTTAAAGGATATGTACCAAAACGCCGTTTATTTGCTGGAAATAGTAAAATCTGCCCAGAAGAGAGCACGCTAGTTAAACATTTCCATAATTAGCTCCCTGACAGTCCGGTGCCTGTTTTTGTAATGAATAAGCAGCTCCCGGACTTCTTTTATCCTGCCACAGATAAACAGTCCCTCATTTTGGATGTAAATCTTCATAAATTGCACCTCCCCGTGATCCTTTTCCCTTTAACTGCGAGCCTGTTTAATATATGAGCCGGGGGTGGGGTTTATACCGGCTTGGAAAGGTTTTGTTTGCTTCTGTACAGAGTGAATATGAAAAACATCCCCCTGGCCGTTAGTCATAATGTTTTAGGCTCGGCCATAAAAATAAACAGCAACAGCAAATACCTAATAATAATATGCTCGTGCAGGCAAAGGGGGGTAAAAGGATGGGCAACAGGCTCCTGCTTCTCTGGGCCGGTTCCCTCCGGCAGAGCTGGCCTGCCTATTTGCTAATTTTGCTTCTGTTTGCCCTGGGCCTGGCACTAGGGGTTTATGGCGCCCAGAGGTTACATGGCGATCAGGTGCAGGAATTGGGCTTGTTTCTGGATCAGTTTATGATCCAGGCGGGTACGATGGAGATCGATGCCATAAAAGCCCTGCAAGATTTCTTTTATCGGCATGTCGTGGTCATAGTGGCGGTTTATCTCCTGGGTATTACGGTAATAGGTATCCCGGTGATACTGGGGATAATAGTAACCCGTGGTTTTGTGCTGGGATATACGGTCAGCTTTTTAGCCGGCACAAAGGGTGCCCAGGGGATTGCCTTAATCTGTGCCGCTGTTTTGCCCCAAAACCTGATTCTGATCCCCGCTCTTTTGCTGGCCGGGGTGGCGGCACTGTCCTTTGCCGTGCTGCTGATCAGAAGATTTAATAACTCGGCTCTAACCATCTGGCCCAGTTTTGTCGGGTATAGCGGTCTTGCTATTGTGGTTTTGCTCTGTGTGGCAGCAGCAGGTCTGATAGAGGTTTATTTGACACCATACTTGGTGCGGTTGGCGGCAAATTATATTTTTTAAAAAATGGTCTGGTGGTATTTTTATTTTGTAAAGGAATGTTCCGACCCATGTGGAAGAAGAAACATGGGTTTGTTTTCTATAAGGGGTAAAAAAATGGATCAACTCGTAGATGAATTTTTATATCATTTGACAGTGGAACGTGGTTTAGCCGAAAATACGCTGCAATCCTACCAGTCGGATCTGACCGCTTACCTGGCATTTTTGCGCCAGGAGGAAATAAATTGTCTGGAGCAGGCGGATCGGAATATGGTGATGACCTATATTTACCGGTTGCAATTAAAAGGGCGCTCACCGGCAACGATATCCCGCCGCCTGGCTTCATTGCGCTCATTTTACAAATTCCTAATTAGAGAAGAACTGCTGGAACGGGATCCGACTACGGATCTGGAATCGCCCAAACAGCGCCAGAAACTGCCCCGGGTGCTTACCATTGAGGAAGTGGACCTGCTGCTGAAACAACCCAAAACTGAGGAGCCGGCCGGTTTAAGGGATCGGGCTATGTTTGAGCTCCTGTACGCTACCGGAATAAGGGTTTCTGAGCTGGTTTCCCTGAACCTGGATCAGGTTCATATTGATCATGGCTTTATCCGTTGTTTTGGCAAAGGCGAGAAGGAACGAATTGTGCCCCTGGGCGACATAGCTGCCCGTTATCTGCGGGAATATCTGGCCCGGGGCAGGTGCAAACTGGTCAGAAGGAATAACCCTTCGTTTTTTTTGAACCATCATGGTAGAAGGTTAACCAGACAGGGTTTTTGGAAAATCATTAAAAAACATGCCCGCCTGGCAGGGATTGCCAAGGATGTGACACCCCACACTATCAGACATTCCTTTGCCACCCACCTGCTGGAAAATGGTGCCGATATCCGGTCGGTGCAGGCCATGCTGGGCCATGCCGATATCAGCACTACGCAAATATATACCCATCTTACCAGGAACAAATTGAAAGATATTTATGACCGGACCCACCCCAGGGCTTGATGCCTGGAAATAATAATGAACTGATGTTAAGGGGACAGTTGGCGAACAATATCCTAACTGCCCTGCTAAGATAGGGTTAGTAAAAATTTTTTTTGCACACGATGGGGGGAACAAGATGATGATCAACAGGGTAGCATTGTTTGTGCTTGACAGTGTCGGTGTAGGAGAATTACCCGATGCCAGGGACTATGGGGATTGCGGCAGCAACACCCTGGGGAATATATCCCGTGCTGTAGGTGGACTGAATATGCCCCACCTGGGCCGGCTCGGTCTGGGGAATATAATCCCCATAGAAGGTGTACCCCCGGCGGCCGCTCCGGCGGCCTCATACGGACGTATGGCGGAAAAGTCTCCGGGTAAGGATACCACTACCGGCCACTGGGAAATGGCCGGCATGATCCTCAAACAGCCCTTCCCGGTATACCCCCATGGTTTTCCTGCTTTTTTGATCAAATCCTATGAGGGGAAAATAGGCCGCCGGGTCCTGGGCAACAAGGCTGCTTCCGGTACCGCCATCATTGAGGAACTTGGTGCTGAGCATATGGCCACAGGTTCTCCCATTGTCTACACATCCGCCGATAGTGTTTTTCAGGTAGCTGCCCATGAGGAAGTAATCCCCCTGGAGGAATTGTACCGGATCTGTCGTATAGCCAGGGAGATGCTCAGGGGCGAACATGCCGTCGGCCGGGTGATTGCCAGGCCCTTTGTCGGTCAGCCGGGGAATTTTCGCCGGACGGTCAACAGGCATGATTTTTCTCTTAAACCACCAGGTTACACCCTGCTGGATCTGCTGGTGGACAAAGGTATACCAGTGACTGCTGTTGGTAAAATTAGGGATGTTTTTGCCGGACAGGGTATCACACATACCGTATCAACGAAGGGTAATGATGAGGGTATGGACAAGTCCCTGCAGTTAATCAAGTCCGACACCAGGGGATTGATCTTTACCAACCTGGTAGATTTTGATATGCTCTACGGCCACCGTAATAACCCGCGGGGATACGGTGATGCCCTGGAGGAGTTCGACTGCTGGTTACCCCGGCTTTTAGAGGCGCTCAAAGAAGATGATGTTTTAATGATCACCGCCGATCACGGCTGTGATCCCACCACTCCTTCTACAGATCACTCCCGGGAATATGTACCTATCTTGATATATGGCAAAAGGATTTTGGGTGGTGTTAACCTGGGTGTGAGAGAGACCTTTGCCGATATAGCTGCTACCATAGCAGAAGCCTTCGGCCTGCAGTTTGATGTGGGACAGAGCTTCTGGCAGCAGGTATATAGGGGCCAATAGGCGACAAAAAGGGAATGTTACAATATGCGCATGTATGAACTGATCCAAAAAAAGAAAGAAGGCCGGGCCCTGGCCACAAAAGAAATTTATTATTTTGTGCAGGGCTATATGGACGATCTGATACCTGATTATCAGGTGTCCGCTCTGCTGATGGCCATATATTTTTGTGGTCTTAATAAGAGAGAAACTACCGATCTCACTATGGCCATCTGTAACTCCGGAGAGCAGGTAGACCTGTCTGCTATTCCCGGTGTCAAGGTGGATAAGCACAGCACCGGCGGGGTGGGAGATAAAACTACCCTGGTACTAATACCACTGGTAGCGGCAGCGGGGTTGCCGGTGGCCAAAATGTCCGGCCGGGGACTGGGTCATACCGGTGGCACTGTGGACAAGCTGGAGTCCATACCTGGTTTTCAGGTGGCCCTTGATTCCGAGGGGTTTATCAGCCAGGTGCGCCGGATTGGTGCCGCGGTAGTAGCCCAGACAAACCTGCTGGCACCGGCGGATAAAAAACTATATGCCCTCAGGGATGTAACGGCCACTGTGGACAGCATTCCTTTGATTGCCAGCAGTATCATGAGTAAAAAAATTGCCTCCGGCGCCGATGCTATTGTCCTGGATGTCAAAGTGGGCAGCGGTGCCTTTATGCCTGATCAACAAAGGGCGATCAAACTGGCCCGGACCATGGTGGATATCGGGAACCAGGCCGGAAGGCGGACTGCCGCCCTGGTGACAAATATGGATCAGCCCCTGGGTTTGGCCGTTGGTAATGCTCTGGAAGTGCAGGAAGCTATTGATACATTGCAGGGGCAAGGCCCCGGGGACCTGCTGGAAATCTGCCTGGAGCTGGGAGCAATGATGCTGTTGCTGGCGGGAAAGGTGGCTGATTTGCCGGCCGGAAGGGGAAAACTGCTTAACCTACTAAAAAATGGCATGGCTCTTAACAAACTGCAGGAGTTAATTATGGCCCAGGGAGGTGACCCCCGGGTAGTAAGACAGGATGGCTTACTACCCGGGGCTGAGTTTACACTGGCTGTTCCTGCACCTTCTACGGGTTATATCAGGGGGATAAACGCAGCGGCTATTGGTCGTGGGGCTATGCTGCTGGGCGCCGGCAGGGAAAATATAGCATCAGTGATCGATCCATCTGCCGGTATCGTTTTGCAAAAAAAAGTTGGCGATACTGTAAAAACCGGGGCCACCCTGGCTTTGTTACATGCCAATAGCACAGAGGGGCTGGAACAAGTGGCGGCAGATGTGCGTAATGCTTATCAAATTGGTGTCGATAAGCCCCGGCCGGCACAGCTTATACTGGGCACGGTCCCAGTGGAACTGTCCAGGCCGGGCTGATGGAGTGAGGGTTTGATATCTCCGGTGTATAACTTTAGTTATTGTAAACATAATAGAAAATGACTAAAAGATAGGAGGAGGTATCACTACTTGAATAAAAAACGGTTACTTATTGTATTGGTGGCTGCTCTGGTTTTCAGCCTGAGTATCGGTATCAGTCAGGCGGCGTGGGCGGAGCCGGAGGCAGCAAAGGTAAATGCCGGCACCAAGGTAACCAAACCGGCAGGTTTGGAAACCACTGCCGATGCGGCAGTGCTATTGGAACCGAAAAAAGACATCATTATCTATGAAAAAGAGAAAGATAAACAATTGCCCATGGCCAGCGTAACTAAATTAATGACCCTGTTGCTGGCTACCGATGCCGTGGAAAAGGGAGATTTTAAACTCACTGATCAGGTGGTCACCAGTGAAAATGCCTGGGAAATGGGTGGTTCGCAGATCTATCTTGAACCGGAGGAAGAGATGAGCCTTTGGGATATGCTGACGGCCATTGGCCTGCAGTCTGCCAACGATGCCAGCGTGGCTGTAGCCGAACACATTGCAGGTACTGAAGAAGCCTTCATTGAAGCGATGAACGAAAGGGCCCGGTCCCTGGGATTGAAAAATACTAATTTTGTTAACTGTCATGGGCTGACAGCAGATAACCATTATACCAGCGCCCATGATATGGCGGTAATCTTAAAAGAAGGCCTCAAGAACCCGCTTTTTAGAAAAATAACTGCCATGCAGGAGTATGACCTGCGGGGCGGCGCCTTCAAACTCTGGAATACAAATAAACTTCTCTGGTGGTATGAGGGGGCCGATGCCGGTAAGACAGGCTGGACAGAAGCAGCTAAATATTGCCTGGCTTCATCTGCGGAAAGAGATGGTCTCAGGCTGATCTGTGTGGTCCTGGGCACGGAACAGGTGCGCAGCCATTTTAGTGAATCAATGAAAATTTTAGATTATGGCTTTGCCCGGTATAAATCTGTAAACTTTGCCGAGCAGGGTGCGGTAGTGGGGCAGCTCAAGGTAAGCAAAGGACAAGCTGAGCATGTTGATATTTTGGCTGCTGATCGGGTGAGCGTGGTAGTGCCTAAAGGTGAAGAAAAAGGATTTGAAACAAACATGGAGCTGCCCGACAACATTAGCGCTCCGGTGCAAAAGGGACAGGAACTGGGGAAATATGTGGTCACCAAAGGCGGACAGGAAGAATTGCGGGTAAAATTGGTGGCCGGGGCTGATATTCCCAAAGCATCCTTGGGTCAGCAGATCAGAAATATTTTAGACAGCGTATATTAGGACATGTTAAATAGGGACACAACCTTGATCAAATAAATCCTGGTGGTAGTGGATTTATGTTACCAGGTTTTAATGAACGGGTCTATTAAACTAGGCCCGTTTTTATAATACTTGCTTTTTAAGAAATTATTTGGTAGGATTTAACAAAACAATAGTAATTACAGTATAATTGATTGACAAGGGGAAGAGGAGGAGAATTGTGCTTCTAGATATTGAGATGAAAAAGGACACCCTTTTTGTCAGACCCAACGGGGAACTTGATCTGGGGGTTGCTGATCAGCTCAGGAGGACCCTGGACGAAACAATTGAAAAGGGCCAGGCCAAAAACCTGGTGATCAACCTGGCCAAGGTGTCCTTTGTTGACAGCTCCGGATTGGGTGTGCTGCTGGGGCGTTATAACCGTGTTTCTAAAAATGGTGGCCAGGTTTTGATTGTTTCACCACAGCCCCAGGTGCGAAAGGTCCTGGATCTTTCCGGGCTTTTGCGGATTATGAATGAATATCCAAACGAGAATGAAGCTCTGGGTAAAATTGGGTAGGGAGGACGACATAATGCAGTTAATGAACCAGATGAGGCTTGAATTTCTTAGCATACCGGCTAATGTGGCATTTGCCCGGGTGGCGGTAGCAGCCTTTGCCTCCCAGCTTGATTTCACATTGGCTGACCTGGAGGAAATAAAGGTAGCTGTATCAGAAGCAGTGGGCAATGCCATTATCCATGGTTATGGGCATGTGCCCGATCGCCTGGTTAGAGTGTATGCCGCACTGACCCAGGATACCCTGGAGTTAAGGATAGAAGATGAGGGCAGGGGTATTGAGGATATAGAAAAGGCCTTGGAGCCGGCATTCTCCACAGATGCAGAACGCCTGGGACTTGGTTTTGTGTTTATGCAGTCCTTTATGGAAAACTTTCGCCTGGAGTCAAAAAGGGGCCGGGGCACAACGGTGATTATGAGCAAAAGCACAGGCAACAACATGGTCCGCGCCGGCGAGGCCACATAGGATGCAGGCAATGATGTGCTATAATTTACCGCTATCAACAGAAATGTTTAAAAACTACTGGGGTTGTGGACTGGAGATGGATTTATGAGCAGCAGGTTGGTCGATATGAACCTGCCCCGCTTTCCGCTATTAAAGGACAAGGAGACACGTGAGTTGCTAATCAGGTCCAAGGCGGGCGATAGTTTTGCCCGGGAGAAGCTGGTTAACTGCAACTTGAAGCTGGTGTTTAACATTGTACGGCGTTTTCAAAACAGGGGCCATGAACTGGAAGACTTATTCCAAATCGGTTGTATCGGCTTGATGAAGGCTATCGATAAATTTGATCTAAGCTACGGGGTTAAATTCTCCACCTATGCTGTGCCCATGATTGTGGGTGAGATCAGGAGGTTCCTACGGGACGACAGCCCGGTTAAGGTTAGCAGATCGGTCAAGGAAACTGCCTATAAAATACATCAGACCAGGGAGTTGTTGACAGCACGTTTGGGTAGGGAACCGGCGATTAGTGAGGTGGCAACAGAACTGGGTCTCTCCCGGGAAGAAGTGGCCAATGCTATGGGGGCTATCCAGTCTCCCACCTCAATCTATGAGACGTTACACCAGGAGGATGGGGATCCAATCTACCTGCTTGATCAGCTGAAGGGTGAAGAAAACGGTGATGGGTCCTGGCTGGAGGGTCTGGCCATGAAGGAGCTGTTAAATAATTTGCCGGAAAGGGACAGAAAAATCATCACCTGGCGTTTTTTTGAGGATCAAACCCAGACGGAAATCGCCGGCAGGCTGGGTTTATCACAGGTGCAGATTTCTCGTTTAGAAAGACAGGCCCTAAAGAAATTGCGGGACTTGCTGGGCGGTAGTACCTAGGGTATGGTCAAAAAGGACCGGTAGGTCCTTTTTTTGTTCCTATAAATCAGTATGCAGATGTTCGCATAAAAAACGTTTATTTACACATAATACAAATTGTTGAAAAACAAAAAAGGGGGCAAAAAAATGCATGTTAAGGTGTCGGAACTGGTGGGAGGTTCTCCTGATAGCTGGAAGGGAGCGGTCCAATCAGCCATAACAGAGGCTGCAAAAACAATGGATAACATTGTGGCCGTGGAAATTATAAATTTCACGGCTAATGTGGAAAATGGCCGCCTGACCGAGTATAAGGCCAATGTTAAAATAGCCCACACCAAGTAACACATGGGGACACCGGCAGGTGTCCTTTTTTGTATAACAGCGTCTAAACAGGGAAACAATGAAAAAGGGGACGGGGGTAGGATATATGTCCGCCGATAAAAGGAAAGTAATCATTGTCACCGATGGTGACAGGAATGCGAGAAAAGCGGTGGAAATAGCCGCCCGAAATGTAGGAGCCCGGTGTATTTCCTGTTCGGTGGGCAATCCGACCAGACAAACAGGGGAAGAATTAGTAGAGCTGATTAAAACTGCACCCGCGGATCCGGTGGTGCTCATGCTTGATGATCGGGGATATTGCGGTATGGGCAACGGTGAGAGGGCTTTGGCCTATATCAGCAGGCATCCGGACATACAGGTGCTGGGGGTTTTGGCAGTAGCCTCCAATATAACCGGAGGGGGCGGCTGTACAGTCGATCTTTCAGTGGCCGGGAACGGGGAAATTGTTAGGGAGCCAGTGAACAAGGTGGGTAAGCCCGGAGGTAAACTGCTGAGAGGCGATACTGTAGAGATTGTGGATCAATTGAATATACCCTTAATTATTGGTATCGGTGATATCGGTAAAATGAACGGGGCAGACGACGTGAAAAAGGGGGCACCATTGACCACAAAAGCCCTGCAAAACATTTTATCCAGGAACCTATAGCCCAGTGGAACATATCGTTCCTTTGCTTTAATTATCTGATTTTTTTGCTAAGGAGTTTAATTTAGATGAGAATTGGCATCCCCAGATCTCTTTTGTATTATTATTACTATCCCTTGTGGCGGGTGTTTTTTGCAGAGCTTGGTGCGCAGGTTGTTTTATCATCACCATCAACCAAAGGGATCCTTGCTGCCGGGTTAAAACATGCCGTGGATGAGGTATGTTTGCCGGTTAAAATGTTTTATGGTCATGTCCTGGATCTGGTAGGTCAGGTAGATATGATTTTTTTGCCCCGGATCGTTAGTGTGGAAAAGCGGGAATACATTTGCCCTAAATTTTTAGGGCTGCCGGACATGATTCGTTGTTTAAAGGACTTGCCTCCTTTAATCGAGGTGGACATAAATCTCTATAAGAATAACAGAGACTTTTATCGGGCAGTAAAAAACATAGGTAGTATTTTTACTAAAAATCATTTGGCCATCGGGCGGGCATGTTTTAAGGCCCTGCAGGCCCAGAAGAAATATTTCCGCCTGCTAAACATGGGATTGATGCCCGCTGAGGCTTTGGCCCTGGTTGAAGGCCGGACCGGGGATAAATCTCAGCGCAAAAAGGAAAGATTAAACATTGCCCTGCTGGGCCACCCTTATAATGTTTACGATCCTTATATCAGCATGGATATTATCGATCGCCTGCATAAAATGGGCGTTGGGGTTACTACAGCGGAGCATGTGCCGGATAAAATTACTAGAAGCTATGCCGCCCGCCTGCCAAAAAAACTATTCTGGACCCTGGGTAACCGCATGATTGGGGCGGCCTTTCACTATCTGGAACAGCCCGGTATCTCCGGTATGGTTCATCTAGCTGCTTTTGGCTGTGGTCCCGACTCCATGACCGGCGGGATTATAGAAAGATACGCCCATAGCTCCGGTATACCTTTTTTAAGCCTGACCCTGGATGAACATACCGGTGAAGCCGGCATTATGACCAGGCTGGAGGCTTTTCTGGATATGGTGCAATGGAGAAAAGCCGCATTCAGTTCGTAGAATTGGGGATCAAGTCATGAAGGAGAAAATTATGCGTGTTACTTTTCCTCATATGGGGAATTTATTTATTCCTGTCAAGGGAATGTTGCAATATTTGGGTCTCGATGTTGTAGTACCGCCCCCTTCCAGTAAAAAAACCCTGACCATCGGCGCCAAATATGGACCGGAGTTCGCCTGCTTGCCTTTTAAATTAAACCTGGGCAACTTTGTTGAAGCCCATGAACAGGGAGCCGATACGATCGTGATGGCCGGTGGGTGCGGACCGTGCCGTTTTGGCTATTATGCCCAAATCGAACATGCTATTTTAAAGGATTTGGGCTATGATATGCGTCTGATTGTTTTGGAACCGCCGGAAAAGCATTTGTCGGAGTTGCTGGCTAAAATAAGGGAATTAGCGGGCAACAAATCCTGGTGGCACATTTTTCAGGCGGTGCGCTTCGGCTACCGGAAAGCCAAGGCAGTTGATGAGGTAGAAATGGCTGCCTTGTGGGCCAGACCGCGGGAGATAACACCGGGTGACACGGAAAAAGCCTACACCAAGGCATTGAAAATGTTGGACAAAGCCACCTCAACAAGGGAGCTGATGCAGGCTGAAAAAAGCGCCGATCAGCTCCTATCCGCCGTAGCTGTGGACAATAAAAAGACAGTCGTCAAAATTGGGCTGGTGGGTGAAATATACACACTGTTGGACCCTTTTTCTAATCAATACATGGAAAGGTCACTGGGCCGTTTGGGGGCCGAGGTGGATCGTTCCATATACCTGAGTGAATGGGTTAATGAACACATATTCAGGGGATTGGCCCGGGGGATGCGAACAAGAAAGAAGGCATGCCTGGCAGCACGTCCCTATTTGCGCCATTTTGTCGGTGGTCACGGCCAGGAAAGTGTCGGTAATGCCGTTAACTTCGCCCAGGCAGGTTACGACGGCATCATTCAGGTTTTTCCCTTTACCTGTATGCCGGAAATAGTAGCGGAAAGTATTTTGCCAAAAATGAGAGCTGACTACGGCACCCCGGTGATGACCATTATTGTGGACGAACATACGGGTGAGGCAGGGACACTGACCCGCCTGGAGGCCTTTGTTGACCTGCTGGCCAGGAAAAAGGAAGCTAAGGAGGCATGATTTAAATGAAGGGCTATATCGGCATCGATGTTGGTTCGGTGAGCATCAATATTATTTTTATAGATGATGGCGGGGTTGTGGTTGAGGCCATTTACCTGCGCACCCAGGGTCAGCCGATTACTATGGTACAAAAGGGTTTAAAAGAACTGCACGGCCGGCTGCCTAAAGGCAGCAAGATCAGGGGGGTGGGCACCACCGGCAGCGGCCGGAATTTGGCCGGGATTATTGTTGGCGCCGACGCGATCAAAAATGAAATCACCGCCCATGCTATTGCTACCTCCCAGGTGGTGCCTGGTGTACAGACGATTTTGGAGATTGGGGGCCAGGATTCCAAGATTATTATACTGCGTAACGGTGTGGTGACGGATTTTGCCATGAATACGGTGTGTGCTGCGGGTACAGGCTCCTTTCTGGATCAGCAGGCGGCCCGCCTGAATATTTCTATTGATCAGTTTGGGAAAATTGCCCTGGGGTCTAAATCAGCAGTAAGAATTGCCGGCAGGTGTGCTGTTTTTGCTGAATCGGATATGATCCATAAGCAGCAGATGGGTTGTGGATTGCCCGACATATTGGCCGGCTTGTGTGAAGCCCTGGTACGCAACTATCTGAACAATGTGGGTAAGGGCAAAGAAATTTTACCACCGGTAGTTTTTCAAGGCGGTGTGGCTGCCAATGTGGGCATGATTAAGGCTTTTGAACGGGCCCTGGAACTGCCAATCAAGGTGCCGCCATATTACAATGTTATGGGGGCGGTGGGGGCGGCCCTGCTGGCCCGGGAGTCGGCAGCAAAAAGGGGCTATAGCCTTTTTAAGGGTTTCGGTATATCAGATATGAGGTACAAAACGGGCAGTTTCGAATGTACAGGATGTTCCAACCTGTGTGAGGTGGTTCAGGTAACAGAAGATGGGGGAGTAATTGCCCGCTGGGGCGACCGTTGTGGCAAATGGTCCAATGCAGTTCGGGAAGAGAAAATAAGCTAGTGGGAGCCGGAAATATATTTCCTATTGCCAAAATAGTTGTTCACAGGTTAAAATATACCAAGTATCTGAAAAAAACCAGAGCAGAGAGGAGAAAGATGAGTTGAGCAAAGTTAAGGTTTTCCTAGAAGAGAAAGACATACCCCGGGCCTGGTACAACATCCAGGCCGACATGCCCAACCTGCCCAAGCCGGCGATGCATCCCGCTACCAAAAAGCCGGTGGTTCCTGAGGATCTGGCCCCAATTTTCCCCAGGGGCTTAATAGATCAGGAAATGACCCGGGACAGGTGGGTAGAAATTCCCGATGAAGTAAGGGAAATATACAAACTGTGGAGGCCGTCGCCGCTAATCAGGGCCCTGCGATTGGAACAGGCCCTTGATACCCCGGCAAAAATATATTTTAAGCATGAGGGTGTTAGCCCGGCCGGCAGCCATAAGTTGAACACAGCAGTACCCCAGGTTTACTATAATAAAATCGCAGGAACGAAAAGACTGACTACGGAAACAGGGGCGGGCCAGTGGGGTATAGCCCTTTCCCAGGCCTGTAAGTTCTTTGATTTGGCATGCATTGTATATATGGTCAAAATCAGCTTTCAACAGAAGCCCTATCGGCGGACCATGATGGAGGTTTTTGGCGCCCAGATGTATGCCAGCCCCAGTGAGAATACCAATACCGGCCGGCACATACTTGAGGAAGATCCGGACAACATGGGTAGCCTGGGTATGGCTATCAGTGAAGCGGTGGAAGATGCCGTAGGGCGTGACGACACCCACTATGCCCTGGGCAGTGTTTTGAACCATGTTCTGCTGCATCAAACGATAATCGGGCTGGAAGCCAAAAAACAGCTGGAGCTGGTGGATGAATATCCTGATCTGGTTATTGCCTGCTGTGGTGGCGGCAGTAACTTTGGCGGGATTGCCTTCCCCTTTGCTTACGATAAGATTAGGGAAGGGGCCCCGGTGAGGTTGATTGCTGTGGAGCCCAGCGCTTGTCCCACACTTACCAGAGGTCATCATGGCTATGACTACGGAGATGTGGCCGGATACACACCACTATTGTGGATGTATTCTTTGGGCAAAGACTTTATGCCGCCGGGAATTCATGCCGGTGGGTTGCGCTATCATGGTGCTTCACCTTTGGTCAGCCAGCTGATCAAGGACGGTATCGCCGAAGCCCAGTCATACGGACAGAGCACCGTATTCGACTCCGGAGTGCTTTTTGCCCGGTGTGAAGGGATCATACCGGCCCCGGAATCATCCCATGCCATCCATAGTGTGGTGGTAGAGGCTCTGGCTGCCAGGGAAGCCGGTGAGGCCAAGACCATATTGTTTAATCTCAGTGGGCATGGCCTCTTGGATTTGCCTTCTTACGAGTCTTACCTGCACCAAGGGTTGGTGGACAGCCCCATATCTGAGGAAGGTTTAAAAAAAGCCCTGGCCAATCTACCACAGATATAGTAAAATTTGTTAACAAACGATACTGGGGGGCGCCTTAAAAGAGGCGCCCCTAATTAAATTTGTTGCCCTGGGGGCCGTTTCTGTTCTAACCTGATTCACCTGGGTGGGGCGCTTTTTTTGTATGGGCCGGTGTGATATAATAAAATGCATATTTTGTAAGGGTGGTGCCAACCATAGAAATTATCACCAGTCATACCAACACAGATATGGATGCTCTGGCCTCGATGGTCGCCGCCCAAAAGATCTATCCTGACGCCATAATGGTTTTCCCCGGGCCCCTTTTGAAAAACGTGGCTGCTTTCATGGCCCTGCATAAAGATACGCTTAATGTCCGGACAGCCAAAGACATTGACTGGGATTTGGTCAAAAGAATCATTCTTGTTGATACCAAAAGAGCAGCACGTCTGGATAGGCTGGCCGATTTACTGCAAAAACCCGGCATGGAAATACATATTTATGATCACCACCCACACAGTGAAGATGATGTCGGCGGAAACATAGAAGTGGTAGAAATGGTTGGGGCCGCCGTCACCTTACTTATAGAAAAAATAATTAAAAGGGGTATTGCCATCACCCCCATGGAGGCCACAGTTTTCGCCCTTGGTATTTATGAGGATACCGGTTCTCTGGTTTTCCCCAGTACAACGGCGAGAGACGCGGCAGCGGTGGCTTTTCTGTTGGAACAGGGGGCTAACCTGGCAGTGGTGGCTGAGTTTTTAGAACGTCCCCTGTCCACTAAACAACGTACTCTGCTAAAGGATCTGCTGGTATCGGCCGAACATTATGAAATAAACGGCATTAAAATATTGCTGGCTAAAGGGAATGTAGACGAATTTGTCGCCGGTCTTGACCTGCTGACCCATAAGCTGGTGGACTTTGCCCACCTGGATGGGGTTTTTACCGTGGTGGAAATGGATGATCGGGTGTATATTGTGGCCCGCAGCAGCATCCCTGAGCTCAGCGCCAGGGAAATACTGGCCGATTTTGGTGGTGGGGGGCATCCCGCCGCGGCCTCAGCGATCATACGCAAGGCCAGGGTGGATGAGGTGGCGGATCTCCTGTTGCAGGCGATCCACTCCAAGATCAAGCAGCCGGTAAGGGTTGCGGCAATAATGTCCAGCCCAGTGAAGACGATAACCCCGGAAACAATAATTGAGGAAGCCGGACGGCTGATGCTGCGCTATGGTCACAGTGGCCTGCCGGTGGTGCGGGGCGAACAGGTGGTGGGTGTAATCTCCCGCCGTGATGTGGAAAAAGCCATTCATCATGGCCTGGGACATGCCCCCGCCAAAGGTTTTATGACCAGCAATATGATCACCGTTAGCCATGCTGATCCTGTTTCAGTAGCCCGGGAGCTGATGATACGCCATGATATCGG
The DNA here is from genome assembly GCA_013201395.1 of Candidatus Syntrophopropionicum ammoniitolerans. Classification (GTDB taxonomy): domain Bacteria; phylum Bacillota; class Desulfotomaculia; order Desulfotomaculales; family Pelotomaculaceae; genus Syntrophopropionicum; species Syntrophopropionicum ammoniitolerans. Next base: position 81,084 of record JABMJD010000001.1, read on the forward strand.
ACGGCTGCCCGTCTTGAAAGAAGGAAAACTAGTGGGCATTGTGTCCCGCACCGATGTACTGCGTACCCTGCACGGTCAGGTTCAAGTCAGGCACAAAAAGGTTTACCGGGACGGCCCTGCCACTAATAAACAGCATAAGAATATAAGGGGACTTATGTGCCGGGGATTAGTGCCTGAATACATGGAAATTCTCGAACATGCAGGCCAAATAGCCTCTTCTATGGGCTATAAAATATACGCCGCCGGGGGTATTGTGCGCGATCTCTTGCTTGGTATGGAATGCAGTGACATCGACCTGGTGGTGGAGGGGGATGCTATTGAATTGGCCAAAAGCCTGGGTGAGAAATTGGGCGGTAGGGTGCGGGTGCACCCGAAATTTTTTACCGCCACTGTCCGTTTTCCCCAGGGCCGACAGGTGGATGTGGCCACAGCACGGGTAGAATTCTATCAATATCCGGCGGCCATGCCGCAAATAGAAGCATCATCCTTACACCAGGATCTCTACCGGCGGGATTTTACCGTCAATGCTATGGCCGTATCCCTGAACAGTGATGATTTTGGGGACATTGTTGACTTTTTCGGCGGCCGGGAAGATCTGGAGCAAGGCTTACTGCGGGTACTGCATAACCTCAGTTTTGTGGAAGACCCGACAAGGATTTTGCGGGGCGTCAGGTTTGAAAAAAGATATAGTATTGTGTTTGAACCCCAGACCCTCAAGTTGATCCGGGAGGCTGTGCATAACAATATGCTGGCCCGGGTTTCCAAGGAGCGGGTGTGGGAAGAATTAAGGTATATCCTGCTGGAACCACGACCGGGAGCCGTACTGTCCCGTCTGGAAGAATTGCAGTTGTGGGACAGCATTTTCGCCGGTGTGACCTATGAAAGAATTAAAGATGTGTTGGATGATATCCATTGTTCCATTGAGTTGGTTAGATCCTGGGATGTGGCTGAACCCGATCTGCCCTGGATGGTTTATTTCATTGCCGTGCTGCACCGGTCCAACTGGGAGACGGCCCAGGGAATCTGTATGCAGTATAGCCTCAATAAAAGGCAGATGGAAAAAATAATGGCGGCACTTAATGAGTGGAACCATGCTGTGGCAGGCTTAGAAGACCCTGCCGATCTGTCCACCAGTGAACTGGCCAGGCGCGTAATAGCTCTGCCCAGGGAATCTTACCCACTGGTTCTTTGCTATTTGCCACATCCTGCTGCCAGGCAAAGATTCCGCCGGGTGCTCACCGCTATTTATTATGATCAGCCATCGATCAATGGCCGGGACCTGCGTGAACTGGGCTTTAAACCAGGCCCCATTTTCAAAAAAGCCTTAGATGCCGTATGGCAAGCCCGGTTGGATGGAATAGTGCATACCAGGGAGGAGGAGCTCAGTTACGTGAAAGAGTATCTTTCCGGCTACGAAAGGGCGATAGACAGTGTTTAACCTACCAAGTCTGCACCAAATTGTATTAATGCTACCGGCTATTGTTGTCGGGCTGACCTTTCATGAATATGCCCATGGCCTGGTGGCCCACTGGCTGGGAGATGATACTGCCCGCCTCCAGGGCCGGCTGACGATTAACCCGGCAGCCCATGTTGATCCGGTAGGGCTGCTGATGCTTTTTCTGGCCGGATTTGGCTGGGCCAAACCAGTGCCGGTAAATCCCCTCAGTTTTACGGGGGATATGCGCCGGGGTATGCTCCTGGTGTCCCTGGCCGGGCCGGTGATGAATATAGTGATGGCTGTGGTGGCCGTGGTCGTTCACCTGGCCCTAATGGACCTGGGGCTTCCTTACTTTACTGAAATCATGTTTTACATCATTTATATCAATATAGTACTGGCTATTTTTAACCTGCTGCCTATACCGCCCCTAGACGGATCTAAAATCCTGGCCGGCATTTTACCCGGCCGACAGGAATGGTTGTATCACCTGGAGTCATATGGAATAATTATATTGATTCTGCTGGTGTTTACAGGGGCCATAGGCTATATCTTCAGAATTTTTGTCATCCCCCTGGCTAATATTTTATTAAAAATGGCTCAAATTATCTAACGGCTGATCCCAGCCGGGTATATACAACAGCAAGGAGGGCAATAATGCGTATTCTTTCCGGCATTCAACCTTCGGGTTCCCTGCATCTGGGCAATTATTTCGGCATGATGAAAAGGATGGTGGATTATCAGGAAAACAATGAGTTGTTCTGTTTTCTAGTGAATTACCACGCCCTGACATCTGTTTTCGATGCCCCTTTTTTGAGGCGTCAGACCTTCGAGGCAGCCTGTGACTTTTTGGCCCTGGGGTTGGATCCTGATAAAACAGTTTTTTATATCCAATCAGACGTGCCTGAGGTAACTGAATTGACCTGGCTTCTTTCCAACATTACCGGTATGGGTCTTCTGGAGCGCAACCATTCCTATAAGGATAAGGTCGCCAAGGGGCTGCCCGCCAGCCACGGCCTGTTCTCTTATCCGGTGCTGATGGCGGCGGACATCCTGCTTTATGGGGCAGACAAGGTGCCGGTGGGTAAGGATCAGAAACAACATCTGGAAATCGCCAGAGATATCGCCATCCGTTTTAACTCCACCTACGGTGAGACTTTCGTGGTGCCGGAACCGGATATAGAGGATGACCTGGCTACCGTACCCGGTATCGACGGTCAGAAGATGTCCAAGTCATATGGTAACGCCATCGAAATTTTCAGTGATGAAAAATCATTAAAAAAGAAAATTATGAGCATCAAGACTGATTCCACACCTGTTGATCAACCAAAACCAATAGAGGAGAACCTCCTTTATGACATTTATGCCCTTTTTCTGGATACCCAGGGTCAAGAGGAACTTAAGGAAAGATTGCTTACTCCCGGCCTCAAATACGGTGAACTGAAAAAGGAACTGTGCAGTGTGGTTTGGGATTACTTCGCGCCCTATCGCCAAGAGCGGAAAAGGCTGGCGGCAGATGGCGGATTTGTGGTGGAGACCATGCAGGAAGGGGCCCGCAAGGCGCGGCAGGTTGCTGCCGTCTACCTGGATCGAGCCAGGCGTAATGTGGGTCTGGATTATTGGCACAAGTAATGTAACGGCCGCCTGACCTTTACGGAAGAACACCCCCATGTATCATGGCGGGAAGCATACAAGCAGCACTGTATATTCCAGCTGATAGGTGGCAAAATATGCCCGGGGAGGGTGAAACAGGTGAATAGGCTGTATCTACTGATCATACTGACGATTATTTTCCTGCCGGCCATTCTTTTCACCACAATAACCCTGCGGCTGCGTTACTGGAAACAAGGGAAGAATGATCAATTTACCTTTGATCTATCAATCTGGCGTGGATTAATCCATTACCGGATGGCCATACCGGTGATCAAGGTGCAACAGCAACAGCCTGCCGGGGAGCAAAAAAAAAAGCTGCAGACGGGTTTCTGGAACCGCCTATGGCCCCGGCCTGCCTATAAAATTAGGACGGAGCAGGTCAAAAGGAAGGGCGACCGGCTGTTATTTAATATTCTCTACCTGGCTACCTCGGAAACGAGAAGATATTACCCCACCATTTTGTATTTAATCAACCGTGTTAAAATGAGACGTTTTAATTGGAGTACTGAAATTGGGCTGACGGAACCTGCCCTTACAGGAATGTTAGCTGGTACTGCCTGGAGTTTAAAGGGTTTTGTTTCTAGTTATTTTTATCGTTTGTTTGCACCTGGAAGGGCAAAACCGGTGTTGAACGTCAAGCCTAATTTTAAAACAGCTTGTTTTAACACTAATCTGGACTGCATATTTGCGGTCAGATTTGGCTATATTATCTTCACAAGTCTTAAGGCTCTGGTAGTTACATTAAAACAAAAAGGTGGGTGACATGGCTTGCCTGAGCAGCATCCGATAGAAGGCCTAATGAAGACAGCGATGGAAAGCATTAAGGAAATGGTGGATGTAAATACTGTGGTTGGGGATCCGGTTGAGGCTCCCGACGGCACTGTGATCATTCCAATTTCCCGTGTAGCATGTGGTTTTGCTGCCGGTGGTGGTGAGTTCGAAATTAACGCCGGCAGCGATAAGAAAAACGAGGATGCCCAGATGCCGGCCTTTGGTGGTGGTAGTGGGGCCGGCGTATCCGTCAAACCGATTGGTTTTTTAGTGGCGGGTAATGGGCAGGTTCGCCTGTTGCCGGTAGATGGGAATGCTGTTGTGGACCGGTTAATAGATGTGGCGCCCCAGGTAATGGCCCAGATCCAGTCTATGCTCGGCGCCGGTGGAGAACATAAACCTCCTCCCCAGCCCCAGAGCAACCCCCCCCAACCGGCACTGTCCTAATAAACTAGACCCGGGTGAATTAGCGGCCCGGGTTTTGTTTTCCCCCGGCCGCATTACTTTACTATTAGGGGAAATAATAGTTTTAATAGCAGCAATAAGTTTTGAGGTGAAAAGATGCGTTCGATGTGGAAAGGGGCGATCAGTTTTGGCCTGGTTTATGTGCCGGTCAAGCTGTATGCAGCCACAGAGCAGAAAGATATCAGGTTTAATTACTTGCATGGGGTATGTAAAAACCCTGTGCAATATAAAAGATATTGCCCCCACTGTGAAACAGAAGTAACCATGGATGAGATTGTGCGTGGTTATGAATATGAAAAAGGTAAATATGTAGTCCTTACGGAAGAGGATTTTGCCCGGGATAAGGCCGGCGGCCCGGGAAAAAGCATCGAAATCCTTGACTTTGTTGACCTGGCCGAGATTGAACCCATTTATTATCAAAAATCATATTATCTGGCCCCGGCCGACGGAGGGGCCAGGGTATACGAACTGTTGAAAAAGGCTATGGACGAAACCGGTAAGGTGGCTATTGCCAGAGTAGTAATCCGCACCCGGGAAAGCCTGGCGGCGATTAGGGTCAGTGATCGGGCCATTGTGATGAGCACTATGCATTATCCTGATGAGATCAGGCAGCAGGACCGGCTGGCCGAACTGAATTATGATGTGGATCTCCATGATCATGAGATTAAAATGGCTGTAAATCTAATTAACAGCCTGTCGGCCCAATTTCAACCGGAAAAATACACGGATACGTATAGACAGGGCTTAATGGATAAAATTCAGGCGAAAATAGCCGGTGATGTGATTGAAACTCCGGCCAGGCCGGAAAGCGGCAAGGTGGTAGATCTGATGGAAGCCTTGCAAGCCAGTATTAATATGGCCCAGGTGGAAAGGAAAGAGAAAAAAACAGCTGCAAAGGAAAGGGAATCCAAGGCAAATGTGGGCGGGGCCAAAAAAGCCACAGCAAAATCACAGGCCCGGAAGAAGACATCCTGATGGGACTTTCCCCTAACACCCGCTGGTGGTAAAAAGCATGGTAGATCTGCCCCTGCTCCGCCCGATGCTGGCCACCGGCTCTCCACCATACGATAGTGAAGAACATCTTTTTGAAGTGAAATGGGATGGGTATCGTTGCTTGTCTTATCTCTGGGAGAATGCTACCACCCTGTATTCAAGAAACTGCATTGACCTGACGCCCAGGTTTCCCGAACTGGCCCAACTGCACCTGGGGGTTAACAGCATGCCGGCCATACTTGATGGAGAAATAGTGGCCCTAGTAGAAGGAAAACCATCCTTTGCCGCCCTGCAATCCCGGGGCAGGATGCAGGATAGCAAAGCAATCGGTAGGGCCTGCCGGGTACACCCGGCCACCTTGATAGTTTTTGACGTGCTTTATGCCGGTGGTAAAAATGTGATGAATTCACCCCTGGAAGAGCGCAAAAAACTGCTGGCGGAAATGGTAAAGAAAAAGGAACAAGGGATGATCATCTCTCAATATGTGCATGAACATGGACTTGATCTATACCAGGCCTGTATCTCCCAGGGCCTGGAAGGTGTGATGGCCAAAAAGCTTGGCAGCCTCTACCAGCCCGGCAGGCGTTCCTCTCACTGGCAGAAATTCAAACATATCCGGCAGGCAGACCTGATTATCTGCGGCTATCAACATAGATCCGGCGGTGGGCTGGGCTCTCTTGTACTGGGTGGCTACCAAGGCAACAGGTTGGTTTACCAGGGAAAAGTGGGCACCGGTTTTAGTGAGCAAGAGGGGGCAATCCTTCTTGCCGCCCTGGACAAGCTGGCGGCAGTAAAGGAAACGGTACCGGTGCCCCAGAAGGAACGGCGGCATACTATTTTTGTCCAACCGCTGCTGGTTTGCTCTGTAGATTACCTGAACGTCACTACTGAAGGTTTTCTCCGTCACCCTGTTTACCGGGGTATACGCCGGGATAAATTACCCGGGGAATGCACCTTTATAGAACAGCAATAGGCGGAAAAAGATGTTATAATGATGCCATATCACAAATATGCAAATCATGGTAAAACAAATATAACAGGGGAGTGTGAGTAGCGATGAAAAAACAGGTTAAGAATAATGTTTACTGGGTGGGCAAGGTTGACTGGGAGCTGCGGAAGTTTCACGGCGAAGAATATTCTACCCATAAGGGTTCCACCTACAACTCCTATTTGATCCAGGAAGAAAAGACTGTGCTCATTGACACTGTTTGGTCTCCCTTTGCCCAGGAATTTGTGGACAATCTGGCCGGGGAAATTGATTTACAAAAAATTGATTTTGTCATTGCCAACCATGGTGAGGTTGACCATAGCGGTGCCCTGCCGGCCTTGATGAAGCGTATACCGGATAAACCAATTTACTGCACGGCAAATGCAGTTAAATCTCTCAGAGGACAATATCATCAGGATTGGAATTTTAAGGTTGTCCGGACGGGGGACAAAATAGACATCGGCAATGGAAAAGAGCTGGTGTTTGTGGAGATGCCGATGCTCCATTGGCCGGATAGTATGGCTACTTATCTCACCGGGGATAATATCTTGTTCAGTAATGATGCCTTCGGCCAGCATCTGGCAACGGAAAAGCTCTTTAACGATCAAGTGGATCAGTGTGAATTGTATGAGGAATCAATTAAATATTATGCTAATATACTGACCCCCTTTAGTGGCCTACTGACGAAAAAACTAGAGGAAATAACGGCTTTGAAACTGCCTATAGAAATGATTGCCACCAGTCATGGCGTTATTTGGCGGGATAACCCCGTACAGATAATTAAAAAATATGCTGCCTGGGCCAATGACTATCAGGAAAACCAGATTACCATTGTCTACGACACCATGTGGAACGGAACAAAACTGCTGGCGGAAAAGATCGCGGCAGGAATCACCCAGGCCGATGATAAGGTAGTGGTCAAGGTTTGCAGTTTAGCCAAGAGTGATGAGAATGATGTCATCACCGAGGTTTTCAAGTCCAAGGCAGTGATCATCGGCTCACCGACCATTGCCAGGAGCATCCTGCATTCAGTGGCCGGTTTCATTCAACTAATGAAAGGATTGCGTTTTAAAGGGAAGAAGGCGGCGGCATTTGGTTGCTATGGTTGGAGCGGTGAATCAGTAAAGGTTTTAAATGAATTAATGGTCGACGCCGGTTTTGAGGTTGCTGTTGAGGGCCATAAGAACCTGTGGAATCCTGACAGCGACGCCCAAAAGGTGGCCGTGGGCTTTGGTCAAATGCTGGCCAGGATATAAAGGCAAAATAATATCGAATCAGTCACCTCAGAAAGCCCTTTGCTGCTCAAAGGGCTTTTTACTATTTTTGACCCAAGTTATGTTTTTTACATTTCTTCCTGTCCCTTTATGTCACCTCTTATACATTCTATTGATTTGCTATGGACGGGCCAGCTATTATGTATTATACTTTTCTTATTAGTCTAGTCATCCCATAATTGTCTTCATACGCCTGTTGTTTAGTCTTGTTGCCTGTTGCCCGGTGGGATAATTCAGGCCGGTTGGTTAGCGGGTACATTTTTAGGTGCTGGTGGACGCTGGAAGATCCTCCCGGCAAAAAAGCTAATTTATTTATGAAAGAGTGGGTGAAGATGCGTTTTGTTATTGTTGCCGGCACGCCTTCATCGGGCAAAACATCTGTAATGGTACATACCATCCGCCATCTATTAAAAAACAATCTGGTGGTGACGGCTTGTAAAATCGACTGTTTACAAACCTCGGATGATGCCCGGTATCGCCGCCTGGGGATACCGGTGGCTGTGGGTCTTAGTGACTATATTTGCCCGGATCATTTTTATGTGGCTAATCTGGAGGAAATTGAAGCCTGGGCCCGGGAGAAGCAAGCGGATGTGTTGGTTTTGGAAACTGCCGGGCTGTGTCACCGCTGTGCTCCGGCAGTGTATGGTTGTCTATCTATTTGTGTCATTGATAATTTGGTTGGCGTTGATACCCCAAGAAAGGTCGGGCCGATGCTTAGCTCCGCCGATATTGTGGTTATTACCAAGGGGGATATCGTTTCCCAGGCCGAACGGGAGGTGTTTCGCTACCAAGTGGAACTGGAGAATAAACAAGCCCGTATTTTAGATTTTAATGGGCTGACAGGCCAGGGGGCCCTGGCCCTGAAGAAGGAAATTCTCAACAGCCCTGCTTTGGCCGGTATTAGCGGCAGGGAGCTGAGAAATCCCATGCCGGCAGCCAGCTGTTCCTACTGTGCCGGGGAAACTATTGTGGGCAAGGATTACCAGATGGGTATTGTCAAAAAAGTGGACTTTGGGAGAGGTAATTAATGCTGGACAAAATCACTATTTTAGGCGGACGGGACAAAGGTGGCCGGCGGGAGAAAATCAGCAGACTGGAAATTGCTGCCGGTGATGTGCTGGCTGTAGTGGGGCCTACAGGTTCCGGCAAGACACAGTTAATATCCGATATTGAACAGTATGATGAAAAAGAAACATTGACCGGCAGAAGTGTGCTGATCGCCAATCAATTGGTCGGTAGGAATGAAAACAAAAAATCCAGGCGTTACCTGGTGGCCCAGGTGTCCCAAAATATGAATTTTGTGATTGATATGTCTGTGGCAGAGTTTCTCCTCATGCATGCCCGGGTTAGAGGCATTGAAGATCCTGAACGCATCATTGAGAAGGTGCTGGCAATCACCAACCACTTGTCGGGGGAACCGGTGGCCTTTTCTACTAATTTGACCCAGCTCAGCGGCGGACAATCCCGGGCGCTGATGGTGGCGGATGTGGCCATCATCAGTAACGCGCCGGTGGTATTGATTGATGAAATCGAAAATGCCGGCATTGATCGCCTGCAGGCCCTGGAAATATTGAGGGGGCAGGGAAAAATTGTGCTGGTGGTTTCTCATGATCCGACACTGATGCTGATGGCCGGAAAAAGGGTAATAATGAAAAACGGCGGCATGGAGAAAATTTGCTGCACCACGGCAAAGGAGAAGAGAATACTGGCGGATCTGGTTAAGATCGAGAAACGGGTGGCCGGCCTGCGGGAGCAGCTGCGCCGGGGGGATAGTATCGGCCACGGTGACAATAATGTAGAGGACAGAGAAAGGGAGGTCGGACTATATGGCCAGGGTGTTAGTGCACCTGCCCCTGAATATCAGCAGGGCGATTGAGGAAATGCTCAAGGATTTCGGCCGGGGGATGAAACAAAAACACGGGATTAAGCTGGAAATTGCCAATCTGCACAAATGTTTTGCTGCCGGCGGGCAAGGCCGGGATGGGGATCAGGAAGGTCTGCCCGATTTGCTAATCGGCAATGCCAATTACATTTTGCAGTTGGCAGGAGATAATTTGGTAGAACATGTGCGCCCATTGGCGGGTAGATTTTCATTGCGTCCGGAACTAGTCAGGGCCGGGTTTGCCGATTCCCAGGGATATTTTCACCCCTTTACCATTGTACCATTTGCTATATTTTACAACCCCCATGTAGTAAAGGAAGAGGATCTGCCCCGGGTGTGGGCTGATCTGCTGGATGCTGCCTGGCGGGGCAAGATCCTTATGCCTGCAGAACACCACATGGCGCCGAAAATGATCAAGGCCCTCATGCAGGCCTATTATCCGGAAAAGGCAGCTGCCCTGGAGCAGAATATGGTTTTTGCCGGGGCTCCCATCAATGTGGTTAACGCTGTGGACCAAGGGCATTACCCATTGGGCATTACCAATGTTACTTTTGCCCGTGTTTCCCGCAACAAAAATATTAGCATGTTGTGGCCGGAGGATGGGTTATTCTGCATGCCTTTAGTGATGGTTTGGCATAAAAAAGCAGAAGATCGCCTGTTGGCAATCGGCGATTATTTGCTATCCGACCGGGTGCAGGAATACCTGGCGCTGCAAACATTCGTGCCTGTTTCCAGTGCTGTGCATACACCGCCGGCCCTGATAGAAAACAACTTTAACCTGATCTGGCGGGGCTGGGCAGATTTTATAAATATACTTCAAGGTACGCTGGGCTAGGAGGGGGATTACAGTTGTTTGGCCTGTGTGACATTAAATTGCAATACGGGGATCTGAAGGTTTTGGATCATTTTAACCTGGACTGTGAAAGGCAGCAATTTATTTGTCTTTTTGGCCCTTCGGGAACGGGCAAAACCAGTATATTAAATATATTGGCCGGCATTATCATGCCTGCCTCGGGACAGGTTACATCGGCGAGTATGCGACTGGCTTATGTTTTTCAAGAACCACGATTGTTGCCCTGGTTGACAGTGGTGGAAAACCTCCAAATAGGCTTGTATAGCCATGGATTACCGGCCCGGGAGCGCCGGCAGCGGGTGGAAAACCTGTTGCCTTTGCTGGGGTTAGATGGTTTCGGCGGTTACTATCCGGAACAATTAAGCGGCGGTATGAAGCAGCGTGTTTCCATCGGGCGCGCCTTTGCCGTGGAACCGGACCTGCTTTTGTTGGATGAACCATTTTCCGGCCTGGATGAAGAGATAAAAAGAGATATGCAAGAACTTTTATCTTCCCTGGGGCAATGGCATGCCTGCACTACGGTGATGGTCACCCATGATCTCAAAGAGGCGGTAAGGCTCAGTGACCGGATAGTGGTGTTACGCGGTCGACCCTGCCAAATCATAAGGGATCTTCATCTGGAGCCGGAACAAAGATACCAGGCTTCTTATATTCAGCGCATGGAAAAGGTGTTGAGCGATGCGCTAAATCCGCTAGAAGCGGGGGCATTGATCTAAAAACTATAATTAGCAGATTAAACGAAAGGTTGGTTCTTCAGCCGAACAGAGATTACCCCGATTTGGGCTCGGAAGGGAGGTGTGTTGCTGTTTTTCCCTGGCTAACCAGTGCCGGTAATCGCGAGGAACGGGGGAACAAGGATATTTTTTTCAGCAGATGCAATAAAAAGGGGGGAAGTAATAAATGAAAAGGGGTGCCATAATCCTATTGGCTGCTGCTCTGGCCCTGATATTTTTCCTGGGGGGCTGTACGCAAAAAGGCAGCCGGGAGTCACCGGTTACGGCAGCACCGTCGCCCCAGGCTGCCGGTGAGGTTGATTTTGCGGATTTAAAACTTGCTGTCGGTAGTGCACCGGGTCCGGTTACATATCCACTGGCGCAAATGGCCGAACTAAACAACAATATTGTCCTTAAACCCTGGCAGGGCACTGAACAATTAACAGCCATGATATCCGCCCGGGAGGTGCAGCTATGCAGCACACCGCTCCATAATGCCGTGCTTTCCTATAATAAGGGGTTGGATACACAGTTACTAATGGTTACTGTTTGGGGGATGCTCTATGTAATGAGCACCGAATCAGAGGTGGCATCATTACAGGATTTAAAGGGGAAAGAGGTAGCGCTGTCCGGGAAAGGCAGTATTCAGGACCTGATTTTTCGCCATTTGCTGCTCCAAAACGATATTAACCCGGACAATGATCTGACCCTTAGTTACCTGGATATGTCCGAAGCTTCCTCACGGTTAGCCACGGGCAAGCTAAAATATGCTGTCTTAAATGAGCCTCAGTCCAGTATAGCAATCCTGAACGCCCAAAAGGCCGGCATGCAATTGCACCGGGTGCTGGATCTAACTCAGGAGTGGAACAAGCTTCCCGGACAGGAAGAAGCATCCATGCCTATGGCCGGCATCATCGTTATCGGCGGTAGCGGCATCACAAATGAAGAGGCGGCCGGCTTTGCTAAAGCCTATATTGATACTGGGGAGTGGGTCAATAATAACCCGGCGGAGATCGGGCCCATAGTGGAAAAACATGTGCCGGCCATGAAGGCAACCGCAGTAAGCCAATCCCTGGAATATGCCCGTCTCAAGCCGCGGTATGCTGCTGACTGCCAGGTGGAGGTGGAGGCTTTCCTTGAGGAATTAAGCCGCACTGCAGACATGCGGGCCTTTGGCGGCAAAATACCCGATGCCAAATTCTACTGTCAAACTAACTAAACGACATTACTATCTTGCCGGTGTGTTTTTGTTGGTGCTGGGCTGGCAGGGACTGTCAATGCGCTACAGCCAGGTGCTGGTTCCTTCCCCCGTGGAAACGGTAAAAGCCATGGCCGAGCTCTATACAAGCGGTGAACTAAAAGAAAATTTAATCATTACCTTCCAGCGCCAAATAGCGGGGGTAAGTATTGGGGTTACCTGCGGATTGATTGGTGGTCTGCTGGCCGGCTGCTTTAAACGGTTGGAATTGCTGATGCAGCCGCTAATCAGCTTTCTGCTGGCCGTACCGGCCATTATATTTGTCACTATGGCTATGGTTTGGCTGGGCATGGGGACTAATATGACCATTTTTTTGGTGTCCTTGCTGGTATTCCCGGTAATGCACACCAATACCGTAGAAGGGCTCAAGTCTATTGACCGGACCTTATTGCAAATGGCTCAAGTGTATCGCTTGCCCCGGCTATGTACGATCAGCAAGATTTACCTGCCGGGCATGCGGCATTGCCTGGTGGCCGGGTTGTCCCTGGCCCTGGCTTCGTCTATTCGCCTGACGATCATGGCCGAAATGCTGGGTGCCCGGGAAGGAATGGGGCAAAGAGTGGCCATTGCCCGGGCCTATCTGGAAACGGATCATCTTTTTGCCTGGGTTATGATATTGCTGGCAATCCTGGTCTGTCTGGAGTTCATAGTTGTCCGTCCCTTAAAACGATGGGGGGTTTATGGGCCGCAGCAGACTGAATAATAATAGTATGTGTAACCTAAATGAGAGGTGGGGGTGGCTAAAATGGATACCACTGCGGAGCAATTTGACCAACTGGCCCGCCAGTTTTTTGCGCCGGTTTATCCGGTGATTGCCGCACAATTTTTAGAGACCAGCAAAATATCCGGTGGCTTATGCCTTGATCTGGGTTGCGGCAGCGGCTATCTGGGCCTGGCCATAGCAAGACTAAGCAACCTTGTGGTCAGTCTGGTAGACAGCAACCCGGAAATGCTGGCTTTGGCCCGGAGAAACATAAAGGAGCACCGGCTGGAGAAAAGGGTGTCTACACTATTGGCGGATGTGCACAGGATTCCCCTGGCCGATTGTACGGTGCAGCTGGCGGTAAGCCGGGGTTCCGTATTCTTTTGGCAGGATCTGCCCCAGGCCTTTAGTGAAATATACCGGGTGATGGCGCCGGGGGGCCGGGCCTTTATTGGGGGTGGATTTGGTACCCCGGAGATAAAAAAGCAGATTGATGAGGAAATGGTGCAGCGGCAACCCAATTGGTTTGAACATCTGCGTGAAAATATCGGTCCTGCTGCCCCTGATAAATATCACACCGCGATGTCCCAGGCGGGTATTGCCGACTATTATATTGATCATAGCCCCATTGGCCTGTGGGTAGTGATTAAGAAAAATAATTCATCGGTCGAATTCTAAAAAAGTCATCCCATCAATAGTATTGACTTTTTATTTCCAGCTCTGTATTTCGATAATATTTCCTTCCGGGTCTCGGGCGTAGACTACCGTCAATAGTCCTGCGCCTGTTATTTTTTTCTCCACTATTTTACCCACTTTCCCGCCGCCGTTTTCCAATAGTTTATTGTAGTAAGATTGGCTAAAATATATCACGGGACAACCCTAACCTCAAATAGAACCGGCTGCAAACCGCCGGCCATAGTGTGGCTTTAGCCAAAAAAGACGTGCTTGTTCTCCATCATACTTTTATCCTGTGTTTACTGAACACTATGCATGTGATAAACTACTTGTCCCAAAGGCCCTCCCCATGAATTGTGTTTTTTCCCCTTGTATTTCCTTGTTTCCCCTTTATTGTTTTTGGCCTGGGCGTTTGCCGGGGCTTATTTCGGTAAAGGCTAAAAACGAGGTGTTTTTAGATGAATGTAGCCAATAAAACTAGAGAATCTTTCGTAAATGTGGATGGCCATGAAGTCAAACTGACCAGCCTGGACAAACCAATCTGGCCAGAGGGATTTACCAAGGCCCACCTAATCAGGTACTATTCTGATGTGGCTCCCTATATACTGCCCCATCTTCGCCACCGGCCGATTGTAATGAAACGTTATCCCCACGGCCTGGCGGGCGAGGCCTTCTACCAGAAGGAAACGCCTACCTATGCACCTGATTGGATCCCCAGGCAACCTGTTCAGCATACTGAAAAGGTAGTAAACTATATGATCTGCAATAACAGGGCGACCCTTGTTTGGCTGGCCAACCAAACCTGCATCGAAATGCACGCCTGGTTAGCCCGGATGGAGAATCTGGAATGTCCCGATATTGCAGTGATGGATATGGATCCGGCGGTGGGTGCCTCCTTTGCCGATATATTGAAGCTGGCCCTTCTGGTCAAGGAAATTTTGGCTGACTTTAATATTGAATGTTTCCCCAAAACTTCCGGCTCCCGCGGTTTGCACCTTTTCATTCCTTTAGAACCCGTCTATCCCTGGCCCCAGGTTACTGCTTTTATGAAATATATTGCCGAGTTAGCACAGAATGTTTGCCCAAATCAAGTTACCCTGGAAAGAAAAATAGAAAAAAGAGCCGGCAAGGTTTATCTAGACTACCTGCAAAATGGCAGGGGGAAGACAATGGCCTTTCAATACAGCCTGCGTCCTCTGCCGGGAGCACCGGTGTCCACCCCTTTGCTGTGGGAGGAAATAGAAACAGGCGGCCTGAAACCGGGGGATTATAATATTAATACTGTCCGGGACAGATTTAGCCGGCTGGGCGATGTTTTCGCCGGGGTATTGGAAAAGAGGCAGAAAATAGACAATTTATTGGACCTGATCTAGCCATGGCGGATCATAAAAAAAAAGAAAACAGCACCGATATGCAGGAAGATTTTGTTTGTACCCCGAAAGGAATGGGATTAAAGACAACTTGAGGGGAGAATAACCGGTGGAGGATAGATTGTGCCTGCTGGCCTGGCAGTGCTTGATGTCGGAACAAGGGAAAAAGCTGTGGTCCCTGCTAAAACATTTTGGTTCGGCGCGGGTGGCCTGGGGAGCCGGTGTTAAGGAGCTGGCCAGGGTACCCGGGCTCAGACCAAAAGATCCGGAAAAAATTGTGCACAACAGGGCTAAACTGGATCCCGCTAAGGAAGCAGCCAAACTTCGGCATGCCGGCATAGATTTTATTTGTTATGATCAACCCGGTTACCCGGAGAACCTTCTCCAGATTTTTGACCCACCCCCGGTTATTTTCATTAAAGGCTCCCTAAAACCTGCGGATAATCTGGCTATTGCCGTGATTGGTTCACGCAAGCCGTCACCTTATGGACTATTGGTTGCTGAAAAACTGGCCAAGGATCTGGCGGCGGTTGGCGTAACTGTGGTCAGCGGCATGGCCCGGGGCATAGATACTGCCGGCCATAAAGGAGCCCTGGCCGGCGGCGGAAGAACAATAGCAGTATTGGGCAGCGGTCTGGATGTAATTTATCCCCGGGAAAACAAACGACTTATGGATAAAATCGCTACAAATGGGGCCGTGATTAGCGAATATCCACTAGGGACTCCGCCGGAACACTGGCATTTTCCCGCTAGAAATAGGATTATTAGTGGGCTATCCCTGGGCACTGTGGTTACCGAGGCTGCTGAAAGAAGCGGTGCCTTAATCACGTCTGACTTTGCCCTTGATCAGGGACGTGACGTAATGGCTGTGCCGGGAAACATAGTTAACCCTTTAAGCCGTGGGCCTCACAAATTAATTAAACAAGGAGCCAGGTTAATTGAGGGTGCTGCCGATATTATAGAAGAACTGGGACTGGAAAGGCTATTCCCGATCCAAGAGGTAAAAGCCGGCGGAAAGGTTAAAATGAGTGAAGAGGAAAAAGCGTTGTACAATTTGTTGTCACTAGAACCTGTTTCATTAGATGAACTAATTGACAGGACAGGTTTTCCAGCACAAAAGGTTTTAGCGGCTCTGGCTTACCTGGAGATAAAAGGCTTTACCAGGCAAATGCCGGGCAAATTATATATTCGCGCTGATTAGAATCCGTTCTAAAATATTTCCATAATGGATAGATTTAAGAAAAATAGTAATAATAGATGGCAATTTAAGAAGGGCGAATAAAAAGAGGTGTTTTCTTGTCTAAGATACTGGTTATTGTGGAGTCACCGGCCAAAGCGAAAACAATCGGCAAGTTCCTGGGAAAAAGATATATTGTGAAGGCTTCTATGGGCCATGTGAGGGACCTGCCGAAAAGCCAATTTGGGGTAAATGTAGAAGAAAATTTTACACCCAAATATATAACCATACGCGGCAAAGGCGACATCATCAAGGACCTGAAAGGTGCGGTAAAAAAATCCAGCAAGGTATTAATAGCATCTGACCCGGACCGTGAGGGGGAAGCCATCGCCTGGCATCTACAGAACATTCTGGGTATCCCTGCTGAAAAACCTTGCCGCATTGTATTTAATGAAATTACCAAACAGGCCATTCAAAATGCCACGAGAAACCCGTTACCCATTGATTTTAATCGGGTCAACGCCCAGCAGGCACGCCGCATTCTGGACCGCCTGGTGGGTTACAACCTGAGCCCGCTTCTCTGGCGCAAGGTGAAAAAGGGGCTGAGTGCGGGTCGGGTGCAATCAGTGGCCATGCGGCTGATTTGTGATCGAGAGGCGGAAATCCAGGCTTTTGAACCGGAGGAGTATTGGACCTTGAACGGGCTATTTCTCAAGACTGGATGGGCGCCTTTCGAGGGTAAGCTTTTAAATTACAAGAATAAAAAAATTAAAATAACTAATGAAAACGCTATGCAGCAGGTGCTGGATGAACTGAAGGGCGCCCACTACATGGTTTCTAAGGTTGTGCGCAAAGAAAAGACGCGCCGTCCGGCCCCGCCTTTTACGACCAGTACCCTCCAACAGGAGGCGTATCGCCGGTTGAATTTTACCGCCAGAAAAACAATGATGATCGCACAACAACTATATGAGGGCCTTGATTTGGGCAAAGAGGGTACCTCCGGCCTGGTCACGTATATCCGCACAGATTCAATACGGGTGTCACCTTCGGCCCAGGAAGAAGCACAAAAATATATCACGGAACGTTTCGGGGCCCCATATGTAGGCCGGGAGGGTCAGGCAGCTGCTGCTAAAGGAAAGGCCAAGGTGCAGGATGCCCATGAAGCGATCCGCCCAACTACAGTTCACAGGGAGCCGCTGCAGGTCAAAGGGTTTTTAACTAATGATCAGTATCGACTTTATAAGCTGATCTGGTCCCGCTTTTTGGCCAGCCAGATGAGCCGGGCGGTGTATGATACAACCAGCATAGATATTAGTGCCGCTGCATATGTTTTCCGGGCCACCGGTTCGATCATCGTTTTCCCCGGCTTCATGAAGATTTATACTGAAAACCCGGATAAAACAGAGGATAATAGTAAGGATAGCTTATTGCCCGAGTTAAAGGAAGGGGAGAAGGTTGAGGCACGCTCCCTGACCCCCAAACAGAACTTTACCCAGCCGCCGCCCCGTTATACAGAGGCGACTCTGGTTAAAATGCTGGAGGAAAAGGGTATCGGCAGGCCGAGCACCTACGCTCCAATCATCGAAACAATTATCAAGAGAGCTTATGTAGTAAGGGAAAATAAGCAATTTTGTCCCACAGAGCTTGGTGATATCGTTGTAGACATGTTAAAAAACCATTTCAAGGATATTATTGATGTCCAATTTACTGCCGGTTTGGAAGAAAAACTTGATAAAATTGAAGAAGGGGAGCAGGATTGGGTTCAGGTGCTGGACAATTTTTACCAACCCTTTAGCCAGACCCTGGAAAAGGCAGAAGAGGAAATTGGCCATATCAAGGTCCCCGATGAGATAACCGAGGAAATTTGTGAACAATGCGGTCGCAATTTGGTCATAAAAATGGGCCGTTACGGCAAATTCTTAGCCTGCCCCGGTTTCCCCGAATGCCGCAATACCAAACCCCTCTTGGAACCGGTGGGGGTAGATTGTCCACGTTGCGGTGGCGAACTGGTAGCCCGCCGGAGCAAAAAGGGCCGGAAATTTTTTGGCTGTAGCCGTTTTCCGGAATGTGATTTTGTTACCTGGGATAAGCCCGCCAAGACCAAATGTCCGGAGTGCGGTGAATTGATGGTGGAAAAAAAGCGGCGGGGAAAGGGTGGCTATCTCCTTTGCATTAACAAGGAATGCGGCTGCAAGGTAGAGCCTGAAAATCAGGTGGAACTTAAAAACAGCTCGAAACCAGTCCCAGCCGCCGAAGCAAATTTAAACCTGGTGGGTGAAACAAGGACATAGGATGAATGGGGGAGCTGATAGAATAAAACATTTGGCTGAAAAACCACTGATTACTATTGTCGGGGCCGGTCTGGCCGGCTCTGAGGCCGCCTGGCAGGCTGTAAAAAGGGGTGTTAGGGTTAGGCTTTACGAAATGCGTCCTAACAAGCTGACGCCTGCCCATCAGGGCGGAGATTTTGCCGAACTTATCTGCAGTAATTCTTTTCGGTCCACGGCCATGGAAAACGCGGTGGGATTGCTCAAGGAAGAAATGAGGCGTTTAGGTTCACTGATTATTAGCTGTGCTGATGAAACAAGGGTTTCGGCGGGTGGGGCCCTGGCTGTGGACAGGAATCTCTTTGCCCAGCGGGTGACTGAAAAACTAGTGACACACCCACTGGTTGAAATTGTCCGCTGTGAGTTAGACGGGATACCCGATGGGGGCCCAACAATACTGGCCACAGGGCCTCTAACCTCAGAGGCCCTGAGCAATGCTATACGCCGCTTTACCGGCAAGGAATATCTCTATTTTTATGACGCTGTGGCACCCATTGTAACCACGGAATCAATTGCTCAAGACAAGGTTTTTCGTTATTCTCGCTATGGTAAAGGTGACAACGCCTATCTAAACTGCCCCTTTACCAGGGAGGAATATGATCTTTTTTGGCAGGCGTTGGTTAAAGCTAAAAAAACGCCAAAAAAAGAATTTGAACGGGAAATGCATTTTGAGGGTTGTATGCCGGTGGAAATTCTCGCTGCCCGGGGCCCGAACACGCTTCGTTATGGTCCCCTGAAGCCGGTGGGATTGACCAATCCCCGTACAGGTAAGGGTTCTTATGCTGTAGTGCAGTTGAGGCAGGAAAATAATGAAGGTTCGCTTTTCAATCTAGTGGGGTTTCAAACCAGTTTGAAATGGGGCGAACAGCAAAGAGTATTTCGCCTCATCCCCGGTCTTGAACAAGCAGAATTTGTTCGTTACGGTGTGATGCACAGGAATACCTACATCAATTCCCCAGTGTTGCTGCAGCCTACCTACGAGAGCAAGGGCCGGCCCGGCCTTTTTTTTGCCGGCCAGATTACCGGGGTGGAAGGCTATGTGGAATCAGCTTCATCGGGATTGGTAGCAGGTATTAACGCTGCCCGGGCCGTACAGGGTCAGGAACAGGTTGTATTTCCCCGGGGCACTGCCCATGGTGCCCTGGTGCATTATATAACGAGTGCTAATCCCAAACGCTTTCAGCCGATGAATATTAACTTCGGTCTTTTTCCTCCCATCAAGGTAAAATTCAAGGATAAAAAGGAGCGCAACCTGATCATATCGGCAAGGGCGCTAGAACTAATTGACAGCTATAGAGAGTTTTCAGCAGGCTAGCCTGCTTCTTAAGATGGTGATATAAAAATGTACTGTCATATTGATAATTTTTTAATCTACTTGCAGGTGGAAAGAAACGCATCCCCCAGGACAATAGAAAGCTATCAAAAGGATCTTTTCAATGGACTTGATTTTTTTTCCTTACAACTGGCAAAAAAGGATTATGATATCAAACCGCAAGAAATAGATCACCGGCTATATCGTCACTATCTTGCTTCCCAGCATAGCCGGGGTTTAGCCCGTAGCACCATGGCCAGAAGGCTTGCGGCCTGGCGATCATTTTATAAATATTTGTTAAGAGAAAAGGTCATCGCGGAAAATGATTTGGCCAAAATCATTTCTCCCAAGTTGGAAAAGCGGCTGCCACGCTTCTTATATGAAGGGGAAGCGGCAATACTGGTGGAAGCACCGGATTTGAAACGTCCCCTTGGCGTTCGGGACCGGGCGCTGTTGGAGATGTTATATGGAGGCGGGTTGCGGGTTAACGAGTTGGTGCAGCTTGATTTATGGGATCTAGACCTGAGTGCCGGGTATGTGCGCGTATTAGGCAAAAAATCCAAGGAAAGGTTGGTGCCGCTAGGTTCCCAGGCTATTAAGGCGCTGCGGAATTATCTGGTGGACGCCCGGCCGGAGATTTTGGCCCGAGCACAGGGAAAAAAAATAGACAATGGGATTTTTCTCAACTACTGCGGTGAGCGGCTCTCGGCCCGGGGGATCCGTAAAATATTAGATAAATATGCCCGGGGAACAAAGCTGACGAGGGAGATTAGCCCCCACACTTTGCGCCATACCTTTGCCACACACCTTTTAAACGCCGGAGCAGATCTGCGTGCGGTGCAAAAACTGTTGGGTCATGCCCGCCTGTCCAGCACCCAGATCTATACCCATGTAACCTCTGAAAAACTGAAACAGGTTTACCGTCAGGCTCACCCGCGAGCTAAAGAAAAAATAGACACTTAGCAATTTGCGTGGGCGAGTTTAAAAATTGTTTTTGAAGGGAGACTATTATGTTTCACGCTACTACTATAGTTGCGGTCAAAAGAGACGGCCGGGTAGCTGTTGCGGGCGACGGACAGGTTACCTTTGCTCAGAACACGGTCATTAAAAAAGGAGCCAGGAAAATAAGACGCCTGTACAAGGATCAGGTAGTGGCGGGTTTTGCCGGTTCTGTTGCCGACGCCTTTACCCTGTTTGAAAAGTTTGAGGGAAAGCTGGAAGAGTTTCATGGTAACCTGCAGCGGGCGGCAGTTGAATTAGCAAAGGATTGGCGAACCGATAAGGTACTGAGGAGGTTGGAAGCCCTCTTAATTGTGGCCAACCAGGAGGATCTGCTGATCATATCCGGCGGCGGGGAAGTAATAGAGCCGGATGACGGAGTGGCAGCCATCGGCTCCGGTGGTCCCTATGCCCTGGCTGCAGCCCGGGCGTTGGTCAAACATACCTCCCTCAGTGCAGGCGATATTGCCCGGGAGGCTCTTTTAGTAGCTGCCGATATATGCATTTACACTAATGAGAATATAATAGTAGAAGAAATTTAGGTATGGAGGGCAAGCAAGTGAAGGAATTAACTCCGCGCCGGATAGTTGAGGAACTTGATAAATACATTATAGGCCAGCATAAGGCGAAGAAGGCTGTGGCTGTGGCTCTGCGCAACAGATACCGGCGTAAGCTATTGCCGGAAGATTTTAAAGATGAAGTAATACCTAAAAACATATTGATGATTGGCCCCACCGGTGTGGGTAAAACGGAGATCGCCCGCCGTCTGGCCAGGCTGGTCAAGGCGCCCTTTGTCAAGGTTGAAGCTACTAAATTTACTGAAGTTGGCTACGTGGGGCGGGACGTGGAAAGTATGGTCAGGGATCTGGTGGAAACTTCGATCCGGATGGTCAAACAAGAGAAGATGAACATGGTGCAGGACCGGGCCGAAAGGCTGGCCAATGAAAAAATTATCGAGTTGTTGGCCCCCTATCCGGTACGGGAGACTCCAGCCCGCAACCCACTGGAAATGCTATTTGGATCAAATAAACCGGTAGAGCAGCAGGTTGATCAGGACCAGGAGCAGCGGGTAAAAAGGATTCATTTTGAACGGGATATGCTGACAGAGAAATTAGCCCGGGGTGAGCTGGAAAATGAATTCATAGAAATAGAGGTCGAGGATACTAAACCACCTATGTTAGAGGTGTTCAGCGGTTCCGGTATGGAGGAAATGGGGATCAATATTCAGGATATGCTTGGTGGTTTTTTGCCCAAGAAAAAACGCAAGCGCAAAGTTTCAGTGCAGGAAGGCCGTAAAATATTAACCCAACAAGAAGCGCAAAAGCTGATTGATATGGACGAAGTGACTACGGCAGCGGTTAAACGGGCCGAGGAAGATGGAATTGTATTTTTGGATGAAATTGACAAGATCGCCGGGCGCGAGGGTTATGGACCCGATGTATCCAGGGGTGGTGTACAGCGGGACATTCTGCCCATTGTAGAGGGATCCACAGTAATGACCAAGTATGGGCCGGTGAAAACTGACCATATGTTGTTTATTGCTGCAGGCGCCTTTCATACCACAAAGCCTTCAGACCTAATACCGGAATTGCAGGGACGCTTTCCGATTAGGGTCGAATTAGAGAGCCTCAGCCGGGAAAATTTTCAACAAATTCTGACAGAGCCAAGAAATGCCATAGTCAAGCAGTACACAGAATTGCTGGCGGCAGAAGGCGTAAAGATTAAATTTTCACAAAATTCTCTTGTAGAAATTGCTGATATCGCTTATACTGTAAATGAACAAACAGAGAACATAGGCGCCCGCAGGCTGCATACTATACTGGAAAAACTTCTAGAGGATATATCCTTCGAGGCGCCGGAATTGACTATAAAAGAGATAAATATAGACGAAAATTATGTTGTCGAAAAATTAGATGAACTAGTGAAAAATGAAGATTTAAGCCGATATATTTTGTAGGGAGAGGCGGAACAGATGAGAGTTCTACTGGAAAAAACCCGGGATATTAATAAGATACTGCAGAAGTCGGCAGGCAATACTTCTGTGGATTTTACTGAGGTGGCCGTTGTTTTAAGCGAAAATATCGGCGCCAGTATCTACATCCTGGACCGGGAAGGTAGGGTTCTGGGATATTCATACCTTAAAGGTTGGAACTGTGACATTATGAGGGATATTGTTGAAGGTCGTGGCGGTTTTCCTGAAGATTATAATGAAAATCTGATGCTGGTTGTGGAAACCCGGGCTAACTTTTGCCAGACCAAAAATGCCTGCCTTTTTGTGAAGGAAACCTGTCGTTACAATAATAAGGTATCGACCATTATTCCCATTGTGGGGGCCGGAACTAGAATTGGGACCTTAATTTTGGGAAGATTCGAAAAACATTTCACAGATGAGGACCTTATCCTGGCGGAATATGGCGCTACTGTAGTGGGTATGGAAATCCTTAGATCCCGGGCCGATAAAATGGAAGAAGAAGCCCGCAGGCTGGCAGCCGTGCAGGTGGCCCTGGGTACCCTATCATATTCTGAGCTGGACGCCGTGCAGCATATTTTTGCTCAACTAGAAGGTGACGAGGGGCTTCTGGTAGCCAGCAAAATTGCCGACCGGGTTGGTATTACCCGTTCTGTTATTGTTAATGCTTTACGAAAATTTGAAAGTGCCGGGGTGATTGAATCCAAATCCCTGGGTATGAAAGGCACATATATAAAGGTACTGAATGATCGGTTAACCGAAGAACTAGACAAGCTTAAACAACAATAAGTAATTCGATCTAGCTAATAGTGAGCTGCTTTGGGCGGGATTGTTTCCCGCCTTTTCTAATGGTTTTGAGCCTTAATTTGAGATTTGTAAAAACCCGGCTTGCAGCGGGGTTTTCTATGTGGTAAAATACCAAATGGTGTGAAATACACACGTTACCGGATTTGTGCAAGGGTGCCCCGCCGGGGCCTTGCAGGAGATGATGGGAACGGAGGACAAAAACCACAGGGGGAGGAGGTGTAATAATAAATGGCTGTAGTAACAATGAAACAGCTCCTGGAAGCAGGAGTTCATTTTGGACACCAAACCCGCCGCTGGAATCCCAAAATGGCCCCCTATATTTTTACTGATCGTAATGGCATCTACATTATAGACTTACAAAAAACGGTAAGAATGGTTGATGAGGCCTATAACTTTGTCAAACAGCTGTCTTTAGATGGGGATACCATTCTTTTTGTCGGCACCAAAAAACAGGCCCAGGATTCAGTGAGAGAAGAAGCTGAACGTTGTGGGATGTTTTATGTCAACCAGCGCTGGCTGGGTGGCATGTTGACCAACTTCCAGACTATCAGGCGTCGGATTGACCGCCTGCTAAAATTGGAAAAAATGGAGACTGACGGTACCATGGAGGTCCTGCCCAAAAAAGAAGTAGCAGAATTAATGCATGAAAAGGAAAAACTGCAGAAGTTTTTGGGTGGAATCAAGGAAATGAAGCGCCTACCGGCGGCAATGTATGTGATTGATCCGCGGAAAGAGCGTATTGCGGTAGCTGAGGCCAGAAAACTTGGTATACCCATTGTGGCCATAGTAGATACAAATTGTGATCCCGATGAAATAGACTATATTATACCGGGAAACGATGACGCCATAAGGGCTGTTCGCCTGTTAACCAGCAGAATGGCAGATGCTGTTCTGGAGGGAAAACAAGGGGAACAAATTGAAGAATAGTCAGGGAATAACGGCGGGGGACATTCGAAATAAAGCAACCCCTGCCTTTTTTCTGCCTGTTGGTGGCCAATTTTAACCCATTTTAAATAAATTTTTTTAATTAATATCGGATCAAGACATCTCTTTGATAAATATGGTTATAATAGCATATGCAGGTTTAAATTGCCATAAGGGGGATATTATTAAATGTCAATATCTGCAAGTCAAGTCAAGGAGCTCCGGGGTCGCACCGGGGCGGGAATGATGGATTGCAAAAGAGCTTTGGCTGAAACGGGTGGAGATCTGGAAAAAGCGGTGACCTACCTGCGGGAGAAAGGGCTGGCCGCTGCTGCGAAAAGAGCCGGCCGAGTTGCGGCCGAAGGTTTGATTGAATCTTACATACATGGTGTAGGTAAAATTGGTGTGCTGGTCGAGGTTAACTGTGAAACGGATTTTGTGGCCAAGACTGATGAGTTTAAGGCTTTGGCCAGAGATATAGCGATGCAGATAGCTGCCACTAAACCAGAATTTGTCAGCCGAGAAGAGGTGCCCGGGGAAACATTGGATAAAGAAAAAGAAATCCTACGTGCCCAGGCCCTCAATGAGGGAAAACCGGAGAAAATAGTAGAAAAAATGGTTACCGGACGTATTGAGAAATATTACAAGGAAATTTGCTTGCTGGAACAACCCTTTATTAAAGACACAGATATCACAGTACAGCAGTTAATGACAGAAAAAATTGCTAAAATCGGGGAAAACATCAGCATCAGGCGTTTCACCAGGTATGAGTTGGGCGAAGGAATTGAAAAGAAACAAGGTGATTTGGCGGCTGAAGTAGAGGCAATGACCAAAAACGTCGGTAAATAAAAATTCCCAAAAGGAGTTTTGAGCGAGTTGTAGAATTCCTTCTGGGATTGGAGGTTTTTGCCTGATATGGTTGTACCTAAATACAGCCGGGTTGTTTTAAAATTGAGTGGTGAGGCCTTAGCCGGCTCTCTGGGTTTTGGCATCGATCCTGATGTGGTTAATGCTATAGCCAAACAAATAAAAGAGGTTGCCGCCCTGGGGGTGCAAATAGCTGTAGTGGTTGGTGGCGGGAATATTTGGCGGGGGGTGGCCGGCAGCGCCAAAGGAATGGATAGGGCCACTGCGGATTATATGGGCATGCTGGCCACTGTGATGAATTCCCTGGCCCTGCATGATGCCCTGCAAAAAATAGGGGTAGATACCCGGACCCAGACAGCTATTGAGATGAAAGAAGTAGCTGAACCCTATATTAGGGGGCGAGCCATTAGACATATGGAAAAGGGTAGGGTAGTCATATTTGCCGCCGGGACCGGTAACCCATACTTTTCTACCGACACCACCGCAGCTCTGCGGGCAGCGGAAATTGAGGCTCAAGTAATCCTCATGGCCAAAAGGGTAGACGGGGTCTACGACTGTGACCCGATGATTAACCCGGAGGCCAAAAAATTTGCCAGGTTAACCTATATTGAAATGCTTAACCGAGGCCTGGGCATCATGGATTCTACCGCCGCTTCACTGTGTATGGATAATGAACTACCTTTAATTGTTTTTGATTTAAATGTGCACGGCAATATTAAAAGAGCGGTTTTCGGGGAAAAAATTGGTACCTACATTGGAGGTGAGCCTTGTGGTCAAAAAGGTGATTAAAGAAGCCGAAAGCAATATGAAGAAGACCATTGAAGTAGTCAAAAAAGAATTTGCCTCAATGCGTGCCGGAAGAGCTACACCGGCCTTGCTTGATAAAATTATGGTAAATTACTACGGTACTCCAACACCTGTTAACCAACTTGCCAACATTACGATACCGGAAGCCCGGTTGCTGGTTATTCAGCCCTGGGACAAAGGTGCCATGTCTGAGATCGAACGCGCCATCATGAAATCTGATCTAGGGATTACACCGGCCGGTGATGGTACGGTAATTAGGCTTGCTGTACCGCAACTGACTCAGGAAAGACGGATTGAGTTGATGAAGGTGATCAAAAAGAAGGCAGAGGAAGGCCGTGTGGCCATACGTAACGTCCGCCGTGAAGCGAATGATTACCTTAAAACAGCAGAAAAAAATGGGGAAATTTCCGAGGATGAACTGAAGAGGCATCAAGATGAGGTGCAAAAGTTAACAGACAGGATGGTCAAAAACGTTGATGATATTTTGTCCACCAAAGAAGAGGAGATAATGAAAGTTTAATAATGGAGCAGGTACCTGACATTATCGGCTACCCATTGGATGTAGCCTTGTCTATGTTGCAGGCATCAGGTTACAAAGCTGAAGTGATGGTCACCCGGCCTATTAAAGCAATAGATAAAGGTTGCCCGCGGGCTGTATGCTTTAAAAAGGTCTCGAAAAATAGAGGGGTGGTAATTGTAGTGTTTGAAGATAGAGGGAGAGGAGGTGGATAATTTTGGCATACAGAATTACTGATGAATGTTTGGCCTGTGGCGCCTGCATGGATGAATGTCCAAATGATGCAATTTCCGAAGGTGACATCTATGTAATTGATCCTGAAAAATGTAGTGAGTGCGGAGCCTGTGTTGATGCCTGTCCAACAGGAGCTATTGTTGAAGAATAGTAATCATATCACTTAACCCCCTCATGCATGAGGGGGTTGTTTGTATAACTTCGTTTATGGGAAATAACATAGTATATCCGAGACCTGCCTTGTTCGTTACTTTTTGTGAAACCGGGAGTGGTAAATGTATCATGTTCAATAAAATAGCTCGCCTGTGGCATCAAAAGGAACCGAAAGGGCATGGCGGGGCTGATCTAGGAGAATTATTAGCCAGAGTGGACTGGGATCGGATGCCCAGGCATATCGCCATTATTATGGATGGAAATGGCCGCTGGGCCAACGGCCGTGGTTTGCCCCGGTTTTATGGACATAAAGCCGGTGTGGAATCCCTGCGGGACATTGTTAGGGCTTGTTCTGAGTATAATATACAAGTTTTAACTGTCTATGCATTTTCAACGGAAAATTGGAAACGCCCTGTGGAAGAGATTAATGTACTCATGGATCTTTTGGTAGAATACCTTCACAAAGAAATAGATGAATTATGCCAAAAAGGTGTAAAAATAAATCCCATCGGCAAAATAGGGGATTTACCTACCGATGTTATTGGGGCCCTGGATATGGCAGTGGAGCGCAGTAAGGCCAACAGGGGTCCTGTCCTGAACCTGGCTTTAAACTACGGCGGACGCATGGAAATCGTTGAGGCTGTGCGTACAATTGCCTTACAGGTTAACAAGGGTGATTTGTCTGTTGACCAGATTGATGCCAACACTATGTCCCAATACCTTTACACATCCGGTCAGCCTGATCCGGATCTGCTGATTAGACCCTCGGGTGATTTTCGGATCAGTAATTTCTTGCTCTGGCAGCTGGCCTATACCGAATTCTGGCATACTACCGTACTCTGGCCCGATTTTCGCAGGGTGCATTTAGTTAGAGCTATAGTTGAATACCAGAGCCGGGAAAGGCGTTTCGGCGGTTTATAAGACAATAGAACAAACCAGACGGGTTGGTGAATGTTTTGCTTGCGCAAAGGATTATAAGCGCCCTTGTCGGTATTCCCCTGGTTGTGGTCGCTGTATGGTTTGGGGGCATCCCTTTAATACTGCTGATAGGGCTGATTATTGTCCTGGGCCTCAGGGAAATAAATGAAATGCTAACCAAACTGGGGTTAAAGCCCTCTCTCTGGCTGACCCTGGCCGGTGGGTTAATCATGACCGCCGGATCATATCTGTATATTGACGGCTACCCCGGCCCAACTATTACCATTATCCTGTTCATGTACCTCCTGGCTACTGTAGCCTTATACCCGCGATATTCACTTCTGGACAGTGCAGGCGCCATGATGGGTGTATTGTATGTGGGGCTGTTGAATTATTTTTACCTTCTCCGCATGATGCCCGACGGTTGGATTTGGCTAATTTTCACCCTTACGGCAACCTGGGGTACTGATACTGCTGCCTATTTTGTGGGGACACTTTTCGGCAAGAGAAGGATAGCCCCTACCTTGAGTCCCAAAAAAACAGTAGAAGGGGCCATTGGTGGTTTCGCCGGAAGCATTCTGGTAGCAGCCGTATTTTCTGTTATATATAAATTTTTGCCCATGTCCAAGGTCTTAATTCTAGGTTTGTGCCTGGGTGCTGCGGCACAGGTAGGGGATTTGTTGGAATCAGCTTTTAAGAGGCAAGCCGGTGTGAAAGACAGCAGCGATTTAATACCGGGACACGGTGGTATTATGGATCGTATTGACAGTATGCTATTTACTGCACCGCTGGTTTATTATTTTGTGCTCTTATTTATAGGAAATTGAGGTGGACCGGTTGCCCAGACCATTATTGCTCATTATATACACGGCTGTAGCTATCCTGGCCGGTATAGTCTTTTTAAAATATGCGCTGCCGATTTTGGTACCTTTTATTATTGCTATCATTATCGGCATGTTTATGGAGCCGTTGATCAGGCTGTTGCAAAAAATGAAGATGTCCAGGGGTGTAGCAGTCCTTGTCGCTATGGTGCTTGTATTCGGCAGCGCCGGTGTAATTATGTCCCTGCTTGTGATCCGCCTGGCTACCGAGCTGATCCACCTTTCTGCTACATTGCCGGGTCTGACGGTAGAAGTTAAAAATTATCTACATGTTTTTATTGAAAAGATAACCGCCTTTTATGTCACATTACCTGCGGCCATCACCTCATCAATTGAACAAAGCCTGAACAGCCTTTCCTACAGCATGCAGGTAATGGCAACCAGGCTTGCCAATTCAATGCTTTCATTTATTTCCATGGTGCCGGGTACACTTGTCCTGCTGCTGGTGATTCTGTTGTCATCATATTTTATTGCCCGGGACAAGAAAATGATTATGAATTTTATCGCGCACCTGTTACCCGACCCATGGGGTGAAAAAATCATTAACGCTTCCAGGGATGTGGCAGCTGCTTTTATGGCCTACATAAAGGCCCAGGCCATTTTGGTTTTCATATCCACAAGCATGAGTGTTACCGGTCTATATTTAATAGGTGCTGATTATGCTCTGGTGGTTGGTTTAACGATTGGCATTTTTGATCTGATTCCGGTCCTGGGGCCGGCGACTATTTATCTACCCTGGTTGATTTGGTCCTTTGCTACCGGCGCAACTATATTTGGCATAAAGTTATCAATCCTCTACCTGATTGTACTGGTGGTGAGGCAAATCCTGGAGACCAAAATTGTCTCCGGCAATCTGGGTCTACACCCGCTGGCTACCCTCATTTCTATGTACGCCGGCTTATGGACCCTGGGCTTGCCGGGCCTGGTACTCGGCCCTGTTTTTTTAATTGCCATCCAATCTTTCTA
This sequence comes from Candidatus Syntrophopropionicum ammoniitolerans, assembly GCA_013201395.1. Taxonomy (GTDB): domain Bacteria; phylum Bacillota; class Desulfotomaculia; order Desulfotomaculales; family Pelotomaculaceae; genus Syntrophopropionicum; species Syntrophopropionicum ammoniitolerans. Next base: position 110,975 of record JABMJD010000001.1, read on the forward strand.
TAAGGCGGGGATACTCCTACCCAGGGCGAAATAAACAGGGCCCCGGTATAAGACAGGGTCAGGCAGCGGGCTTTGGGAAGGGAAGCCCTGTTTTCCGGGGCATTAATCATTTATTTGATGGTAAAATAGTGAAAAGGCTTATTTCTAATATTTTTTTGTATGTAGAGAAATTAATTGGAGAATGTTATGAAAAGAATTGTCTTACTTGGTAGTACCGGTTCTATTGGCAGGCAAACACTGGATGTAATCAGAAATTTGCCGGGTGAATTTAAAGTCACGGGCCTGGCCGCAGGGGAAAACTGGTCTCTGTTGGCCAAACAGGTCAGGGAATTCCAACCACTATGTGTGACCCTATCTGAACCGGAGAAACTGGATCTGTTGAAAAAGGAGCTGGGTCCGGGGAAAATCCCCGATCTGGGGTGGGGGAGGGAAGGTTTGGAAACCCTGGCCTCTATGAGCGAGGCTGATCTGGTAGTTGTGGCAGTGACCGGGTCGGTGGGCATTTTTCCCACTGTAGCTGCCCTCAAGGCGGGTAGAAATGTGGCTCTGGCGAATAAAGAAACCCTGGTGGCCGCCGGTTCGCTGGTGATGGATTTATCCTTACAAAATAAAACCAAAATATATCCGGTGGATAGTGAACACTCCGCATTGTGGCAGTGCTTGGAAGGTAATAGTTGGGAGGCTATCGAGAAAATAATTTTGACTGCTTCCGGCGGGCCTTTTCGCCGGCTAAGCCCGGCGGCGTTGAAGAATGTAACAGTAGAAATGGCACTGCACCATCCCAATTGGCATATGGGTCCCAAGGTGACTATTGATTCGGCAACCCTTATGAATAAAGGTTTAGAGGTAATCGAAGCAAAATGGTTGTTTGGGGTAGATTATGATCAGATAGAGGTGCTTGTCCACCCCCAAAGTATCATTCATTCCGCCGTTGAGTTTGTTGATGGGGCGGTTATAGCCCAAATGGGGGCAACAGACATGCGTCTGCCTATTCAATATGCTCTTACTTATCCGCAGCGTATAAAGGGGCCGGCTACCAGACTGAAAATGAAAGAAATTACGGGGTTAACCTTTGAGGCGCCGGACTGCAAAAGGTTTCCATCTCTACGGTTAGCATTTGAGGCCGGCCGGACAGGCGGCACAATGCCGGCTGTATTAAATGCTGCTAACGAGGTGGCTGTAGGGGCATTTATCAATGGGGTTCTTTCCTTTACCGATATCCCGTTTGTTGTGGGGGACGTTATGTGTAAACACGATATAATGAAAGCAACAGTACTGGAAGAAATTATAGAAGCCGACCTGTGGGCCAGGAGAACGGCAGAAACAATTATTAGGAATCAGCCTAAGGGCTATGGGGGGCTGTTATGACCACATTTATCGCTTCAATTTTTGTTTTCGGGCTGCTGATAGTTTTCCATGAGTTCGGCCATTTCATTGTTGCTAAAATGGTGGGAATTAAGGTCTATGAGTTCAGCCTTGGATTTGGTCCCAAGCTGTTAGCTGTCCCCGGGGGGGAAACCCAGTATACACTGCGCCTATTTCCCCTTGGTGGGTTTGTGCGAATGGCGGGAATGGATCCGGAAGAAGAACTGGATGAAAAAGATATTAACCGGGGATTTAATAAAAAAACTGTCGGCCAGAGAATCGCCGTTATCTTTGCCGGGCCGTTCATGAACTTCCTCCTGGCGGCATTGCTTTTTGCCCTAGTGTTTTCAGTGCAAGGTGAGCCTGTGGCCTCAAACAGTACCAAAATCGGGGATATTAATGCCGGCTATCCGGCGCAAACCGCCGGCCTGGCTGCCGGTGATGAAATCCTGGCTATAGATGGTAACCGTGTTGACAAATGGGACGAACTGGTCACCTTGATTAATGAAAGGCCGGAAGAAAATATTTCAGTGGCTGTGCTCAGAGACGGAACTGAGCTGGAGTTTGCTCTGACAACGGCAAGGGCTGAAGACGGCCGGGGTTTAATTGGTATTTACCCGGCGGAGGAATATATTCAGGTAGGATTGCTGCAGTCGATCTCTCTGGGTATAGAGTGGACGGCAAGGTTTACTGTGGCTATTATGGATTTTGTGTCTAAAATGATATTCGGGCAAATGTCGGCTGATTTGGGAGGCCCGGTCCGGGTGGTCAGTGAAATTGGTAAAGCGGCGGAGATTGGGTTTGTAATTTTGCTGAAGCTGGCAGCCATATTGAGTATCAACCTGGGCCTGTTCAATCTCTTTCCCATACCGGCCCTGGACGGCAGCCGGATCCTCTTTCTATTCTGGGAAAAAATCAGAAGACGCCCAGTTGACCCGGTAAAGGAAAATTTTATCCATCTTGTTGGTTTTGGCCTGCTCCTGTTGTTAATGGTCATTATTACTTATAAGGATATACTGCATGTTTTTACTATAGATAACGGATTGGGACCGTAGACTACCACCGGGGGGATATTCCTTATTCCTCTCAATAAACAGGCAAACAAGGGAATGAAATGGGTGGTTTTGTGGAAAGAAGAACTACGAGAACTGTTTTTGTCGGTGGGGTGCAGGTTGGCGGTGGAGCCCCGATCAGCATTCAATCGATGACCAAAACAGATACCAGGGATGTAGCATCAACTGTTGAGCAGATCAACCAACTAGCAAAAAGCGGTTGTGATATAATCCGCGCCGCTGTACCCGATCAGGAGGCGGCGGATGCATTACCCGGGATATTAGGGAGTATAAATATACCCCTGATAGCCGATATTCACTTTGATTATCGCTTAGCACTGGCGGCTTTGCGGGCCGGTGTAGACGGCTTACGGATCAATCCCGGCAATATTGGCAGTAGGCGTAAGGTGGAAGAGGTTGTGCGGGCCGCCCGGGACCGGGGTGTACCGATTCGTATCGGTGTTAACGCCGGATCATTGGAAAAAGATCTGTTGGTAAAATATGATGGAGCGACACCTGAGGCCATGGTGGAAAGCGCCATGAACCATGTCAATATTCTAGAAGAGCTAAATTTTAAAGCGATTAAATTATCTCTTAAAGCATCTAATGTGCCACTAATGCTGGCCGCTTACCGCCTGATGGCCAAAAAAACAGACTATCCTCTACATATCGGCGTTACTGAATCCGGTACCCCCAGGTATGGTACTGTAAAGTCGGCCATCGGCATTGGCATACTATTGTCCGAGGGGATCGGGGATACCATTCGGGTTTCTCTTACCGGGCAACCCGATGACGAAGTAATTGCGGGCTACGATATCTTGCGGGCCCTGGGGTTGCGCAGCCGGGGTGTGGAGCTTATTTCCTGTCCCACCTGTGGCCGTACGGAGATAGACCTGATTGGGATTGCCGAAGAGGTAGAAAAAAAGTTACAACAGGTGGACAAGCCACTGAAGGTAGCTGTGATGGGCTGTGTGGTCAATGGCCCCGGTGAAGCGCGGGAAGCTGATGTAGGCATTGCCGGTGGAAAGGGTTTCGGTCTTATATTTCGCAAAGGCCAGATTGTCCGCAAGGTCCCGGAAGATAGTTTGGTCCAGGAGCTGCTGAAAGAAATTGAGAATATATAATGTGGGAGGAATTTCATGCGAGCGACAGCGTTATTAGCGCCGACATTAAGGGAGGCGCCCGCTGATGCGGAGGTAGTAAGCCATCGACTGTTACTACGGGCCGGTTTTATCAGAAGGGTTGCGGCAGGGGTGTACAATCACCTACCGCTATCTATGCGCGTGCTGAAAAAAATAGAGCAGATCGTCCGGGAGGAAATGGACCGGCAGGGTGGGCAGGAATTACTAATGCCCATAATCCAGCCGGCGGAACTCTGGCGGGAATCGGGCCGGTGGGACGTATACGGCCCGGAATTATTTCGGCTCAAAGACAGGCATGACCGTAATTTTGCCCTGGGTCCAACTCATGAAGAAATAGTCACTACACTGGTGCGGGGGGAGGTTAACTCATATAAGCAGTTGCCACTATTGCTGTATCAGATTCAGAACAAATATAGGGATGAAAGACGACCCCGGTTTGGTCTCATGCGCGGCCGGGAATTTATAATGAAGGATCTATATTCTTTTGATCGGGACGAAAAGGGATTGCAAAACAGCTACATGAAAATGCATGAGGCCTATACCCGGATTTTTCAACGCTGCGGTTTGCACTTTCGCCCGGTAGAAGCCGATTCAGGTGCTATTGGCGGCAGTGAAACCCACGAGTTCATGGTGCTTGCTGAATCTGGGGAGGCATCAATCCTGTTTTGTGGAAATGAGAGCTGCGATTATGCAGCTAATGTAGAAAGGGCGGAACAGATCCACCAGCCCCGGCAGGAAAAAGAAGACATGAACAAACTGATGCCCATAGAAACACCTGATTGCCGAACCATTGAGGAGGTAGCCCAATTCTTGGATGTCTCCCCACAGAGAATCATTAAAACACTGATCTATGAAACGGATACCGAAGTAGTGGCCGTACTTGTCCGGGGGGACCGGGATGTCAATGAAATTAAACTGCTGAACACACTGGGATGCCTGCATCTGGATCTGGCGGATGAAACGACAATTAAAAAAGTAACGGGGGCAACTAAAGGATTCTCCGGCCCGGTCGGGTTAAAGGGGATTAAAATTATTGCCGACCTGGAGGTGTCCTCCATTGCTAATGCAGTTACCGGTGCTAATAAGGATCAGGCCCATTTCCTGAATGTAAACCCCAGCCGTGACTTTTCCATAGATATATTAACTGATGTGAGAATGGTGGAGGCCGGAGAACCATGTCCCCGCTGCGGTGGGGAATTAAAGGAAGCCAGGGGAATTGAGGTGGGCCAAATATTTAAGTTGGGTGATAAATACAGCAAACAGCTGGGAGCGACCTACCTTGATGAAAACGGCCGGGCAAAACCACTTATAATGGGCTGCTACGGTATCGGTGTGACCCGCACTATGGCTGCTGCTATTGAGCAATATAACGATGAGGATGGTATAGTGTGGCCGGCAGCAATAGCCCCCTTTCATGTGGTAGTTGTACCGATTAACACCAAGAATAATGAGCAGATGTCTCTGGCAGAAAAGATATATGAAAACTTAACAGCAGCAAACATTGAAGTCGTCCTTGATGACCGCCCCGAAAGGGCAGGTGTCAAGTTTAAAGATGCTGATTTGATTGGTTATCCGCTGCGGGTTACTATAGGTTCAAAAGCTGTTTCGGAGCAAATGCTGGAGGTAAAAGTGCGTCGTACCGGGGAAATGTCCATGGTGCCGGTAGAAAAACTGGTACCGGAGGTACAAGAAATGTTGAAAACTCTGTAATCCCTGTCATAGATGAGCCGTCAAAATATATTTGTACGGGTGTTGTTTCGAAAATGGCCTGGGGACACAAAAAGCAACTGTAGACCCGGGATGGCGCTATGATCGACGGCTGGGTTTGAAATGGGAAACCAGGGGTTTTATCTATCGGATTGGGATTTGAAGCACTTTTAACTGTGGGAAAAAGGGGATGGGGAAAATCAGTGGGCTAAAAAGGGTGTTAATACTGTCGGTAGCAGTCGGCTCCGGTCATATGCGTACTGCAGAAGCGCTTAAACAAGCGGCCGGGGTCCTGTATCCCGGTGCCGAGGTAAGAATTCTGGACACCTTCCGCTATGCCAGCCCCTTTCTCGGCAAGCTAGTCCTCGGCGCTTATCTGGAAATGCTAAAAAAATCACCTTTTTTATATGAGTTTTTGTACAATCAAGCTGGGCGGGGCCGGCCTCTCTCAGGAAAGGGCAAGGCAGGCTTTAGCCATATTATCAATATTGCAGCCGCACCAAGGCTAATCAAATACATCAACAGTTTTCAGCCGGAAATTATTGTCTGTACACATGCCTTCCCCCTGGGGATAGGATCATATTTTAAGAGAAAAGGGGTATTCCAGGGTCCGTTATTGGCCATAGTAACTGACTATGATGTACACTCTTTTTACATATTTCCTGAGGTAGATTATTACATAGTTGGTGCTGAGGCTTTGATCCCCCAGTGCCGGGCATATGGTATAAATCCGGAGCGGGTGTATGCAACGGGGATACCCATTCATGCACAATTTTCCAACCGTTATGATCAGGCCTTGTTGCGTCAACAGATAGGACTGGATCCGGAACCACCGGTGGTCCTGCTTACGGGCGGTGGACTGGGCATGGGGTCTATCGCTACGGTGTTTAAGACATTGGGGGCCAGTAAGCTTTGCCAACTGTTATGTGTAACCGGCTCCAACAATGCATTGCGGGTGAAGTTGGACAATATGGCCCAGGGTATGTCCTGCCGGGCAAAAGTTTTTGGCTTTGTTGACAATATCCATGAATTAATGGCGGCCTCCGATCTTATGGTCGGCAAAGCGGGGGGATTAGCCTGTGCTGAAGCTATGGCTTTAGGGCTGCCGCTATTTATTGTCGGTTCACTGCCGGGTCAAGAAGTCAAAAATGCAGAATTTATAACTGCTGCCGGTGCCGGTGTAAGAATTGACCCAGACAATTTGGGGTCTTTGGTTGAATATTACCTGCGGGATATGGCCCGGGTGCGACACCTGGCCAGCATGTCGGCGCTCCATGGTAAACCTGATGCTGCCCGTGACGCTGTCAGGCTAATGGCAGCAGTTGTGAACAGCCTGGGAGTAGTAAAAGCGACAAAATAAACCAGGCTGTATTTATACTTGTCATCAAATGTCTTCTATGATATACTAACCGTGGTTTTCAGCAAGGTAGATTTTAACTTCTTTCTAAGGAGTGGGTGGCGCCCACTCTTTCGTCTTATGTTGGAGATAAATCACCTGATGAGCGGAAAACATATGGCCATGGAGGTTATGTAGTTGTCCAGAAAAAGGACTGTGGAAATAGTTGAGGAGTTAATCAAACCCTGCGTCCTGGAATCCGGCATGGAATTGGTTGATGTAGAGTTTGTTAAAGAGGGCACCGACTGGTACCTACGAGTTTTTATTGATCAGCCCGGAGGCATAGGGGTTGAGGATTGCGGGTATCTTTCCCGGAAGATCGATAGACTATTAGATGAAAAAGATCCAATACCCCAATCCTATCATCTTGAGGTTTCATCCCCGGGGCTCGAAAGGCCGCTAAAAAAACTAGCCGATTTCGGCCGTTTTGCCGGCCATATGGCTGTTGTGGCCACATTTGCTCCACAGGAGGGCAAAAGGAAAATTAGCGGGCGTATTGTAGCAGTCCGTGATGGCAATATAATCTTAGATTTAGAAGGTAAGGAGATAACGATAGATTATAATCAGGTGGCATCAGCACGGCTGAAGGCGGAATTTTGAGAGTGCGGGGAGGAGAAACCATGAATATCGATTTTTTAGAGGCTCTCAAGGATTTAGAGAAGGAAAAGGGCATCTCACTTGATATATTGTTGGAAGCAATAGAGGCGGCCTTATTGTCAGCTTATAAGAGGAATTTTGGTTCCCTGCAAAATGCCCGTGTCCATATAGATCGTGAGACCGGGGACTTCAAGGTGTTTACCCAACAAACAATAAAGGAAATAGTAGAAGATGAACGTCAGGAGATTACACTGGAGGAGGCCCAAAAAATAAACCCTAACTATGAGTTAGGGGATATTGTTGAGAGCGAGGTTACACCAAGAAATTTCGGCCGGATTGCCGCCCAGACAGCTAAACAGGTGGTTGTGCAGCGGATTCGCGAGGCCGAAAGGAATATAATATTCGAGGAGTTCGCCAACCGGGAAGGCGATATTGTCACCGGTATTGTCCAGCGTGTGGAACAACGAAATGTTTATATCGAATTGGGGAAGACAGAGGCCATTTTGGCCCAGTCGGAACAGATGCAGGGAGAAAATTACCGCCAGGGTGATCGGATCAAGGTTTATATAGTAGAAGTCAGGAAAACAACCAAGGGACCGCAAATTCTTGTTTCCCGTACCCACCCCGGCTTATTAAAACGTCTTTTTGAAATGGAGGTTCCCGAGCTCCTTGAAGGCGTCATCGAACTAAAGGGCGTAGCCAGGGAAGCCAGTGCCCGTTCCAAAATAGCAGTTTATTCCAAAGATGATAACGTAGACCCGGTTGGTGCCTGTGTTGGGCCCAAAGGTATGCGTGTGCAAAATATTGTCAGCGAACTAAACGGTGAAAAGATAGACATAATCAAATGGAATACAGACCCATCCATGTTTGTGGCCAGTTCACTAAGCCCGGCCAAGGTTGTGGCCGTAGAAATATGGGAAGAAGAAAAGGTAGCCAGAGTGATTGTGCCTGACTACCAGCTTTCATTGGCAATAGGTAAAGAAGGCCAAAACGCGCGTCTGGCGGCAAAACTCACCGGTTGGCGGATAGATATTAAGAGCGAGACCCAAATGAGAGAAATATACCCGGATGAATACAGTGAAATTTTTGAGAACGAGTACGAATAGGGGGAATTCAGGTGGCGAAAGTAAAAAAAATTCCCCGGCGCATGTGTGTTGGGTGTCAGGAGATGAAACCTAAGAAACAGCTAATTAGGATTGTCCGCACACCTGATGACTCTGTGGAAATAGATCCCACAGGAAAAAAATCCGGCCGGGGCGCTTACATATGCCCGGATTTGGCTTGCCTGAACAAGGCGTTACAGGGTAAACGCCTTGATAAAGCCCTACAGCGGAAGATTAGTCAGGAATTGGTAGAAGAGCTAAGAAAGGGGTTGGTGAGAAATGAATGATTTTTGCACCGATTTGTTAATACCGAAACAATTCCGGAGAGGGGGGATGTGGAAATTAGATAAATAAAATTTTGGAGGTGATTGGATGGCAAAAAAACGTGTACATGAACTTGCCAGAGAATTTAAAATAGAAAGCAAGGAAGTTATTAATAAGTTGAATGACATGGGTGTGGCGATCAAATCCCATATGAGTACCGTGGAGGAAAACGATATAGAACGATTGCGCAAGGTTTATTTGCAAGATGCAGTAGGAGCCAAAAAATCTAATGTTTCCGAGGAAGCTGCGGAAGCTGAACAATCTGTTTCATCTAAAAAGCCCGTTCCCGGAAGAGGGGGGCAGCGTGGACAGGGTGTCGTGGGCCGTGTACCTTCCCGGCCGCCTGATAGGCGCTTTCATGAAAGGCAGTCGACGGGGTCCTCAAAGCCAAAAAGCGCCAAGAGGAGAGATCAGTTTTTTAAACCTAAGTCCGATGGACAACAGGAAAGAACACCAACCCGGCGTGATATGCCTGCCCATTTGAATCGGGTACAACCGGTGCCTCAGCGCCAGGATCGCAGCACAGCAAAGGTGTCTGATTCCCAGGCCCAGATACGTACCAGCCCGGCAAAAGCCGACGGCGGGACGGCTGGTCAAAAAAGGCAAGCTGCTCCCCAGGCCAAGCCGGCACGGCGTGGGACACCACAACCAGGTGGTACCCAGGGTGCCAGAACTAAACAAGCTGACAGGCAGGGCCGTGTTATGGATCCGGTGAAACAGAGTCCGGAGGGCCCCCGGGTAGATGATCGGAGCCGCATGCCTGCTGAAAAAGCAAAAACTGCGGAAAAGTCCAAACAAGCCAGATCTAAAAAAACTGACCCAAGAAGTCGTTTTGAAAAGAAGGGTACCGCTGCGCATCAGGCTGAATCAAAACCGCGCTCGGGTGCCCAGCGTAAAAGGGGACCTGCCAGGGCGCCAAAAAAGGTGCAAAGACCGGCCAAGCCAGTGGAAAAAAAGCCTGTTGTACTTGCTCGGGAATCTGTGACTGTACAGGAACTATCGCTAAAAATGCATAGAAGCCCCGCGGAGCTAATCAAAAGACTGATGCAATTGGGTGTTCTGGCTACAATTAACCAGGAAATCGATATTGATACTGCTACTATTTTAGCCGGCGAATTTGGCTATGAAGTGGAAGTTAAGTTGCCTGTAGACATGGAAGCGGTGCTGATGCAGGAGCCGGAAGACAGCCCTGAACTGATGGAGCAAAGGGCTAGTGTGGTAACAGTAATGGGACATGTCGATCACGGCAAAACTTCATTGTTGGATGCTATCCGGGAAAGCAACGTTATTGCTACTGAAGCCGGCGGCATTACACAGCATATTGGTGCCTACCAGATTGAACACAACGGGAAAAAAATAACCTTTATTGATACACCGGGTCACGAGGCCTTCACGGCCATGCGGGCGCGGGGTGCCCAGGTCACTGATATTGCTATTTTGGTGGTAGCGGCTGATGACGGGGTGATGCCCCAAACGGTAGAGGCCATTAACCATGCTAAGGAAGCTGGAGTCCCTATTATTGTGGCAGTTAATAAAATTGACAAACCGGGCGCTAATCCCGACAAGGTAAGGCAAGAATTGACAGAGCATGGGCTTGTATCCGAAGAATGGGGCGGGGATACTATCTGTGTAAATGTTTCAGCAGCCAAAAAAGAGGGTATTGTAGGATTATTGGAAATGATCTTGCTTGTTGCGGAAGTAGAAGAGTTAAAAGCCAATGCCAACCGCCCGGCCAGAGGTACTGTTATTGAGGCTGAACTGGATAGAGGCCGTGGTCCTGTGGCATCTGTTTTGGTACAAAACGGCACATTAAATGTGGGCGATACCATTATTGCCGGGGCGGCCATAGGCCGGGTGAGAGCTATGATGGACGACAAAGGGCGCCGGATAAAAAAGGCAGGGCCATCAACACCAGTGGAAGTTATTGGTTTTTCCGAGGTTCCTGCTGCCGGGGATGTATTCATTGTCACCGAAGATGAAAAACTGGCCCGGAATATTGTGTCCAAAAGGCAATCCAGAAGGCGTGACGAGGAGCTCAGGACGAGCAGCAAGGTATCTTTGGAGGATCTTTTCAAACACATCCAAGAAGGCCAGGTCAAGGAACTGGGTATTATTGTTAAAGCTGATGTACAGGGTTCCGTAGAAGCCCTCCAGCAGGCACTGGAAAGGTTGAATACGGGTGAGGTAAAGGTTAATATTATTCATGGTGGTGTGGGTGCTATTAGAGAAACGGATGTGATGTTTGCCTCCGCTTCCAACGCGATCATTATTGGTTTTAACGTGCGACCTGATGTTAATGCCCGAAAGGCAGCAGAAAGTGAAAAGGTAGACATAAGGCTTTATAGGGTGATTTATGACGCCATTGAAGATGTCAAAGCAGCCATGAGCGGCTTGCTTGACCCAGAGTATCGTGAAGTCGAGCTGGGCAGCGCAGAAATACGTAAGATATTCAAGGCCTCCAAGATTGGTACTATAGCCGGTTGTCATGTAGTAGAAGGTAAAATTGAAAGAGATGCCGGTGTAAGAGTAGTGCGTGACGGTATTGTGGTTTACGAAGGCAAACTTGAATCCCTTAAACGTTTTAAGGATGATGTCAAAGAGGTGGTACAGGGGTACGAATGCGGTTTGGCCATAGAAAAATATAATGAGATCGAGGAGGGTGACGTTATTGAGGCTTTCCGCATCGAAGCAATCAGACGTCAGCTGTCCTAGACAATTATGTTTTTTTTGATTGATGATTACAATGCGAGGTGCTCGGAATGTCCTTCCGTCCCGAAAGATTGGCTGAGGCTATTAAAAAGGAAATATCAGAATTGTTAAGAGAAGAATTGAAGGATCCAAGAATAGGGTTTGCTTCTATAACGTCTGTTGAAGTGTCAAGGGACTTGCGCTATGCCAATGTGTTTGTAAGTGTCCTGGGCGAACCGGAACAGCAAAAAATCACTGTAGAAACCTTGCAGGGGGCTCAAGGCTTTATTCGGGGGGAACTAGGCAAAAGGATTCGTCTACGTTATACTCCGGAAATAAATTTCAAGCTTGATCAGTCAATAAGTCATGGCTCCAGAATAATTGCTTTGATGGAAAAGGTTAGGGCCGAGGACGAAGGCGGCGATCAGAATGAATAATTTGGCAGACATAGCCGCAGCTCTAAAGGGCACTGAGAGCGTTCTAATTTGCGGTCATGTTATGCCTGATGGTGATTCCCTGGGCTCAGTATTGGCTCTGGGTTTAATCCTGGAAGGTATGGGCAAAAAGGTAACTATGGCCGGAGCGGACCCGCCTCCGGAAATTTATGATTTTCTGCCGGGGTTGGCCAGATACCAGGTTGGTTTGCCCCCGGATGTGGAATTCGATACATTGGTTATTGTGGACTGCTCCGTACCGGAAAGACTGGGTCCGGGGTTTCAGGAGCTATTAGCAGGGGATCAGGATATTATCATCCTGGATCATCATGCCGGTTCTTCCTGCCCCGGTAAATATAGATATATAGATCCTGCTGCAGCGGCTGTGGGAGAAATCATCTATGACCTGATTATGGAGATGGGCTTGAAAATTAGCCTGGAGGTAGGGATGTGCCTTTATACGGCCATAGTTACCGATACGGGTTCCTTTCAGTATGACAGCACCACTCCGGATACACTGCGCCGTGTGGCTAACCTGATGGAAATCGGAGTACCGGCCGCACAGATTAATGTGCGCATTTATGAAGAAAAACCACAGGCATTTTTTCAGCTGCTGTGTTCAGCATTAAGTACACTTACCACCAGTAGATGCGGCAGAGTCTCCTGGATGACGGTTACACAAGAAACACTAGAAAATGTTGGTGCCAAGGATGAGCATACGGAAGGCCTCGTGAATTACGCCAGATCAATAAGAGGTGTTGAGGTGGCCATATTTTTTCGTGAGATTGAGAAAAGCAATTATAAAATTAGTTTTCGTTCCAAAGATGTTGTAGATGTAAACAAGCTGGCCCGGCAGTTTGGTGGTGGTGGACACCAACGTGCCTCGGGTTGTACCATAGAGGGAGAAATAGATAAAATAACAAATCAGGTTGTTGCTGCGGCCAAGTTGGCAGTAAGGAACATTGGCTGGTGAATGGGTTTATTAATGTTCTCAAACCACCCGGGATGACCTCCCATGATGTTGTTAGTTTCCTACGCCGTTTATTGGGCATAAAAAAAATTGGACACACCGGTACGCTTGATCCGGGTGCAGCAGGGGTTATGTTCATCTGCCTGGGTAGTGCCACACGTCTGGCGAATTTTTTTATTGAAAAGGATAAGGAATACAGAGCCGAAATTATGTTCGGTATCGCAACATTATCAGGTGATGCCTTTGGTGAGACAACCGGCGAAAAAGATGCCTCAGGCTTATCTGAAGACGATGTGCGTGCAATTCTGCCGTATTTTCGTGGAAAAATAACGCAGACACCACCGATGACATCTGCGATTAAGATTAATGGAAAGAAATTATACCAACTGGCCAGGGCCGGCATGGAAATTGACCGGCCGAAGCGGATGGTTTATATAAAAACACTGGAATTTATCAGCGGGTATGGATGGGGTACACCCCACCCACGAGCCCTAGTGCACTTGTCCTGTTCCAAGGGTACCTATGTACGAAGCCTTTGCCTCGACATCGGGTCCAGACTGTGCTGCGGGGCTCACATGTCTTTTTTGGTCAGGACAGCAGTAGGTCCCTATAAAATATCTGACTCGCTTACATTAGAGGAAATTGAGATCATGAGCAAGGAAAACACCTTGCTGGAGAAGGTCATCAGCATCGAGCAAGCACTTTGCGCCCTACCGGCAGTTCTGGTTAAAAACGGGGCGGTGCGGGCAGTGCTGTCGGGAGCTAAACTATATCCGCCCGGTGCAGCCTCACTACCCGGCGGATTAAACGAAGGTGACAAGGTCCGCCTGGTTGGGCCGCAAGGACTTCTGGCTATGGCGGAAACAACATGTGACAAGCAGGATGATGTGATTCGTTTTGTTTTTAAGCCTGTTTGGGTACTGCCAAGGTAATTTAGGGGGTCAGCATATTGCATATATATAACAGCTGGGAAAGTCTTAAGAGTAAATATGATAATATTGTGATTGGCCTTGGTAATTTCGACGGTGTTCACATCGGGCACCAGAAATTAATTCATGATCTGGTAGCACTGGCCAAAAAGATGAAAGGTACGCCGGTCGTATTTACCTTTCATCCGCATCCACTGGCAGTATTGAAGCCCGAGAGTTGCCCACCGCATCTATTATCACAGGAATGCAAACAGGAGATATTCGCCAGGCTTGGTGTTGAAGTGCTTTTGACCATTCCTTTCAACCTGAAGTTAGCCGGTCTGTCCCCAGGGGATTTTGTTAGAAAGGTATTATGTGAAGAAATCGGTGTCCGCGGTGTGGTGGTAGGATATAATTATACATTTGGACATAAGGCACAGGGAACACCGGAATTGTTAAATGATCTGTCCAAAACCTATGGTTTTGACTTAAGGGTGATCCATCCGGTAACAGTTGATGGGCAAACTGTCAGTAGTACAGCGATCAGGAACCTGATTAAAATAGGGGATGTATCCGGAGCCGCAAAATTATTAGGGTATTACCCGTTTATGAGTGGTGAAGTAGTTGCCGGGGAAAAACGCGGTAGAAAACTTGGTTTTCCCACTGCTAATTTGGAAATCGGTCCAGAAATTTTGGTGCCTGCAAATGGCGTGTATGCAGCAAAAATTGATCATCGTGCCGATACATACCTGGGCCTGGTTAATATTGGGGTTAAACCAACCTTCCAGGGCAACAAAAGAAACATTGAAGTACATTTGTTGGATTTCTGCCAGGATCTTTATGGTGAACAGATTAAGATTAATTTTACCAGACGGATCAGGGAGGAAAAAAAATTTGCTTCACCAACCGAACTGATTGAGCAAATCGAGATGGATGTCCATGCGGCCAGGGTGGAATGGTTGAAAACAGGGGAATAAATGAGTCCCCGCCTAAATATATTTCTTAAGAGGCAACATTTACATGAATACCGGATTGTGCTACAATTAACCTGTTAACAGTCCCGACAAAGCAAAAGGAGACGTTAACATTGGGCATTCCCAAACATGATTTTCCTGATGAAGAGATTAAAAAATGGATTAATCATATTTCTTTGATCTGTCTCAGTGAGGAGTTTCAGTCTCTTAAAAAGGAACTTGAAACTATTTATCTCCAGGCGAATATGAAGAATGTTCAGCTGGTAGCATTTCAGGATGCCCTTTATGCTTTTCTCAACCAGGGCAAGGATGAAAAGGCGCAGCCGGTCCATGCTTAGAGGGTTAGATTAAAATGAAGGTAATTATTACCGAGCATGCCCGGAAGCGGCTGAGGGATATGAGGCAGGAAAAAATTACAATTGCAGATATTGTTAGTGCTGCCAACTCTATTCCGGGTAAAATACCAACAGCTACTAGATTCCGCGGTTTTTTTGCTAAATCCGGTCGGATATTTGACCTGGTAGCCAAGGATATACCGGGTAGACGTCTGGTAATAACTATAATTGGCAAGTAGATCTATGTGAACTGCAGGCTAGGGGACTCGTTCTCCGGCGGTTTTCTTGGCTTGCGGCGATTTTAAATTAAAGGAGGTGACGGCATGGCCTTGACCACTGAAAAGAAAAGTGAAGTTATCTCAGAGCACAAAATACACGAGAATGATACGGGGTCTCCGGAGGTTCAGGTAGCAATATTAACAACAAGGATTAACACACTTACCGAACATTTGAAACTACACAAAGGGGATCACCATTCACGGCGTGGTTTATTGAAAATGGTTGGTCGGAGAAGGGCTTTGCTCAATTATTTACGTGATCGTCATTTTGATCGATATCGTTCCTTAATTGAAAAACTTGGTTTAAGAAAGTAGACACATCAAAGCGGGTAATACCCGCTTCTTTATTGCAGTTGAACAATGTATTTTTTGTCATAAAAGAAGGAGATAATAGGGAATAGGAAGAAGATATTAGTGCAACAATTTTGTTTAATTTTTACAGGAGGATATCCCATATATGTTGGAAAAACCAATTTTAAAAAAAGAAATCACGATTGGCGGTCGGCCAATGACACTGGAAACCGGCAGACTGGCCGGACAAGCCGGTGGAGCAGTTTATGTCCGTTATGGTGACACAGTAGTTTTGGTTACTGCCACCATGGCCAGATATATTAGGACAGGCATCGATTTTTTCCCTCTCACTGTGGATTATGAAGAGAGGTTTTATGCTGTGGGTAAAATCCCTGGTGGATTCATAAAACGAGAAGGCCGGCCCAGTGAAAAGGCCGTCCTTTCAGCCCGGCTGATAGACAGACCCATAAGGCCCTTGTTTCCCCAGGATATGCGCAACGATGTCCAGGTGATCGCCACTATTTTGTCGGTGGATCAGGATCATGCCCCGGAAATAGCGGCGATGGTGGGTGCTTCGGCGGCACTGCATATTTCTGAAATCCCCTTTAGACAGCCTATCGGTGGTGTGATAGTGGGCCGTGTGGATGGGCAGTTTGTGGTTAACCCGGTACTGTCCCAGGCCGAAAAGAGCGAAATGCACCTGGTGGTTGCCGGCACTGCTGATGCTGTGATGATGGTGGAGGCAGGAGCAAAGGAAATTCCGGAGGATATTATGCTCGAGGCTATATCTTATGGCCACGGTGTGGTAGCAGAAATTGTAGATTTTATAGAAAAATTTAGAGCAGAGGCCCTGGCTATGGGCCTGGCCAAAGAAAAATTTGTTCCGGAAGCCAGTGAACCCGAGGAAGAAATGCTGGAAGCTGTTAGCGCCATGGCCATGGACAGGCTGGAGCAGGGGATCCGTATGTGTATTAAAGAAGGATTTTCAAAGCAGGCCAGGGATAACTGCCTCGACGAAATAAAAACGGAGATACTGGATCAGTACCTGGAAGAATACCCCGAAGAAGAAAACGCAATCATGAAAATAATGGGCTCCATTGAGAAAAAAATAATTCGCAAGATTATGTCGGCGGAAAGAATGCGTATTGACGGGCGCGCTATTACCGAGGTGCGACCGATAACGGTTGAGGTTGGTATATTGCCGCGGCCCCACGGGTCCGGACTTTTTACCCGGGGTCAGACGCAGATTCTGTCGGCAGTGACACTGGGTACCATTTCGGAAGAGCAGATTCTAGACGGATTGGGTGTTGAGGAATCCAAAAGATATATCCACCACTATAATTTCCCCCCTTATAGCGTTGGAGAAACGCGGCCGATTAGGGGTGCCAGCCGGCGTGAGATCGGTCACGGTGCTCTGGCCGAAAAAGCGCTTTTGCCTGTTATACCGGTAGAAGAAGATTTCCCATACACCATCCGGGTGGTATCGGATGCCTTGGAATCAAACGGTTCCACATCTATGGGTAGTGTATGTGGAAGTTGTTTGGCTTTAATGGATGCCGGTGTTCCTATAGTAGCGCCGGTGGCCGGCATTGCCATGGGACTAATCGCAGAAGAGAATGTATTTACCATTTTAACAGATATACAGGGCTATGAGGATCATCTTGGTGATATGGATTTCAAGGTAGCCGGCACGGCAAAGGGTATCACCGCCTTGCAAATGGACATCAAGATACCCGGTGTTACTAAAGCTGTGTTTGAGCAGGCACTGGCCCAGGCCTACGAGGGCAGAATGCACATTATGGGAAAAATGGCAGAGGTACTACCGGCTCCCAGACCTGAACTGTCACCCAATGCCCCAAGAATTATCCATACAACCATTGACCCGGACAAAATTAGGGAAGTTATTGGCCCTGGCGGCAAGATAATCAAAAAAATTGTCGAGGAAACAGGCGCTGATATTGATATTGAAGATGATGGTAAGGTGTTCATCGCCTCAATCGATCAGGAGAAAGGGCAGATGGCCCTGGAGATTATCGAGTCTATCACCAAGGAAGTGCTTGCTGGTGAAATATATAACGGCAAGGTGACTCGGGTTACTGATTTTGGTTGTTTTGTGGAAGTAGTCCCCGGCGTGATGGGCTTGCCGGGCAAGGAAGGCCTGGTGCATATCTCCCAGCTGGAACATCACCGGGTAAACAGGGTGGAGGATGTGGTCAAAGAGGGAGAAATGATTATGGTTAAGGTGATTGGCTACGACAATCAGGGCCGGATGAAACTTTCCAAAAAGGATGCCATGCCGCCGCCACCCGGCCAGGAGAAGAAAGGCAGCCGCAGTGGTGGCCGCTTCAAACGCCGGAATAACCCAGGCGAATAGTGTCGTTTTTGCTATAAAAAACAAACAAAAAACCTCGTATATTGAGGTTTTTTTTGTTTTTAAAATAATTTCATCCTACTCGGCATAATTTAGTTTTGAATAGTTTATGAGGGGGATGATCTATGATGCTTTATCTCAATCTGAGAAAAAGAGGGGTTAGGTCCGGTTTATTGTTTTTAGTTTCTTTGCTGGTCATCGGTGTAATCGTGACCAAAACCTGGGGTGCCCCGGGAAAGGCCGTTATGGCACCAATTTACCATGGCAGTGATAGTGAAGAAAAAATTGCACTGACCTTTAATGTTGTCTGGGGGGAGGAGTTTATCCCGCAAATACTGACCACTTTGGATGAAAACGACGTAAAATGCACCTTTTTCATGGGTGGCCAGTGGGTGGATGATTTCCCGGAACTGGCTAATAAAATTGTAGAGGACGGTCATGAGTTAGGTAACCATGGTTATTCCCATTTGCACCAGGAACAAATGTCCATAACAGCAAATGTTGAGGAAATTAAAAAGGCTGAAACAGCAATTGAAAATGTCACGGGGGTTAAAACAGTGTTATTTGCACCCCCATATGGTGAAAAGGGCGATGTGGTAATAAAATCGGCAGAAGAAGCCGGTTACACTACGATCTACTGGAGCCTTGATACAATTGACTGGCAGCGGCCTGATCCATCTGTAATTTTGGACCGGGTATTACCAAGAGCTCATAACGGGGCTATTGTGCTCATGCACCCAACTGCACCCACAGTAAATGCCTTGCCGGATATGGTTAAGGGGCTTAAGGAAGAAGGTTACCAGCTGGTCAAGGTTTCGTCGCTGTTGGAAGTCCTGGATAAGGAAAAAAATAAGGTGGAGGAAAACCAAGACACCGACAATAGTTAATATAAACCAAAACCCCCTGAAAGATATTATTTTAACACATTAAAGCCTTTTGAAAGAATTATTTCAGAAGGCTTTAATTTTAATTTAAAAAGCTGCCATGTTATTTGTTGTCTGCGGAGATGTGTTGTTTTTGTGTCTTCTTTGTTTATCATTAAAAAAATTTGCAGAAATCCCACTATGGTTAAATATTTATTTGCGGAACTGGGAAACCTTTGGTTGGGAAAAGGGGTGTTTTGAAATCAGCTATAGACTGGCAAGAACAAGCTTTTTTCTTTTTTGTGTTTTCATGGTGTTCCTTTGCTGTCCCTATGTGGGGTCGGCAGAACATTTTTGTACAGAAGAGCCCCTGGTTACAGCCCGGGCAGCAGTGTTACTGGACGCTAATAGCGGCCAGGTTCTTTTTGAGAAGAACGCCGGGCAAAGGATGCCACCGGCCAGTACCACCAAGATTATGACAGCATTATTAGCTCTGGAAGGCGGAAATCTGCAATCCCTGGTAACTGTAAGTCCCTGGGCTGCTGCAGTGGGTGAAGCCAGTCTTGACCTGCGAGCAGGTGAAAAGCTTACCCTGGAAGAACTGATCTTCGGGGCACTACTGGAGTCAGGCAATGATGCCTGCGTGGCCATAGCAGAACACATTGCCGGTACTGAAAAACATTTTGTTACGCTAATGAACCAGAAGGCTTTGATGTTAGGCGCCATGGATACAAGTTTTAAGAACACCAACGGCTTGCCGGCACCAGGGCATTACACCACAGCTCGGGATCTGGCAGTGATCACCAGGCAGGCCCTGGGCAACCCTCTTTTTAAAGAAATAGTAAGCACCCGCCAAAAAACAATTGGCGGCAACCGGGAAAGGCATTTAAATAACACCAACCGTCTGCTATGGAGTTATAGCTGGGCCGATGGTGTCAAAACAGGAACCACAAATGAAGCCGGCCAGTGCCTGGTAGCATCAGGTACGATTGACGGCAGGCAGGTAATTAGTGTGGTACTGAACAGTGAAAACCGCTGGCGCGATTCGACCCTACTGTTAAATCATGGTCATGAACATTTTGAAAACCAGCAGGTTTTTTCTGCAAACGAAACATTTGCGACTATACCGGTGAAAGAGGGCGATGTCCAGGAAATCAAGGCCCTCGTTCCGGAAGAATACACGGTAGTAATACCAAAAGGCAGGTCGGATCTCATAGACTTAAGGTACAATACAAGGGAGGTGCTTTACGCACCGGTGATAAGGGGTGATTTTGTGGGCAATGTAGTGGTGTCGGTCAATGGCAAGTATGCCGGAAGTGTTGATCTGGTGTCTGATCGCCAGGTAACAAGGAAAAATACGCTGCAACTATTTCTAGAAAAAATTTTTAAACAAGGTGCAACAGGATATGACCGGTAATATAACGAATACTTTGGTGATGGAATAGTAGGAGGTTTTTCGCTGAATGTATAATTTAGTGACCATGGACAACAACACGCAGATCATCACTGAGGCCGTACCCCATGTTCGTTCGGTGTCCATAGGCTTTTTTGTAGGCACCGGATCTCGTTATGAAACACCCGACATAAACGGAGCCTCACACTTTATTGAGCACCTGATGTTCAAGGGAACCAGCAGGCGGACCCCCCGGGATATAGCTGAAGAGCTGGATGCGGTAGGTGGCCAGTTAAACGCTTTTACCACCAAGGAATACACATGTTATTATGCCCGGGTACTTGACGAGCATTTTGATTTGGCGGTAGATCTGCTGGGGGATATGCTTTTTGAATCGAAGTTTGCACCTGGGGATATAGATCGGGAAAGAAATGTAATTCTAGAGGAAATAAAAATGTATGAGGACGCTCCCGATGAGCTGGTGCACGATATTTTTGCTAGTTCTATCTGGCAGGGTCATTCCCTGGGGCAGCCCATTATTGGCACTGTGGATGTAGTAAACAGCCTTTCCCGGGATAGGCTTTATGACTACTACAAGGCACACTACAACCCCAGCAGAATGATCGTGGCCGTGGCCGGCAACATAAAACATGATCTGGTAATGGATAGGCTGCGTCCAATCTTTGAAAAAAGGGGAGGCAAAGAATCCCCCAGGCTGATAAACAAACCAGCTAATCAACGGCAGATTACCTGCCGGAATAAGGATACCGAACAGGTTCACTTGATTGTTGGTGCACCGGGATTGAAACTGGGCCATGACAAAATATATATTATGCAGCTGATTACCACAATCTTGGGCGGAGGCCTCAGTTCCAGGCTTTTTCAGGAAATTAGGGAGAAAAGGGGTTTGGTTTACTCGGTATATTCATATCATAGCTCTTACCAGGATGCCGGGCTTTTCGGTATGTATGCCGGGTTAAGCAAACAAAATGTGGACGAGGTTCTGGAGCTGATTTTTAAACAGGTAAGGGATATCCAGGTTAAAGGTGTGCCGGAAGAAGAATTGCACCGGGCCAAGGAGCAGCTAAAAGGCAATCTCTATCTTGGTCTGGAAAATGTAAATGCCCGGATGAGCAGGCTTGGTAAATCCCAGATGTACCTGGGCAGGGTCATTACACCAGAAGAAGTTATAGACAAGCTAAACATGGTTACTACAAATGATATTCAAGAATTGGCGCAAGAAATGTTGGATCCCCAGGGTTTTTCCCTGGCCAGTGTCGGTCCATGGGATGACTGTGGTAATCTTAAAAAAGTAATCAATGGCTTACTATAGACAATATCATTGATTAAAGGTGAAGTAGAGATGGACTTTTCAATTAATATCAAGGTTATGAAAATTCCCAAAGTCGCCGGGGCGGATCCCCATCTTCCCCAGTATGCAACTGAGGGTGCGGCGGGACTGGATCTGGCCGCCTGTCTGAAGTCTCCACAGGTTATAGCGCCTGGAGCCAGGGTTAAAATACCCACCGGTATTGCCATTGAAATGCCCCACACATATATTGCCGGTTTAATTTTCCCCAGAAGTGGATTGGCTACCAAACATGGCATTTCCCTGGCCAACGCCGTTGGTGTAATAGATAGCGACTACAAGGGTGAAATTATCGTTCCTGTAACCAACCAGGGCGAAAAAGAATACGTGATTAAACCGGGAGAGCGAATTGCTCAACTGGTGTTTGTGCCTGTTTTCAAGGCTACCATCGTAGAAACAGATGAATTAAGGGAGACTGACCGGGGGGCAGGTGGATTTGGTTCCACCGGAAAATGACTTGAGCCAATTGGCTAAATAATTGTCCTAAAATAAAGAAATTGACAAAACTGCTCTATCTTGCAGAGCGGTTTTTTTGTTTGCGATTCATATTTCAGGCCTGTCCATAATAAATTATCCTGAGGTGAAAAATATGGCCGGGGTAATAATTTTCAGTTTGCTGGTTCTACTGCTTGTAATTCTATCCTTGCGAGAGCGCGTGCACCAGGGCTATTTGCGTGAAAAAGACTGGGAGTTTATTGGTGAGGCAAAATCAAGCCGGGTATCCCAGGCCTTGACTAACCTGATCGGTGTTGCCGGAGGCATATATCTGGCACTGATGATTTTTGTCACCTTTTTAGAGCTGCAGATACCGGAACGGATATCCTTTGGCCGCATAAGTTTGGAACCCCTGGCGGCTATATCCATTTTGATTTCACTAATCCAGCCCTATTTTTTAAAGGTTGTAAACGCCTGGAAACGCCTTTAGAAATGAACATCATGGAGGTGAAATACATTGCGAATGGGTGACCTTGTTGGTAAAGAAATTATCAATATTAATAATGGCCGGCGCCTGGGTGTAGTGGGAGATTCGGACATGAATGTTGACATTGATTCCGGTGATATTCAGTCCATTATACTGCCAAGAAGAAGTAACCTGATCAATCTGTGGATGGACAGGCAGCATCTAATTATACCGTGGGAGGCGGTAAAAAAAATTGGTACTGAGGTGATTATTGTAGAACTGGATCAAACCAGCCCTTTTTACCAGCGTTTTCCCATATAAAAAATTAGCTTTTTTTTGCTATATTAATTGGATTTACTAGTCAATGAAAATTTTTGGCGCCTTAACTCCATGCCGGCATGGAGTTTTTTTTTAATCTTTTAAAACAGGTGTTATTAAGTGTACCTTTGATTGACATACTAAAATATGAAATATGAAAAATGGAGGCTCAGTATGGCCCGACAACAGAGGGTGGAAATAATCAGGGAAATAGGTAAACTGAGAGGATCGGCGGTAATTTGCTATGTTACCGGGGATCGTGATAATGTAAATACACGGATCGCCCCGGATGTGACACAGGTTTTTTATCGGCATTTAGAAATGTACGGAGATAGCCGTCAGGTAGATCTTATGCTATACACACGTGGTGGTGATGTACTTACACCCTGGCGGCTGGTTCATTTGATCCGTGAATACACCAACCGGTTTTGTGTTCTGATACCTTTTAGATGCTATAGTGCGGGGACATTGTTATGCCTTGGTGCAGATGAATTGGTCATGAGCAGGTTAGCTGAATTGGGTCCTATCGATCCCAGTGTAGTCAACGCCTTTAACCCTCAGGATCCGAATAACCCCAGCGCGCGGATTCCCGTTAATATAGAGGATGTTTATTCATATTTGGCGCTGGCCGGAGAGAAAGCCGGTGTTTGTAGTAGTGACCAGCAAATAAAGGCTTTTTCTATCCTTGTGGAAAAAATTCATCCCCTGGCTCTTGGTAATGTCCATCGCAATTATATGTTAATCCGCTCTATGGCCAAAAAAATGCTGGCCATGCACCAGCAGCCTATGGAAGAAGAACGTATCGAACACATTGTTGACAACCTGACAGAAAAGCTATATGCCCATAACCATATGATATCCAGACGGGAGGCAGCGGATGAAATCACCCTACCGGTGGCTGAAGAGGACGTTCGTTTGGAGTCGCTGTTGTGGTCTCTTTACCAGGACTATGCAGAGGAGCTGGCTTTGTCCGAACCTTTTAATCCGGCGGAACAACTCCAGGGGGTAAGTTGTCAGTTCGATGTAACCAGTGGTTTTGTGGAATCGATAAATGGCTCCGACGCTTTTGTTTTTTCGGGTGTCCTGAAAAGACAAGACTACCCTAAAGCAGGGGAAATTAAGGTAGACATCCTAAAACAGCGGTGGTTGACAATGTCCTAGGTTAGCTGGATTTGCTCTTTATTTAACCGGGAGGAGGATTGCACGTGGGCAACCAAGAAAACCCTATAAGAAATGCTAATATAGTTTTTAACTATCAGTCAGACGGAACAAAATATTACCTTTTAACCGGAGGTACAGGATACCCCCTTGCTGAATTTAGTGCTCACCTGACCCAGGAAGGTGTTAACAATGAAACAGTTTTGGTGGTACCGGAAATGAGGGAAAATACAGCAAATACAACAGGCGCACAACCTTAAATGAATAAAATGTTGACATATATTTTTTTATATATGAAAATAATCCTTGTATAAGTGATGCAATGGATTTCTATTTTTACAAGGGGGTACAGGGTTGATCGAGGTAATGGTTACCGGGGCATGCGGAAAAATGGGCCGGGAAGTGATCAAAACAGTATGGAATGCGGATGATATGGTGTTGGCCGGCGCCGTTGATAGTCGGGGTGAGGGTGCGGATATTGGCCAGATCATCGAATGTGATCGGACAGGTATAAATGTGGAAAATGATCTGGAGGAGTTTCTGAAAACAAAGCACCCGGATGTGGCAGTGGATTTTACCGGGCCCCAGTCTGTATACCATAATGCATTGAAGTATCTTGCCCATGGTGTGAGGCCGGTCATTGGCACAACAGGTCTTGATAATGGACAGATTAAAGAAATAATTGACCTTTCAGAAAAAAAAGGGGTCGGCGGCCTGGTAGCGCCGAATTTTGCTATTGGCGCTATTCTAATGATGAGATGTGCCGCTGAAGCTGCTCGTTTTTTGCCTGATGTTGAGATAATTGAAATGCATCATGATAAAAAGATAGATGCTCCTTCAGGTACTGCTATAAAAACAGCGGAAATAATTCTAGAACAACGTGGGGAAGAGTACCAGCAGGGGCTGGCCACAGAAATTGAGAGCCTCTGCGGATCCCGGGGAGGCAAATATGTGGGCGGGATCCGCATTCATAGTGTGCGGCTGCCGGGATTAGTAGCCCACCAGGAGGTAATTTTGGGTGGATTAGGACAAACCCTGACCATCAGGCATGATTCTGTTACCAGGGAGTCATTTATGCCTGGTGTCCTATTAGGTGTACGCAGATCACTGTATCTGAACAAGATAGTGTACGGATTAGAAAAGCTACTATTTGACAACTAAATATAAAACAGGCACCTCTGTTTCCAGAAACTCATATAATGTTGTAACCGAGATACAAGGTCTCATAAGGAGTTTTGAGGGACGTGCAAATTAACCTGGAAGGGATGAGCATCGCTGTTTTGGGCGGTGACGACAGATCATTGGTGATATTGGAAGAGCTGCTGGCATCCGGCGCAGTTGTCAACACGGCCGGGTTGCCCGCCGACCTTCTTCCGGCCGGGGTTAATTGCTTCAGCGAACCTGAAGCAGGCCTGGCCGGTGTCGGTGGGGTGATCCTGCCTGTGCCGGGTGTAAATGAAAGGGGACAGTTATATTGCCCCCTGATCCCCAAGCCCCTGGTTTTAACAAGGGAACTGGCGGCTTGTTTTCCGCCCGGCATTCCCATCTTTACCGGGGTGATTGGGCCATATCTGGCCAAAATAGCTACAGTAACCGGACTACGACTAATTGAATTGATGGAACGAAATGAAGTGGCTATTTTGAACTCCATTCCCACTGCGGAAGGGGCCATACAAATGGCGATGGAAATGCTGCCCATTACAATTCATGGTAGCTGTGCCTTTGTCCTGGGATTTGGCCGGGTGGGAGCAACTCTAGCACGTCTTCTCGGTGTCATGGGAGCCAGGACCCGGGTGGTGGCCAGGAGACCGGAACATCTGGCCAGGATAACCGAATTGAACCTTGTACCGGTGCCCTTTGCCGAGATGTCCCACTACCTGGAGGAGGCTGACGTGATTTTCAATACCATACCTGCCCTTGTTTTGACAGGTAAGGTATTGGACAGAATACCTGCCGGCACGCTGATTCTTGATTTGGCCTCGGCACCGGGGGGAGTCGACTTCCAGAAGGCGGCAAATATTGGTATTAAAGCGATACTGGCACCGGGTATACCGGGCAAGGTAGCGCCAAAAACCGCCGGGAGGATTCTCGCAAAGGTAATCGTTGATCTTTTGCAAGAAGGGACGTTCGGCAATTAGTTAGGCTATTGGTGACGGAGGTGCTTGATATTATGCGTTTGAAAGGGATTAGGGTGGGTTTTGCCCTGACCGGATCCCACTGTTGTCTTGACTTGGCATTACCCCAGGTAAATGAATTAGCGGCCGAAGGGGCAGAAATATTTCCAATCATCAGTGACTCTGTTGACACCACAGATACCAGGTACGGCACCAGTGAAAAATGGGAGAGAATGCTTTGTGACTTTAGCGGACGGCAGATTTTAAAAACCATTACGGAGGTAGAAGACGTCGGTCCCAAGAAATTATTTGATATAATGGTGGTAGCACCATGTACTGGAAACACACTGGCTAAAGTAGTCAACGGCATCACCGATGGGGCGGTGTTAATGTCTGTAAAAGCACACCTGCGCAACCAGCGCCCGGTAGTGCTGGCCATATCGACAAATGACGGTCTAGGTTTAAATGCCAAAAACATTGGGTTGTTGCTAAATGTAAAAAATATTTACATGGTGCCCTTTGGACAGGATAATCCCCTTGAAAAGCCGAATTCTTTAGTAGCCAAGTGGGATCTAATCACTGAAACAGTGCTTTACGCGTTAAATGGCAGGCAGTATCAACCTGTTTTAACCTCTTATTAGAATCAGTACTATTTGCCTGATTTTGAAATATACAAAAAAACTATTGTTGTTAATGGGGTGAATTGAACATGAAAAAATACAATGTGGCTATCGTCGGTGCCAGTGGCGCAGTGGGCCAGCAATTAATTAAAATCCTGGAGGAACGCAACTTCCCCGTGGGTGAGTTAAAAATGTGTGCCACCACCCGCTCTGCCGGTAAAGAGCTGTTCTTCCAGGGAAAACCTTATATTGTTGAGGTAACTACACCTGACTCTTTTATCGGAATGGACATTGCTCTTTTCGCCGGTGGGGTGGCCAGTAAGGAATTTGGCCACGCAGCAGTGGAAAAAGGGGCAGTAGTGATCGACAACAGCAGCAATTTTAGGATGGATCCCACAGTACCCCTTGTGGTACCCGAGGTCAATCCCGAGGATATCAAATGGCATCGGGGCATTATTGCCAATCCTAATTGTTCCACAATACAAATGGTGGTGGCCCTCAAGCCCATACATGACGCTGCAGTAATTAAGCGGGTCGTGGTGGCTACCTACCAGGCCGTATCGGGCGCGGGCCGGGAAGGGATATCCGAACTGATGTCCCAGACAAAAAGTGTTATGGAACAGGGAGAAGTGAAATCAAAGGTATTCCAACACCAGATTGCCTTTAACCTGATACCGCACATTGATGTTTTTATGGATCTGGACTATACCAAGGAAGAATGGAAAATGGTGCGGGAAACACAAAAAATACTGCATGATGATTCCATGGCTATTACGGCCACTACAGTAAGGGTACCTGTACCCCGCAGCCATTCGGAAGCAATTAATATTGAAACTGAGAAGAAGCTCACTGCTGCTGAGGCCAAAAAGTTATTTGCAGAGTTCCCGGGTATCATAGTGATAGATGACCCGGCCGAAAATAAATATCCCATGCCCACAATTTCTTCTCATCGTGATGAGGTTTTTGTAGGCCGGATTAGGGAAGATAATTCCATTGCCAATGGTTTGAATATCTGGGTAGTGGCGGATCAGATCCGCAAAGGTGCAGCCACCAATACTATCCAGATTGCGGAACTGTTAGTCAGGTACGGGTGCTTGCCGGGTAAATAGATTTATTTCCCTGGACCGGCAAACAGCCTAAGGGGGCCGGTCATGAAATTTATTATTCTTAAGTTTGGGGGCACATCCCTGGTAAACGAAGATTCACGGGGGAAGGTAGCCTCTCGGGTATTGGAAACACGGGCCCAGGGATATGTACCCCTGGTAGTGGTTTCGGCTATTGGCCGGCTGGGAGAACCCTATGCCACCGATACCCTTCTCTCTTATGCCCAGGTAGAAGGCCAGGAGCTGTCACCCCGTGAGTCGGATCTGTTGATGCACTGTGGTGAAATTATCTCTGGTGTAATATTGGCTGCTACCTTGCAGAAGAAGGGCTATCCGGCTGTCCTTCTTACCGGCGCTCAGGCCGGCATTATTACCAGCGCCGAACACAATAATAGTAAAATATTGAAAATTAACCCGGAAAATATACTAAAATATGTGCAGGATGGGAAAATAGTTGTGGTCACCGGTTTTCAAGGTGTTACCGAAGATGGGGAAATCACAACCCTGGGCCGAGGTGGTAGCGATACTACTGCAGTAGCCCTCGGAGTAGCGCTAAATGCAGACAGGGTGGACATCTATACTGACGTAGAAGGAATAATGACAGCGGATCCACGGATTGTGGCTGACGCCAAGTTGTTGCAAATGGTTACCTATAATGAAATCTGCCAGCTTGCTCGTGAAGGCGCCAGGGTGATCCACCCCCGGGCTGTGGAAATAGCCAGGCAAAAAAGTATTCCCCTGAGAATCAGATGCACTTTCAGTGATGCTCCAGGTACCCTGGTGACCCATGAGAGTCCCCACCCGGGTATTGATATCACCGGGGATCGGGTAGTCACGGGAATCACTCATATTCAAAACATTACCCAGGTCAGGATATCCACAAAAAATGCTGTTGACCCACTGGGTCAGCAGAAAGGTATTTTCCAGGCCCTAGCCCGGGCCCAGATTAGCATCGATTTCATCAATGTCTGTCCGGAGTCTGTTGTTTTCACGATAAAGAATTCTGTGGTTCCCAGGGTCCTGCAGGTTCTAGACAATATGGACATATGTGCAGAAATTTTCCCTGATTGCGCCAAAGTAGCGGCAGTGGGAGCCACTATGACCGGTGTACCCGGCGTGATGGCCGGGATTGTTGCAGCACTGGCTCGGGAAAAGGTGCAGATCCTGCAATCTGCAGACTCCTATACAACGATTTGGGTTCTAGTAAGAAACCAGGATATGGAAAAAAGCATCCGGGCCTTACACCGACAATTTGGCAGTGAAATGTAGACCATCCCAGATAGGAGAATATAAAGAAGGTGAAAGACTTTGAACACTGATTTTGGGCGGATACTGACAGCCATGGTAACGCCTTTCAAAAAGGATCTGACTCTGGATTTTGATTTGGCCGGAAAATTGGCTAAGCACCTGGTGCAATCTGGATCAGATGGTTTAGTAATTGCGGGAACAACAGGGGAAAGTCCCACACTGACAAATGAGGAAAAAATTGATCTGTTCAGGGTTGTTGTTGAAGAGGTGGCCGGAAAGGCTCCCATTATTGCCAATACAGGCGGCAACTCAACAGCGGAAAGCATTGCTTTAACCCAGGCAGCGCAAAAAACCGGCGTGGATGGTGTTATGCTGGTAACTCCATACTACAACAAACCCTCCCAGGAGGGCATGTTCGAACATTTTAAGTCAGTGGCGGAAAACACAGATCTGCCCATAATAATATATAATATCCCTGGTCGCACCTCTGTGAACCTATTGCCTGCCACTATCGCCAGGCTGGCGGAAATAAACAATATCGTAGCCCTAAAAGAATCAAGCGGTAATATGGATCAGATTAGCGAACTAAGGCTATCACTGCCGGATAGTTTTTCTATATACAGTGGAGACGATTCGTTGACCCTGCCAATCCTGATGCTGGGGGGAAAAGGTGTGATTAGTGTGGCCTCACATCTGGTTGGAGAACATATGCAGGAAATGGTTAAGGCTTTTATCTCCGGTAAGGTAACACTAGCTAAAGACATTCATCTGGAGCTATACCCTTTCTTTAAAGGAATATTTATTACTACCAACCCAGTCCCCATCAAATGCGCTCTTAATATGGCCGGCTGGCCGGTGGGAGCGCCCAGGCTACCATTGGTTGCAGCTACTAAGGAGGAAAAAGAATCTATTCGGGGGCTGATGGAAGGCATGAAATTGCTGTAGAACATAACGATGGATAGTTCAGCCGCAGTTAAAAAGCTGCGGCTTGTTAACGTGAATGCCAAAAATGGTGAGACAGGAGGTGAAATTTTGACAAAAAGTAATAAGCTATCCTTAATACCCCTGGGCGGGCTGGGGGAAATCGGTAAAAATATGATGGTAGTAAAATACAGGGACAATATTTTAATCATCGACTGTGGGCTAATGTTTCCGGAAGAAGAAATGTTGGGCATTGATATCGTAATTCCGGATATCACTTATCTTTTGGAAAATAGGGAACTGGTAAAAGGGATTGTCCTCACCCATGGCCATGAGGATCATATTGGGTCTCTACCCTATGTGCTCAGACACCTAAAGGTGCCCGTATACGGAACCAGGCTCACTTTGGGGCTTCTAAAGGGTAAATTAAGGGAGCAGAATATCCTGGGTAATGTATCGCTAAATACTGTCAAACCGCGGGATATCGTTCAGATCGGGATATTTAAGGTAGAATTCATTAGAGTTTCCCATAGTATACCGGACGCCGTGGCCCTGGCTGTACATACACCGATGGGTGTGGTAATGCATACCGGCGATTTTAAGTTTGATCTTACCCCGGTAGATGGCCAGGTAACAGATTTCTATCGTCTGGCCCATCTGGGGGAAAAAGGTGTGCTGGTTTTAATGTCTGACAGCACCAATGCGGAACGGCCGGGGTACACCGCGTCCGAGCGGGTTGTAGGGAATACCTTTGACGAAAACTTCCGAGAGGCAACTGAAAGAATTATCATTACTACATTTGCTTCCAATGTACACCGGTTGCAACAGGCTATCCAGGCAGCGTACAAGCATGACCGTAAGGTTGCTGTTGTGGGTAGAAGTATGGTCAATGTAATAAGTGTGGCCAACGAACTTGGTTATATAGATATTCCGGAAGGAATATTAATTGAGCTGGATGAGGCCAACAAATTGGCCCGAAACAAGGTCGTTATCCTCACCACCGGAAGCCAGGGTGAACCGATGTCGGCCTTAACCAGAATGGCCTTGTCGGATCACCGTCAAGTGGATATTTACCCGGGGGATACAATAATTATTTCAGCGGCACCAATACCAGGTAATGAAAAACTGGTGGCCCGGATTATCAACCAGCTATTCAAACTGGGGGCCAAGGTTATATATGAATTGGCCAATGATATCCACGTTTCCGGCCACCCCAACCAGGAAGAACTTAAATTGATGCTTAACCTTGTTCGGCCAAGGTTTTTTGTCCCCGTCCATGGCGAATATAGAATGTTAATTAAACATGCTGAATTGGCGAAAGATGTGGGGGTACTGCCGCAAAATATTATTGTGGCTGAAAATGGACAAGTACTCGAATTTAGCCGCCGTTCAGGACGGATCACCGGCCGGGTGGCAGCGGGTAAGGTCCTTGTTGACGGACTTGGTGTTGGTGATGTGGGTAATATCGTGCTTAAAGACCGCAAAATGCTTTCAGAGGATGGTATCCTGATCATTGTATTAACCATAGATCGGGAAAGCAAGAAGGTGATCGCCGGCCCGGATATTGTCTCCAGGGGATTTGTCTACGTGCGGGAATCGGAGGTATTGTTGGAAGAAGCCAGGGTCAGGGTGCAAAACACGTTGGACAAGTGCCTGGAAAAGGGTATCTTGGAATGGTCGAGTATCAAGTCTCAAGTCAGGGATACGGTAGGCAAGTATCTCTATGAACAAACCAGAAGGCGCCCAATGATCCTGCCGATTATAATGGAAACCTAGCAAGAAAAGCCGCTTATTAATAAGCGGCTTTTCCTAATAATCGAACTAACTGATGTAGGTCACCTTGAATCCATTTTCCTCCAGGGCCTCAACCAGGGGTGCCGGATCCACAATACCAAGTCTGAGCACCACATCTGCCTTCTGATTATCCTTTTCCACTGTAACTACCGCCCGGATGATGATATCAAATTCCTTAACAATTTTGGTGATGTCGGCCAGCAGGCCTACCCTATCTTTGGCCTCTATAACCATTCTCACGCCTGGTTTGCCGTAGCCGAACAGTTTAACCATAGCATCAAAAATGTCACTATCGGTGATAATTCCCACCAGAGCATTATTTTCAACCACTGGGACACTGTTGATTTTGTGTTCCCGCATTAATAGCGCAGTTTCCTCTATAGTGGTGTCTGGGGTAACCGTCATCACATCTTTAACCATAGCATCATCCACAGTTATTTTAGCTAGTAGGTAATTAACTTCAAATATACTCAGGGAAGTGGCTGGGGATGGTGATACATTGAGCAGATCTTTTTCTGTTACTAGCCCTATTAATTTTCCTCCTAAAACAACAGGTAATTGTCGAATCTTGTTTTTTTTCATAATGCTTAACGCTTTAAGGACTGGAGTCTCTTTACTGATAGTAATAGGTGCCCTTGACATATAATCATGTATGAACACAGAAAATCCCCCCCTTTGTGTACATTGTAATCCATTAAATCCTAGGGACACAAGATATACTTCCCTAAAATTTCGCATTTTCCTTTTAATCAGAGACCTTTTATGACCCAATAGCTATATTTCCATTGCATTTACCCCGAATTTCTGGTATCTTGAAAATAGGATAAAATTTAACAGAATAATAAATGCATGGGGAGCTGAATTGTTTCAGCTGAGAAAGAATGCCTGTTCTGACCCAATGAACCTGATCTGGGTAATGCCAGCGAAGGGAATGCAGCCTTATTGTAAGATAGGTTTATAACCTTTTGCCGGCGCAGGTAAAAGGTTATTTTATTTTCTAGGGAGGTGAATGGCACAGTTTTTATTAAGAATGGGGGTGCCTACTTGAAAAATGTATTAACAATTGCCGGCTCTGATTCATGTGGCGGTGCAGGTATACAAGCAGATTTAAAAACATTCGGTGCTCTTGGTACCCATGGTATGAGCGTAATAACTGCCGTAACCGCCCAGAACACCAGAGGTGTGCTCAGTGTTAGGGAGCTGGATGTGGATATTATCAAGGATCAGATTGACTGCCTATTTGATGACATAAAAATAGATGCCGTTAAAGTTGGAATGGTGTCCAGTATAGGAATTATTAATGTAATCGGCCGATGTTTGCAAAAGAACAGTGCAGTTAATATTGTTGTTGATCCGGTGATGGTTTCCAAAAGCGGTTATCATCTGTTAAGAGAGGAAGCTGAGGAAGAGCTGGTTAGGGTGCTATTTCCGCTGGCGGAACTGGTTACCCCCAATTTGTATGAAGCAGAGATTATTACAGGCGATAAAATAGAAACACTGGCACAAATGAAAACAGCGGCAGTGAAAATATATGAACTAGCCGGCACAAAGGTAATTGTCAAGGGTGGCCATCTCACAGGTGACGCCGTAGATGTAGTTTTTGATGGTCATGATTTTAGCTATTTGCCGGGTAGGCGGATAGAAACAAAAAATACCCACGGCACCGGCTGCACATTTTCTTCAGCTATAGCAGCCATGCTGGCCCGGGGGTTTCCGATCCCGGAGGCAACCAGGCAGGCAAAGGAATATATAAACGGTGCCATTGGGTGCTCCTGGCAGCTTGGACATGGTGTGGGCCCGGTCAACCATTTTTACAATTTCTATAAAAAAGCGGGCCAGGGTGAGAACACCTGATGGTTTGCAAAACAGTAATACCACCAGGCACCACAACAACATATCCCTAAAAAGGAAAAAGTCTGGTTTTAACCAGGGCATGGTCTCAGGCAGGTATGGGTCTCATTATATGAGTTTCATTAATGGAAAGGATGTGCTGTATTGCACTATACTACACAGATGGATGCTGCCCGGAAAGGCATTATTACGGCAGCTATGGAAATGGTCGCTGATGAAGAAATGATGGAGCCGGAAAAACTACGGGAGCTGGTGGCCGGCGGCAAGGTTGTCATTCCGGCTAATAAAAATCATGGTGCACTGAAACCCTGTGGTATTGGAAAAAATCTGCGCACCAAGATCAATGTCAATCTTGGTGTGTCCAAGGATTGTTGCCATATTGAAGCAGAGTTGGAAAAGGCCCAGATGGCAGTGGAATTGAAGGCTGATGCTATTATGGACCTGAGCTGCTATGGCCGAACGGAAGACTTCAGGCGCAGGCTGATTGAGGTATCTCCGGCGGCAATTGGGACGGTACCTGTCTATGATGCTGTGGGATTCTACGAGAAGGAACTCAGACAAATAACAGTAGACGAATTTTTTGGGGTTGTAGAAAAACATGCCGCAGATGGTGTGGACTTTATGACCATCCATGCCGGTGTGAATAGAGATACTGCCGCCAGGTTCAAAAAAAATCCGCGGCTGACCAATATTGTATCCCGGGGTGGTTCCCTGTTGTTTGCCTGGATGGAAATGAATAATAGAGAAAACCCCTTTTTTGAACATTATGATCGGCTGCTGGACATCTGCCGCCAGCATGATGTCACGATTAGTCTTGGAGATGCCTGCCGGCCAGGCAGCATCAAAGATGCCACAGATGCTGCCCAAATCCAGGAATTGATTATTCTGGGGGAGCTGACAAAGCAGGCCTGGGCAAGGGATGTCCAGGTGATGATCGAAGGCCCGGGGCATATGGCCCTAAACGAGATAGTGCCCAATATGCTTTTAGAAAAGAAATTATGCCATGATGCACCATTTTATGTGTTAGGACCGGTAGTAACAGATATTGCCCCCGGCTACGATCATATCACCAGTGCTATCGGCGGGGCCATTGCTGCGGCTAATGGTGCCGACTTCCTCTGTTATGTGACGCCGGCAGAACACCTGCGGCTGCCCACACTGGAGGACATGAGGGAAGGCATCATGGCCACACGTATTGCCGCTCATGCGGCGGATATTGCCAAAAATGTGCCGGGAGCAGTCCATTGGGATCATGAAATGAGTGCTGCCAGGTGTAACCTGGATTGGCCCAGAATGTTTTCACTGGCGTTAGATCCGGAAAAGGCCAGGTGTTATAGGGCTGAATCCATACCGGAAAAAGAGGAAACCTGCACCATGTGCGGCAAGATGTGTGCGATCCGCCATATGAACAAGGTTTTAGCGGGAGAATACCTGTGAACAATGAAGCGGCAAAAAAAGGGGATTTAGTCTTTTTTGTTGATTTTGATGGGACAATAACCAGGCAGGATGTCTGCGCGGTGATGGTTGAAGCCTTTGCGGCGACAGGCTGGCGTGAAATAAATGCCAGTTGGGAAAGGAAGGAAATAACTACCGAACAATGTGCAAACATGACCTTTAACCTATTTAGGACAGATCCCGGTGGCTTGAAAAGGCTGCTGGAAACAATGGAAATTGATCGATATTTCCATAGATTTCTGAGCTTTTGCCGGGAAAAAGGGCACATGGTTTATGTGCTCAGTGACGGATATGATTTTTGTATTGATACTGTTTTTGCCAGGTATCAAATAGATGTACCCTATTACGCCAACAAAATGGTATATGACGGCAGTTTTAAAATAGAATGTCCCCACATAAATCCACAATGCGGCATTTGCGGCACCTGCAAAACCAAACTGATGGAGAAACTAAAGGGCCGGGGAAATACTGTGGTATACATTGGGGACGGATACTCCGACACCTGCCCGGTCACTAAAGCTGATATTGTTTTTGCCAAAAAAGATTTATACCGTTTCTGCCGGGATAATGGGATCAAGGCCAGGCATTATAATAGTTTTAAGGACATAATCATATACCTGGAATCCAGGCCATAGTATTGTCGCCTTATAAATGCACAGGGTAAACCTGTGTATTTTTTTTATTATAAATACATACTAAGGATGTTGAACATAACAATTCATAAAATAACATACTGGAGTGAAAT
The DNA here is from genome assembly GCA_013201395.1 of Candidatus Syntrophopropionicum ammoniitolerans. GTDB lineage: Bacteria > Bacillota > Desulfotomaculia > Desulfotomaculales > Pelotomaculaceae > Syntrophopropionicum > Syntrophopropionicum ammoniitolerans. The sequence continues at coordinate 146,763 of JABMJD010000001.1, forward strand.
AAATGAAAGAACGGAATTTTGAATCTGAACCAGGTGTCTTTCCATTTATCCCTATCCAGCCACCCGGACCGGCCATTGAGCCGGAACCGGAGCGACATGAGGACCCGGAGCGGGATAATGAGCCCCGCCCGGATCAGCAGCCCAGCCGCAGGATACCCGGCCAAACTAAAAGCACCCTGGAGGCCATGAAAGAGGTAGGGACAACACCTACCCCGGAAATAAAAAGCAACATCCATTGCCTGACTATTATTGGCCAAATTGAAGGACACCTGGTTTTGCCGCCCCAGAATAAGACTACCAAGTATGAGCACATGATCCCCCAGCTGGTAGCCCTTGAGCAGGCCCCCGAAATAGAAGGTATCCTAATCGTCCTGAACACGGTAGGTGGGGATGTAGAAGCAGGCCTGGCCATAGCAGAGATGATTGCCGGCATGTCCAAGCCCACTGTATCGGTTGTCCTCGGTGGCGGTCATTCCATAGGTGTGCCCATAGCGGTGGGTACCCAATATTCCTACATTGCCAATACCGCCAGCATGACTATTCACCCTATTCGTCTCAACGGACTGGTTATTGGTGTACCCCAGACATATGAATATCTGGACAAGATGCAGGACAGGGTGGTGCGTTTTACCACTGAGCATTCCAGAATAAGTGGGGAAAAATATCGTGAATTGATGTTCCGCACGGGAGAGCTGGCCCGGGACATCGGCACTGTCCTCATCGGCCGGGAAGCTGTGGACGTAGGATTGATTGATGAAGTGGGTGGTATAGGCGATGCTGTCAAGAAGCTAAAAGATTTAATCGAGGAGGGGAAAAAGAAACAGAAAGAGGTGTTACCCCAGTGATTCTATATACACCGATGCAGTTGGAACTTGTACTGGAGGGATTTGATCAAACTAAATACCCCGAATACAAGGAAATTAAATACAAAGGTGTGCCGGTATTGGTAGAAAAAACAGATTCCGGCGAACAAAAAATAGTGAAACTTCTCAGTACTGATCCTGCTGACTACCTTAAACAGGAAATGTCACCGGGTAGTTTAATTGAAACATAAAGGCGTAAAAAAGTTATTATTAGACTGTTGCGTTTAATTATGGCGTATCAGGAAATATTTTGACTATTTTTAACCGCCGGAGAGCCGCAAAATATTACATTAGTTTGTTTATCAGGACATGCCTCCCGTGCTATAATTAGGCAGTGTGAATCCGGGAGGTGTTATTTTGACTGTGTTACAAGCCCTATTCATGGGTATCATCCAGGGTTTGGGTGAGTTTCTGCCTATATCTAGTTCGGCTCACCTGGTTCTCACCCCATGGGTGTTGGGCTGGGAGGATCCGGGCCTGGTATTTGATGTGGCCTTGCATATGGGAACACTTCTGGCCGTGGTAGCCTTTTTCTGGCGGGATTGGGTGGAACTATTTAGCGAAGCAATTATCAAGCGTCGCAGTACACAAAAGGCTTCCATGTTCTGGTATCTGCTGATCGCAACTATCCCCGGTGCGCTGGCCGGTTATACCTTAGAAGAACAGGCTGAAACTATTTTCAGAAATCCGCTAATTATTGCGTCCATGCTGATTATTATGGGTTTAATACTGTTCATTGTTGATCGGCGTGCCGTAAATAGAAAAAATATGAATGGAATAACCTTTGTGGACAGTCTGCTGATTGGGCTGTCCCAGGCTTTTGCCATCATACCGGGCGTTTCCCGTTCCGGTGTAACCATGACTGCCGGGCGGGCCCTGGGCTTTACCCGTAAAACAGCAGCCCGTTTTTCCTTTTTGTTATCCACACCGATTATTTTTGGTGCGGGGGTAATGCAACTAAAAAATCTAACAATATCAGACATTAATATTGCCTTTATTATCGGGGTTTTATCGTCTGCTATAGTTGGTGTGCTGTCCATCGGGTTTCTCCTCCGGTACCTTACCACACGCAGTTTTGATATATTTGTATGGTATCGGCTGATCATCGGATTAGCAATAATTGTGCTGGTCTTTGTCCGTATGTGACTGCATATAGTGGGAAAATTACAGTTGCGAAAAGGTCCTCTCCAACCGGGAGGGCTATTTATTTAAAGGAATTTCAGCCAAATTTGTGGTATATTATTTTTGAGGGGAGGAGGAGAGATGGGCACTTTCAGTCAAATAAAGGATGAGCTGAAGTACGAGATACTCGGCATTGCCCTGGTTGCTCTGGGAATTCTGGGCCTGGTCTGCCTCCTTTTGCCTGAAGCCGGCTTGCTCAGCAGTTTTATAGATAAGGTGTTAAAAAGCGTCGCCGGTGAGGGGCGGTATATTTTACCATTCCTTTTGATCCTGGTTGGGGCGAAATTTGTACGTAATAGAGCTCAGGCTAACCTTTCTGAAAGAATGTACGGGGTGTTAGTACTATTTCTGATCGCTCTAACGTTGTTTCACCTGGTGATCCCTGTTGAGAATGCTTTTTCTGCCGGCTTTGCGGGTGATGGGGGTGGATTGATTGGTGCTCTGGTTAGCTATGTGGCTATAAAATCCTTTGGCATCATTGGTACCTACGTTATTCTAGTTGCCTTCAGTTTAATCGCCCTATTACTGCTGACAAAACTGTCAACGGCAGCCATGGTCAAGGGTTTTACCACAAAGGTGCGGAACACCTTTAAAAATGCCGTTGCCAGGATCATGAACTTCCTTTTTGAAGAGGTGGAAGAGGAAAAGGCTCCTGAACCGGCACCGCCGATCATCATTGATCATGAAGGAGAGCAGTATGCGATAGTTAAGGGACATAAAAAAATAAAAGAAACAAGGGCAAAAGAACGAATAACAGTAATGCCTCCCGCTGTAAAAAAAAGCACCCAAATATCCCCAAATGTTGTTAGTAAAAACATTAGCGATGAATCACCAGAGGCGGAAGATATATTCCCTGTGTTTGATAAAAATTACCGGCAGGAATTGCCCACATTCCAACTACCGCCAATTTCTATTCTCACGCGCTCACACCGGGTTAAAAGCAACCGTTTGAGCAAGGATATTAGTGAAAATATACGCATATTAGAGGATACCCTGGAGAGTTTTGGGGTCAAGGCCAAAATTATGCAGGTTTCTAAAGGACCAGCCATTACCCGTTATGAAATCCAGCCCCCTCCCGGGGTAAAGGTTAGCCGCATTGTCGGTCTGGCAGATGATATTGCCCTGTCAATGGCTGCTCCGGATGTGCGCATTGAGGCCCCCATCCCCGGAAAGGCGGCAGTGGGCATCGAGGTGCCAAACAAAGAGGTTTCTATGGTGCACCTGCGGGATCTTCTGGAAACACAGGAATTTACCCAGTCTGGGTCCAGGTTGACGATAGCCCTGGGCAAGGACATTGCAGGCAACCCCAAGGTAACCGACCTGGCCAAAATGCCCCACCTATTAATAGCGGGCGCCACAGGATCCGGTAAAAGTGTTTGTCTGAACACATTAATTGCCAGTATCCTTTTTAAGGCTACACCAGAAGAGGTCAAGCTGTTAATGATAGATCCCAAAATGGTAGAGCTGGCGACCTACAATGGTGTACCCCACTTGGTTAACCCGGTGGTTACTGATTCCAAGAAAGCTGCCACAGCATTACGGTGGGCGGTAAGGGAAATGGAACGCCGCTATGAGCTATTTTCCCAGGCCGGGGTACGGGATATCACCCGTTATAACAAATTTCCTAAAAAGAAGGAATCAGAAGTTGAGCAGCCTCTACCCCTAATAGTGATTATCATTGACGAGTTAGCTGATCTGATGATGGTAGCGCCGGCAGATGTTGAAGATGCCGTATGCCGGCTGGCTCAGATGGCCAGAGCGGCAGGCATACATTTGGTAGTGGCTACTCAACGCCCCTCTGTAGATGTAATCACCGGGTTAATAAAGGCTAATATTCCATCAAGAATTTCCTTTGCTGTTTCATCCCAAATAGATTCCCGTACTATCCTGGATATGGCTGGTGCGGAAAAACTGCTGGGGAAAGGCGATATGCTATTTTTCCCAGTTGATGCTGCTAAACCGGTGCGAATTCAGGGCGCATATCTGTCCGACCGTGAAGTAGAGGACCTGGTCAACTATCTAAAAAAACAGGCCGAACCGGTATATGATGAGGAGATATTGTCCTCCGCACCGGAAGAAGAAATGATGCCGGTGATAGAAGACGGTCTACTGCCTCAGGCGGTTAAAATCCTGATCGAAAGTGGCCATGCCTCCATCTCCATGCTGCAAAGAAGATTACGCATTGGATACGCCAGAGCTGCACGTCTAATTGATATAATGGAGCAGAGGGGCATTGTTGGCGGCTATGAAGGTAGTAAACCACGATCCATACTGATGACCCTGGAACAATACAATCAGTTTTTTAAAAACGACAAGTAGTGGGGAATTACTATTCTAAACCCTATGGCTTAGGGCATAAATTGCATGCTGAGAACTAGTAGAAATGCTATCTATATATTTTAATAAAAGGGAAAAACTAAAAATGTTTTTAATAACATCAATTTAGGAATGGTGAGGTTGTAGACAGTTTAAATATGGTTGAAGAAATCACAATTGAAGAAGCACTCACAATGGAAAATGCTTTGCTGCTGGACGTTCGTTCCGAGGGTGAATTTAGTACGGATACCATACCGGGTGCTGTCAACATTCCTGTTCTTGACAACAATGAACGGGCCAGGGTGGGGAGCCTATATCGCCAGGAAGGGCCGCTGCCTGCCAGAAAGCTGGCTTTAGAGCTGGTGGAGTCAAAACTATCATCTTTAGCGGCTGCTGTAGAGTACACCGAAACAGGCAATTTTGTTGTTTTCTGCTGGCGTGGGGGTGAACGCAGCCATTATATGGCCTCATTGCTGGATACTATGGGATATCATGTATACCGCATTAAGGGCGGATACAAAAGCTATCGTCGTTATGTGAACAAATATCTGGCAAAGGAAGGGCTATCCCAGACATCTGTTGTGCTGCATGGGCTCACAGGTGTAGGGAAAACAGAAATACTGGGTCTGCTCAGGGAAAAGGGAATAAAGGTGCTGGATCTGGAAGGGCTGGCCCGGCACAGGGGATCGGTTTACGGCAAAATTGGGCTACCTCCTTCACCATCGCAAAAGGCCTTTGAGAGCGAAATTGTGAGATTTTTGTCATCAATGGATAAAAAAGAGGTTTTTGTAACTGAGTGCGAAAGTAGGAGAATTGGCAAGCTTTTGCTGCCCCAACCATTAGTAAATGGGATCAAAAACGGTATTCGAGTTTTGTTATACGCACCCGTAACCACAAGGGTTAAACGCATTTGTAATATTTACACTGATGGATCTGCAAACAACATAGAAAAATTGCAGGAATCAACCTCAGCACTAGTGAAAAGGTTAGGTAGAACCAAAGTTGCAGAGTTAAATAGAATGCTGGCAGAAAAAAATTTTGCAGAGGTTTTTACCTACCTGCTGACAAAATATTATGACCCGCTTTATAAATACCCGGATGGCCCAAACAAGGAGTATGCATGTTCAGTCGACACCAGCGACGTGGGAAAGGCAGCCACACAAGTTCTGAATTTTATTACCGGTTTACCAGAATACAAGTCTGACAACAGTAAACCATCATCATACTAGAAATCACCTGTTCGGTCTGGGGGCGAAATGGTGGAAATCGGCAATAGTTTAAAAGAGGCCAGGCTGGCCAAGGGACTGACCCTGGAGGATGTAGAAGAGGAAACAAAAATTCGCAAAAAATATATCGTGGCCCTGGAAATGGAACGATTCGACGTGTTACCGGGGCCCATCTACGCCAGGGCTTTTCTTAAAAATTATGCCAAATATTTGAATGTTAACGTGCTTGAGATTATGGATGCTTTTAAACAAAAGCAAGAAGAGCAGGCTGCTCATGAAGAACATAGTGAACAACCGGCAGAAAAAGAAGTTGTCACACAAAAAGTTGCAGGTAGAAGGGATACCGGCAGTAAAGGGCTGCCACACCGGCATTATGCCCTTCTGGCACTCCTGGCGGTGGTAGTGGTAGCATCTCTGGTTTTCTTTGGCCGGGGGTTCTGGTCGAACAATGTTGCTGTGCATGAAGGGGGACAACAGGCACAGGAACAGGTCAACACCGGAGATAATAATAATGATGGACAGCAAGAACAGATCCCTGATGAGGTCACCCCTATCTCCGGTATTAAGGTCGATCTCAAGGTGATTAGCGATAGGAGCTGGGTTCTGGCCCTGGTAGATGGGGATGAGGCCTTTCAAGGGGAACTGGCGGCGGGTGAATCAAGATCCTTTACCGGCACAGAAAATATTTACATCAGGCTGGGCAATGCCGGGGTAGTGGAGGTACTGGAAAATGATCAAAGCCTGGGATTCCTGGGAAACTGGGGGGCCGTTGTGGAACAAGAATTTAAAGCCCCCCCACAGGTACAGCCCGGCAATACCCCTTGACAAACTGACCGGCCGGGCTACTCGGGGAAAATGCCTATACCCAGGGCACCAAGACCGGTATGAGTACCGATTACAGCGCCCAGGGTCGAACATACCGGCTGATCACAATTAAGAAAAGGAATGGTTTTTTCATGGAGCTGTCCCATACCCGCCGGGTCCATCCCGTGCATTAGGGCGCACTTGACCCGGCGTTGGCCCACTTTCCGGCTGATAATTTGCGCCAGTCTGTCAATGGCCTTGGCTCTTCCCCTGACTTTTTCCAGAGGGTGGATGATACCGTCTTTCAAGTATAATACCGGTTTGATGCTGAGGATATTACCCAGCAGGGCCTGGGCCTTGCCAATCCGCCCCCCCCGGGCCAGGTATTCCAGCGTATCTACAATAAAATACAACATTCCTTCTGAGATCATCTGTCTGACAGTCCTGAGGATTTCATTTTTGTCCTTGCCTTTATCTGCGGCACGAGCTGCCTCTAAAGCAATCATGCCCAGCCCCATGCTGGCCAGTTTGGAATCTATGACTACAATATCAGCATTTGGCAGCATTTCCGCAGCCATCCGAGCAGACTGGCAGGTACCGCTTAGCGCTGTGGAAAGATGTATGGATATGATGCTGCTGCCTGATGCGGACAGCTCCCTATATATATCCAGAAACTCTGCCGGTGCCGGCTGAGATGTACGGGAATGTTCCTTTCGTTCCACCTGGCGCCGGTAAAACTCTTCATTGTCTATATCCACCCCATCCCTAAATATTTCATTATTGTTAAATATCACCATTAGAGGAACAACGGTAATATTATATTTTACTATTAGCTCCCGGGGCAGGTCGGCCGTACTGTCTGTTACTATTTTTACCTGACTCATGGTATTGTCACACCCAACTCATTATTTAATATTTGACTAATTATAATACAGAAACAGTTTATTTTACTCCAGGGATATAATCAGGTCATATACAGGCTGACCGCCTTCTTGTATTTCAAATTCATGTTCGCTGAAATCTTCCTGTATTTCTTCCATTAGTGTTTCTGCACCTTCTTTAGTTATGTTTTCCCCGCAATATAGTGTGATCAGCCTACCTTCATTACTTTCTTCACCACACAGTAATCTCAGGGTGTCTGCCAACAATACTGCCAGGGTCGGTCCCGAAGTCATTAAATCGCCCTCGATGATACTAATATAGTCATCCTTTTTTATGTTTATGTCTCCATAAACGGTATCACGTATAGCGCGAGTAATTTCTGCTGCACGGACCAAATCAAGGGCTTCTCCCATTTTGTTTAGGGCAGAATCGTAATTATCATCTGTATTCAGGGTCAACAGGGCACTAATTCCCTGGGGAATATTTTTGGCAGGGACGACAGAAACCTCTTTGGTCGATAAGGCCTGAACCTGACCGGCAGAAAGAATAATATTCTTATTGTTCGGCAATATTATTATTTTTTCTGCGGGTACTTCACCCGCCGCCTTTAATAACTCACCGGTGCTGGGATTGAGGGTTTGGCCTCCTGCAACCACTATATCCGCACCAAGACTTTTCATAATCGCGGTTATTCCTGCTCCGGCACCAACCGAAACGACACCAAATTCTTTGCTGCCATTAGCCTGTACGCTATTCGGCAAACCTGCTCTTTTGTTTTGCCCAACCATGTTGTCGATTTCAAAATCATGCAATGTACCGTACTTGAGGCAAATTTCCAGTACCAGGCCGGGATGGTTGGTGTGGATGTGTATCTTTAATAGCTCCTCGCTGCCCACGACCATCAGGCAGTCTCCAAGTGGTGATAGGTCCTTCCTAATAGTTTCCTGTGGCAGGTTTCTGCCCTTTAGGATAAACTCTGTACAGTAAGCAAACACAACCGGTTGGGTGGCGTCATGGATTACTGAATGTGATGTGGGTGAGACATTTACCCTGGCTGCAGCAGGCTTTGCGACCGGCAATTTTGCCGCTGGTGAAGCCGATTTCAAGGCCCTCCTGGCCCCTTCCAGAATAGTAACAAATCCCTGACCGCCCGCATCAACTACACCGGCTTCTTTTAGTTCGGGCAGTAAATCGGGGGTTTTTTCCAGAGCGGTAAAGGCACTTTTAAATGCTGCCGCCATGATCCGGAGCAGGTCCATGCTGCGGCGGTTGGCGGCTCCTTCGGCTGATTTTTTAACAACAGTGAGAATTGTACCCTCAACCGGATTCATTACTGCTCGATAGGCCATTTGGGATCCTCGATCCAGGGCAGCGGCAAAATCAGCGGCGGATGCTGTTTCTTTGGTGCTGATTGTTTGGGCAAAACCCTGCAGGATCTGGGACAGGATTACCCCGGAGTTACCCCTGGCGCCAATCAAGGCACCCCGGGCTGCTGCTTCAGCAACCATACCGATGTGGTTGGTTTCCAGGGGTTCAGCTTCATTGAGAGCGGCTGTAAGGGTTTGATACATATTTGAACCCGTATCGCCATCCGGGACGGGAAAAACATTTAATGAATCAATATGTTCCTTGGATTGTTCCAATAACTCTACTGAGCCCCGGAGGATTAATCTCAGGTCATTTCCGTCAAAAGAATATACTGCCACAACTTGCACTCCTCCTGAATATAATGTCATTTTTGTTACTTTCGACACCAGCACTTATTTTCCTCTGAGAGGAACATGGGGCAATGTCAGGTGACACAGGTAACCTTTGACAATTATCGTTTAAAGTTGTACATTTAATAGAAAATCTAGGGTAGGTGTATTTTGTGGCCAAGGATAATACTTTTGATATTGTTTCCCGGGTAGACATGCAGGAGGTTAAAAACTCAGTAGATCAGGCTTTACGGGAACTACGGACCCGTTTTGACTTTAAGGGGAGCAAAAGCGATATCATTTTTGATGGTGAGGAAATCACACTTATTGGGGATGACGATTTCAAGCTGAGAAGCGTCGTTGAGATTCTGGAAACCAGGCTGATTAAACGAGGAATTAATATCAAGGCATTAAGGTATGGAAAAATTGAACCGGCAGCAAAGGATACGGTGCGGCAAAAACTGAACCTGATCCAGGGTATAGATAAGGAACAGTCAAAGATAATTACCCGGTTAGTTAAAAATAGCAAATTGAAGGTCCAAGTGAGCATCCAGGGGGAACAGGTAAGAATAAGCGGCAAAAAACGTGATGATTTACAGGAAGTCATTAATATCATAAAGGATCATGAATTCGACATCCCTTTGCAGTTTGTAAACTATAGGACTGCTTAAATATATCTTACTAAGGGCTATATTTTAATTTAGGAAGGAAATGCAGATGACATTACGGGTTGGTATGGTCAGCCTGGGCTGCCCGAAAAATCTCGTTGACGGGGAAATCATGCTCGGCTTCATCAAGGATGCCGGTTTGATGATCACCAGCCGGGAGCAGGACGCGGATGTACTGATTATTAATACGTGTACATTTATTGATCAAGCCAAGGAGGAATCCATAAATACTATTCTGGAACTGGCCCAGCATAAGGTTAAAGGTAACTGCCGCTCCATTATAGTAGCCGGGTGTTTGGCCCAGCGCTATCCCCAGGAGCTTTTACAGGAAATGCCGGAAATCGATGGTCTTGTCGGTACCGGTTTCATTGGGGCTATTACCGAGGCTATTAATAGAACAGTGGCCGGTGAACGGGTAGCCCTGGTAGGACCGCCCGGTTATCTGCACCAGGCCGGACAAACCAGGGTTTTGTCCACACCACCCTACACAGCATATCTAAAAATTGCCGAGGGGTGTGATAATAGGTGCTCTTATTGCATCATACCGGATGTCCGGGGACCTTATAGAAGCAGGGTTCAGGAAGATGTTCTGGAAGAAGCAAAAAAACTAGCCGGCCAGGGTGTCAAGGAGTTGATCCTTGCTGCACAAGACACCACATTATATGGAAAAGACGTTTACTCCCGGCTCGTTTTACCGTCATTGCTGGCTGGGATGGAGCAGATTGAGGGACTGACCTGGATCAGGATCCTTTATGCCTACCCGACCTATTTGACCGATGATTTGATTAAAACAATGGCGGGTAGTAGGAAGATATGCCGCTACCTTGATCTGCCCCTGCAGCATGCCTCCAACACTGTTTTGAAACGAATGAGCCGGCAGGGAGATCGGGACGGTTACCTGAGGTTAGTGGAAAAATTGCGTCACCGCATACCGGGGATTACCCTGCGCACCTCATTCATCGTTGGCTATCCCGGGGAAACTGAAGCAGAGTTTCAAGAACTACTTGAATTTATGCAACAGGTGAAATTTGATCATGCCGGGGTTTTTATCTATTCCCGGGAAGAGGGTACCAGGGCAGCGGAAATGACTGGCCAGGTGCCGAAAGATATAAAACAGAAACGGTGGGAAAAGGCCATGAAACTGCAGCAGGGAATCTCTCTGGACAACAACCGCAGCAAGATTGGCAAAACGCTAACAGTGCTTGTTACCGGTGTGGGGGAGAATAATACCTATGAAGGCCGGGCCGAGGGTGACGCCCCCGGTATTGATGGCCAGGTGTATTTTAAGGCCAACAAAGATCTAAAATGCGGCGATTTTGTCAGGGTGTCGATCAAAGGTGCATCATGGTATGATCTCAATGGTGAACTGGTGTAAAAATTCAATAGGTAAAACCTCGATCCGTCCTGCCAAAGGACGGATTTCACTTTAATCAAATGGCTATTTATCCAGCCATTTACTAGGGAGATCAATTAATACCTGTGCTATAATGGTATGGCCGGATTAGATTGCTTTATTTTTAGAAAGGGGATATTCATGCCGTGGAAAGGCCTAAAACTGCATATAATCATTCTTTCCCTGCTAATTGGCATAGGGATTATTTTCGGCGCCCAGCAGATGCACCGGAAATATTATATAGAAAGGCCCGTCAACAATGTTTTGAGTGCCGACCAGGCTATTGAATCATACCGGCTCGATAATGAGGGTGGGACACTGCTGATATCTATAAAAATTAAAAGTGATGCCGGCCTAATGGTGCCCTACCAGGAAATAAGAAAAAACCTGGAGCAGGTTATGGGCCGCAGAAGTTATGTACTGGAGCTAGATGACCAACGTGACGATATACTGGATCAGGTTTGGTACAAAAGCCAATATGCCGTTTATCAGGCCCAGGTTCGGGGCAGTTTTATAGAAATGGCTGAAATAATCAACCGGGAAGCCTCCATGAACGGCGTGGAAGCTGATATTACTATCGATCAGGAATGCATTTATCTGCGGTTGCGGCACGAGGATTGTACATTGGATGAGATTATTCCCCGTGGAGCCGGTGGGTATAGCGGGGATAATATGCTTGTTGCCGGAGGTAGCGCCAATGATTAAAGAAATTAGTATCGGCATCAGCATGGCGGTGATTGTGTCTATGCTGATAATGGGTTATGATGTTACCCCTTTTTTATTTTTGGCGGTTGCAGCGGGGGCGTTGTATTACTTCGTCAAAATGAAGGGGTTAATTAACGTTAAAAATTTTGAAACCGGCAGTGCAGCCGAAAAACAGATTTTTTCTTTTGATGATATCGGTGGGCAGCGATCGGCGATTAAGGAGCTCAAGGAGGCCCTTGACTTTATCAAGAACCATGGTGAGATAAAACATTTGGGCATTCGCCCGCTTAAAGGGATTTTACTCACCGGCCCGCCGGGGACAGGAAAAACCTTAATGGCTAAAGCAGCCGCCGGTTATACGGATGCTGCCTTTGTGGCCGCATCTGGTTCGGAGTTTATTGAAATGTATGCCGGTGTAGGGGCCCAAAGGGTGAGAAAGCTTTTTCAGTCTGCACGAGAAATGGCGACCAAGCAGAACAAGGATAATGCCCTGGTATTCATTGATGAAATCGAGATTTTGGGAGGAAAGCGGGGGAAGGCTACCAGTCACCTGGAATATGATCAAACCTTGAACCAGTTGTTGGTGGAAATGGATGGTCTCAAGGTTGACGATAAGGTCAGGGTATTATTGGTGGCTGCTACTAACCGTGACGACATGCTGGATGCGGCCCTCCTCAGGCCGGGCCGCTTTGACCGGAGGGTTAAAGTTGGCTTACCGGATAAGGAAGGCAGATTGGAAATATTGAAGCTGCACACCAGGAATAAACCCCTGGCTAGTGATGTGAATTTGGAAACAATAGCCAAAGATGCCTTTGGTTTTTCCGGGGCTCATCTAGAAAGCCTGGCTAATGAGGCGGCCATTCTGGCCATGCGGGATGGGGCCGAGGAGATTAGTCAGCGTTACTTCAACGAATCAATTGATAAGGTGATGATGGGAGGCAAACTGGACAAAAGACCATCCCAGTCAGAATTGAGACGAGTGGCTGTGCACGAGTCCGGGCATGCCTTGCTCAGCGAAATTGTACGCCGGGGATCTGTTTCCACGCTTACCGTTACACCCCGCGGGAACGCCCTTGGCTATATGCGTCAAAGCCCGGATGACGATACCTATCTATATACCAAAGAATTTCTAGAGAACCAAATAGCCGTTATGCTGGCCGGTGCCGTTGCCGAAGAGGTGATTTTAGGCAACCGCAGCACAGGTGCCTCTAATGATTTTGAGCAAGCTGTGCGCACCGCCGATACCATGTTGCAAAGCGGCATGACAGAACTGGGTGTAATTTGTCCGGATATTCTGCCCCAGGAATTAAAACACAAGACCATCACCGGTCTAGTTAAGGAACAGGAAGAAAGGGTAAGAAAATATATTGTCGGATCCGAAAATATTATTAACCAAACAGTGGAAATACTATTAGAGGAAGAAAAAATCACCGGGGAGCATTTTCGTGAAATCATGGATAGTCACAATTAACATGATCAACGCAAAAACAGCCGCGGCAAGGTACTTTCTAGTTCTTTGCGGCGGCTTAATTATTATACACATAAAATAGGGTTGTAAGGTTGTGCTGTTGATAACTTTTGTGTATGATTACTGTTATGCTATAATTTAACATTAAGGACGTGGTAAATTTGCAGGCAGAGTTAATATTTACCGGTACCGAGTTATTGCTGGGCCACATTTTGAACACTCATGCCCAATATCTTGGTCTAGCGCTTGCTAATATAGGAATTGAGGTGGCATTAAATACCACGGTAGGTGACGATCGGCAAGAAATGATTGAGGTTTTACGGCAGGCTTTGGCTCGCTCTGCCGATTTAATCATTGTTACCGGCGGCCTGGGTCCGACTACTGATGATATCACCATCGAGGTAGTGGCTGAAGCCCTGGGTTTGCCACTGGTTTTGGATCAGGCATCTCTTAAGACGATAAAAAAAAGATATCAGGATCGGGGTGTGAAAATGCCTGAAAGCAATGCCAAACAGGCATATTTTCCCCGTGGCGCCCAAATCCTGGCTAATGGCATAGGGACAGCCCCCGGAGCAATTCTAGAATTTAACAACAAAGCTTTAATAATTTTGCCCGGCCCGCCGCGTGAATTAACCCCCATGTTTGAAGGTGGTGCCATGGCCTATCTGGCCCAAAAAATAGCGGGTGGTGAAGCAATCAGATATAAGATATTTAAGCTGACAGGCATTTCGGAGTCTGCCGTGCAGGACCTGCTAAAGGATATAGGGGGACAGGGCAACCCGGGGATAGCTTATCTCGCAAAACCAGGTGAAATTCAGGTGCGTGTTTCCGCACGGGGTGCTACAGTTGATCAGGCTGAAAAATTATTGGCGGGTTTTGCCGAAAAGGTCAGGGCCCGGGTAGAAAGATATATTTTTGCCTGTGACGATACCATATTGGAAGAGTTGATCGGAAAACTTTTAGTAAAAAACGGGTTGACCATCGGGGTTGCAGAATCCTGTACCGGTGGGTTGATTGCTGCCGGATTAACTGAAACACCTGGCAGTTCGGACTACTTTAAGGGAGGCATAGTTTCCTATAGTAATGAAATGAAAAACCAGCTTCTGGGTGTAGGTGCAGAAATATTAGACAGCCGGGGAGCAGTAAGTAGGGAAACAGCAGAAGCTATGGCCGTGGGTGTGCGTACTAGTACAGGGGCAGACCTGGGGTTATCCGTCACCGGTATAGCCGGTCCGGGGGGGGCCACGGAAACAAAACCGAGGGGTTTAGTCTATATGGCGCTGGCGGCAGGTCAGGTCATAATTTGCCAGGAGCATCATTTTTCCGGTATACGCGCAGCTGTTAGACAAGGTTCTGTTAAGGCCGCACTAAACATGGTTAGACAGTACCTTTTAGAGTATGAAACATCAAGCGGCCAACATTAATAATAAACACAGTATATAGAGGAGACTGAAAACTTGACTTTAACAAAAAAAATTACTCCATTTGGGGGGCTCGAGGTACACTGGAGAGTAGCGCAAGCCCTCACCGATATGGGCTTTGAGGAGCCCACACCGATTCAACAGCAAACAGTACCGCTACTGCAAAAAGGCAGGGATGTGATTGGACAGGCACAAACGGGAACCGGTAAGACAGCGGCATTTGGGATTCCCATTATAGAAACAGCCAATACCAGGCATGGTGGCGTGCAGGCCTTAATTGTCACACCTACTAGAGAACTGGCTATCCAGGTGGCAGAGGAAATCTCCCGGATAGGCAAATATCGCCGGGTGCGAACCATACCGATTTATGGTGGCCAATCAATAGACCGCCAAATAAGAAGGCTGAGACAGGGTGTGCAGGTCGTAATTGGCACTCCCGGCCGCCTCCTGGATCATTTACGCAGAAAAACACTGTCCTTATCTAATATAAAAACAGTAGTGCTTGATGAAGCAGATGAAATGCTGGATATGGGGTTTATCGATGATATTGAGGCTATTCTTCAAGCCACACCTGAAAAACGCCAGACCCTACTTTTTTCCGCCACTATGCCGGCGGAAATAAGGCGTTTAGCTGAGAGATATCTGCACAACCCGGAATTTATCACCGTTAGCAAACAAAGCTTGACCCTACCTCAGATTGAACAGGTATATTACGAAACAAGGGAAGCCAACAAAATGGAAAGCCTGTGCCGTGTTCTTGATTCAATGACTGTAACACTGGCCATCATTTTTTGCCGTACAAAGCGTGGTGTAGACAATCTTGTGGCCGGGCTGCAGGCCAGAGGTTACCCAGCCGCTGCTTTACACGGTGATCTAAGCCAATACCAAAGGGATCGTGTTATGCGCCAATTTCGTACCGGAAGGATCGACTATCTGGTGGCCACAGATGTGGCAGCGCGTGGGCTGGATATAGACAATGTGTCCCATGTAATTAATTATGATGTTCCCCAGGACCCGGAATTTTATGTACACAGGATTGGCCGCACAGGACGGGCAGGGAAAAGTGGTGTTGCTGTTACCCTGGTCACCCCGCGTGACTACAGGCAGTTCAGGCTTATTGAAGAGCTGACCAAGACACGCATCCGGCGCGAAAGACTACCATCCCAGGCAGACATCAATGAACGTCAGAAGGAGGATATTAAAGAAAGACTCTTTCTCATGCTGGAGGAAGGCAAATTGGCTTACTATCGCAGCATTGTCGATCTGTTTGCTGACCAATATGACCCCATGGATGTGGCGGCTGCGGCATTAAAACTATCCCTTGACCTGGATGAGGGCGGGGACGACCCCTTTGTGGAATCTTTTAGCAATACCGGGGCTCGTCCTGGTATGGCCAGGCTTTTCATGACCATCGGCAGAAAGGATAATATCAGGGCGGTGGACCTGGTAAAGGCGATAGCACAAAAAGCAGGCATTGCAGAAAACAGCATTGGAAATATAAGTATCTATGAAAGATTTGCCTTTGTTGAAGTAGCAGAAGAATGGGCTCACCGGGTGCTGAACTGTCTACACCACCAGACAATAAGGGGACAGCGTATAAATGTGGAACCGGCACGCAGCAGAAAATAAACAGAAATGAGCCGAAGCGGAGTTAAATACCGAACAATATACCTATTTCCTAAAATTAACATTGACGACAACCAGAAATAACCACTATAATAAGACCAGTGGCGAACTGATGTTCTAATAAAGTGGAATTGGGGGGGAGAAGTCATTGTCGGAAAAACAAAAGGCTTTGGATTTAGCTATGACGCAAATAGAGAGACAATTCGGCAAGGGTTCAATTATGAAGCTAGGGGCGGCAGCGGCAAAAATGAATATTGAGGTTATTCCCAGCGGTGCTCTTTCTTTAGATATAGCCCTGGGGGTGGGGGGGGTACCACGTGGGCGAGTGATAGAAATATTCGGCCCCGAATCCTCCGGAAAAACTACGGTGGCCCTACACATAGCAGCTGAGGCTCAAAAGTTGGGCGGTACAGCGGCGTTTATTGATGCCGAACATGCCCTGGACCCATCCTATGCTAAAAATCTAGGTGTAGATATAGAAAATCTCCTGGTTTCACAACCTGATACAGGTGAGCAGGCCCTGGAAATTGCCGAGGCACTTGTGCGCAGCGGCGCTGTTGATGTGATTGTTGTGGACAGTGTTGCTGCACTGGTACCCCGGGCAGAAATAGAGGGGGAAATGGGGGACGCTCATGTTGGTTTACAAGCGCGGCTGATGTCACAGGCTCTGCGCAAGCTTACTGCTGTTATCGGTAGATCGAGAACAACAGTCATTTTTATCAACCAAATCCGTGAAAAGGTAGGGGTGTTTTATGGTTCCCCGGAAACCACTACCGGTGGCCGGGCACTAAAGTTCTACTCTACTATCAGGCTGGACATCCGTAGACAAGAAAATATTAAACAGGGGACAGACATCATCGGCAACCGCACCAAGGCAAAAGTGGTCAAAAATAAGGTTGCTCCACCGTTTAAGGTAGCAGAGTTTGATATCATGTATGGGACGGGCATATCAAAAGAAGGTAGTATTTTGGATATTGCCGTGGAACAAGAAATCATCAAAAAAAATGGGGCCTGGTATTCATATGGGGAAGACAGAATTGGCCAGGGTAGGGAAAATGCCAAAGGCTATCTGCGGGAATACCCGGAAAAAACTAATGAAATTGAACAAAAAATTCGCCGGGCCCTGAACATGACCGATGACAAAGAGAATAAAGGGGTCACCGCACCGGCTAAAGAGAGTAAATAAGTGAAGAGCGAAATGGATCAGGCCAGATTGTACGCCTATAAACTGATGAATTATCGTCCCCGATCCAAATTTGAATTAAGATGGCGCCTGGAAGGCAAAGGTTACTCTAATGAAGTGGTGGAAAACGTTATTAAAAACCTGGTGCGGCTGGGTTATATTGATGATGAAGGCTTTGCACGATATTGGATTGAGAAAAGAGCGGGCAAAAGAGGCAGCTATGGACTACGGCAGGAGTTACTGAGCAAGGGTGTCGACAGGGCCATTATCAACAAACATTTGGCGAAATTGTCACCCGAAATAGAATTGAAAGCCGCCCTGGTTCTGGGGCGGAAAAAGGTAAAGCGTGGCCGGACCTGTCCTGATCATGTTCTGGCCGGTTTTCTACAGCGCAGGGGCTTCTCTTTTAGTGTGATCAAAAGTGTTGTGCAAACCCTTCTGAGACCCAGTGACGTATGAAACCATCAGCCTTGACAGCATTATAAAAACCTTGTAAAATTAATGCTGGGAGAAAATAGAATTGTATACTACTTTGTACGGGTTTTATTATAGATAAAATCCCATATTGCCGGGGGGTAGGGGTTGGGCATTTATTTTTGGCCGAACTATTAAGTTGCGCTCATTTAAGCGGGCATTTCTTACCTGTGACTGGACAAGTATATAAGTAGTGACATTGTATTTTCTACCGAGTCTTACTCGGTGTTTTTTGTTTTTCAGTTTAATATTTACTAGTAAGGAGGTGAGTTGTGTGGATTTAGATACTGTTGTAATTATTATCATAGCCGCTTTGGCCACCTTTGTTTTGGGGTATTTCCTCAGGAGATATCTGGCGGAAGCAAAGATCATCTCTGCCGAAGCTGAGGCAGAAAAAATAATAGAAGAGGCTGATAAAGGAGCAGAGGCTAAGAAGAGAGAGGTTCTTCTGGAAGCTAAAGAAGAAGTTTTAAAACTCCGTAATGAGGTAGAAAAGGAGAACAGAGAACGCAGATCAGAACTGCAAAGACTTGAGCGTCGTTTGGTGCAAAAAGAGGAAACCCTGGATCGCAAGGTTGACTCTATTGAAAAGAAAGAAGAGAAGCTGAGCAAAAAGGATCTGGAAATTGAAGCTATCAAGACAAAGCTGGCGGATGTCTATAATCAACAACTGGTGGAATTGGAACGAATATCTGGTTTAACATCTGAGGATGCCAAGCAAATCCTGCTTGCAGACATTGAAAAAGAGATTCAACATGAAGCAGCCATA
This sequence comes from Candidatus Syntrophopropionicum ammoniitolerans, assembly GCA_013201395.1. Lineage (GTDB taxonomy): Bacteria > Bacillota > Desulfotomaculia > Desulfotomaculales > Pelotomaculaceae > Syntrophopropionicum > Syntrophopropionicum ammoniitolerans. The sequence goes on from JABMJD010000001.1 coordinate 165,440, forward strand.
ATGATCAAGGACACTGAGAATAAAGCCAAGGAAGAGGGAGAAAAACGGGCCCGTAAAATAATATCCCTGGCCATTCAAAGATGTGCCGCCGATCACGTGGCTGAGGCCACCGTAGCGGTAATACCGCTACCAAGCGATGAAATGAAAGGCCGTATTATTGGCCGTGAAGGCAGAAATATTAGGGCTTTTGAGACTCTGACAGGTATAGATTTGATCATTGATGATACACCGGAAGCCGTCATTTTATCCGGCTTTGATCCGATTCGCAGGGAAGTAGCCAAAATTGCCCTGGAAAGATTGATAGTTGACGGCAGGATTCACCCGGCTCGTATAGAAGAAATGGTTGAAAAGGCACAAAAGGATGTCAATACACAGATCCGTGAGGCTGGCGAACAGGCCACCTTTGAGACCGGTGTACACGGACTCCATAATGAGATCGTTACTCTCCTGGGTCGGCTTAAGTTTCGTACAAGCTATGGGCAAAATGTTCTGAAACACTCTATTGAGGTAGCACATCTGGCAGGTTTAATGGCTGCTGAATTAGGTGTAGATGTGCAGGTTGCTAAAAGGGCCGGCCTGCTACATGATCTGGGCAAAGCAGTTGACCATGAAGTAGAAGGTCCTCATGTAGCTATTGGCGTTGATCTGGCCAAAAAATATCGGGAATCACATGAGGTTATTCATGCTATTGCTGCCCACCATGGTGATGAGGAGCCTAAAACCATTATCGCTGTTCTTGTGCAGGCGGCAGATGCCATATCTGCAGCCAGGCCCGGGGCACGCAGAGAAACTCTGGAATCATATATTAAACGCTTGACAAAACTTGAGGAAATAGCTAATTCTTTCGAAGGTGTTGAAAAATCCTTTGCCATTCAGGCCGGCCGTGAGGTAAGAATCATGGTGAAGCCGGACAAGGTTGATGATTTGACCGCTGTAAGACTGGTACGTGAAGTTGCTAAAAGAATTGAAAATGAACTGGACTACCCCGGCCAGATAAAAATAGTTATTATCCGGGAAACCAGAGTTGTAGAATATGCCAAATAAAGTTAACCTTAAACACTGACTACTACTTTATGAACAGGGGACATACCGGGTGAGGAGGTACGCAGCTTCCTTGCCAGTATGTCTCCTTATTTGTAATTTATGAAGACAGTGCACCTAATACTTTTTTATGGGGTAACATCCCAGCAAGCTAAGTTTTAAAAAAGCAGGAATAACGCTTATAAAACCGAATCACTAATTATTCGGCAGGTTTTTTTAAGGAAGGTGTCAGTATGGGATTCAGTTACAAATGCAGCGGGGGAGAACCAACAGATAGTGTCGGCCTATTGATGTCCATATTAGTGTGTTACCCCGAAGTATCCACTATCAATTTTTTCCCGGAGAAACAACTATTAAGGTTTACATTTATATATTCCCGGGTATTAGGTGATAATGAGCTTGCCGAATTAAAAAAAAGACTGGTGGATAGTATTGAGGCGTACAACCACTTAGAGGGGAAGGAAATTCTTCAACTGGCCATAAATCACAATGTTTGTGATAACCTGACTATGATTGAGGTGCAGCGGGATGTCCACTCCCTGGTGCAAGAAGAAATAACCTTAATTGTGGAATTATTCCGCCAGTGTCCCCATGCAAATCTTGTTACAGAAGAAAATGATCGTCTTATTGAAGAAGATATTATTGTCCAGGAAGAAATGATAGAACATATGTTGCAATGCATGAAAGGAACAACGGAAAAGAAATATCTGTATGCCTTTCGCGAAGAAGGCAGGGTTTTGGTTTTTAATAAATAATTAGGAGGTTTAGTTCTTGCGCCTGATGATAATCGGCGATATAGTGGGGCGTCCGGGTCGCCGGGCGATAAAAGCTAATGTAAACAGTTTAAAAAGGGAATTCAATATAGACTTTGTCATCGCCAATGGCGAAAATGCCGCCGGTGGTAAGGGTATAACCGAGGATACTGGCCAGGAATTGTTTATAAATGGCGTGAACGTGCTGACCATGGGTAACCATGTGTGGAATAAAAGGGAAGCATTTGAATATCTAGGCAGGGAAACTCGCATTGTTAGGCCGGCTAACTATCCGCCCGGCACACCCGGTATGGGCTGGGCTTTCTATGATGTAGCGGGAAATATTAAAATTTGTGTGATTAACCTTATGGGCAGGATTTTTCTAGAACCCCTGGACTGTCCTTTTCGTCGGGTTGACGAAATTATAAAAAAAATAAAGGAACAGGCCAGGATTATAATTGTTGACTTTCATGCTGAGGCTACCTCAGAAAAGGTAGCCATGGGATGGTATCTATCCGGGCGTGTAACCGCAGTGGTCGGTACTCATACCCATGTACAAACAGCGGACGAAAAAATTCTTCCCGGGGGAACGGCATATATAACTGATTTGGGTATGACCGGACCCATGGAGTCAGTTATTGGTGTTAAAAAAGATGTTGTGATTGATAAATTCGTCAATAGGATTCCTCGCTATTTTGAGGTGGCCAAGGGGCCTTATCAATTTAATGCGGCTCTAATAGATGTTGATGAGGAAACAGGTGAGGCTATTTCCATCAGGCGTATTCAAAATTATGAGTAAGATAATAGTGTGAATATTATGGCTGCAAAAAGTTATTGCGGTAAAATGAAAGGAATTTTTTAGTGGCCAGCGAAATATACATCATATAGGGTGATCAGGAGTTCAAGTCTATACCAAGTAATGGAGGAGGTTTTCAGCGAATGGATATATTAAAAGTTTCAGCCAAGTCCAACCCAAATTCTGTTGCCGGCGCCCTAGCTGGTGTTCTTCGTGAGAGGGGTTGCGCTGAAATGCAGGCAATTGGTGCAGGTGCGTTAAACCAAGCAGTAAAAGCAGTAGCAATAGCCAGGGGTTTTGTGGCGCCAAGCGGGGTTGACCTCATATGTATTCCAGCATTTACCGACATAATTATTGATGGGGAAGAAAGGACAGCAATAAAGCTTATTGTTGAACCACGGTAAACCAGTTGACAAGTAAAATAACTAATATTCAAACTAAAAACCTGTTTATTTAATAATATAAACGGGTTTTGTTTTTTTATTTTCCGGTATATTAATTAAAGCCAGTATATTTTAAACGAAAAAAGCAGGTTTTGCCATAAAAAACGTCGAAAATTTAAATTAGGGGTGATCCTAAAAATGCCTGTAGATTTGCATATTCACACTACCTTTTCAGATGGTAGTGATACCCCTGAAGAAATTGTTGGCCTGGCTATGTTCCATAAATTGGAAGCTATAGCCATAACTGATCATGATACCCTGGATGGGGTTCGGCCGGCATTGCGCGCCGGGGTGGCCAGGGGGATCGAAGTCATACCCGGTATTGAGTTGGGATCATATGACCGGGGAGAGGAAATACACATCCTGGGTTATTTGGTTAACCTGGATGATCCCCTGTTCCAGGAAAAGCTGGCCAAATTTCGTGAAACAAGGATTTATCGTATGGAAAGAATGGTTGAAAAACTGCAGAAATTCGGCTTTCCTATTAATATGAAAATGATTGAAAACATTGCAGGTGACGGCTCCCTGGGCCGACCTCATTTGGCTGCAACAATGGTGAAAATTGGCGCTGTGCAGACAACGGTGGAAGCATTTGAGAGATATATCGGTGTGGGATGTCCGGCCTATGTACCCAGACATAAAATGACACCTATTGAGGCTGTGACCCTGATCAAATCGGCAGGCGGTGTGCCCATACTTGCTCATCCGGGCCTGAACAGGCCGGAATATTCCTGGTCGGATCTGATCGAAGCCGGTTTGGCCGGCGTCGAAGTATATCATCCCTCTCATACGGTAGAACAATCCAATTACTTTGGACACCTGGCCCGACAAAAAGGTTTGATTGCTACAGGAGGTTCAGATTATCATGGCCCCGATCATAAGGAAGGGAACAGATTGGGTACAATTACTGTCCCCTATAGTGTTGTAAAGGAACTCAAAAAAAGAGTGAAGTGAAATAGGTTTCTTTTAAGATATAATCAAGGTGAACACCAGGAGGTTTGTATGATTAAGGCAAAACGTATGGATGAGCTGTCCCCAGGGGTTTTTAATGATATGAATGAGAAAAAGAAGAGATTTGAGGCCAGAGGTACCAAGGCGATTAATCTCAGTGTGGGCAGCCCGGATCTTCCCCCTGCCCCGCATATAATAAGGGCTCTGCAAAAATCCGCCGGCAATCCCCTTAATTACACCTATTCATTGGGTGGTTTGCCCCAACTATATGCAGCAGTAGCCGGCTGGTATAAGAAACGTTTTAATGTTGATCTCAATCCGGAAAATGAAATACTGGCCCTTATGGGTTCACAGGATGGGTTAGCCCATTTAGCCATGTCCTACATTGATCCGGGTGATGTAGCCTTGGTTCCGGATCCCGGCTATCCTATTTATGGTTTCAGTATACTAATGGCTCAAGGTGAGGTTTATCCTCTGCCGCTACTGGCTGAGAATAATTTTTTGCCTGACCTATCCAAAATCCCGGCACATATTGCTAAAAAATCAAAAATAATCTGGCTCAACTACCCAAACAATCCCACCGCTGCCGTGGCAAACCTGAGTTTTTTTAAACAGGTAGTAGAGTTCGCTCGCCGGTATGATATTTTGGTTTGTCATGATGTGGCCTATGCTGAGTTGGCCTATGACAATTTCAAGCCGGTGAGTTTTCTGGAGGTAGAGGGAGCCAAAGAGGTAGGTGTGGAATTTTATTCCCTGTCCAAAACTTATAACATGGCTGGTTGTAGGCTTGGTTTTATTGTTGGCAATAGGCATGTTGTTGCTAATCTGGCCCTAATCAAATCAAATATAGATTATGGTGTGTTTTTGGCTGTTCAAGAAGCAGGCATTGCTGCTCTCACCGGCCCCCAGGATTGTGTGGCCAACACAGCCAGGGTTTACCAGCGGCGTCGGGATGTACTGGTGGGAGGTTTGGCTGAGATTGGTTGGCATATTCCTAAGCCCAGTGCTTCCATGTTTGTCTGGGCACCTCTTCCGCCGGGATATACCTCTTCATATAACCTTGTTTCTGATTTATTGGAAAAGGCAGGGGTTGTTGTCGTTCCCGGTAATGCTTTTGGCAGACAAGGAGAGGGCTATGTGCGGATAGCCCTGGTTAGAAATGAAGAAGCCCTGGCAGAAGCTGTGCAACGGATTAGTAAGAACATAACTTTTAAATAGAGGAATTGTGATGCAATTAATCAGGTAGTTAGGCCTAATTACTGTGTTTTTTTAGGACAGTGATGAAAAGTTTGTATCCCATTTAGGGTCTGCCGGTAACCGTCTATTTGCATATTATCCGGCATATACTATGATGGGTGATAAGGAATGTATGAAGGGACCGACCTGCCATACCTGAAAGCAAGAGTGCAAGAACTGGAAGAAAAGGTGGAGCAGCTCAGGTTAAGCCGCCGGGTATTGATGAACCTGATTGAAAAAATTGAAAAAGAAAAAGAAATTTTTTTAGGCAGGCTGGAAAAGGAAAATCGCAAGCTGCATCAAAACAACTACCGCTACGCCAAATGGCTGCTTCTCAAAAACAGGCAGATAGTTGAGTTGGAGTTAAAACTGAGTGATATAAACACCCGCAATTCATCAAAATAATTACTTATCCACATTTTTATCCACATTAAATTATGAACTGTTGATTAATTATAATTTTACAAATATTTATTAACTTCGACAAAGGTTAATAAATTGGTGTTTTTTTAATCCGGAAGGTTTTTTTAGCAGTGTGCTAGAATGATTAAAATACAGTATCCACAGGTGCCTATGTGTTTGGCCAACAGGGGAATCAGGTAAAAGCCTGAGCGGTCCCGCCACTGTAACCGGGGTGCAGCTAGTCCTGCATATGACCGGAAGCCAGGATACCTGTCTGTGGATTTCAGCCGGTAAGCCTTCGTGGTAAAAGGAACGGCGGGTAATGTGGCCCGATTTTTTACCCCCGGTGGACCGGGGTAATTTTTTTGTATGGGTTGGTGCAGCATGAAAGGAAAATTAAGTTTGGTACTGGGCGGTTCACGCAGCGGCAAAAGTCAATTTGCTGAGGAAATAGCAACACGCTCAGACAAAAGGGTAACCTATATTGCCACTGCCGCTATTTTTGATGAGGAGATGGCAGCCAGGGTGAAGCTGCATCGAGAACGGCGTGCTAAAGATTGGCTGACTATTGAAGAAGAAAGAAATGTCCTGGAAGTGTTAAACCAGGGTGGTGAAGGAGACATTTTTCTTCTGGATTGCGCCACAGTATGGTTATCAAACCTGCTGTTTTACCAACAGAGCCTGGCGCCTAATACCCCGGCGCAGGCTATAGAAAAACAGTTAATGGCTATGGTTACCGATTTAACAGAAACAACAAAAAGCGGCCTGGACCTTATCGTGGTTTCCAATGAGATTGGTCTTGGTGTGGTGCCGGAACACTATTTGGGCAGGTTGTTCAGGGATCTGGCCGGTAAGGCCAACCAACTCCTGGCTACAAGAGCGGACAGTGTTTATCTGGTAGTAGCGGGTATCCCCATGGAAATAAAAGGGGGATTCCCAAAATAGCTTTAATGGGGTGACAAACATTAAGAACAAGACCATTATGATTCAGGGTACCGCCTCTAATGTGGGTAAAAGCATACTGGCCGCAGCACTATGTCGTATTTTTGTGCGTGATGGATATCGGGCAGCGCCATTTAAATCACAGAATATGGCCTCAAACTCCTTTGTGACAGCGGGCGGTGGCGAAATGGCACAGGCACAGGCGACACAGGCCCGGGCTGCCGGTGTAAAACCGACTGTTGATATGAATCCGATATTATTAAAACCAATCAGCAATGCCTCTTCCCAGGTAGTGGTTCTTGGTAAACCGGTGGGTAGTTTTTCTGCCCAACAGTATCATCTTGAATATACCATCCAGGCCTTACCTGTTATTAGAGAGGCTTTAACCCGTTTGCGTTCTGCCTACGACATTATAGTAATTGAAGGCGCCGGCAGCCCGGCTGAAATAAACCTACAAGAACACGAAATTGTAAACATGCGCATCGCCAGGATGGCCGACGCCCCTGTCCTGCTCGTTGCCGATATAGATCGCGGCGGGGCACTGGCATCTGTGGTCGGTACCATGGAGTTGCTGGCAGAGGAGGATCGGGCCCGTCTAGCCGGTTTTGTTATTAATAAATTTAGAGGTGATCTGACACTGTTTCAACCCGCTGTAGATTTTCTGGAGCAAAAAACCAGGCGGGCAGTTTTTGGTGTGGTGCCCTATTTAGATTTTATACCGGCTTCACTTAACAAGGCCCCGGCGCCCTTCATGCCCCTCGACGAAGATTTGGACAAGCTGGCTGAGCTGGTAAGAGACAGTATGGATATAGAAAAGATCTATGCAGTTATGGGCTTATGAAAATCTTTACGAAACAGGTAAACGGTTATGGGATATATGCACTTATATGTAGCAATAGCATTTTTTTTAGACCTGCTGGTAGGGGATCCCCGCTGGGTTCCCCATCCTGTGGTGCTCATGGGAAAAGCCATCGGGATATTGGAACGATTTTGTCGCGGGATTTTTCATCATCCCCTGATGCTAAAATTTATGGGCTTTCTCACTGTGTTGATTACAGTTGGTGGTAGTTGGTTACTGACCCACCTGCTGATAAACTGGCTGTTTGGTATCAATTACTGGGCCGGTGTGGCTCTGTCGGTTTGGCTTATTTCTACTACCATAGCAGCCCGGGGTCTGGCCAGAGCAGCCGGGGAAATTTACCTTTTACTGCAAAGAGGTGATTTGTCGGCAGTTCGCTACCAGGTGGGGATGATTGTGGGCCGGGACACAGATCGAATGGAACCTGAGTCGGCAGTAAGGGCTACTGTAGAAACTGTGGCTGAAAACATTGTAGATGCAGTTGTGGCCCCGCTGTTTTATGCATTTCTTGGTGGTGCACCCCTGGCCATAGCCTACCGTGCCGTCAATACCCTTGATTCCATGCTGGGTTATAAGAATGAGCGCTATATAAACTTTGGCCTGGCAGCAGCGCGCCTTGACGATGTCGCCAGCTATATACCGGCCCGTTTGACAGGGTTATTTTTACTTATCGCTGCCTGGATAGCAAGGATGAATGTCAAGGGGGCATTACAGGCCATCCTGAGAGATGCCTCAAGTCATCCCAGCCCCAACAGCGGTATTCCCGAAGCAGCTGTTGCCGGCGCATTGGGGGTGCAGTTAGGCGGGATTAACTACTATCACGGTTGTCCTTCGTTTAGAGCTTACATGGGAAAAGCCTTAATGCCCCTGGCACCGAGGCATATTAAACTCACGGTGCGGTTGCTATACCTCTCCTCATGTCTGGCTGTTTTGACTGGTGTAATGATTTTCTATTTTTTTAGCTAGTGCCTGGAGGTACTATGAACCCGGTTGCTGCCTAACGGTCGCATTCATGGAAAGGAATGAATATAATTATTGAAAAGTATCCTATTTGCTCTGCAGCATCTAACCAGGCTACCCCTGCCGCGAATCCCATTCGATAAGGTTTCCTGTGGCCGGGGTACGGCATTTTTTCCACTGGCAGGCCTTTTAATCGGCGCTATCATGGCAGCGGTCATTTGGGCGGTAGAGGGGTGGTATTTGCCTTCTCAATTACAAGCTGCCCTGCTAATTGTGCTCATGGTTGTTTTAACAGGGGGCATCCACCTGGACGGCTTTATGGATACCATCGATGGTTTATTTAGCGGCCGGGAACGAGAAAAATGTTTGGAAATTATGCGGGACAGCCGGGTAGGCGCTTTTGGTGTAATTGGGGCCATCTGTTTGCTGTTGTTTAAATTCTCCTTGCTGGCTAATATCCCTACCCTTTTGCTAATCAAGCTATTGGTTGTGGTGCCGACTATAAGCCGCTGGAATATGACTATGTCCATATTTGTTTTTCCTTATGCCAGAAGGGAAGGGTTAGGTACCGTCTACAAAAAATACTGTGGTTTAAGAGAGTTGCTTCTGGCAACTATACTAACGGCTGCTGTTTGCGGGTTAGTGCTGGGTGTTGATGGGGCTATTTTAATGCTCAGCGGCGGTTTGATAGCCTACCTGGTGGGGCAAAAGGTGAACAGGGTACTGGATGGGCTTACTGGTGACATATACGGTTTTATCAACGAACTAAGCGAAGTTCTGCTTTTGTTGATTGCCTATCCGTTGTTAAAGATATTAGGCTGAGGGAAGGAGGCTTTACCATTGCAGCAGCTTGTACATATTCACGGTGGCAATATTACCCTGGCGGCAAAAAAATATGGGTTGCCCCAGGAAAAAATTATCGATTTTAGTGCGAATATCAATCCATTGGGGCCCTCGGAGAAAATTTTTCAGGCCATAACAAGTAATCTAACGGCAGCTATCGTCAATTATCCTGATCCCGATTGCACAGAACTAAGGAACCTACTGTCCGGCTATCTGAGTGTAGATCGGGATCTGCTCCTAATGGGAAACGGTGCAGCCGAACTAATATACCTCCTGGTACGTATTATAGGAAGTAAAGGGGTCCGGGCGCTAATCCCCGTCCCTACATTCTGTGAGTATGGGCTGGCGGTACTCAGTCAAGGCGGGGAAGTAATTACCGTTAAAATGATCGAGGAAGAGGGGTTCGGTTTCCCACTTGATCGATTAATTAGCCTTATACCTCAGGTCAACCTGCTGTTTATATGCAATCCCAATAACCCCACCGGACGGCTGGTGGAAAAGGCAGCCATAGAACAAATACTGGAGACATCAGCAAGATATGGTGTGCTGGTGGTAATAGATGAGGCTTTTATGGATTTTGTCTCACAGCGGGCTCGTTATTCCCTAATTAAGGCTGTAGGGAACAACCCTAACCTGGCTGTTTTGTATTCTTTAACGAAATTTTTTGGCATACCGGGGCTGCGTCTGGGCGCAATTGCAGCCCCGGGAGACATTATTAGACGAATGAACACCGCCAAAGATCCATGGAATGTTAACAGCCTGGCCCAGGTGGCCGGTATAGCCGGTCTCAAGGATCAAGAACACATGGAGCAGACCAATGAACTGGTCAATAGGGAAAAGGCCTATCTCTTTGCAGAGTTGCAGAATATCCCCGGCCTAAACCCGCTGCCGGGGGCAGCAAATTTTATTCTGTTGAATGTGAGCGATAGTGGCCTGAAATCAAGTAAGTTAACAGAACTACTGGGCAGGCGTGGCATCCTGGTTAGAGATTGCCACGGGTTCAGCGGGCTTGCCGGCCGCTATATTAGGCTGGCAGTGAAAAATAGGCCCCAGAACGAGGCTCTGTTAAAGGCTATAAAAGATGTATTGAAAGGAAAATAGATAATATAATGGGTTGCCGTATATACGTAATTAGACATGGGGAAACTGCTTGGAATGTGGTGTCAAAATTACAAGGCCACACCAATGTGCCCCTATCGGATAATGGGCGAAGCCAGGCCAGGTTACTGGGCAAACGACTGGCCGGGTTGGAGTTTGAAAACCTCTACAGCAGTGACCTGGTTAGGGCCTATGAAACAGCGCAGATTATTTCACAATACCATCACAACCTGGAAATAAAGACATTGCCGGCACTGAGGGAGATCAACTTCGGGCGCTGGGAGGGATTTAGCATCAAGGAGATAGCGGAACTGTATCCGGAAAAAATTAAACAGTGGTGGAAAACGCCCCTGCAAACCAGGTTGCCCGATGGAGAATCGCTGGGTGACCTGGTGCAAAGAGTAGCAGCAGTGGTTAAAAACATCGTGGAAAGCCATACTGGGGGCAACATTCTACTAGTAACCCATGGTGGAGTGATCCGCAGCATTGTAGGTACCGTCCTGGGTATGGATTTAAATGAACACTGGCGTCTATGTTTGGAAAATGCATCCTTGAATATAATTGACTTTCCCGCCTGGGATAAAGGCATACTAATGCTTTTTAATGATCACTCCCATCTCCAATCACCCTGTGTATAAAAAATATAGGTATTAAACTGCCTGCAGGTGAAACAATAAATAAAAAAAATGGGGTGCATTGATCATGGAAGAAAATGACTCTTTTAAACAAAGTAGAGTTCCCTGGAGTGCGGAACCCAGCCTGAAAGAAATGGCCGCAGAGGTGGGGGTTGATGTAGGAGGCCTCATAGAAGGGATCAAAAATGAGCAAACAGATGAAGAAATTGCTGCTGATCTGGGTGTATCCGAAAGGCTTGTTTGCCATCTAAGGAATCGTTTCTATAGCCATGGGATAGATTCAGTGATGGGTCAAGACTAGAAATCCATAACCAAAACTAGTTCTAGATTGCTTGGACATCCCTGGAGTAACTATGCTATAATAAGCAGATACACAAAATTGCTTGTTACTATTATAGCAAGGAGGGATAGAGCAGATGTGGCCAGATAAATTTAGCAAAGAAGGTCTAACTTTTGATGATGTTATGCTCATTCCTGCAGCAGCGGATGTCCTGCCGAGGGATGTTGATACTGTTACAAATCTTACCAAGGAATTAAAGCTGAATATTCCTTTGATTAGTGCCGGTATGGATACTGTTACGGAGTCCAGGATGGCTATTGCTATTGCCCGGGAAGGCGGAATCGGTGTTATCCATAAAAATATGCCCATTGAGCGCCAGTCATTAGAGGTAGACCGGGTTAAGCGTTCTGAGCATGGGATAATATTAGATCCGATTTATCTCTCACCTGATAGCCTGGTAAGTGAGGCTCTAGTATTAATGGAAAGATACCGGATCTCAGGTGTACCGATTACTGTGCAGGGGAAACTAGTTGGGATCCTTACCAACCGGGACCTCCGTTTTGAGCGTGACTTTACCAAAAAAGTAGAAGATGTGATGACCAAAGAAAACCTGGTTACTGCCCCCCGAGGCACAACCCTGGATCAAGCGATAGAAATCCTAAAAAAATATAAAATAGAAAAACTGCCTATTGTGGATGATGAATTCATGCTGCGCGGGCTAATCACAATAAAAGACATTGAAAAAACCCGTCAGTTCCCTCATTCAGCAAAAGATAAAAAAGGCCGTTTGATTGTGGCGGCTGCAGTTGGTGTTACATCGGACACAATGGAAAGGGTGGAAGCGTTGGTCCGGGCTAGCGTTGACGCCCTGGTGGTGGATACGGCCCACGGACATTCCAAAGGTGTGATTGCCCTGGTAGCCAGGATAAAGGAACAATACCCCAACGTGGCAGTAATTGCCGGCAATGTGGCTACAGCCGAAGGAACCAGGGATTTAATCAAAACGGGTGTGGATGCTGTTAAGGTAGGTATCGGCCCCGGTTCCATTTGTACGACCCGGGTTATAGCCGGTATTGGGGTGCCCCAGGTAACGGCTATATATGATTGTGCCAACGAAGCCAATAAATATGGTATACCAATTATAGCTGACGGTGGGATTAAATATTCCGGAGATATAACCAAGGCTATTGCGGCCGGTGCAGATGTAGTAATGCTCGGCAGCCTGCTGGCCGGTACTGAAGAAAGCCCCGGGGATATTGAAATATACCAGGGTCGCAGCTATAAGGTATACCGGGGAATGGGTTCCCTATCGGCCATGAAGGGCGGCAGCAGGGACCGTTATTTCCAGGAAGAAACAGAAAGTGACAATAAACTAGTACCTGAAGGGGTGGAAGGCCGCGTTCCCTTCAAAGGTTCACTATCTGAAACAGTGTATCAGTTAATTGGTGGGTTAAGGGCAGGGATGGGTTATGCGGGTACCCGCAACATCCATGAACTGAAAACCAAGTCCCGGTTTATGCGCTGTACCGCTGCCGGTCTAAGGGAAAGCCACCCCCATGATGTAACAATAACAAAGGAAGCCCCCAATTATAGTCTTCAATAACCGGAGCATGATGCCCAACAAGGGTACAAAATAGTGATCAAAAGCCTGCTTGCCGTGTGGCAAGCAGGCCATTTAATGAAACCTGATCTTTTTTTCGAACAGCATATCTTCAAATAATAAAACATCCTTTGTACTAACGTTTTTACCAAATCGCACCATCAATACATTAGCCGGATGTTCCGTGATATCCGGATCGTCAGTAGCACGTCGTTTGAGACTGACCAGGCCAAACAATCTTTCCAGCATTTTCTGGTATTCAAAAATCTCCAGTCCACTGCCTTCCAGGTCCCAGTGCCAGCAGAATTCCAGGGTGACTACAATGAATTCTTCTATTATAGGGTTGCGAAAAGCCTCTTCCAGTAAAGCCTCAGCAATACCCTTCCGGCGCCAGTTGGGGCTGATTTCAATACCACCCAGCTCTAATATCTTGGGATGCCTGCTCCATCTAAAATACTCATCCGGATAGTGAAAGGTAATATAGCCTATAATTTCATAACCTGAGCGGGCAATGTAGATCATGCCCTGTGGCATTTTAGAAATAGCAATCAAAGCCCTTTTTTGTTCTTCTGCGGGACGGAAGTTGGTTAAATGCCGATTAAATTTTAGGTTTTCCAGGGATTTAGGCACTACCGGCCCTTCCAACAGGTAACCACCGGCTAGTTCTATAGAATCTTCACGCCCGTGACATGCAAGCATTATCATTTCACCTCATTCAAGGATGGTAGTATTATTACCATTAAACCATGAAAACGACCATTCGCGGGCTAGGTATTAATATTAACTTGTGCACCTTCCTACCATTCAAGGGTTAAATTTTACCGTTTGCTGCTGTATATCAACCACTTACCTTATTATATTTCATAGTAGCATTTTTAATCAACCGTAAATTTGCTTTATTACCGTTTTATTCTTAAAAATTTTGTTGATTGAACAAATAATAAGTCTTAAATATCCTAATGGGAAATAAAGGAATATCTAAATATAAAACGAATTTATCAATTAGAACCTTCATAAGTTATATTTATTGTGAGGTAGGTGAAAGATGCAAATGGGTGGGAAGCTTAATTCCCTTACCGATGTGTTAAAGAAAACGCTATTTTTCTTTGAGGCTCTTTCTGTGGCAGAACTGGCGCCCCATGTACAAAGAAGAATGTTGAAGGACTATTCCTTGTTACAGGTAGAGGAAAGGGTTGGTCTATGCCTGAATCAAAACCCATGTTTTTATAAAGAAAAAGATAACTGGCGTTTGGATTTAGAAGGGAATAAAGAAAATGATCAATTTTACTCCCTACTTTTGAGAAGGGGGCGGGCTTTAAATCTAAAAGAAATATTAAAAAAATCCAACTATAGAAAGAAAAAAATGAAAAGAACAATATCGGAAGAAATAAATTTAATATCTGATGGCAGATTTATTCAACTGAATAATGGTTATTGGGGGTTAACTGAATGGGAGGTGGAAACAAGCCATTATTCCCTGAAAAATCTATTGATCAAGGCTATGAAAACCCATCCTGGTGGGCTTTCGCTACAACAACTTCATAAATTAATTAATACCTGGCATAACGCTGATATTAAGACCTTGGAGGGGGTATTAAAAAAGTTTTCCTATTTTGAAATGGTAGGGGAAGGTGTATGGACCTATAACCCCGCTGCCAGGGTACTGTATGAAGAGCTTTTAAAAAGGTTTCTCGGTGTTGTCAACAGACAAAAACAACGCTGGCACCGTGACAGGGCAGGTTGGAAGAAAAAGCTGGAGATAATGCAAAAACATATGCAGGAGGCAGTTTCCGGTCAGAGAGAGACAGCGGCAGCCCTGGCTGAAAGAATGGAACTAGCCAGCCAACATGAATACCTTTTAACCCAGATGGCTGAAAAGGATCTGCTCTTATCGCTGCGAAAACGGGAAATCTTGCGTTATCGGGAACACCTGGCAAAACTTGAGGCCAAGGCCAATAGTATTTTATATCAATGTCGCCTATGGGTAAAAAGAGCCAAGGAAGCCCAGGAAGGGAAAATGCGGTTGAAAGAACTCCTGGCTAAAAATCACGGCAATTTAGAGGGGTTATTTACTAAGCTGCAGTGTTATAAAGAAAAGGACCGGGAAAACAAGATCAGAACCGCCGAAATAAAAGAGCAGCATGGTATAAAAATAGCAGAATTGCAAACGGAAATAATAGATTTAAAGTTAAAATTAGAAAGAGAAAAATCTTCTGCGGCTATTGAGAACAGTAAATTGCGGGAAGAAATCAAAGACCTGAGCAACGATTTGAAAAAAACTCTCAATGCGGAAGAAGATTTTAAACGTTCCTATCTAACGGCCCACCAGGAACTGGCTGCGGCCAGGGAAGAGTATAAAAGAATTGAAAAGCGGATGAAAAACCCTTTGGTACTTGTTATTTTAAAGATATGTTCTATTTTTGAAAGACAGGCCAAACAATCATTATAATATTTGGCCAATGCCTGCCCCCTCAGGGGGCTTTTTTGTTTTTTGCACTACCGCCGACCGCGGGAGAAGAGGTTTTTATTCAGGTAAATTGGTAGACAGGGGTGTTGTAATGTTGATAGGGCCCAGCCAATCTATCGACCCTTCGAAATCTTTGTTCACAAGCCTCCCAGCATCCTGTAGCTTCAGGGGGCAGAATTAATCCTGGAGCTTGCTCATGTTTTTTTTCCCCCGATTGAAGGAACTGATAGGTGCCCGGAGCTATTTCTTTAAAACCGGCAACAACCTTTTTGCTTGCATTTACCCCGGCAGCATCTTGCCTGTTTGTTTTTTCTACTGCAACATCCTGCCTGTTGTTGTTTGTTTTTCTTTCTGCAGCAACCTGCCTTTCCTGGGGGAATTTACGTGGGATGTTCTTTGTAATACTTTCGCTGCTATTTTTGTTTTTCGATTCCTCCTTTATTATTTTAGGACGGGATTGGCTACTGTTTGCTGCCTGTTGATATCGCGGTAAATAAACCTTTTGAAACAATTGGATCACCTCACCATATCTTATGCGTCAAAACTGAAAAAGGCATATATAATTTTTAATCGTTCACCAATAAAAGGAAATAACATATTCTATAGTGTCCCTATTGAAAATCAATTACTAAGAGGAGGGTATTAATTTATGGAAGCGGAACGTTCAAAACAACAATTACAAACTATTTGTATTGAGGTGCCGAAGGTTTATGATTATTGTTTTCAGGCCGAGCGCCGGGAAAACATCTGCACCCCTTTGGAGATTCCATCATCGGGCCCCTCGGATCCACCGCCTGTGGCCACAACGGTTAAATGCAGAATCAAAAATGCCTGTTGCAACGAGGTTAGTCGGTCTAAACCCGACGCATCGGGTAGATCGAATGTTACCTTTGCCATAGTAGTCGATTATATGTTAAGAGTAGTAGATGGTGAAGGCCATGTTATAAAAAGGTTTAATGATCTGGCATTCAGCTTTACCAAGACAGTATTGCTCTGTGCTCCTGAAGGTACCATGACCAACTGTGAAATTGTCAACGCTACTTGTGGTCCTTGCCTGATATTGTGCAATCTCATTTCCTGCACATTTGATCTTTGCATTGTCATTCAATCGGTAGCAATAGTAAAAATACTGGTCCCCAGCTATGGTTTCTGCACACCGGCACTTTGCGAACAGGTTTCCCCAGAAACTCCCTTTGTATGTCCACCGGAATTATTCCCACCCCAATGTCCACCAGTGACAAAGGACTAGCACCAGGGGCGGCATAACCGCCCCTAAATTAATCATTTTAAAAACGGGGAGTAGTTATAGTGTATTTAATGAAACTATTAATAAATGGGTTGCAAAACCCGGAAAAAGCTAAAAATTTCAAGGAAGCGATCATGGGTATTGAAGGCGTAAGCAAGGTAGAAATTAAACCGCCGGGTGATGTAAGTATTTATTATAACCCCACCAAGGTGTATCCGGGCCGGATCAAGGCAACAATTAGTTCAGTGGGCATATCCTTACCAGGTGGGGGCTGAAGGCATTGCTGATTCGGCGTTGCCGGTCATAAAATAATAAAACCCCTGTTGATCAAGAAGAGGGAGCTATAGTGCAAGGTGCAGACGAGAAACTGATGTTAGATCTTGTAAATCGGGAAAGGGCCAAAGCGGGGCTAACGGCATTTGGAGTTGATGCTAAATTAGCAGAACTGGCTCGGTTAAAAAGTAGGGATATGTATAGAAAAAACTACTTTAGTCATACTTCCCCGACCTACGGCAGCGCCCTGGACATGGAAAAGAAAGCTGGTATCTCATACCGGGTAATGGGGGCAGAGAATATTGCCAGGGCAGCCACAATGCAGCGGAGCCATGAGCTTTTTATGAACAGCGAAGGCCACAGGGCCAACATTATGAATGTCATGCATACAACCATTGGTATCGGTATAGTTGGCACACCAAATGGGGTTGTGGTGACCCAGTTGTTCGCCGGCTATTAAAAACCACCATCAGGGGCACGGTAACGGGCCCCTTTGTTATTGAATAATAAGCATTTAGGTTTTGCGGACAATACAGGGGTTTTGAAACAGTTCTGCATATTCATGCCTGCAGGGCTACTGAAAAATCGTGGGGCATAAAATAGATGTTAGTAGGTTTTGGGGGGATGTTACTTGATTTATTTTGACAACGCAGCTACAACATGGCCGAAACCGCCGGAAGTCTGGCAGGCTATGGAACACTGCATTAAATCTGTAGGAGCAAATCCCGGTAGATCCGGTCATCGGATGGCTCTTCAGGCCGGCAGGCTGGTGGATGAAGCACGGGAACAGCTTTCCCTACTATTTAATATCTCAAATCCGGATCGTATCGTTTTCACCCTTAATGCTACCGAGGCGCTAAACCTCGCTATAAAGGGTCTGCTTAAACCAGGAGATCACGTGATCACCAGTTCCATGGAGCACAACGCCGTAACCCGGCCGCTGCACCTATTACAAGGAAAAGGTGTAGAAGTAACAAAGGTCGCCTGCGCCGGGGATGGCAGCATCAGGGTAACAGATATAAACAGCGCTGTAAAGCAAAATACCGTGGCCATAATTATTACCCATGCTTCCAATGTTACAGGCACATTGATGCCTCTAGCGGAGATAGGACAGCTGGCCAAAAGAAAAAAACTGAGATTAATTGTGGATGCGGCCCAGACTGCCGGGGTTTTTAATCTTGATGTTCCCTTCATGAATATACACCTGCTGGCTTTTCCCGGACACAAGGGACTTTATGGCCCAACAGGAACAGGTGGGCTATATTTAGTCGACGGTCTGGAGCTAGAGACCCTTAAGGAAGGGGGAACCGGCAGTATGTCACATCTTCCGGACCTGCCCGACCTATTACCGGAACGCTACGAAAGCGGTACATTAAATGCTGTGGGCCTATCAGGACTAGCAGCCGGGCTAAAATTTGTGAGAAATGAAGGGACAGAAAAGATCAGGCAGTATGAAATGAACCTCACCAGTCGTTTTTTAGCAGGGGCTAAAAAGGTGAAAGGACTCAAGGTATATGGCCCGGAGGAGTTATATGAACGTGCACCGGTGGTGGCTTTTAGCCTGGCGGGGAAAAATTCCGGCCGGGTGGGCATGCTGCTGGATCAAGAATACAATATTGCCTGCCGGGCCGGTCTGCATTGTGCCCCCGATGCACATAAGACTCTGGGTACGTTTGAAAACAAACTGGTGCGCTTTAGTTTTTCCTATTTTAATAAAGAAGAGGAGATAGACAGTGCTATACTTGCCCTAACTGAGATTGCTGCCCTGCCTAATGAAAGATTTTATGAGGTAAAAGACAGTCCATGCGGTTGCTAGGTAGGAAACAGCTGGGGTTAATCTAAACAATATCCCATTTGGAGCACCGAGAGCCCCAACGCCCAATGACTTTATCCCCTTCGTAAATTTCCACTATTTCGCATACATTGGAACAGCCGTCACACTCAAAGCTGCTGGTGTGATAAGGAAGGCCGGCGATTTTAAAGCCCTTAAAATTTGTTTTTTTGTTCTGTACCTCCTCTTGGGCCAGCTGTGCTGCCCCGATGGCTCCCATTATGTCAAAATGCTTGGGGATGATCACAGGCATGCCCAGGGCTTTCTCAAAAGCAGCCTTTATTCCCACGTTGGCGGCTACACCACCCTGGAATACAATCGGTGGCAATATTTCTTTGCCTTTGCCAACATTGTTCAGGTAGTTGCGCACCAGAGCTTCACTCAAACCGCTAATTATATCGGGAATCTGATGTCCCATCTGCTGCTTGTGGATCATATCTGACTCCGCAAAAACAGTACAGCGGCCGGCGATTCTCACCGGTACAGTGGACTGCAGGGCCAGTGCACCAAATTTATCAATCGGTATGTTTAACCGTGCTGCCTGCTGATCGAGGAATGATCCGGTGCCGGCCGCACAGACGGTATTCATGGCAAAATCAGTCACAATACCATTTCTTAAAATAATAATTTTTGAATCCTGGCCGCCAATTTCAAAAACTGTTTGCACCTCGGGAACCATTGTCGAGGCCGCTACGGCGTGGGCGGTAATTTCGTTTTTTACAACATCGGCGCCAACCAATACACCGGCAAGATAACGGCCGCTGCCCGTGGTGCCGACACCAATAACCTCATAATCAGGTAAGATTAATTCCGCAGTTTTTTTCAACCCTTCCTGAATCACCTGGATTGGTCTTCCTTTTGTGCGTAGATAAAGGCCGGTAATGACTTTACCGGCCTCATCTATAACTACAAAATTTATACTGACCGATCCGGCATCAATGCCTAAATATGCTTTCATAACATGACCTTTCTGTTTAACCAGTTAATGTTAATTGTTTTTTTTGCATGCGCTTTTTTCTTCTCATCAAGTCCGTAAATGCTTCCAGCCTTGTACCCATACCCGCCTTGCCGGTCTGTTCATCCAGAAAGAATGTTAAAACTGGTATATCATAATCCCTGCTGACACGGGGCAGAATGGTGCGGGCGACAATTTCCGGTATACAGGTAAAAGGGGCAATCTGGATCATGCCGTCAAAGCCCCGTTTGGCGCATAGTATGGTATTACCGATGGAATCACGCCCGTGGCCTCCCACCAACTCCGGTAGATAGGGAGCTGCAGCCTCCTTTACAGTCATCATTTCTGTGGTTTCGGTCCAGGTGTTATCCCTGGTCCAGCCTGTTAGGAACATGGATCTTTCTACCTCTACCCCCAGATGTCCTAGAGTCTCCTCCATTTCCAGGTTACTTGCCGGTTCCAGTAATACATATATTTCACCAACTATGCCTACCTTCAAAATCTCTCTGTTTGTGTCCTGGGGTACATCACGCAGCGCTTTTGAGGCTGCCGCCTCAGCCTCTATAATCTGTTCTGTAGTGTAGGCCTGATCAATCCATTCCAGTATCTTGCGGTACACTTTTGATGTTGTGCCGCGAGTAATTTCCCGGGGCCTGACCACATGGCTCAGTTTTTCAACATTATCAAGAGCCACCAGCTTGCGCCAGGCTCTCTTAATACACGAGACAATCCCCCTGATGGAGGTGCGGTTTTTATTAAGAGCCCTGACATTTTTAATAAAGTTAAAGGGCTGGAGCCTGGGCGGTTCAAAAACAATCATCTTGATGTCGTGCCCCAGATCCTTGAGTATTTTGTGGTGCAACATGGCGTATTCACCTGCCCGGCAGGGTCCCACACCACCAGAGGTGACAATGGTGTCCGCACCCATTTCTACTGTTTCCAGGTAGGTGCCCATTAATATTTTCAACGGAAAACAGGCAAATTCCGGGGAGTACCTGACGCCTAGATCAAGGGTTCTTTTACTAGGACGCGGGGGGACAACAACTTCATTGCCCAAATCCTCCAAAAGCATTTTAAAGGTACGCCAGGATTCTCCCATCCTGGGGAATGTTAATTTTGACAAGGGGAAACCTCCTTCCGGCGTCTGACCATATCCACAAATGCCTCTAGACGGGTGGTCATACCGGCTTCACCGGTATGTTCGTCAATCATTAGTGTCATAAATGGAATATCCCCATGTTGCTTTGCTTCCAGCTCAATAAACTTATTTAACATGGAATCGGGTCCGCACCCAAAGGCAGTGAGATGGAGAACCGCATCTACGCGTCCCCGTCTAAAAAGATAGTGAGCAGCCTTGAGAACGGCATCACTAAAAGTCCAAAATAGGCGTTTGGGCAAACCACAATTTTTTTGCCAGGCCAATATTAGGGGATTAATATTTTCTGTGGTTAGGACACTTACCCCCATGTTTTTTAATTTGTCCAGCAAATTTACACTAATGAAGCTATCATAAATTGAATAAGGATACCCTAGAACGGCAAATTTTAAATTTGTCTGCGGGGGTAATGTTAGTTTTTTGTTGTTTGGGTTTTCCAGGTACTCCATGGCCTCTAGTGGATTTAATCCTTTTCTTAGGAGACGGTGATAACGGCGCAAAACCAACATAGCCTTGCAATATGCCTTGAAGACAATATTACGACCCACACCGAAATAGGAACCGATTTCCAAAAAAGCCTTGAGCTTTGATAGACGTCCCTGGCGAGCATCAATGCGCACATCAATGATCGGGGGCAGACCGTCTAGTGAGTGTCGGATCATATCCGGCAACCCTAGAAATTTAGGACAGTAAATAGTCTTTCCGTTCAGGCAGACCACACGGGGTATAAATAGACAGTCACATTTGTTCTTTAGTTCCATAACATGACCAAAGAAAAGTTTTATCGGCACACAAGCATCAGCCAGGGCTTCCCGTACACCTTTATCCAGAATGCTTTTTGTTGTGCCTTTAGATGTGACCACCTGCACTCCAATTTCATTAAAAAAAGCCAGCCAGAACGGGTAATAAACGTAATATAGTAGAGCACTTGGAATGCCTAATCTTTTGCCCAAACGTAGAGCCACCTCCTAATTTTAATGTTTACTAAACTATACAGGATGCATTGGCTGCTTATGCCATTGAATATTTTTATAAATAAATTCTATGCGGATAAGCGAAATTCCTCTCTAATTTAGTAATAAAATGGCCTGTATGCAATACATGGTAGAATTAGTGGGAGAAAAAATTTGCAGGATTAGTTTCATATATCAGCGAATAATAGATCCAGCTTGGCCGGGGGCAATTTTTTTTACTGTGTCCACGCGCCGATGACAAAAAAGTTTGAGGTGATCTTTGCATGGCAGGTTATAGGGAGTTAATGACTTCGTCCAATACAATTTATCGGGGTAAAATCGTCAACCTGCGGGTTGATGAGGTGTCTTTACCAAATGGAAAAACCAGCAGGCGTGAGGTAGTAGAACATGCAGGCGCTGTAGCCATAGTTCCTATAAACGAAAAAAGGGAGTTACTCCTGGTCAGGCAGTATAGATATGCCGCCGGAATGGTTCTGTTGGAAATACCGGCGGGGAAGCTAGAACCGGGGGAAGATTATGAGGCCTGCGCCGGCAGGGAATTGACAGAGGAAACGGGATACGTGGCCGGCAAGCTAAAACATATGATCAGCTTTTATAGCACCCCTGGTTTTACAAACGAACAAATTCACCTTTTCCTGGCCACCCAACTAACATTAAAAAAACAGAATCTCGACGAGGATGAATTTATTGAAGTAGAAACAGTGGGCCTGGAGCAGGCCCAAGAAATGGTTATGTCCGGGGCCATATGTGATGCTAAATCTATTGCGGGCATACTGGCTGCCCCTAATTTTCTAGAATAATGTGCTGATTAAGAGCCAGCTTAATGCTGATAAAAAAAATTAACCCCAGTGTTGGCCACCAGGTTTATTTTCGTGCTGTCTTGGTGCTATTCTAACTTGCTATTTGTGCTGTTCAACGTCCGATGTTATATTTTTCAAAAATAAATTTCTCACCGGCAAGCTTAACTATCTGGTATTCATCAAGCCCAGAAAATGCAGTTTCCGGATTGAGTCTCTGCCCCGCAATGCTAAGTGCAGTAGGGTTAAGCCTGCGGGCAATAATTCTTGCTGATCTGTTTCCTCCGGCCCCGGCATGGATCACACCGCGGCAACTACCGATAACCATCACATTCCCACCAGATATAACCTCTGCTCCGGGGTTGACGTCCCCCAATACAACAATATGTTTTTTGTTGGTAACACACTGGCCTGCTCGCAGTGAACGCTGCACCATTAACGCTGCTTCACCCGTTCCTTGACTAATCATGGGGCGGGGTGTCTGGGTGGCCTTTTTTACCTTTGATATAATCCTAACTGGTGTTGTCTTATCTGCATTGGGGATCAAACCATACTGGCGGCATATGTTTTCCAGTTCGTTTTTTTGTTTAACAGGAATTCCATTAGGACCCTGATACAAAGAAAAATTGGCACCTTTAAAAAAACCCCGGGCAGATTCCATTTTTCTCATCAGGTTCTGCCTGATCTCTTCATAATCCTTATTTGGATCCAGCAGAATTAACAGCCCATTTCTGGTTCCCTTAATACTGACCAAATCACTAGCCATAACAGCGACTCCTTTACAGCTTTCCATTTAATTGTAACATTTTAATAGTAACATTCGATTATATTTGACGTTTTCCTTCTTTACTTGAAAACAATCGGCAAAAGAATACACCTAGGGTGCATAAAAAGAAGCAAATTGCGGCAATCTCAATATAAGTCTACATTCTACATCGGGTCCGCCACATATGATGAAAATATAGTAGGACTTAAGCAGGAGGTAAAGTAATGTCCGAATGGAGAAAGGATCCCATTGTCAACCGGTGGGTAATCATTGCCACCGAAAGGGGAAAACGTCCCAACGACTACAAAGAAATAAATGATGAAAAAAGTTCTCGAGAATGTTTTTTTTGTGAAGGGAATGAAGAACAAACACCTCCGGAGATCATTGCCTACCGTGAACAAGATACAACCCGGGATCAACCCGGCTGGTGGGTAAGGGTGGTGCCCAACAAGTTTCCAGCCTTAAGTATCCATGGCAATGCGCATCAAAAAAACAGCGGTGTTTATCAGTACATGGATGGTGTTGGGGCCCATGAGGTAATTATTGAATCCAATAATCATATTATTGGTATGGACGAACAAACGGATCAACAGGTGGAAGAAATTATTTGGGCCTGGCGGGATCGTTCCTTGGATTTGCGCAAAGACACCAGACTAAAGTATATACAGATTTTTAAAAACACCGGGCCTGTGGCCGGGGCATCCCTGGAGCATACCCATTCCCAACTGGTGGCCATACCCTTTGTGCCGGAGGATGTGAGGGAAAAAATAGAGGGGATGAAGGAGTATCGCCATCAGCACCAGTCATGTGTCATGTGCGATATAATCGGCCAAGAAATTTCCGAAAAAGAAAGAATTGTCTTTGAAAGCACCCATTTTATTTGTTTCTGTCCCTTTGCTTCCCGTTTTCCTTTTGAAATGACGATAGTTCCCAGGGAACACCAATTTGATTTTGTGCAATTAAGGGAGGAACAGGTAAGGGATTTTGCCCATGTTTTAAGGAATTCCCTGCGCAAATTGACTTCAATGATAAAAAACATTCCTTATAATATGGTTCTGCACACAGCGCCTGTTAACCAGGGGGAGGAACACCATTTTCACTGGCATCTGGAAATAATGCCCCGCTTGACTATAATGGCCGGTTTTGAACTGGGCACAGGTTATTTTATCAATCCGACCCCGCCCGAAATAGCTGCACAGGCCTTGAGAGAGACTGTGGAAGTCTATCATGTAGGAGAAAAATATGAAATGGAGGTACCCCAGTATGTTTGATCGCCCTTTGAAAATATTAGTGGTATCCTCAGAGGTTGTACCTTTTGCCAAAACAGGGGGTCTGGCTGATGTTGCCGGCTCACTACCCAAGGCTCTCGCTGTTGTGGGTAACGATAACATGGGTAATGATGTCAGGGTGGCCATGCCCCGTTACCAACAAATTGAATCCTGTTCCTATAAAATGGATTTTCCCGTCCCTTTTAAAAACCGCTATGAAACAGCAATAATCAGGGAAAGCAGCATAGAATCACAATATCAGGGGATGCATAAAAGCATTCCGGTGTATCTGGTAGATAACCATCACTATTTTTATCGTGACCGCATGTATATGTTTGATGATGAAGCAGAGCGTTTTATTTTTTTCTGCAGAGCAGTACTGGAAATGCTGCCTAAACTAGACTGGCAGCCTGATGTTATCCACTGCAATGACTGGCAGTCAGGCCCGATACCTTTGTTTTTAAAAACACATTATCGGCAGGATCAATTCTATAACCGGATAGCAACTGTTTTTACCATTCATAATCTTCAATATCAGGGCAACTACCCCAAGGAGGTCCTGCATATTCTGGGTTTGGGTGATGAGTTCTTTCATCCGGAGAGATTGGAATTCTATGGGTCAGTGAGCTTTATGAAGGCAGGAATTGTTTATGCGGATGTCGTCAATACCGTCAGTCGCACCTATGCCACTGAAATCCAAAGACCGGAGCTGGGTGAGCGGATGGATGGCCTGCTGAGAAGAAGGTCTAAGGATCTTTATGGTATTGTTAACGGGATTAACTACCACGAGTTTAATCCCAAAACTGACGCCCGGATCCACCGTAATTATGACAGTTCCAGTGTCGAACACAAAAAAGAAAACAAATATGCCTTACAAAAGGAAATGGGACTGCCCGAAAAAGATGTGCCTTTGATTGGGCTGATCACTCGTTTGGTGGACCAGAAAGGGCTGGATCTGATTGCGGAAATCGTGGATCAAATGATGTCGGAGGATATTCAATTTGTGGTTCTAGGCAGCGGTGACAAATACTATGAGGATATGTTCGAAGGAATCAGAGCCCGTTTCCCTGAAAAAATGGGGCTTTACCTGGGCTTTAACGCCATTTTGGCCCAGCGGATTTACGCCGGTGCCGACATGTTTCTGATGCCGTCACGTTTTGAGCCTTGCGGTCTCGGACAGTTGATTAGCCTGCGCTACGGGACGATCCCCATAGTCAGATTTACCGGTGGGCTGGCTGACACGGTAAATGAATATAACCCGGAGAATGCTTCAGGTAACGGGTTTGGTTTTCACGACTATTCCAGTGGTGAATTGTTTAACACTATTAAAAGGGCTCTATCGCTTTTCTGGGAACAACCGGGACAATGGGAGAAGCTGGTTAAAAATGCTATGGAGCAGGATTTTTCCTGGGCCCGCTCCGGCGTAGAGTATCTGCAGCTGTTCCAACAGGCTATGAATACCCACCAGGCCATGCAAAGAATTGCCTGACGGCAAAAAAAATAAATGATGATCAGTTAAACAACTGCGCCTGTATCAGGCGCGCCAAAAATAGAAGCCGGAGCCCAATTGTTCTGCTCCGGTTTCTATAATAGTATGGGCAGCATACCCGGCTAGGTTTTTATAAAAAAGTGTAATTCCGTGCCTCGGCCGGGTTCGCTTTGTACCTGAACAAATATCCCATGTCGATCAGCTATCTGCTTGGCGATGGCCAGACCGAGACCAGTGCCGCTTTTATTTTCCTCCGATCTGCGTTTATGAAAGCGATCGAAAATATGGGGCAATTCATCTGTGGGGATACCGCAGCCCTGATCCCGGATGCCCAGTCTGATGCCATCTATCGCTTGTTGCAAATCCAAATCCACTGTTGAGTCCTCAGGAGAAAATTTAATGGCATTGTCCAGGATAATTACCAACATCTGCCGCAGCCTGCCGTAATCCCCATCCATAGTGAAACCATCACCAGTGACATTAAACCTTAGTGTGATCCTCTTGGCTCGGGCCAGACGTTCCATACCCCGCAAAGCGTCTTCAGCGATGGCTTTAAGGTTGACTGTTTTTATTTCCATGGCAAAATCAATATTTTGCAAACGGGCCAGATCAAGGAGATCAGAAACAAGCCGCTCCAGATAGAGACTTTCCGCAAACATCTGCCGGTGGTATTCATCAACCATATCAGGTGCCCACACCACACCTTCACAAAGGGCCTCCAGGGAACCACGAATGACAGTGACGGGTGTACGTAATTCGTGGGAGATATTTGCTACAAATTCCCGCCTCAGGTTTTCCAGCCGGGAACTTTCCAGGGCAGCAGTATGCAATTTCCCAGCCATTTCATCAAGGGCGACGGCCAGGGCACCTATTTCATCTTCTTGGGTGACACCTGTGGTTGCTGTGTAATCGCCACCGCTAATTTTGAGAGCCGCGGTTTTCATTTTCCCCAGGGGTTGCGTAAAATGCTCCGCCAATCTTTGGGCAATGAATAATGAAATAAGTGCCGCTGCTCCCATACTAAGCAACAGAATGACAAGGCTTTTTTGGGTTGTGCTCCGAATGTTTTCCAGCTTCTCGTGCAGTAAAATAACCCCGGCAACCTCACCGTTGGCCAGTGTAATTCGTTTGGCTACACTAATGGAGGGGGTACCTAATAGGGAGCCAAAATTCTCACTAAATGTTATTTTACCATCCATTGCCTGGGCAATAACATCCTCTGCTTCGGCAGGCAAATCCTGGTATGTCAGGCTGGG
The DNA here is from genome assembly GCA_013201395.1 of Candidatus Syntrophopropionicum ammoniitolerans. GTDB lineage: Bacteria > Bacillota > Desulfotomaculia > Desulfotomaculales > Pelotomaculaceae > Syntrophopropionicum > Syntrophopropionicum ammoniitolerans. The sequence goes on from JABMJD010000001.1 coordinate 192,756, forward strand.
TTGTCCGTGACTGCGCGTAATCTGGCGCAGATTACTGTCCACAATCCAAACATCAGTCATGGCAATGTCATCGAGAAACCGCAGGTAGGCACCATAACCCGAGCTGTGGCCTTTCATGCCGTGGCCGGGCTGTCCTGTATCCCCTGACCAAAATAGGGCCAGGGATTGGGCCATACGCTCAGCACGATTTCCCAGCTCGCTTTTGTAGACATCCATATTATAGCGGGAAAAGGTGGTAAAAAAAATGAGACCAATGATTAGAGAAAATGCGAGCAGCGATCCGGAGAAATACAGCAGCAAGCGAAAACGAATTTTGTTTTTCATGTAATTACCTCAAACTTGTATCCCACACCCCAGATAGTCTTTATTTCCCATTTCCCGTGAGGAACCTGGTCTAGTTTGGCGCGTAACCGTTTAATATGAGAATCAACCGTGCGCGAATCCCCAAGATAGTCAAAACCCCAGAGGTTGTCCAAAAGGTTGTCCCGGGTGAATACCTTGTTTTTGTTTGTTCCCATTGTCCATAGTAACTCCGTCTCCTTTTTTGTCAGAGGGATACGGATACCGTTAATTTCAGTAATATATTCATCAAGGTTGACCAGCAGATTTTCATGGGTGAAAATCTGCGCTTTTGTGTCATTAGTCTGGAAAATGCGGCGAAGAATAGCCCGCACACGTGCCATTACCTCTCCCGGCGAAAAGGGCTTGACAATATAGTCATCCGCTCCAATATCAAGCCCCATAATGCGTTCAAAGTCCTCACCGCGTGCGGTGATCATGATTATAGGTACATTGCTTTGTTTGCGGATTTCCCGGCAAACCTCAAAACCATCTATACCGGGCATCATCACATCAAGGAGGATCATATCGAAGGTCATCGTTTTGGCCTTGTCCAATGCCTCTTGTCCGTCATAGGCTACCGTAATATCAAAGCCTCCTTTTCTGGCGTATTCTTTTAGAACCGAAACAATCTGCCTGTTATCATCTGCTATCAGCATCGCCGGCATAGAGCCCATTCCTTTCATAAGGTATTATAAATACCAGGTGTGTTATTATTATAACAATGAGGATTAGTTATTTAATCATAAAAAAAGAAATGGAAAAACACATTTTCGCCATGAATAATGCTTATACTAAATTCCACAGCAACAAAAATATGCTGATAATAAAGGAGGTCGTGCCCATGAAAACTATTAAGAAAGTCGTTGTCGCCGGAATAACGATATTCGCCCTGATTGCCGGATCAGCAGCAGCCTTTGCCACGTCCCAGTATTCAACGCCTGCTGAGGCGGTTGCCGGGTTGACCGGGCGTCAGGTGCAATCCGTTATTGATGAACGTGTACAAACGGGTAAAACATATGGAACTATGGCAAATGATGCGGGCGTACTGAACGAATTCAAGGCGGAAATGCTGGAAATGAAAGAAGACACATTAGCAGCTCGTGTTGCTGCCGGTAAGATCACACAGGAACAGGCAGATACCATCATCACTAAGATTACCACCAATCAGGCCCTTTGCGATGGTCAAGGAACTGGTTGCGGATCACATAGATCCGGATACATGGCAGGAGCCGGCTTTGGCCAGGGCTGGGGTAACAAGGATGGTAGGCAGGCCGGCCATGGCCATGGTTTTGGCCTACATGATGGGTCATGTAGGAATAGATAGTTATATATTGTCCCGTTGATGGTAACAAGGTACACTTGTAACTGGGCAGCCAACCCCAGGCAGGCGTACCTTGTTGCTGCACATAGATATATACTAACGGGTTACATAGCACATTGCGTCATAGATAAACAATCATAGACACTATTTTGTTCCCGGATAGGCCGGGTTATCCAGCAAGCAGCCTTACGGCCTGCAGGAAAAACACAATTGTTTATGCAAATGCAGGTGTTTGCATTGGGGAGCAGAATTATAGATACCGGACAGATTATTTTAGTTGTTTATGGGGGGTACACACCTTTTGCGGCAGAGATTAAATAAGTTTTTGATCTGTCTGGCTATTTTAACCCTGACAGTTTTCCTTTTGATTGTCTCAATAGATCAGTATGTACAAGGGACGGGCTCAAAATATATAGTAGGGCCCGGTAAGGCGTTAGAAAGCGACGCCATATTGGTTTTAGGCGCCTATGTTTACCCCGATGGCACATTGTCGCCGATGTTAAGTGACCGTTTAAACCGGGCATATGAAATATATCAACAGGGAAAGGCCGACAAGATAGTAGTTAGCGGAGATCATGGGCATAAGGATTATGATGAGGTTAAGGCGATGAAAAAATATCTTGTTGATCGGGGCGTGTCTCCGGAAGATGTATTCATGGATCATGCCGGTTTTAGTACCTACGAGAGTGTTTACAGGGCCAAGGATATTTTTCAGGTGAAAAGCGCAATTATAGTAACCCAAGAGTATCACTTGCCACGGGCGCTCTTTATCGCCAGGGAACTGGGACTGGATACCTGTGGGGTGGCCTCCGACCTGCAGGATTACGGTAAGGTCATGGCCATATACAAAACAAGGGAGTGTGCCGCCAGGGTTAAAGATTTTTTTCTTACCACCTTACTAAAACCTCTACCCACATTTCTGGGCGAAGCTATCCCTATTACCGGTGACGGTAGGACCACAGAAGACAATTTGCCATAACTGTAACGGCTCCACCGCCACTGGTGTAAATATGCCAGCCGTGAAGCTAAAACACTGGAGCGCCGGCCTTTCTGTGGTAGAAACCAGCAAGATAAGGTACTTTTGCCGAAACCCGCTGTCCCACCGCAGGGACAGGAAACGCAGGCAAATACCGGGGTGATTCAGCTCAGCTCTATTCCTTTTAGAATACGCCCAATATTAGGCCTACGTTGGCGATGCCCCTGCCGCCTGTAGTAATTCCAACCAACATGCCGGCAGGCATTTACCATGAATGGTAGTTTCATTTACTTACCTGCCGGCCCCGTTTCTTCTTTGCATTCTGGAGCGAAAGATAAACCCTGGATGTTTACATTCACGCTCACCACATCCAGCCCGGTCATATTTTCAATAACATTTTTAATGTTGTCCTGCAATGCTACTGCCACTTCGTGTATATTAACCCCATACTCCACAATCGTATTGATGTCGATAGTAACCTGGTTTCCGTTTACATCGGCCTTGATTCCCTTGGAAATATTTTTCCGACCCAGTTTTTCGACCAGCTCACCGGTGATACTGCCGCTCATCCCGGCTATTCCTGATACTTCTGTGGCGGCAAGACCGGCTATAGTAGTGATCACATCCTCAGATATTTTAATTATACCCTGCTTATTACCCTCTTCAGGTTTACTCTGGTTTTTTTTCTCCATCAAACAATCCTCCCAGATATTACTAATTTTAATTATAGCATCTGCCCCATCAGATTGTCTACAAAAGGATTTAAAAAGAAGAGTTAACAATGGAAAAGGAAAAAAGACCGGCTGGGTAGAATATCCTAGTTAGGAAATATATATTAATGGATGGGAGGGTAATGCGTTGACTATTTTTCGCACTATGTTGTTTACCCCTGCCAATGATCTGCGCAAGGTAGGTAAGGCCCTGATGCTTAACGCCGACGGAACAGTACTTGATCTGGAGGATGCAGTAGCGCTGAGCGAAAAAACTAACGCTAGAAACGCTTTAAAAGAGGCTTTAAGCCTGCCCCGCAGGGGTGATGTATTTATTAGGGTTAACGGTGTTCAAACAGAATTCATTTTAAGCGATTTATTAGCGGCCGTAACAGAAGGCGTTAGAGGACTGGTAGTGGCCAAATCTGAATCGGCGGAAGAGATTAGACATGTTGATTGGTTAATTGGTAAAATAGAAAAGGAACGGGGATTAACTAGCGGCCACATGGAAATCATCCCATTTATAGAAAGCGCGAATGCTATTGTTAATGCCTACAATATTGCCTCATCGAGTTCCCGGGTTAGCCGCATGTTTTTTGGTGGTGTAGATTATGTCCTTGACATCGGTACCACCTTTTCTAAAAGTGGGAATGAAATATTTTATGCCAGATCCCAGCTGGTAGTGGCTTCCCGTGCAGCGGGTGTAGAGCCGCCTATTGATACTGTTTACCCTGATTTCAAAGATATAGAAGGTTTGGTAGCTGATGCTAAAACAGTGCGCCAGATGGGTTTCCAAGGCAAACTAGCCATACACCCGGGCCAGATCGAGCCTTTAAACAAGGTGTTTACGCCAACAGCAGCGGAAATTTCCTGGGCGGAAAAAATTGTTACGGTGTTTGATAAAGAAGAAGCCAAGGGTCAAGCCGTATTTCAGGTTGACGGAGAAATGATAGAATACCCGATTGCCGATCGTGCCAGGCGTATCATCGCTCTGGCAGAACAGATAGCACAAAAGACTGTCTAGCACTGGATTAAAAACTGTTATTATGGGAAAATATTAAGACAAATTAATAAAAATGAAGAATCTAATCAGAGTTGCTGGGGGTGGTTAAATGCTAAAAAGCAAAGTTTTGCTACCAAGTGACGGCTCGGATAATTCGCTCAAAGCAGCCGCTTATGCTTCCAGGCTGATGGCCATGAACCCGGAATTAAAACTTTCTATAATTGTAGTGATACCTGAAAGGGACAACCTTGCAGAGATTGACATGGCTGTGGAGGAAAAAGGTCAAAAAATTATGGATAGAACACTGCGGGAGTTTTCAAAGAAAAGCCTTGATGTGGAAAGGTATATTGAAAGAGGAGACCCCGCCACTGTCATACTAGATTATGCAGAGCGGGGCAATTACGATCATATTATTATGGGCAGCAGAGGTGCCAGTGAACTACGTGGCGCAGCCATCGGTAGTGTTAGCCATAAGGTAATCCACCTGGCAAATTGCCGCGTAACTCTCGTCAAGTAATATTTAATCAGAAATTTTTCGAATATAGAGTACTATAAAAGGTAGTATGGAAAAAAACTCTTCCTTGCCGAATTCAATCAGCCAGATCATGTTGTGTTTTAGTTTCGCCCAAGAAGGGTTGGGTTCTAAGAGTTCATCCCTTAGAGCGATTAGGTTTAACCTCGCCTCTTCTAAAATTGCGGGGTCTTTTATTTTTGAAATTATCTCATAAACTGCATGATCGAGAGGGGAAGCATCCCTGCTTTTAGATATCTCATCAGAATAGAAATTGTTTTTAGAAAGCAACCCGAATTCGTTTGCCTCGTCACTAGATTTCCCTGGTTCTTCTACAGTGGTCTTATCTGTTAATTCTATAATTAGGTTCTCTAGGTATTCCTTTTTACAGCGCATAATTTCCAAAAAATCTTCTTTTCTCTGGTATTCCGAATAGCTATCAAAAACTGAAAAACACTCACCCCGCCCGGCCTGTTCGAAACCGTGCCGTTGTCTGGAATCTTTTCCATAAATACGATCAATAATTTTAGCTGTGAAATCCTCCCAAAAGGAGTATTCCAAGCCATAGGGCACCTTAGCGCCAATATTGCCAATATCTTTTAACTGCATTTCAATTAATTGTATGGCCGCGCCCAGATCCTTAATCTGCTCCATAATTTTTTCGCCTCCTCCATGGGCAGTTTATCCCAGCAATCTAATTAATTATAAAGCATTATAACATGATCTGTTAATCGGGTGTAAGGGCAACTGTCTCTTGCCTGTTTTAACCCGGTTATGCGGGCAAGAGGGAAATTTCCCGGTTATAAGCCGGGAAACCTTCTAGAAAAGCCTGTCGCATCTCTCCTGGGCTTCTTTCAACAGGGTCCCTGTCTTGTTGCACAAATCCTGCAAGCGCTCTTTTTCTTCCCGGCCTTGTTCTGGTAGTTTTTCCAGAATGGTATCCATTGCGGCCATGCATTCCTGGGCGTTTCTGATTGAATTTTGAATTTCAGCCTTAATCCCGGTGTCGGTCATGTTGTTTCACCTCCCGCATACCTCTAATAAAGTATTTTATTTGCGGCAGGTAATTATACATATGTTTCTGATGCTATTTGTGAATTTCTAGAATCACCGGTCCCTTTATTACCAATTTAACCCGATCTCCTATCTGAATATCCCGGCCAATCTGCAGTCTGGCCTGTCCATTATAGATGCCGGAGGGGGTGCGGAATGAAAGCTCATAGTAGGTAGGCCCACGCTTGAGGCCAATGCAGGTACCGATAATATTACTTGTGGGGGTCAGCAACGAGAATTTAAGCAGTCTATAACCAGCAACTGTGGCTATAACCAGTAAAATTACTATGCCGGTAAGTCTCAAGTCCTCATTCACAGTAATTGAACCCGCAACTGTTATAATTAAGCCCGCCAGTACTGCTAACCCTGCCATTTTCTGCAGCATATTGTTCCTCCCGTATAGTATATCTTTGTAGTTAAACATTTTAACATTTGAAAATATATAAAAGGTTCTGCGAAAAGGAGTTTAATTCCTACCAAAAAAATTTTTTTAATCATTTTACATGCAACAACCGTTTGCACAGAGGTATGTTTGCATATGACCGACCAAACCTTTATAATGGTTGTAATCTTTTATAAAAGGCGGTTGCTTTTTGAAGTCATATTTTATTATTACCTTCGGCTGTCAGATGAATGAGCATGATTCTGAGGTCCTGGCAGGGATGCTTGAGGCCAAAGGTTTTGTTGCCGCAGACTCCATGGAGGAGGCATCAATTATCCTTCTAAACACCTGTTGTGTGCGGGAAACAGCCGAGAATAAGGTGTTCTCACTGTTAGGACGGCTACGACAGCGAAAAATGGCTCACCCCGATCTGATTATCGGTGTATGTGGCTGTATGCCCCAGCAGAAAAATATGGCTTCCCGCATAGCACGCCTTTTTTCTTATGTAGACCTTGTATTTGGTACTCATAATGCGCACCAATTGCCGGAGTTGCTTGACCGGGTTGCTAACAGCAAAAAAACTGTGCAGGAAATATGGCCTGCTTCCAGGGGCATATCTGAAGGGCACCCTGCTAAGAGGAAGGATAGTGTGCGTGCCTGGGTCACAATAACCTACGGATGCAATAACTTTTGTACATATTGTATTGTACCGTTTGTACGAGGGAGGGAGAGAAGCCGCAAGCAGGAAGATATTAAGGCAGAAGTTGCCGAGCTAGCAGGTGAAGGTTACAAAGAAATTGTACTGCTGGGCCAGAATGTTAACTCCTACGGCAAGGATCTAGAAGGTGGTCGTGACTTCGCTTCATTGCTACAGTGTTTGGAAGGTATAAACGGGCTGGAGCGGATCCGTTACATGACTTCCCATCCCAGAGACTTCAACGATGGGCTGATCAGCACAATTGCCGGCTTACAAAAGGTTTGTGAGCATTTTCATTTGCCTGTTCAAGCGGGCAGCAACCGGATTTTAAAAAAAATGAACAGGGGCTACACCAGAGAACAGTACCTGGATTTAATTAGGAAAATAAGATCTGCAGTGCCCCAACAAAGTATTACCACTGACATTATGGTTGGTTTTCCAGGTGAAGACGATAGTGACTTCAATGACACCGTGGATCTAATCAAACTGGCCCGTTTTGATAGCGCTTACACCTTTGTATATAATGCCAGACCGGGGACACCGGCTGCTGACATAAAGGAACAGGTACCGGAGGCAGTTAAAAAAGATAGGATACAAACCTTAATTAAATTGCAAAACCAAATTAGCCTGGAGAAAAACCGTGAAGAGATAGGCCGTTGCCAGGATGTCCTGGTGGAAGGGGAAAGCAAAAAAAAGCCAGGCCTTTTATATGGCCGGAGCAGAGGCAACAAAATTGTTCTTTTTCCTTGTACCCGAAACCTGAGGGGAAAAATAGTCAGTGTGAGAATAACTGAATCTCGCCTGGCTCACCTCTCCGGGGAAATGGTTTAAACATTAAATGTTAGCCTAATCTACAGCAATTAAAAAGCAAGGGGTTGGAATTATGTCAATAATGGAAAAGGCCAGGGAACTAGCTGGTTCACTCTCAGAGTCAAAAGAATTAACCACGATGCGGGAAGCAGAGAAAATGATGTTGGAAAACCAGGAAGCACGGAACTCGATTGCCCAATTTGATGAAAAACAAAAAGCCTATCAAGCAGCGCAGGCTCAGGGTCAGGATCTAACTGAGGAACAAATGAAGGAGCTTGAGGAACTGGAATTAAAAATGCTCAACAACCCTTATGTTTATAACTTTTTTAAGGCTCAGCAAGAGTTTCAGGCTATCCTGGAGTCAATAAACAATATTATCGGCGAAGCAATAGGAGTAAAACCCCAGGGCTGCTGTGAGGAAGGCTCCTGCGGATCTGGAGACGAACCCTGCGGGGGCTGTGGTGGGTGCGCCTAAAATAAATAAAGAGCTTGTGGCACAACCCTGTTAGCTAACAGGGTTTTTTCTTTTGGTTTAGAATACCATATGTTATAATGTTCCCCAGGAGGTGTTCCGGTGAGTTTTACACCAATGATTAGGCAGTATCTAGGCATAAAAAAACAATACCCGGACGCGATTCTTTTTTTTAGATTAGGTGACTTTTATGAAATGTTCTTTGAAGATGCGTTATTAGCATCAAAGGAACTGGAGATAACCTTGACCGGCAGGGACGGGGGACGAAAGGAACGCGTACCTATGTGCGGTGTACCTCATCATGCTGCCGAGGGGTATATCGCCAAATTGATCAGCAAGGGGTACCACGTAGCCATTTGTGAGCAGGTGGAGGACCCGGCATTGTCAAAAGGTATTGTCAAACGGGATGTTGTGCGGGTGATTACACCAGGTACGGTGATGGAAGGAAATCTCCTGGAAGAGCGAAGGAACAACTACCTCGTTTGTATAGCTCGCAACGACAAAGGCTATGGTCTGGCTGTGACTGATGTTACGACAGGAACCTTTATGGTCGGATCCCTTAGCGGGCCAGGGGCAGGCGTCAAATTAGCTGACGAACTAAACAGATTAATGCCGGCAGAACTAATTGTACCCCTTTCTATGGTGGACAACCTGACGCAGGATTTAAAATTTAGGGAACAGTTTCTTATAAGCGGTTATAAAGATGAAGCCTTTAACTTGGCTGCTGCGGAAAAAGCACTGGAAGAACAGTTTGGGCCGGGCGTTTTTTCTACAACAAAAATTTCTGATCCGGCAATAGCAGCCTGCGCTGCCGGTGCGTTAACAAGTTTCTTAAAAGACACCCAAAAGAGAAACCTGGTTCATATCAACGAGATACAGTTTTATACTCCCGGCAGGTATATGACCCTGGACGCAGCAACCAGGAGAAACCTGGAATTGTGCCGATCCATAGCGGATAACACGAAAAAAGATACGCTTCTAGCGGTACTTGATTACACTGTTACTTCTATGGGGGGCCGGATGCTGCGCACCTGGATCGAACAGCCGTTACTCATGCCAAAAGAAATTACCGACCGTCAAGATGCCATTGCAGAATTGATTAAAGATTTGTTTTACCAAAAGGAACTATTAAAGAAGCTGAAAAACATCTACGATCTGGAAAGGCTGGCAGGCAAAATATCCTTTGGCGCAGTAACGGCGCGTGATCTAATCGCCCTAAAAAAATCCCTGTTTTACCTGGAACCGCTAAAAGAATTGCTGGAACAGGCACATTGTATTCTTTTAAAAGAACTAGGCAGGGGCATTGATGCCATGGAGGATATAGCAGCGCTATTAAGCCGGTCCATTGTAGATGACCCACCCCAATCCCTGCGGGATGGGGGGATAATTAAGGATGGTTTTAACCCAGAAGTGGACAAATACCGTAGGGCCGGAAAAGAGGCCAGGTTAAGGTTGTCCCAGCTGGAGGAAAGGGAGCGGCTGCGTAGCGGCATAAAGTCCCTTAAGGTCGGCTATAACAAGGTTTTTGGCTATTATATTGAGGTTACTAAATCAAACCTTGATCATGTGCCGCAAGATTACACCAGACGGCAGACTCTGGCTAATGCGGAAAGATACATCACACCGGAGCTGAAAGAGTATGAGGATCTGGTGTTAGGGGCACAGGAAAAGTTGCTGCACCTGGAATATAATATTTTTAATGATATTCGGGAACAACTTACAGCACAAATCAAGCGCATCCAGACTACGGCATCGGCAGTGGCGGAGGTTGATGCACTTTGTTCTTTGGCCCAGGCGGCATTTAATAATAATTATGTGCGCCCGGAAATACTAGATGATGGCCGGTTAGTGGTTAAAAATGGCCGGCACCCAGTATTGGAAAAGGTTATGGGACCCGGACAGTTTGTGCCTAACGACACCCTTATGGATCTCGAGGAGAGCAGGCTACTGCTACTTACGGGGCCGAACATGGCCGGTAAAAGTACCTATATGCGTCAAGTAGCTATTATTGTATTGATGTCCCAAATAGGCAGTTTTGTGCCTGCTTCCGGGGCGGAAATCACAATTGTTGACCGTATTTTTACCAGAATTGGCGCATCAGATGATATTGCCGGCGGGCAGAGCACCTTTATGGTGGAAATGAATGAATGCCGTGCTATTGTGACCGAAGCAACTGCAAAAAGCCTCATCATCCTGGACGAAGTGGGGCGGGGCACCAGTACCTATGATGGGATCAGCATTGCTAGAGCGCTGGTGGAATATATCCATCGGAAAATAAAGGCCAAAACCTTGTTTTCAACACATTACCTTGAACTAACTGAGCTGGAGAGGGAACCAGGTATCACCAATTTGAATGTGGCAGTAAAAGAAGAGGGAGATCAGGTTGTTTTTTTAAGAAAAGTCATTTCCGGCCGTGCAAATAGGAGCTACGGTATTCATGTGGCCAGGCTGGCCGGGTTACCCACTGAAATAATTGAGCGTTCCGCACAGATTCTGAAATATTTGGAAAGCACTAATCAGGTGTCTTTGCCCACTGGGGCAACAGGGGATAATGGAGATGACATGGATAACAAACCAGATAATGAAGTTATAAAGCAGCTGTGCCAACTGGACATACTCAGTATGACACCGTTAGAGGCAATTAATCAGCTGTATCTGCTGCAAAAGAAAATAGAAGATGGCAGCAGGTAGTAAGGCTTTTTAGCCATCAATGGGGGGTAGATATATGTTTGTCGGCATTGACGTGGGAGGCACCTACACAGATGCTGTATTGCTTGAAAATGGGCGGGTGTTGGCCACAGCCAAAGTACCAACAGAGGTAAACCTGATCAACGTATTAACCAAAGCCCTCGATACAATTGTCAAGGACGAAAACAAGGATAGGATTAAACGGATAGTATTCAGCACCACAATCATTACCAACCTGATTGCGGAAAGAAGATATGAAGATGTGGACGTGTTGATCATCCCCGGACCAGGTTTAAGCCATGGTTTCTATAAAACTATGCCCTATGCTCATATTGTTTCCGGTGCAATTGACTACCGCGGCCGGGAAGTAATTCCATTGAAGGAACAGGAAATAGAAACAGTTTTGCAGGAAATTGCCCGCCGGGGCACAAATAAGGTCGGGGTGGTTGGTAAGTTTTCTCCCCGCAACACGATCCATGAAAAGAAAGTATCGGAAATTGTTAAAAACAAATACCCTCAATGGCAGATTGAGCTAGGTGCAAAAATCGGCAGTCAACTGAACTTTCCCCGGAGAATAGTAACCACTTATTTAACCTGCGCAACCCGAGAACCCTACCAGTCTTTTATTGAGTCAATCCGCCAGACCCTAGATTCACGTGAAATACATGCTGAAATATTTATATTAAAGGCTGACGGTGGCACAACCCCCCTGCAACGATCAGGGGAATTTCCTGTGGAAACAATATTCTCCGGTCCGGCGGCCAGTACCCTGGGTGTCCAGGCCCTGATAGGACCGGATGAAACAGCGGTAGTCGTTGATATAGGCGGGACAACCACTGATCTAGCGCTTATTCTAAGCGGCCAACCACTACTTTCCTCCAAAGGTGCCCGGGTGATGGGACAACTGACCCAGGTGAGGACACTGGCTGTGAAGTCTGTTGCCATTGGCGGTGACAGTGTTTTAGATTTAAGGGAGAGAGAAATAAATATTCATAATCAAAGAAAAGGCCCTGCTTATTGTTTGGAGGGTCCGGTACCTACACCAACAGATGCCCTTAGGGCCCTGGGCTTAATTGAACTGGGGGATAAAAAAAAGGCGATAAAAGCCATGGAACTTTTAGGTCGCGATTTAAACATAACCGCGGAACAGACTGCGGAACAAGTGATCAACAAGGTTGTTGATAGTATAACCGGTGAAATAAAGAAGATGTTTTTAGAATGGGAACAGGAGCCTGCCTATCGGGTTTGGGAAATACTACACAGGCATACCTTAAAACCGACAATGGTGGCGGGTGTAGGTGGCGGGGCTGCTGGTTTTTCCCCTTTAATAGCAAAAAATCTTGGTTGCCGGTCTGCCATGCTGCACCATGCATCTGTAGCCAATGCTATTGGCGCCGCACTGGCCAAACCGACATTGCAGGTTAATTTAAGGGCAGACACCGAACAGGGATATTACATTATTCAGGAGGAAGGACACCAGGAGAAAATTAGTGACCGGAAGTTTAATGAGAAAAGAGCTCTAGAATTGGCCAAAAACAGCCTGCTAAAAAGGGCGTTACAATATGGGCTGAAACCGGCGGCTGAAGAAATTGAAATTATCAACCGGGAGGTATTCAACATGGTTAGGGGATGGGATACAACCGGCAGGCTTTATGATATCACTGTGCAAACGCCAAGGGGAATTAGTGCCAGAGTTGGGGCTGGGGAGTGATTTTATGGATAGGAGCAAAAAAACAGGGTTGATATTTTTTCCTGCCTTTGATTGGGCGATAACGCCCACCCATCCGGAGAGAGAGGAACGTCTTCTCTATACCAGAGACCAGATTTTTGAGGAAGGGATCATGGATTTACCCCAAATAAGGGAGTATAAACCCTCCCTGGCCGGCATTCATGACATTGCTCGGCTGCATTTCTGTGTGCCCACTGTGGAAAAACAAACCACGGAAGCCCATCTAATCGCCGCCGGTGCAGCAATCCTTTTGTCGGACAAAATAATAAACGGGGAAATAAAAAACGGCTTTGCCCTGGTCAGACCGCCGGGACATCATGCCATGAGAGTTGTGCGTGGTAACAGGGGCTTTTGTAACATAAACAACGAAGCGGTAATGGTTGATCATTTACGTTCCCGCTATGGGCTCAAAAGAATCGCCATTGTAGACACAGATGTACACCATGGTGATGGAACCCAGGATGTTTTCTGGCATGATCCCGATGTGCTGTTTATCTCTTTTCACCAGGATGGTCGTACCATATTTCCAGGTACCGGCTACACCTATGAACTAGGCGGACCACGGGCCTATGCCCGTACCATCAATATTCCGCTGCAGCCCGGTGCCGCTGATCAAGACTTTTTATATCTGATGGATCACTTAATACTGCCTATTATTAAGGATTTCAAGCCGGATTTCATAGTTAACTCGGCCGGCCAGGATAACCATTACACGGATCCCCTGGGAAGCATGCAGATTACTGCGCGGGGTTACGCCCAGCTTACGGAAAAGCTGCGTCCCGACCTGGCAGTGCTGGAGGGCGGCTACGCTATTGAAACAGCCCTGCCATATGTGAATATGGCGATCATACTTGCTCTTGCCGGTTTGGATTATAGCAGCGTTGAAGAACCAGGTTACCGGCCGGGGGATATTAAAGCAGTGCCCGGGATGGCGGGGGAAATTGAGAGATTAGTAGATGAATTGCTGCAGCGTTGGGAAATGCGTGACCGGGTTTCGCCAGATACCAGTAAAATTTCCGGCCATTACTATACCAGGAATAAGCGTATTTTTTATGACACGGATCATATTGACGAAAGACAGACCGAAAAGCTGCGGCTGTGTAATAACTGCCCCGGCTATTTGGTAATTGATTCGGATGCAAAACATGGTTACGGCAGAAGCGGTAGGGCACTCTGTATTTCCGTGCCCCATGAAGCCTGCAGTAAATGCCGCGCAGAGGCGGCAGAATTATATGGAGATTCCAAAAAAGACTTGGGGTATGACTATATCTACCTACAGGACAAACATGACGACGTATTTTACAGCTATAATATGGGCAGTCACCATGAATGGCACTCTGAGGGATAGTAGGTGGACAGAAATTGACAACAATCAGGATCCTTGATGATTTCACCAGGAACCAAATTGCCGCCGGGGAAGTGGTTGAGCGCCCCTTTTCGGTGGTTAAAGAACTAACTGAAAATTCATTGGATGCCGGCGCCGATAGGATAACGGTGGAACTAGATCAAGGTGGGCTGGCAGCAATCACCGTTATAGATAATGGATGCGGTATGGGGGAAAAAAACCTGGAACTGGCTTTTCAACGACACGCTACCAGCAAAATAAAGTGTGGGTCTGACCTGAACAGGATTCTCACTCTCGGCTTTAGAGGTGAAGCGTTACCGAGCATAGCGGCGGTTTCACGTATGGATTTTACCACGAGAACCGCTAATGTTTTGGACGGAATCCAAATTGAGGTTGTGGGAGGGGTTATTACAAATAAGGTTAGTACCGGCTGCCCGCCGGGTTCAATAGTTATAGTGAGAGATCTGTTCTTCAATACACCCGTGAGAAAAAAATCTATGAAAACTCCTTCTAACGAGGGTTCTTTATGCAGTGAGATTGTAGCCCACATGGCTCTGGCCAGACCTGGTGTAAGCTTTGAATTAAAAAACAATAGCAGGCGCTCTTTTTACTCACCCGGTACCGGAAACTTAATTGATGCTGTAATTGCTGTCTATGGTGTTAACCAGGCCGGTGAGATGATACCGGTTGACGGTGCTGGAGATGGTATTACCCTGGGTGGATTCATAGGTAAACCTTCACTGAGTCGCAGCAATAGACACCATATTAATATAATTATCAACGGTCGTTATGTATACTGCCCGGCGGCGGCCGGGGCCGTGGAGGAGGCTTACCGCACATTATTGCCCACCGGAAGAAAGCCCGTGGCCGTGTTAAACCTGGTAGTGCCGCCGGAACTAATAGATGTGAATGTCCACCCTGCCAAGTTGGAGGTACGACTAGTAGAGGAAAACAAGGTTATCCGGCAGATCACCAGTGTCCTCAGGGAGACATTGTTGTCACCCACAGTAATCCCCACAAGGTTATTTGATAGAAGGAACAACAGGCAACAAACAT
This sequence comes from Candidatus Syntrophopropionicum ammoniitolerans, assembly GCA_013201395.1. Classification (GTDB taxonomy): domain Bacteria; phylum Bacillota; class Desulfotomaculia; order Desulfotomaculales; family Pelotomaculaceae; genus Syntrophopropionicum; species Syntrophopropionicum ammoniitolerans. The sequence continues at coordinate 207,851 of JABMJD010000001.1, forward strand.
TGAAATCCCAGTGGAAAGCTCCCACCGCTACAGCACCTAAACCAATACAAAAAGACAATGTTGTAGCCGGCAGCACCAAACCACATCTGGCTGTGATCTACAATAAACAAGCAGCAGACGGCCGGGCCACAGAAAAGGTGGTAGCAGAATCAGAAACTGCAGATTATTTAAATGATCACTGTTTTCTGCCTAAATTAACCGTTATTGGCCAAATCGGACTGACATATATCCTGGCGGCAGGGGAAGGGGGATTATATATATTAGATCAACATGCTGCTCACGAAAGGGTATTATACGAGTATTATCAGGCGATGGAGGAGGACAAACCCTGCCAGGGCTTATTGCAACCTGTAACCTTAGAACTTGATCACCGTGAGGCGGCCATTTTAACAGAACGTATTTTTTGGTTTAACCGGGCAGGCTTTGTACTAGAATATTTTGGTGGCAGTACATTTCTACTCAGGGGGACACCACCGGGTTTAGCACCGGGTCGGGAAAAGGTTTTTTTCCAGGACATGCTAAAATACCTGGGTGAAAGAGGCGCCGGCGCCGCCTATGATGAATTTTCAAGAAAAATAGCGTCATCTTTAGCTTGTAGAAATGCGGTAAAAGCAGGTGATAAACTGACGCAACCAGCAATGGAAGCCCTGGTAAAGCGTTTGTCAGGTGTTAAAAACCCCTACACCTGTCCCCACGGTAGGCCCACCTTGATTCACCTGTCTTTTCAGGATCTAGAAAAAAGATTTAAGCGTTAGGTGAAACTAATTTGGTAGAATCGATTGAAAACAAAACCGGGTTATCAATGACGTTTTTTGTGACAACATCCCTTGGGCCTACCTCGAAGTCGATTGGAGATGCCAGAGAACTGGCCGCATTTTTAAATGTTGCCTATGTAGCACGGCGTGACCAATCCATAAAGAATCTGACCGCATTGTACCCTGCGGAGGGAGTACTGGTTGTTTCATCACAAAAAATATCATTTTTAATAGAGAAAGATAAAATTTTTTTCCATCCGGGGCTGGCCCTGCCACGTATAAAAGAAATAAACAATGGGAAAACTGACCAAATGATTAGTGCCCTGTCCCTGCAGGAAGGGGATTCTGTGCTGGACTGTACCATGGGTTTGGGTACGGATGCCATTGTAGCCAGTTACATAACAGGCAGCAGAGGAACAGTAACTGGGCTAGAGTGCTCCCCAATCATTTCAGAATTAGTAAAACGAGGTTTACAGTCTTACCAGATAGAAAATGAGAAAATAATGCTGGCTATGAGGCGTATAAAGGTAATTAAAACCAAACATAAGGTGTACCTGGCATCGTTAAAAACAGGTAGTTATGATGTTGTTTACTTCGATCCGATGTTTCGTTATCCCGGACGCAAGTCATCTGGAATTAACACACTAAGAATACTCGCCAACCATGATCCAATTGACCATGAAACAATAAAAATGGCCTATAATGCAGCCGCTAAGCGGGTGGTAATAAAGGAACGACGCGGCAGCACTGAATTTGCCAGGCTGGGTTTTAAGAACATTATGGGCGGCAGGCATTCAACAGTGGCCTATGGCATCAAGGAAAGGGAGCGCTGGAATGAAAGAATCACCTAAAATTCAGTCTCCACTGATCGTGATTTGCGGGCCCACTGCAACTGGTAAAAGTACCACTGGCATACAAATAGCGAAAGAATTAGAAGGTGAGATTGTTTCTGCTGATTCCATGCTGATATACAAAGGCATGGATATTGGTACCGCAAAACCAACACTTGCAGAAATGTGTGCTGTACCCCACCATCTCATAGATATTGTGGAACCGGATCAGGAATACAATGTAGCCTTGTATCAGGAACAGGCCCGAGAAATTATCATCGACATCATAAACAGAAAAAAATTACCGATTTTAGTTGGTGGTACGGGATTGTATATGGGGGCTGTTATAGACGACTATGATTTCAGCCGTGCTCCGGGCAGCGCAGAATACAGAAATAAACTAATGCAAGATGCTAAAAAGCACGGCGCCGGCAAACTGTACGAACGTCTGCACAAGATCGATCCGGGGTCAGCTGCAAAATTACATCCCCATGATCTGAGAAGAATTATCCGTGCCCTGGAGGTATATAAATATACAGGTACACCTATATCTAGTTTTCATAAGGTAGACCATTCCCGCAAATCTATTTTCAACCCACTGATGTTTGGTCTGAACCTGGAAAGAAAAAAACTATATGAAAAAATCGAGGAGCGGGTCGAACTGATGATCAGGTCCGGGCTTGTGACGGAGGTGCAAGGACTCCTGAATAGGGGGTTTTCACCGGAGCTCAATTCAATGCGCGGGCTGGGGTATAAAGAACTAACAGAGTATTTGCTGGGGGAGAGGTCACTGGACAGTTCCATCGACATCCTCAAGAGAAACACCAGGCGGTTCGCCAAAAGGCAAATGACCTGGTTTAGACGTGACAAAAGAATAAAATGGTTAAATATCGATCAGGCTGATGTGCCTGGGGAGATTGTTACTGAAATTAGCAGTTTTTTATTGAAGGAGTATCCAAAGGTTTGTAGAAAAGAATATAGATAATAAATTCCTACGGAGGGAGCCCTTGCCATGACAAAACCACAAATTAATTTACAGGATGCTTTTTTGAACCAGGTTAGGAAGGAAAGCATCCCAGTTACCATGTTTCTTATTAATGGCTTTCAATTAAAAGGAATAGTCAAGGGTTTTGATAACTTTACTGTAATCCTGGAAAGTGATGGGAAACAGTTGATGGTTTATAAACACGCCATTTCTACAGTTAGTCCACTGAAGCCCGTCAGTACAACATTTGAACCAAAGGGCTCTTAAAAGAAAAAACCAATGGCCCCTCAATGGAGGGGTCTTGCTTTTTTAGTCGTAAAACCAGGCGTCAGGCGTATAATGGTAATGACTTAAGCCTGAGGCGAGGTGGCTGCGAACTTGTGAGAATAAACATATGGAATCGCTGGGGGAGCTCTAAAAACGCCAGACATAAAACTGATCATCGGTCATGGAAAATAACTACTGCTCCATCAAGCAGGTCAAAAACAGGATGTTACGATAATGAGCAGGTCAACGATAACAATACTGGGGAAATACTCCTGGAATTAGACTCACTAATTGGGCTTCATGGTGTAAAAAAACTAATTGAGGAAATCCATTCATATATAAGAATTCAAAAAATAAGGCAAAAGGAAAAATTAGCCTCTGATCCGCTGGGGCTGCACATGATTTTCAAAGGTAACCCCGGCACAGGGAAAACAACAGTGGCCAGGATTTTAGGCAAACTTTTTAAAGAGGTTGAGGTATTGCCTAAGGGGCACCTGGTTGAGGTTGAAAGAGCAGATCTGGTGGGAGGGTATATTGGCCACACTGCCCAGAAGACTAGAGAGCAGATTAAAAAAGCCCTGGGCGGCATCCTGTTTATTGATGAAGCATATTCCTTAGCCAGGGGTGGAGATAAAGATTTTGGTAAAGAAGCAATAGATGCCTTGGTCAAAGGCATGGAAGACCATAGAGAAAGCCTGATCCTGATACTAGCCGGTTATCAGGAAGAGATGGACTGGTTTGTGCAAACAAATCCCGGACTGCGTTCCAGGTTTCCAATCCATATAACATTTCCTGACTTTAGCAGCAGGGAACTGCTGGCAATCGCCGATTTAATGCTGCAACAAAGACAGTATTATCTTTCTAACGGCGCCAGAGAAGAATTTCGTTTCGCGCTGGAAAAAGGACATAAGCACCATGTGCATAGCGGGAACGCCAGGCTGGTTCGCAACCTCATTGAGCGGGCAATTAGGCGTCAGGCTGTCAGGTTGCTCCAGAATGAAGGTGAGTTGAGCCGGTCTGATCTGATGGCCATAAAAAGAGAAGACCTGATAGGTGCCCTGGATCAGATTTGAATAATTTTAGCCATTATTAAGGGGATAAATAAGACATGACTATCAGTTTAGAAAAGTATGCGCAAGAGGTTGAAGAAAGCATCAAACCCGTTTATCGCATTATCGAGGAAAGGGCGCTAAAAAACCATGCCAAGGTCCTGAATGCATTTAGAAGGGCCAGGGTCAGTGAATTTCACCTGAGAGGTTCTACGGGATATGGTTACGGAGATAGCGGCCGGGATACCCTGGAAAAAATATACGCCGATATATTTCAGGCTGAAAAAGCGTTGGTACGTAGCCAAATTGTATCCGGTACTCATGCAATAGCCCTTTGTCTATACGGTTTGCTGCGTCCTGGGGATGAGCTGCTATCTATCCAGGGGGAACCCTATGACACCCTGGCGACAATGATTGGCCTCCGGGGTAAAATAAATGGTTCTCTCCAGGATATGGGTATTGTTTATAGACAGGTTGATTTGGCCGATGATGGCAGCCTGGATTTCTCACGCATTGGACAGGCTATCGGGCCAAAGACAAAAATGGTCACCCTGCAGCGTTCGGCAGGCTACCGCTGGGGCACATCCCTGGGAATAGCCGGGCTCAAGGAAGTAATTAGTTTTATTAGGAATAGAAAACCCGACACGATAATATTCGTTGATAACTGCTATGGGGAATTCGTTGAATTGGAAGAGCCCATTGAAGCAGGTGCCGATCTGGTAGCCGGATCCCTGATTAAAAATCCGGGAGGTGGTTTGGCACCCACAGGTGGTTATGTGATCGGGCAAGAAAAGTTTGTTGATCTGGCCGCCGGCCGTTGGAGCGCTCCGGGTGTAGGAGGGGAGATTGGCCCCTGCAGTGGTAGCATGCAAAGACTTCTTTTCCAGGGTTTATTTCTGGCCCCCCATACTGTTGCCGAAGCTCTGAAAGGTGCTGTATTTGGGGCCTTATTTTTTAAAAAACTGGGCTATCGGGTTTTGCCGGCCTATGATGATCACAGGGGTGATACCGTTCAATCCATAATGCTGGGCTCACCGGAGAAGATGATCGCCTTCTGCCGCGGCTTGCAAAAAGGTTCTCCTATTGACTCTCATGTTGTACCGATGCCCGACGATATGCCTGGTTATAATGATCCGGTAATAATGGCAGCAGGTACCTTTGTACAAGGAGCTACCTCAGAATTAAGCGCAGATGGCCCCATGCGTCCACCCTATGCTATCTACCTGCAGGGTGGACTGTCCAAGGAATATGTTAAGCTGGCACTCCTCTCAGCTGCCCGTGAATTAATAAATGTATAAATGTTTGAAACAATAAAACTTAGAGGGTATTTGGGGCTACATAGCGAAAGTCTTTATAAAAGTCTTAAGGCGGTGTAAACCGTGAACTTTAAACAGCTGGAGGCGTTTATTTGGGTAGCAGAACTACAGAGTTTTACTAAAGCAGCCCGCCAGCTATACATGAGTCAACCAGCTGTCAGCTTTCAAATTAAAGCCCTGGAAGAAAATCTGCAGGTTTCTTTGTTTCAAAGAGGTGACAAAAGGGTAGTACTCACGGAAGCGGGCCATCTATTATATCCGGAAGCAAAACAGTTATTGCGGCATTACAATCTAATCAAGGCCGGGCTGGATGATATTAAAGGGCTGAAAACCGGCCACCTGATTATAGGTTCCAGCACGATACCAGGTGAATATTTGCTACCGATTATGATTGGCGGCTTTAAAGAAAAGTACCCTGGGATAAAGATCACCTTAAAGGTGGCGGGAAGTGGTCAGGTTGCAAACTGGGTGCGTGAGAGAGAAATAGACTTTGGTATAGTTGGCGCACCGATACAGTGGAGCGAAACAGAATGTCTATCCTGGTTCAAAGACTATCTGGTTTTAATCGTGTATCCCTCTCATCCCTGGGCGAATCTAGGTACCATAACATTGGCTGACTTAAAAAACGAGACTATTGTTGTGCGGGAAAAGGACTCCGGTACACGCCGTGCGTTGGAACAGAAGCTGGCCGAGCAAAATATATCGTTGGAGAAACTACCCATTGCTATGGAATTGGGTAGTACAAGGGCGGTCATTACTGCAGTTGAAGCAAAATTGGGCATTAGCATTGTTTCCAGGTATGCTGTTTCTCAGGCCCTAAGCTTGGGGAAGGTCAAGGAAATCAAGATTGATGGTATAGACATGAGTCGCAACCTTTATCAAATGAGGCATAAACAGGGCATGTTAGGGTATGCTTCAGAGGCCTTTATTTCATATATTAATGACCAAGAAAATCTATTGCAATTTAAAAGAAAGCTAATGTCCTAGTCATTTCACTTAGAAGAAACAAGACATAAACAGCCGTCCTTTTCGTGGGACGGTTATTTATGCTATTTTGCAAATGCCATACCTATCCCCATAATGTATAAAATATTTAATAAATCTTTCTCACCAGCCCAATAACCTTACCAATTATCTGTAAATCAGTTGTGTAAATGGGTTCCATGCGGCAATTTTCCGGTTGAAGTCTGACCCGATTATTTTCCCTAAAAAATCGTTTGACGGTTGCCTCTTCATTTATTAGAGCTACAACGATATCACCGTTATTAACATCATTTTGACATCTAACGACCACCATATCCTTATCAAGTATACCCACATCAATCATACTGTCGCCCTGTACAGTAAGCATAAAAAATTCACCGCTACCAGTAAAATGGGTGGGGAGGGGGAAAAGTTCCTCCTGATTCTCAACCGCTAGTATAGGCATACCGGCAGCAACTTTACCTAACAATGGGATACTAACACATTCAACCCCGCTCCCTCTATGGCCAAGAACCTCTATTGCCCTGGGTTTTGTGGCATCACGCCTCAGATAACCCTTGGCCTCAAGTTTTTTTAAATAGCCATGGACAGTGGAACTGGAACTTAAACCAACTGCTTGACCAATCTCACGAACAGTAGGCGGATAGCCTTTCTTTTTAATAACGTTTTTAATTACTTCTAGAATAGCTTTCTGTTTCGGTGTTAAATCGGAATTCATTTTGCACCAGCCTTCGCATTAAGAATTATTTAAATTGTATCACAAAAAAAAACAAATAAAAACATCTGTTCGCGATCTATTTATAGATTGGTAATTTTTAATTTTTAGAAGGACGAAATTCTCGCTATGTCGAAATATACAAATATGATGGGTAAATTATTATATTCGGCAAAGTATTATAAAAGGTAGGATAGATAATGGAAGTAATCAGGGTTGCTATTGTTGGTGCCGGCGAAACCGGTTATAAAGCATACTGTATGTTGAAAGAGATTAATGAGGTGTTTATAGCCGGTATTGCCGACAGAAATCCTCAGGCACCACTAATGATTGCTGGTAAGAATGATGGGGTTTTTGTTACGGAGGATATAAATGTCCTTCTAAAAAAAACCAACCTGGATATTATTATAGATTCAACACCCACCCCAGAAATTCTAGATTTTATTATGAAGGATAAAAAAAGCACAGCTGCAATAATGAAGGCCAGGGCAGCCAAGACAATTATTTCTATACTGAGGCAAAAAAAGGACGAGCTACTGGAAATTAAAAGCATTAAAAGTCAGCTTTCTGCCATTCTTGACTCTGTTCAGGAAGCCATAGAGGTTGTGGATATAAATGGAAACATAAAATTTGTCAACCCGGCATTTGTCAGAATCACAGGTATACCTGAAAACGTTAGAATAAACCAGAATATCTTTGAGGCCTCACCGGACGGGGCACTGGCCACAGTTCTAAAAACCGGAAAATTGGTATTTGGGCATCGGACAAAGGTAGGCGGCAGCAATGCCGAGGTTGTCTCCAATGCAGCACCAATTATGGTTGATGGGGCTATGGATGGTGCAGTCGTGGTGTTTCAGCATTTTACAGATGTGATGAACCTAATGGAAGAGCTTAAAAAAAGCACCAGTATTATTGAAAATCTTACTGACAAATTGGGACAGGTGACAACAAGCAAATATACATTCGATGATATTTTAGGGGATAGTGTGGAGATAAAGGGTTGTATTGATCTAGCGGAAAGATCCGCTCGGAGCAATTCTACTGTTCTTATCCTGGGTGAAAGCGGGACAGGAAAAGAGTTGTTTGCCCATGCCATTCACTCCTCCTCGATGCGGCGAGAAAACCCTTTTATTAAGGTTAACTGTGCCGCTATACCGGAAACATTGTTAGAAAGTGAATTTTTTGGCTATGAAAAAGGAGCCTTTACAGGTGCTGTTAAATCAAAAATAGGTAAATTTGAACTGGCCCACGGAGGTTCCATATTTCTTGATGAAATAGGGGATATGAATCTTAATCTACAGGGCAAACTGTTGCGGGTATTACAAGAGATGGAGTTTGAGCGGGTGGGAAGCACACAAACAACAAAGGTTGATGTGAGGGTCATAGCAGCTACCAACCGCGATCTGCGTGAATTAATTCGCGAGGGTAAATTTAGAGAAGATCTCTTCTACCGGTTGAATGTCGTTGAAATAACTGTCCCGCCCCTCAGGTTGCACAAAGAAGACCTGCCTATTCTCTTAGATAACCTTATTGTAAAGTTAAACAGAAAGCTGGGTAAAAAGGTTAAACGGGTGGACAGTGATGCCATAGAATTGTTGTTAAATTATGATTGGCCGGGTAATATTCGTGAACTGGAAAACATAATCGAAAGAGTAATGGTGACTATGGACGAAGAGGTGATCACCAAGAAAACGATGCTTATGCATACCAGCCAGTTTAAAATAACCCACGAACGGGATTTTGAACTGTTGCCTCTGGTGCAGATGGAAGAAATGATGATTAAAAAAGCCCTGGCCAAGTATGGCAATACAGTAGAGGGAAAAAAACGTGCTTCACAGGTCCTCAACATCTCTTTGGCAACGCTATACAACAAGCTGAAGAGATATGCACCTAAAAATATATAAAACTTAGAAACATTACAGAAGTTAGAAATACCAGCAATGCCATGGCTTAGAGCCATCATTCATTCTAGTAACTAGAAACATAAGCCTGTGTCCAGGGATTGACCGGAGTGGAGGATTAGCCCTCAATAAGTCAGTGTTGATGCTGGTTACAGGGGTTTTTATGTCATAATTACTCTGTGTACAGAAGTTTTTACCAGGTGGTATGTTTTTTGCATATATAATTATGGTGTGATTAACACTCAGCAAAGGGGGGAATAGAAATTAAAACCATTAACACAAGTGTAATTACAGAAAATGTAGCCAGAATGTGCATGGAATCCAACTATAACCTGGGGGAAGATGTTATCAGGGCGATCAAAAAGGGCTTAGAAACAGAAGCTTCTAACACCGGAAAAGAAATTCTGCAGATTATCCTTAAAAATGCCGAGATAGCCCGGGAAGAGCAGGCCCCAATGTGCCAGGATACCGGTTTCACCGTTGTTTTCCTGGAACTAGGACAGGATGTTCACATTGAGGGGGGAGACCTTTATGAGGCCATATCGGCCGGTGTAGCCAAAGGCTATACTGAGGGTTACCTCAGAAAATCTATTGTCAGTCACCCGTTGGATCGCAAAAATACCGGGGACAATACACCTCCCGTGATTTACACGACAATTGTACCGGGAGAAAACCTCAAAATTGTTGTATGTCCCAAGGGTGGTGGCGCTGAAAACATGAGCGCCGTTAAAATGCTTAAACCAGCCGATGGTGTTGAGGGTGTAAAGAACTTTGTGCTGGAAGTAGCAAAGAACGCCGGTCCCAATCCTTGCCCACCTGTTATTTTTGGTGTAGGCATTGGTGGCACCATGGAAAAAGCGGCCCTAATAGCAAAGGAAGCGCTATTAAGGGAAGTTGGTGAAAAGAGCAAGGATCCTGCTATGGCTGCAGTTGAGGAAGAATTGCTGGAGAAGATAAACAATATGGGAATGGGCCCCCAGGGTCTAGGCGGCAGGACTTATGCTCTTGCTGTGCATATAAACACTTACCCTGCCCATATAGCCAGCTTGCCTGTAGCAGTTAACATCAACTGCCACGCAGCAAGACACCAAGAGGTTATTCTTTAAACAGTATAGGGATTTGAATTAATAGGGGAGGTGAAAATATTGACCCCAATTAAGCTTACAACACCATTAGCTGACGCAGATGTAGAAAAACTTCGGATTGGACAGCAGGTTTTAATCAGCGGTGTCATTTATACCGGCCGGGATGCTGCCCATAAAAGAATGGTGGACTTAATTAAAGAAGGAAAAGAAAATGAACTACCTTTTAACCCCAAAGGTCAAATAATATATTATGTAGGTCCAAGCCCCACAAAACCGGGTAAGGTCGTTGGTTCTTGTGGTCCAACAACTAGTTATCGTATGGATCCCTATGCTCCTGAACTGCATAGGTTGGGCTTAAAGGCTTCTATCGGCAAAGGGAAAAGATCCCCGGAAGTAATAGATGCGATGAAAGAATATAAGGCAGTTTATTTTGCCGCAATTGGCGGTGCGGCGGCACTAATTGCCAAGAGCATCAAAAGCGCCAAGGTTATTGCTTACCCCGACCTGGGGGCTGAGGCCGTTCACGAATTTGTGGTCGAGGATTTCCCCATGGTAGTTGTTAACGATACCCTGGGTGGGGATCTCTATCAGGAAGGTATGAGGATTTACGCCGTTAAATAATAAATACAGATATTATAAAAACAGCAGGGGTAACTATGACCGCAAAGACTGATGTTGTCTTATTGGAGAGAGGTTTAAAATTGTATTATAGAAATGCCCGACCATTAGATCCAGGTTGGGCTAAAACCTTTTTTAAATTTAGGTTTCCATGATAAAACCATTATTGATTATGTGGTTAATTTTTTGTCTCCTTTTGGTTGTGCATTGTTTTTGTGTTTAGGATAGAGGGTCACATGTAGGGGGTTCTATTAAAAAAAAGAATTTAAATATATAAGAGTTAACAATGATGCAACAAACACATATTTTAAACGCTTTGTGCATATCAACTTCAGGGCAGGTTTATTATGCATGACCAAGGGGAGAGGAAATGGGAAAATACAGGAATATAGAAAAATAAAAGCGATAGAAGAAGGAAAAGGAAAGTAAGCGAAGAAGTAGTAATAGTTAGTAATATTTTCAAGTAAAGCGCCAAATATAAAAATGGAGAGGAGAGATCTAGCCCGTGAAATTGTTCGAGTATATGGGAAAGGAGCTATTTGCCAAGTATGGTATCCCAACCCCGCAAGGCAGAATGGCTAAAACCCCAGAAGAGGCTGAAAAGATCGCTGCTGAAATTGGTGGCCCATGTGTGGTAAAATCCCAGGTCCTGTCAGGTAAGAGAGGTAAAGCCGGGGGTATTAAGTTCCCCAACACACCTGAAGAAGCCAAGAAGGCTGCAGAAGAAGTTCTCGGCATGACTATCCAGGGACTGCCTGTAGAATGCGTCCTGGTAGAAGAAAAGTTAAAAATCGACAAGGAACTATATATGTCGATAACTATCGATGGTTCTGCCAAACAAGCCGTGATGATCGCCTCCGCCTATGGTGGCATGGAAATTGAGGCACAACCTGAAGAGTACATCATTAAAAGACACATAGATCCGGAACTAGGCATGCTTCCCTTTTTTGCCCGTGACATAGTTAACAGAATGGGCTTCGGATTAAGAAGTGAGCATGGTAAGCAAATGATCGGTATAATCCAAACGCTCTATAAGATTTGCAAGGAAAAAGACGCCGAACTGGTTGAGATCAACCCACTAGTTTTTAGTGATGATAAGGTGATGGCTGCAGACTCTAAGGTTACTATCGATGATGACGCCATGTTCCGGATGAAAGACATACCGTTCGTCGACGATAAGTCTCCTGCTGAAAGGGCAGCGGCAGACCTGGGCCTTTCCTTTGTAGAATTAGAAGGGGACATTGCTGTCATGGCCAACGGCGCCGGCATTACTATGGGCACCCTTGACACCCTGCAGGTTTTCGGTGGTACACCGAGAAACTTCCTGGATTGTGGCGGCGGTACCGGTAGGGAGGCTACTGCTAAAGCTTTGGACATTCTTTTAGGCCTGGAACCCAAGGGCCTGTTCGTTAATATTTTCGGCGGTATCACCCGCTGCGATGATGTAGCCAACGCAGTCAAGGATGTTTATGAAGCACGCGGCGGCTTCCCGGTACCGTTAGTGATCCGTCTTGTCGGCACCAACCAGGATGCGGGCCGGGAAATCCTGAAGTCAATCGGAGTGGAAGCATTCGACTTCATGGAAGATGCAGCCAGAAGGATAATTGAATTGGTTAAGTAGTCTTGTATTATTATCCAGCCGTTCAAATTCATAAAAATTCTTGATAAGGAGGATCAGTAAAATTGGCTATTATCATTGATGAGAATACTAATGTACTAGTCATGGGGATAACTGGAAGACAGGCATCCTTCCACACCAAGCAGATGCTTGCCTATGGAACCAAAATCGTTGCCGGATGTACTCCCGGTAAAGGTGGGCAGGAAGTGGAGGGTATCCCAGTATACAACACGGTGCGTGAAGCCTGTGAAAAACACCGTATAGATGCTTCGGTCATATTTGTTCCGGCACCTGGAACTAAAGATGCCGCCATAGAAAATCTGGAGGCAGGGGTTAAGGTAGTCGTTATCATAACAGAGGGTGTACCTGTATATGATGAAATTGATATCGTAGCCTATGCCAAACGCAAGGGAGCATATGTGCTTGGACCGAACACATTCGGTATTGTTTCAGGTGGTAAGTGCAAGATGGGCATTCCGCCCAACCAGTACTTTGTTGAGGGGGATATCGGCGTAGTGGCCCGCTCCGGCACCTTGACCTATGAAATTGTTGGCAATTTAACTGCTAATGGCCTTGGCCAGTCTACTGTAGTTGGCATGGGTGGCGACAGAGCCGTTGGTTTAACTTTCGTTGATGTTTTGGAAATGTTTGAAAAAGATGACCAAACCAAAGCTGTGGTGTTGATTGGTGAAATCGGCGGCAACAGTGAAGAAATTGCTTCAGAATATATTAAAGATATGACCAAACCCGTAGTTGCTTTTATCGCTGGTAAAAGTGCACCTCCAGGAAAGAGGATGGGACACGCAGGGGCTATTATTGAACGTGGCAAAGGAACCTACCAGGGCAAGGTAGACGCTTTGAACGCTGCCGGCGCCAAAGTAGCTCCACTGCCTTATCAAGTCCCGGCTCTGATTAAAGAGGCGCTTGGAAGAGAATAATTATTTGTGGAAGGAGGAGATCTTTTGTTTAAACAAGATCAGCTAGACAAAATTGCTGCCAGCCAAGAAAAATGGGCAGAGAAACTGGAAGCAGCAATGAAAAGGCGCCCGGAAAGAGAAGCAGAATTTGCAGTTGATTCAGGTGTTACCATTAAAACAGTTTACACACCCCTCGATCTGGCGGACAGAGACTACGAACAAGATCTAGGACTGCCTGGGGAATATCCATTTACCCGAGGTGTACAACCTAACCTCTATCGTGGTCGCCTATGGACCATGCGCCAGTATGCTGGATTTGGCTCCGCAGAGGAAACTAACCAGCGCTTCCGCTACCTGCTTGAACAAGGGCAAACCGGTTTGAGTTGCGCTTTTGACCTACCAACACAGATTGGTTATGACTCAGACCATCCACTGGCACGGGGTGAGGTCGGTAAGGTTGGTGTAGCCATTGACTCCCTGGCGGATATGGAAACATTGTTTGACCAGATTCCCCTGGGCAAGGTCAGCACCTCAATGACTATCAACGCCCCCGCCGGCGTGCTGTTGGCGATGTACATCGCCTGTGCAGAAAATCAAGGCTTTAAGAAGTCAGAAATCAACGGTACTATTCAAAATGACGTGATTAAGGAATACATTTGTCGGGGCACCTACATTTTACCACCGGAACCTTCTATGCGTCTTATCTCCAACATTTTTGAATTTTGCTCCGCGGAAATTCCACAATGGAATACCATCAGCATCAGTGGCTACCACATTCGTGAAGCCGGTGCAACAGCCGCTCAAGAAATAGCTTTCACCCTGGCTAACGGTATTGCTTATGTACAAGCAGCAGTGGATTCCGGCCTTGATGTTGATAATTTTGGTCCACGGCTTTCATTCTTCTTCAATGCTCACCTTAACTTCCTCGAAGAAGTTGCTAAGTTCCGGGCTGCCCGCCGTGTTTGGGCAAAGGTTATGAGGGAACGTTTCGGTGCCAAAAACCCGAGAGCATGGACTTTGCGTTTCCACACCCAGACGGCAGGCGTCAGTCTTACGGCACAACAACCAATGGTAAACATCATGCGTACTGCATTTGAGGCCCTTTCGGCTGTTTTGGGCGGTACCCAGTCCTTGCATACCAACTCCTATGATGAAGCACTGGCACTTCCCTGCGACGAGTCAGTGATGATCGCCCTGCGCACCCAGCAAGTCATAGGCTATGAAATTGGTGTCTGTGATTTGGTTGATCCTTTGGGTGGTTCCTACTACATCGAGAGCCTAACTAATGCCCTCGAAGAAAAGGCTATGGATTATATAACCAAGATAGATACCCTGGGTGGTGCTGATAAAGCCATTGAGTACATGCAGAAGGAAATCCATAACTCTGCTTACCAGTATCAGCTGGATATTGACAATAAGAAGAAAACAGTGATTGGTGTAAACAGGTTCCAAATGGAAGAAAAACCGCCTGAAGGGCTGCTGAAGGTTGACCTGTCTGTCGGTGAGCGCCAGGTAGAGAAACTGACAAAGTTAAAGGCAGGCAGAGATCAGGCCAAGGTGGATTCACTTCTGAAAGCAATACGTGAAGCAGCCGAGAGCGACGCCAATTTAATACCTGTATTCGTAGATGCAGTTAAAGAATATGTAACTCTTGGTGAAATTTGCGACGTTCTGAGAGATGTATTTGGTGAGTACAAGCAACAAATCGTATTCTAGGAGAAGGAGGAAAGCAGATGAGCGAGAAACGCATTCGTGTTCTGGTCGCGAAACCAGGCCTTGATGGTCATGATCGTGGAGCAAAGGTTATAGCCCAAGCTCTTCGTGACGGTGGCATGGAAGTTGTGTATACAGGTTTAAGGCAAACTCCTGAACAGATTGTGACAGCAGCGCTGCAAGAGGACGTGGATGTAATCGGCATGAGCATCCTTTCTGGGGCCCATGGGACCCTGTTTCCAGAAGTAGTAAAACTTCTAAAAGAAAAAGGCGCAGAAGACGTCCTGGTTGTAGGTGGGGGAATTATACCCGATGAAGATATCCCCGCTCTAAAAGAAGCAGGTATCGCTGAAATATTCGGACCCGGTACCCCGTTGGAGAATGTTGTTAACTACATCAAGGAAAAGGTAAACTAGTTATTGTTATTTATACTGGGACAGGGCGGGCCGTTTACCGGTTCCCGCCCTGCACCAAACATGCATTACAGGGGTTAGTTTATAAGGTTTGTGAATCCAAAAACATGGAGGGATTCGGATGCTGAAAAAGATTGATCACATCGGAGTTGCTGTTAAAGACCTAGCTGAAGCCACTAAATTTTATGAGACCTTGGGACTAAAGTCGGCCGGAACGGAGGTAGTGGAAGAACAAAAGGTTAAGGTGGCATTCTTTCCGGTAGGCGAAAGCGAAGTGGAGTTGCTGGAATCAACAGAGCCGGATGGCCCTATCGCAAAATTCATTGAAAGAAAAGGTGCGGGTATCCAGCATGTCGCTTTCCGGGTTGACAATATTGAAAAAGCACTAGCCGAACTCAAGGAAAAAGGTGTCCGTTTAATAGACGAGAAACCCAGATATGGTGCTGGTGGAGCTAGAATAGCGTTTTTGCACCCGAAATCCACCTTTGGTGTTCTTATCGAACTGTGTGAGCGCGACTAGAATGGAGGTAATCGCATGAGTATGCAGGATAAACTGGATATTCTAAGTAAGCTGCGGGCCGAAATAGAGGCCGGCGGTGGCCAAAAAAGAATTGACAAACAACATGAACGCGGCAAATATACCGCACGGGAAAGAATCACAAAACTATTTGACGAAGGGTCCTTCAAAGAGCTGGATGTCTTTGCCAACACTGAAATAGATTTTAGATCTGTAAAGAACCCGAACGAAGGTGTTATTGGCGGCTATGGAATGATAGCCGGGCGCAAGGTATATGCCTTTGCCCAGGACTTCACTGTTGTCGGCGGTTCACTTGGCCGGGTGCACGCAGCCAAGATTTGCAAGGTCCTTGACGCAGCATTAAAGGTAGGCGCTCCTGTTGTTGGTATTTGTGACTCGGGTGGCGCACGTATTCAAGAAGGTGTTGATGCCCTGGACGGATATGGCCAAATTTTTTACCGCAATACCATATCTTCCGGTGTAATTCCACAAATATCTGTAATAATGGGTCCATGTGCCGGCGGTGCAGTTTATTCACCGGCTCTGACAGACTTTATCCTGATGGTTCAAAACACCAGCCAGATGTTCATTACCGGCCCGTTGGTAATTAAGGCCACCACAGGTGAAGATGTCAGCCAGGAGGCTTTGGGGGGAGCGGCTACTCATAACCAGGTCAGCGGTGTGGCTCACTTCATGGCAGCCAATGATGATGACTGCATAGCCCAAATCAAGGCCCTGGTCAGCTATCTACCCCTTAATAACCTGGAGGATCCGCCATGCTATCCGGCAGCGGAACCTTCACTGGACAAAGAAACTCTTTTCACTGTTGTGCCCACTGATGCAAACAAAGCCTATGATATGCGCAATGTAATTGATGCTGTGGTTGATGCAGGCTCTTTTCTTGAGGTGCACCAGTACTATGCAACAAATGGTGTTGTTGGATTTGCCCGTATTAATGGCCAATGTGTAAGCATCATTGGCAACCAGCCGCGGGTACTTGCCGGATGCCTGGATATCAATGTGTCCGACAAAATTGCTCGTCACATTCGTTTCAGTGACTGCTTTAATTTCCCCATAATTACCTTTATGGATGTCCCTGGTTACCTGCCGGGTGTGCAGCAAGAATACGGTGGGATTATTCGCCATGGTGCTAAGCTTCTTTATTCATATTCCGAAGCTACCGTACCCAAAATTACAATCATCACCCGTAAAGCATACGGTGGTTCCTACCTGGCCATGTGTGCTGCTTCCCTGCGGGCTGACACCACCTTTGCCTGGCCTACTGCTGAAATAGCTGTAATGGGCCCGGAAGGTGCTGTAAACGTGATCAACCGCAAGGAAATTGCCGCTGCTGAAAACCCGATTGAAAAACGTAAGCAGCTGGTGCAGGACTACCGTGATCGTTTTGCCAATCCATACATCGCTAGCGCCAGAGGTTTTATTGAAGATGTTATAGATCCGAGGGAAACCAGAGAAAAAATTATTGATGCTCTCTGGAATCTGTCCACCAAACGTGAGGGCAGGCCCAAGAAAAAACATGGAAATATCCCCATGTAATAATTAATACCGGCATGTAGGAGGAAATAGCAAATGACTAAACGTAAAAATGAGGCCGGTATCAAACCCGAAGTGCTGGCCGCCATATCAGCGGCACTGGCTCTTTATGGTTGTTCGGTAGAAGCTGGCTACCAGGTTAGCAGCATAAACAAAGCTGGTAACGCTTGGAAAAGGGCCGGCATTGCCGAGTTAATGCTGGGCCGTGATCTAACAATGAGGGACTTCATGTAGGATACGTTAGGCAAAGAAAACAGGCCTATCATTTAGGAGGGAATTTTGCATGAAAAAATTCAAGATTAAGGTTAATGAAGAAGTCTATGAAGTAGAGGTTGAAGAAATAGGCGGCAGCCCAGCTGCAGCAGCACCGGCTGCTCCGCCTGCAGCACCGGCGGCGGCACCGGCAGCAGCACCACCACCGGCCCCGGCACCCGCGGCAGCAGCACCGGCAGCTCCGGCTGCTCCGGCAGCAGGTGGTGGTGGCGGAGGCACGCTATGCGCCCCGATGCCCGGCACCGTGCTAGAGGTTATGGTCAATGTTGGAGACGCCGTTAAAAATGGGGATGTGCTATTAATCCTTGAAGCCATGAAAATGGAAAATGAACTAACTGCCGATAAAGACGGCACAATCAAAGAAGTTAAGGTCAGCAAAGGTCAAGCTGTAAACGGTGGCGAAGCGCTGATCATTATTGGTTAAATATAAAAGCCGGTGGAAGTCTTGTAAATGGGCTTCCACCGGAAAGGAATATGGATAATTTTATTTATTCATAAATACTAGGGAGGGTGTGCAATGAAGAGAAACAAAATCACAGTAGTTGGGGCAGGCAATGTTGGCGCCACAGCAGCCCACTGGTGCGTAGCCAAAGAACTAGGCGATGTTGTGCTTCTCGACGTTATTGAAGGCGTTCCACAGGGCAAAGCCCTGGATTTAATGCAATCCAACCCTCTGGGTGGAACAGACAGCTGGGTAAAGGGTACAAATAACTATGAAGATACTGCTGATTCGGATGTTTGTATTGTTACTGCCGGTGTTGCACGTAAACCGGGCATGAGCCGTGATGACCTTTTAAACACAAACTACAAAATTGTCAATATGGTTGCCGAGAATCTGGCCCGCTATTCACCCAATACATGCATAATAGTAGTTTCCAACCCGCTTGATGTGATGACATATGCCGCCTGGAAGGCCAGCGGTTTCCCGGCCAATCGTGTGTTCGGACAGGCCGGTGTTCTTGACTCCGCCCGTTTCCGCACCTTTGTGGCAATGGAACTCGGGGCTTCATTCGAGGATGTCAATGCATTGGTACTCGGGGGCCACGGTGACACTATGGTATCGGTGTTAAGCCATGCCAATGTAGGTTGCATTCCTGTAACCAAATTGATACCTGCAGAACGCCTGGCTGAAATCGTTAAGAGAACAGCCGGCGGTGGGGGGGAAATTGTTAGCTTGCTGAAGACAGGAAGTGCATTCTATGCACCTTCAGCATCCGCTGTGCAAATGGCTGAAGCCGTACTAAAAGACAAAAAGAGGATCCTGCCCGTAGCAGCATATCTTAACGGCGAATACGGAGCTAAGGATATTTATACCGGAGTTCCAGCCATTATTGGCGGCAACGGGGTAGAAAAGATTCTTGAAATCGATCTCACACCAGAAGAAAAGGCGGGTTTGGATTACTCAATCCAGGCAGTGCGCGACCTGATGAAGGTAGTTGGGCTGGGATCTTAAACAAGTCCTGCTAGCGATAAAAGGGGAGGATAATAAGATGGCAAAAGGACCAAAAGCTGTATTAATTACCGATACTACCTTCCGGGATGCCCACCAGTCCTTGTTGGCTACCCGGATGAGAACAGAACATATGATACCTATTGCAGAGAAACACGATGAAATAGGTTTCTATTCTATGGAAATGTGGGGCGGAGCCACATTTGACACCTGCATGCGTTTTTGTGGTGATGATCCCTGGGAACGTCTCAGGGTAATCAGGCGCCATTTGAAAAAGACCAAAACCCAGATGCTGTTGAGGGGCCAAAATATCGTCGGTTACAGGAACTATGCAGATGATGTGCTCATTGAATTCATCAAAAAAGCAGTTTTTAATGGTATGGATATTTTCCGCTGTTTCGATGCCTTGAACGACTACCGCAACCTGGAGGTTGCGATTAAAACTGTGCTCGATGAAGGTGCGCATGCCCAGGGCACAATTTGCTATGCAATTAGCCCTGTACACACCGTCGAACACTATGTGGGCAAGGCCAAGGAATTGGAAAGCATGGGTGTTCAATCCATCGCCATTAAAGATATGGCTGGTATTATAGCGCCATATATAACCTATGATATTGTTAAAGGCATGAGAAAAGCAGGTATTACCGTTCCCATCCAGCTTCACTGCCACTATACCAGTGGTATGGGTTCTATGGCCTACATGAAGGGTGTGGAGGCAGGCGCCAATATTATAGATTGTGCTATATCACCGATGTCGGTACAAACTTCACAGCCTTCAATTGAGGTTATGTGTTCGGCATTTGAAGGAACAGAATATGATACCGGTCTGGATCTGGAACCCATGATTGAATTAGCCGACTACTGGAAAGAAGTCCGCCCGCAATATGCAGCCTTCGATCTGGCGCAAAAATATCCCGATGCCGGCATCCTGGTATCACAGGTTCCGGGTGGTATGATGTCCAACTTCTTATCCCAGCTGCAACAGGCTAATGCCCTTGACCGCCTGCCAGACGTGCTAAAGGAAATGCCGCGGGTACAGGAAGATTTTGGCTGGCCACCGCTGGTAACACCATCAAGCCAAATTGTTGGTTCACAGGCTGTGCTGAATGTCCTTATGGGCCGTTATAAAATGTGCACAAATGAAGTTAAGCAGTACATGCGCGGTTATTATGGCCGGCCACCGGCACCAATTAACGAAAAGGCACGCAAGGCTATTATACGTGATGAAAAACCAATCACTTGCCGCCCGGCCGATAAGCTGGAGCCGGAATTGCCAAAAGCAAAAGAAATGATTGCCCACGTGATGGAAAAGGAAGAGGATGTTATCTCATGCGCCATCTATCCACAGGTAGCACCCGATTTCCTTGAAGAAAGAATGGCAAAAAAACTTAAAGTGGATGTTAAACTGGCTGAGCAGAGTACACAATTCTACCCGGTATAAATATAACTGAAATTGAAAATGTCATAATCGGGCCGGCGGTTTTTTCAACCGGCCCATAATGACAAAATTATCACTCAGGAAAATCCATGTTTACTCAACTTCTAGTATGGGGATATTAATTTTGCAAATCACCCTGTATTTTGTTGAAAAAAATTTTGGCCAATAGCTTGATTGATTAATTTTAATAACTAGGTAAGTTGGCAGCATATGGCGCCATGGGTTTTAACTGCCAATAAAGATACAAAGAAATTTGTTTGGTTCTGTAGTATAATATTGATTTGTGATGACAGATTAACCGGGGCGTCGGGAAAAATTAAAAGGGGGTTAACTAGTTAAATGGCAAAAGGAAAAATCATGACTATGGATGGTGTAAAGGCCGCATCCTATGTGTCATATGCTTTTACTGAATGCGCTTGTATCTACCCAATTACCCCATCTTCTGGTATGGCCGAATATATTGATGAATGGTCTGCACAAGGCTTAAAAAATATATTTGACCAAACAGTAATGGTGCAAGAAATGCAATCCGAGGCTGGTGCTGCCGCCGCTTTGCACGGCTCGCTGGCTGCCGGGGTACTCAGCACAACCTACACAGCTTCTCAAGGTTTGATGCTGATGATTCCAAACATGTACAAAATTTCTGGGGAACTAATGCCCGGTGTAATCCATTGTACTGCACGGGCACTTTCCGCACACGCCTTAAGTATCTTTGGGGATCACTCTGATGTTATGAACTGCCGCATGACTGGTTTTGCTATGCTGGCTGCCAGCAATGTTAAAGAGGTAATTGATATCGGTGCGGTAGCTCACCTGGCCTCCATAAAATCCAGAGTACCTTTCCTCCATTTCTTTGATGGTTTCAGAACCTCTCATGAACAACAAAAAATTGAGGTTCTTCAATATGAAGACCTGGCCAAGCTGGTTGACTACGAAGCTGTAGAAGAATTCCGTAAAAGAGCACTTAACCCAGAAAATCCAGTGGTTAGAGGCACTGCCCAGAACCCTGATATTTTCTTCCAGGCCAGAGAAGCATGCAACCCGTTCTATGATGCAGTACCCGATATCGTAGCCGACTACATGGAGGAAATAAATAAACTGACAGGAGAGAACTACAAGCCGTTTGTTTACTACGGTGCACCGGATGCTGAGAATATTATCATTGCCATGGGATCAGTTTGCGACACCATTGAGCAAACTGTGGACTATTTAAACGCTAATGGAGAAAAGGTCGGCGCCATATTTGTCCATCTGTATAGACCTTTCTCAGCAAAATATTTCTTTGATGTATTACCAGAGAGTGTTAAGAAAATTGCCGTCATTGACCGCACCAAAGAGCCTGGCGCTCTGTGTGAACCTCTATGTGAAGATGTCAAAGCCCTGTTCTATGATCAAGAAGTTAAACCAATGATTATCGGCGGGCGTTATGGTCTTGGTTCCAAAGATACCATTCCATCTGATATCCTGGCAGTATTTAAAAACCTGGCTGCCGATAAGCCCAAGGATGGATTCACAATCAGTATCGTAGACGATGTAACCAACCTATCACTGCCCAGAGAAGAACTTATCGACGCCACACCGGAGGGCACCATTCAGTGCAAATTTTATGGTCTTGGTTCCGACGGTACCGTAGGCGCCAACAAGCAGGCAGTAGCCATCATTGGGGATACCACCGACCTTTATGCTCAGGCATATTTTTCTTATGATTCTAAAAAGTCGGGCGGCTTTACCGTATCACACCTGCGTTTTGGTGAAAAACCGATTAAAGCCCCTTACCTGATTGATAATGCAGACTTTGTATCATGCAGCAACCAGTCCTATGTCAATACTCTAGACATGCTTTCCGGACTAAAAAAAGGTGGCACCTTCCTCTTAAACTGCGTTTGGACACCGGAAGAGCTGGATGAGGAACTGCCCGCCGCCATGAAGAAATACATGGCTGAAAATGACATCAATTTCTACACCGTCAACGCTGTAGATATAGCAAAAGAGCTTGGGTTGGGTAACCGCTACAATATGGTTATGCAATCTGCTTTCTTCAAGTTAGCTAATGTTATTCCTGTTGAAAGTGCAATTACTGAACTAAAAAGCAGCATTAAGAGATCCTATGGCAGAAAAGGCGATGCCATTGTCAACATGAACTATGGTGCCGTTGACAAGGGTATCGACGGCATGGTAAAAATCGACGTGCCGGATGCATGGAAGGATGCTGTAGACAAGGAAAAAGAAGCCAAGGAAGTACCGGAATTCATTGAAAAAATTGCCAGAGTAATGAATAGACTAGAAGGGGACAAACTCCCTGTTAGTGCTTTCACAGGCAGAGAAGACGGCAGCTTCCCAATGGCTACCACCAAATATGAAAAGCGCGGCACAGCTGACTTTGTGCCTGAGTGGAACCCTGAAAATTGTATTCAGTGCAACCAATGTGCATTTGTATGTTCCCATGCTGCTATCAGGCCATTCCTGTTAACAGACGAAGAACTCAAAAATGCTCCCGAAGGCTTTAAATCTATAAAGGCCACCGGTAAACAACTAGCAGGTCTAACATATAGCCTGCAGATAAGCCCGATGGATTGCATGGGTTGCGGTGTCTGTGTGGAGATTTGCCCGTCCAAGGAAAAAGCCATCACCATGCAGCCTTTTGGTACCCAGGTACAGGAAGCAGCCAACTGGGATTATACTACCAATAATGTAACCTACAAGGACAACCTGTGGAACAGGCTAACAGTCAAAGGTAGCCAGTTTTCACAACCGTTGTTGGAGTTCTCCGGCTCCTGCGGTGGATGCCTGGAAACTGCCTATGCTAAATTGCCGACACAGCTCTTTGGTGACAGAATGATTATTACAAATGCTACAGGTTGCTCGTCAATCTGGGGTGGTAGTGCTCCTTCATCACCTTATGCTGTAAACCCGGAAGGGAAGGGACCGGCCTGGTGCAGTGGTCTATTCGAAGACAATGCTGAATTTGGTTTTGGTGTATACCTCGGATATAAGCAGCGGATTGCTAAACTCATCGACCTGATGAAGGAAGCAATGAGTCAGGATATTAATCCGGAACTCAAGGCTGCTTTCCAGGAGTGGCTCGACGGCTATGATGATGCAGAAGCTTCCAAAGCAGCGGCAGCCAAAATAGAACCTCTCTTAGAGGGTCAAGATAACCCATTGCTTAAAGAAATAGCAGCCATGAATGATGTCCTAATTAAAAAATCTATCTGGATTCTCGGTGGAGACGGATGGGCATATGACATCGGTTATGGCGGGCTAGACCACGTGCTGGCTCAAAACGAAGATGTAAACGTCCTGGTCTTTGACACCGAAGTTTATTCCAACACCGGCGGTCAGGCCTCCAAGTCAACCCCCAGAGCTGCAGTGGCCAAATTTACTGCTGCCGGTAAGAGTACCAAGAAGAAAGACCTGGGCGCCATGGCTATGACCTATGGGTATGTGTATGTGGCACAAATTGGTATGGGTGCTAATATGGCCCAAACATTAAGAGCCTTTGCAGAAGCTGAAGCTTACAAGGGACCATCCCTGATCATAGCTTACTCACCCTGCATTAACCACGGTTTAAGAGGTGGTATGAAGGGAGTCCAAGCAGAGATAGTTAAGGCTGTTAAGTCAGGTTATTGGCATCTTTACAGATATAACCCGGACCTCAAGGCTGAAGGTAAGAATCCTTTCATACTTGACTCCAAGGAACCTAATTTCGATCTCTTCAAGGATTTCCTCATGGGTGAAGTGCGCTATGCCTCGCTAACCCAGTTATTCCCTGCAGCTGCAGAAACCTTATTCCAAAAAACTGCTGCAGATGCAAAAGAACGTTATGAAGGCTACAAGGAATTAGCTGAAAAATAATTTAAATATAACACACCTTTTATAGAGGGAGAGAGATACACTAACGGAGGA
Organism: Candidatus Syntrophopropionicum ammoniitolerans; assembly: GCA_013201395.1. Lineage (GTDB taxonomy): Bacteria > Bacillota > Desulfotomaculia > Desulfotomaculales > Pelotomaculaceae > Syntrophopropionicum > Syntrophopropionicum ammoniitolerans. The sequence continues at coordinate 232,155 of JABMJD010000001.1, forward strand.
CAAGATGATGTCCTCCGTCTTTTTTTTAGCAGATATACTGGCTATCCCCGGGGTTTATAAATATATATAAAATCGTCATCTTTATTACCTATTTTTACATAAGAAATCTGGTTCCGCTAATAGATATTATGTAAACTAGCGTAATATAAAAACAATTGCCTGAAGTTACCTGAGGCTACCTTCAAGTAATTGTTTATCCCTCAAAATACTACAAAGGCGTGTCTATTTTCCTTTTTAATTATATCTTTCAATAAACGACGCGTTAGAATCGTTTCTAACGCGTCAAAATTTACTGGCCCAGGTGTTTATACCTTACATTTCAAACTTGTTTCAGTTCCTTAATATGATATTGTTGTTTGCATGGCTATGTTTCTAGCATAAATTATTACCTTTAATCATATTCCCTGGTCTTTAGTCTTCTTATTAACTGAGCAGCATAAATCAATTTTTATGATTCGCCCTTCTTCGGGGCTAGCACAGCATCTTTTAAAGGTTCGATACCCATTCGCTCAATGAGTCTGGATATTCTTTCCCTTGGTTTAGCATTGTTTTTATAATAATCTAAACATTTCTGGATCAACATGACGGCTTGATCGTCAGTTAGATTTTCAGCAATAACATCCCCGATACGCGGCTTACGGCCCGAGGTTCCACCTACTATCAAGGTCCAGCCTTTCTTTTTACCAAACAAACCAATGTCCCGCAAATAACCTTCACAGCAATTGTTAGGGCAACCGGAAATACCCACCTTGGTTTTCCCAGGTAGATCCATCCCAACCAACTGTTTTTCTAGAAGCATGCCCAAATTAAGTGCATCCAATATGCCAAACCTGCAGACGGCTTTGCCGGGGCAGGCTTTAACATAATGAACGCAATGTCCAATTGCCGGAGCCGGATCCATACCTAGATCAGTCCAAACATCCTCAATAACTTCAGGTTTTAGTCCGACCAGGGCCAACCGTTGTGCAGAAGTCATTTTTACAATGGGTATATCATACTTTCTAACAACATGGGCAATTTTTTCTAAAAATTCTGGGGTTATTATGCCCAGTGGTGACCTTGGTACAATGCCATAGGTTTGTTTATCCCTTTGAATAAAGGCGCCACGTGGTAATATTTGTTCTGTAATAGGAATCCCTCCAATTCCAATATGATAAGATAATTTTACCATTAAACTTACATATTATAAACAGAGAAATTAATATTTTAGCAATTGTATCAAGTTTAATCTTTATTCCAGAGCAAAAAACCTCTCTCAGCATATGCTCCAATAGCAATTTTAACATCACCTGTGACCAATTTATCAAATACCTGTCTACTAATGCTTTTATTGTACAATATATTTTCCACATTGCTTGCAGATGTAAAAAGACAAATGAAATGCCGGGCAGATTTTCCATAGCAAATTATTTTCTTAATCTGATCATCAGTGGCTTTATTGGTGAGGATGTAATACACTTCTGGGCCAAACAATAGGGTATTTCCATCATCTAT
>JABMJD010000030.1 GCA_013201395.1 Candidatus Syntrophopropionicum ammoniitolerans
GGTTGTTTTTCAATAAAATATTCAAGTTAGGGCTTGACAGGAGTTAGCTGGTCTCGTGTCCCAGCCCCTAATTTGAAAAGGATGATGTTGTAATGATACCAGTGAATCTGGAAAATATAGCAAGGGTGACCGGTGGCAAGGTCATACAAGGCCGTCCCCAAACCATATTTACCGCCGTTTCCACAGATAGCCGTACCCTAAAAAAGGGCCAATTGTTCATTGCCTTAAGTGGCGAAACTTACGACGCCCATAGTTTTTTAGAAAAGGCTGTCAGCGCCGGGGCCGGTGGTTTGGTCGTGAGTCACCTGGCAGGCCTGCCCCAGAACATTCCAGTGGTGTTGGTCAATGATACACTGCAGGCTCTCCAATCCCTGGCCGCCTACAATCGAATCCGCATCAGCGCCTTCCTGGTGGGGGTCACAGGAAGCACAGGCAAAACCACCACCAAAGACATTTTAGCCTCTGTGCTGGCCACACGCCTGGTGACACATAAAACCAGCGGAAACTATAATAATGAAGTCGGCCTGCCCCATACATTGCTACAAATGGGGCACGACTGCCAGGCGGCAGTGGTAGAAATGGCTATGCGGGGGGCCGGAGAAATAGATGCCCTTTGCCGTATTGCTAAACCGGACTGTGCTGTGATTACCACAATTAATGAAACACATATGGAGTTACTGGGTGATTTAAGCAGCATAGCAGCCGCCAAAGGTGAAATATTGGCCCGTATCCCCCCGAAAGGTTTTGCCTTGTTGCCGGCCGAAAGTCCCTTTATCAAGCGGGAAGCCGCCCGCTGCAAAGGGCGGGTGATTTTTTTTGGCACCGGTGGGGATGCAGATATAAGGGCAGAGAATATCAGGCCCACCGGCCGGGGCAGCGCCTTTGACGTGGTTATCGGTAACAGACGGGATCGCTATACTCTGCCCATTCCTGGCCGTCATAATGTAGTTAATGCCCTGGCGGCTATTGGTGTGGCCAGGGAAATGGGACTGACTATGGCAGAAATTGCCCGGGGACTGGAAGCAGTGGACTTGACCGGGATGCGCCTGGAAATAACGAGCGCCGGGGGCATAAAAATAATAAACGACTCCTACAATGCCAGCCCGGCCTCCACTAGGGCAGCACTGCAAACACTGGCAGACATCGCCGCCGGTGGACGAAAAATAGCAGTGCTGGGTGACATGCTGGAACTAGGGCAGCGAGCTCTGCCCGGCCACCAGGAGGTAGGGGCAGCAGCAACCGGCCTGCAAATTGACTATCTGATCACTGTGGGTGAGCTGGCCCAAAACATACAGCGAGGTGCCCATAGCGCCGGCATGGATCAGGGCAGGGCTAGGATAATCAGGAAGCGGCCAAGATCCTGGAAAATCTTCTCCAGCCGGGTGATACAGTGCTGGTTAAAGGATCCCGAGGCATGAAAATGGAATCCATCGTCCAAAGCTTGGCCCCTTGCTGATACCCCAGCTCAAAGGTAGGGGCAGCAGCAACCGGCCTGCAAATTGACTATCTGATCACTGTGGGTGAGCTGGCCCAAAACATACAGCGAGGTGCCCATAGCGCCGGCATGGATCAGGGCAGGGCTAGGATAATCAGGAAGCGGCCAAGATCCTGGAAAATCTTCTCCAGCCGGGTGATACAGTGCTGGTTAAAGGATCCCGAGGCATGAAAATGGAATCCATCGTCCAAAGCCTGGCTAAATCCCAGGCCGGCATGCAGGAGTAATAATTCACATGCAAAAAAATTATAAAAATTATGGTAGGAATCATTATGAACAATCTCTGGCAAGTTTTCTTTATCTCTCTTATAATTACCACACTGCTTGGTCCCTTGCTGATACCCCAGCTCAAAAAGCTGAAATTTGGTCAAAATGTGCGCAGCGACGGGCCATCCAGGCACCTGCAAAAGGCTGGTACACCAACAATGGGTGGGCTGATGTTTTTAACCGGCACGCTTGCGGCTGTTTTAATGCTGTCCCACGACCGGCCGGAAGGCCTGATAGTGCTGGTGATCATCATTGGTTTTGGTTTGATTGGTTTTGTTGATGATTACCTCAAGGTGGTACTAAAAAGATCCCTGGGGCTGCGGGCGCGGGAAAAGTTGTTGGGGCAGATTATCCTGGCTGCCGGTCTGGCTTACTGGGTGGTACACCACATGGGACGGGGTACAGAAATTGTAGTGCCCTTTTCCGGTTTTTTTGCCCCCGGTGGAATACAGTTGGACATCGGCTTCTGGCCTTTTATGATTTTCACTGTGGTTGTTGTGGTCGGTGCCGCTAATGCCGTAAACCTTACAGATGGATTGGATGGACTGGCTGCCGGTGTGAGCATGATTGTGGCCCTGGCCCTGATGATCATTGCTTCATTGGTGCACAAGGAAGGAGTGGCTTTAAGCATGGCCGCCCTTTCCGGGGGCTGTCTGGGCTTTTTGTTTTTTAACCGCTACCCGGCCAAGGTTTTTATGGGTGACACCGGTTCTCTGGCCATCGGCGGAGGGCTTGGCGCGGCAGCAGTAATCACTCGCAGTGAGCTGTTTTTTCTGATTATCGGCGGTATTTTCGTACTGGAAACCCTTTCTGTGATCATACAGGTGATTTCCTTTCAAACTACCGGCCAAAGGCTTTTTCGCATGAGCCCCCTGCATCACCATTATGAACTGGGCGGCTGGAGTGAAAACCGCGTCGTGCTCACCTTCTGGGTGGCTACCCTGGTTTTTGCCGCCATTGGCCTGGCCGGCTATTACGGGGTTTATTAAAAATTGGTTATTGTACCGAAAGGCAGAGTGTGATGGAGTTACGGGAGAAAAAAATTTTGGTGGTGGGGGCAGGCAAAAGTGGTTTGGCGGTGGCCCATTTTTTAGCAGGTAAGGGGGCCTTTACTGTCCTTACCGACGCCCGGGTGCCTGTCTTGCCGGATGGTGAGGCGGCCCGACTGCGGGCAGAAGGAGTGGTGCCGGCTTTTGGCAGCTACCCCCGGGTGGAGAGGCAAACATTTGACCTGGTAGTGATCAGTCCCGGCGTGCCCCTATCAGTGGAACCAGCCCGGTCGGCCCAGGCTAACGGTGTTACCCTGATTGGTGAACTGGAGTTGGCATACACCTTTGCCCGGGCACCCATGGTGGCCATCACCGGCACTAATGGTAAAACAACCACTACTACCCTAATTGGTGAGCTGTTTAAGGAATCCGGCCGCAAGGTACTGGTGGGAGGCAATATTGGTTTACCCCTGGTTACCGCGGTGGAGGATTATGACGCAGGCGATCTAATCATTGCGGAAGTGTCCAGTTTTCAGTTGGAAACGGTTATTTCCTTTAGGCCAAAAGTGGCGGTGATACTGAATATTACACCCGATCACCTGGACAGGCATGGCCACATGGAGGCCTATACAGCGGCCAAGGCGAGGGTATTTGCCAACCAGGGTCCGGCAGACTTTACAGTATTGAATTATGATGATCCCCTTACTGCCGGCCTGGCAGTGAAAACCGCCGGGCGCGTTATCTTTTTTAGCTGTCACCACCAGTTGCCGTCAGGGGTTTTTGTTGAATCCGGAAAAATAGTGGCCCGGGACGGCACCCAGGAGCAAATTATCTGCCAGGCAGGAGAAATCGCCCTACCGGGAGCCCACAACCTGGAGAATGCTCTGGCAGCAGTAGCCGTGGCTCAGGCGATGGGAGTCCCTGCGGATACCATTGCCCGCGTTCTCAAAGGATTTAAAGGTGTTCCCCACCGGCTGGAATTTGTGGCCGAAGTTAACGGGGTGAAATACATAAACGACTCTAAAGGCACCAACCCGGCTGCTGCCATTAAGGCTCTGGAGGCCTACTCAGAGCCGGTGGTTTTGATTGCCGGCGGCAAAAACAAGGGCAGCAACTTTGGTCCCCTGGCCACCATAATCAAACAAAAGGTCAAGGCACTGGTGGTCCTGGGCCAAAGCGCCGATCTGATTGAGCAGGCTGCCAGGGCTAAAGGTTTCACTGCCATTCAAAAAGCGGCAGACTTTGCGCAGGCAGTTTTGCTGGCCCACAGGGCCGCCCAACCGGGGGAGGTTGTGTTACTGTCTCCGGCTTGTGCCAGTTGGGACATGTTCAACAGCTTTGAGGAGCGGGGGGAGCTTTTCAAGGAGATCGTATATAGCCTGGAAAAATCATTCTGACGGCAAATGACATCATGGTACTGGACCAAAAACCTGCTGGTAAATTTGGGGGGTGCAGAAGATGTCTTCTAAAAGAAAATCACCTGATTTTGTCCTTTTTATCACTGTTATGTGCCTTTTGGTCATCGGTGTGGTGATGGTTCTGAGCGCCAGTGAATACAAGACCCTGATTTATTACAATGACAGCTTTTATTATTTTAAAAGACAGCTATTGTGGTCGGTGCTCGGTTTGATCGGTATGTTCTATATGATTAATTTTGACTACAAGCGTTTGCGGCAGTATATAACCCCTATTTTGGCCGCAGCCTTTATATTGCTGGTGCTGGTTTTGATTCCCGGGGTGGGTGTAGAGGTTAACGATGCTACCAGGTGGATCGGTATTGGGCCCATTCAGTTTGCCCCGGCCGAACTGGTGAAATTGTGTATTATAATTTTCACGGCCTACGGGCTATCCAGGAGCAGAGAGCGGATCAAGAGTTTTACCGCTGGTGTATTGCCCTACATGATTGTAATGGGCCTGGCTGCTTTGCTTATTTTACTGCAGCCGGATCTGGGTACGGCCTTGTCCCTGGCCGGTATTGTTATTGTGATGGTTTTCGCTGCCGGTGCCCGCCCGTCACACCTGATCACGGTTGTTGCCGCCGGGCTTGCTGCGGTGGTTCCCCTGATTGCCCTGGAACCATACCGGCTTAAAAGGTTGATGGCTTTTTTGGACCCCTGGGCCGACCCCCAGGAAACTGGTTTCCACATCATCCAGGGTTTATATGCCATTGGTTCGGGGGGCTTGTTTGGCCTGGGTCTGGGCCAGAGCAAACAGAAGTTTCTATACCTGCCGGAAAACCATACCGACTTTATTTTTGCCATCATTGGTGAGGAGCTGGGCTTTATTGGGGCCACCCTGGTAATTATGCTCTTCCTGTTGTTTATTTGGCGGGGTCTAAAAATTGCTATTGCTTCCCCGGATCCTTTTGCCAGCCTGCTGGCTACCGGTATTACCGCCTGGGTGGGGGTGCAGGCTTTTATCAACATTGGAGTGGTCACCGGATCCTTGCCAATTACAGGGATTACCCTGCCCTTTATCAGTTTTGGCGGCACATCTCTTTTGTTTACTCTGGTTGCAGTGGGAATACTACTAAATATCTCAAGATTTACCACGACCCGGTAAGAAGGTAATTGAGCTAGTTTAGTGGAATAAACGCATAATTAGGTTTGATCGGGTCTATTATCAGGCAAGGATTATTTGCCGAATAGGGAGTGGGAGTTTTGTGCGGTTCATAGTAGCCGGTGGTGGGACAGGCGGCCACATTTATCCTGCCCTGGCCATAGCCAGGGGGCTGGAGGAAAAATACCCGGAATCCAAAATCCTTTATGTAGGAACCTCCCACGGTATGGAGGCGGAAATTGTGCCCCAGGCGGGATTTAGTTTTCGGGGCATTGATGGGGCCGGGCTGGAAAGAAAAATTTCACTGCGCAATTTGGTGGTCATATGGAAAGCCTGGCAGGGATTGCGCCAGGCCGGTAAGATTATACGCTCCTGGCGCCCGGATGCGGTTATTGGTACGGGGGGCTATGTTTGTGGACCGGTAATACTGGCGGCAGCCCGCCGGCGAATTCCCACCATCATCCACGAACAGAATGCGCTACCGGGTATCACCAACAAAATTCTGGCTCGTTTTGCCGGTAGGATTGCTGTTACCTTTGCGGCTTCTGTTGACTATTTTCCCCAGCAGGAAAAGGTGAAGCTAACGGGACTGCCGGTGCGGCCGGAAATCCTTACTGTGGACAGAACTGCCAGTTTGAAAAACTTGGGTTTTGAGCACAGCCCTTTCCTGTTGCTGTCCTTTGGCGGCAGCCGCGGTGCCCGAACGATCAATAAAGCGATGGTAGAGGTGCTGCAGAAGTTTGCCGGTGATCCGCGCCTGAATATCCTCCATGCTACCGGTTCCAGCGGCCACCAGGAATTTATGGCTGATTGCGCCGCTGCCGGTCTGGATCTGACCCGGGTCGAAAATATTAAGGTGATGCCGTACATCTACAATATGCAGGACGCCCTGGCGGCGGACCTAGTTATCTGCCGGGCCGGTGCCGCCACTTTGGCCGAGCTGACCATCTGCGGCATACCGGCAATATTGGTGCCCTATCCCTATGCTGCTGAAAATCACCAGGAGTATAATGCCCGGGCCCTGGAAAAAGAAGGCGCTGCTCTGGTGGTCTTGGACGCCCAGCTAAACGGGCCGTTTTTGTGTGAAAAAATTGAGGAACTGCTTACCGACCGGGAAAGAATGACGGCTATGTCGGCTTCCAGTAAAAAACTTGGTCGGCGAGGTGCTCTGGCAGATATAATAGGTTGTGTGGACGAACTGCTGGCCGGACGTTGAAAAAAGCTACGGATATGTCCGGACCGCAGGGATGTAACACCACTTCACGGGTATGCATAGTATATTCTATAAATTTAAACGATTAGGCTAAAATTCCAGATGCCGTTACTATAAGTAACTGTTTACTTGGTTTGACACCTTTATATACTCATTTGGAGGAGATGTGATTTGTGCAAAAAACGCGGCATGTGCATTTTATAGGTATTGGCGGCTCCGGAATGAATGGTATCGCCAGCATTATGCTCGGTTTGGGTTACCGGGTTTCCGGTTCGGACCTAAAACCTTCAGCAGTAACCGACCGGCTGGCAGCATCAGGGGCAATATGTTATACAGGGCATTCCCGGGATAACCTGGAAGGGGCTGGGCTGGTGGTGGCGTCGACGGCAATTCCTGCAGATAACGTAGAACTAGTGGAAGCAAACAGCAGGGGGTTGCCGGTAGTCCACCGAGGTGAAATGCTGGCCTGGTTGATGGACCGGCAGAAGGGGATTGCTGTTGCCGGCGCTCATGGCAAAACTACTACCTCATCCATGCTGGCTCTGGTGTTGGAGAGGGGCCAGGTCCAACCGACGATAGTCATTGGAGGTGAATTGACTGAAATAGGTGGCAATGCCAAGTTGGGCCAGGGTGAGTATATAGTAGCAGAAGCAGATGAAAGTGACGGTTCATTTTTAAAGCTAAATCCCTTTATTGAAATAATAACCAACATCGAGGATGATCACCTGGATTATTATAAAAACATGGAAAACATTATAGCCGCCTTTCGCCAGTTTCTGGCCAAAGTGCCGGAGAACGGGCTGGCGGTGGTCTGTTTTGACGACCCTAGAGTAAGGGTATTGTTGGAGGGTTATGACCGGCCCTGCATCACCTACGGGTTGGAGCACCCAAAGGCAGATTATACACTACATAATGTACAGCTAAACGGTGATGTTAGTGCCGGGGATGTTTATCACCACGGCTTATACATAGGCACTTTGCAGCTAAAGGTACATGGCCGCCACAACCTGTTAAACTCCCTGGCAGTTGTTGCCGTAGCCAGACATATCGGCGTTGACTTCCCGGCCATCGCTTCTGCGCTCAAAGACTTTAGCGGGGCCGGCAGAAGATTCCAGCTGACCGGTGAGGTCAACGGCATCAAGGTGTTCGACGACTATGCCCACCATCCGACAGAAATAAAGGCCACATTGGGTGCCACCGTTCAGTTGAAAACCGGCCGCGTAGCAGCCGTATTCCAACCCCATCGCTATACGAGAACGGCCATTCTGGGTGAACGTTTCGGTGAAGCATTCAAGGATGCAGACATCGTCATCGTCAGTGATTTGTATAGCGCCGGTGAACGACCAATAGAGGGAATTTCCGCCCAAACAATTGTATCTGCTATTAAAAAGCATGACGGCCGTGAAGTTATTTACCTGCCGACAAAGACAGAAATTGTTAATTTCTTGGCCCAGACAGTTTGTCCCGGAGATATGGTTTTAACTTTGGGTGCCGGTGATATCTGGAACGTGGGTGTAGAACTTGTTGATCGGCTAAAGGAGCGTCAAAATGTTGGCTGACACGACTGTTTACCAGGAAATGCTGAGGGCACTGCCGGGGCGGGTGAGTGCCGGTGAACCAATGAAAGAACATACCAGTTGGCGTATCGGGGGACCGGCTGATGTTTTTGTGCAACCCGCCAACCGCGAGGAACTGCGATTGGTAGTAGCCCATGTTAATCAGTGGGGGATTCCCCTGACTATTATCGGTGCCGGCACCAATATCCTGGTTCCCGATGAGGGAATCAGAGGGGTGGTGGTGAAGGTGGGCAGCGGGTTGGATCGTATTTCCCTGCAGGAGCATATGATTGTCGCGGAATCAGGGGCGAGGCTGTCCCGGGTAGCCGCTGCAGCCAGGGATGCCGGGCTGGGTGGGTTCGAGTTCTCCAGCGGTATACCCGGGAACATTGGTGGGGCCGTGGTGATGAATGCAGGTGCCAATGGGGTATCCATTCAGGCGCGGCTGAAAAAGATTTTGTTATTAAGCCCGGCTGGGCATTTTTCTATAAAAACAAAGGATGAAATAGATTTCGGCTACCGTACCAGTTCCCTGCAAAAGGATTCTTCCATTGTTGTGGAGGCTTTGTTTTCCTGCTTTCAAAAGGATAAAGACCGGATTAAACAGGAAATGGATGCCTTCAACCGGAGAAGGAAAAAAACCCAGCCTTTGCACTACCCCTGTGCCGGGAGTATTTTTAAGAATCCTCCCGGGGACACTGCCGGACGCTTAATTGAAGCAGCCGGCCTGAAAGGCACTCGGATTGGTGATGCGCAAATTTCTACCTTACACGCAAATTTTATTATCAATCTAGGTGCAGCCACAGCTCGGGACATTATGATGCTGGTGGAGAAGACCAGAGAGTTGGTACTGGAACGTTTCGGCATTGAGTTAAAACCCGAGGTAAAGGTGGTGGGTTATTGATAGGCGGAGGTGACAGTGTGCAGAAGTTTTTGATTGTGGGTGGCAACCGCCTAAAGGGAACAATACGCGCCAGTGGTTCAAAAAATGCAACCCTACCGGTTTTAGCAGCTTGTATTTTAAATGCCTCAAAAAATATTATCCATGAAGTACCAAAACTAAAAGATGTGCTGGTAATGAAAGATGTGCTCACCCATCTGGGTGCCGGGGTGACTTGCCGGGGCAGCACGCTTATCGTAGACAGCTCCAACATCCAGTCTGTTGAAATATCCGAAGACTTGATGAGGCGGATGCGGGCGTCAAATCTTGTTCTGGGCGCCATGCTCGGCCGGTTCGGTCGAGTGAAGATATCCTATCCCGGTGGCTGCCAAATTGGCAGTCGTCCGATGAACCTTCATTTTAAAGGCCTGCAGGCCATGGGCGTGGTTATAAAGGAGAAATATGGTTACATATCGGCCCGGGCGGAAAAACTAACCGGAGCTGATATCCATCTAGATTTACCAAGTGTGGGGGCGACAGAAAACCTGATGATGGCGGCTGTATTGGCCCGGGGCCATACTATTATTAGAAATGCGGCCAAAGAGCCGGAAACAGTAGACCTGCAAAATTTTCTCAACAAAATGGGGGCCCGGGTAAAGGGAGCCGGCACGGACACTGTAAAGATCGAAGGTGTGGAGCCTGGTTATTTGAAAGACGCCGAACACACGGTTATACCCGATCGTATTGAAGCAGGTACACACCTGGTAGCGGCTGCCATAACCAGCGGTGAAGTGACACTGACAAATGTGATTCCGGAACATATGGAACCCTTATTGGCTAAAATGCGTGAGGCCGGCGTTGATATTATTACCGGAGCAGACTATGTCCGGGTGCAGGGTGGAGATACCATCAGGGCGGTAGATATCAAGACCATGCCCTACCCTGGTTTCCCCACCGACATGCAGCCCCAGATGATGGCCCTGCTTAGCCTGGCTGAGGGTGCCAGCATCATTACGGAAACTGTTTTTGAAAATCGCTTTAAACATGTCGGGGAACTAAGACGAATGGGCGCAGACATAAAAGTGGAAGGCCAGTCGGCTATTGTCAAAGGTGTTAAAAGGCTTAGTGGAGCCCACCTGGAGGCCAGTGATCTGCGCGCCGGGGCAGCACTGGTGCTGGCGTCATTGGTGGCGGAAAACGGTACCATTCTAGAAAATATATCCCATATCGACCGTGGCTATGAGCGATTAGAGACAAAATATAATGCCCTGGGGGCAAGAATAGTGAGAGTTCACGACTAGTGGCTCTTTTTTTAACTCTTTAAGGGACAAGTTGGCACCTTCCTTTGTTTGGCAAGTAAATAAAAACCGTTTTCTTATGGACAACCAAGGAGTGGTTGGTATAATTGTTTGTGGGACAAACTATTTTCTAATTATATGGGGTGATCGGTATTGTCCAGCCCCTTTTCAGGTAGCAGGCGGCGGAAAAAGTGGAATGTGTTGCAAAGTATTGTTTTTTTGATCATTGTCCTGGTGACCGGATTTATCCTGCTCAACTCCCCTATTTTTGAGGTGCGCAAGGTTTTGGTGCGGGGCAATAATTTTTTAGACGAAGAAAAAATACTTGCTGTAGCCGACATTGATTTAGGAATAAACATATTCAAACTGAAAACAGCTAATCTAACGTCTAATATAAAAGCGCTGCCGATGATTAAAGAAGCACAGGTAGCCAGATCCCTGCCTTCATCTGTGGTGATCACAGTTGTGGAGCGTGTCCCCCTGGGCCTTTTGCCCGCAAAAGAAGGTTTTATGAAGGTAGATGAAGAGGGTGTATGCCTGGCTCGGGCCGGAGCCGGCACCCCCGGATTGCCGGTAATTACAGGTGTGCAGGCTGACCTGGTCGCCCCCGGAAATGTTTTGGCGTGTGAAAAACTACAGTCTGCCCTTGATGTAATCAAGGAACTCCCCACCGGATCCGTTGCCAACCTGACGGAGATTCATGTAGATGAAGATGGTCAGATTAAGATTTATACAACTGAGGGTTATCAATGCCGGTTTGGCCTGCCCCAGAATATTCGGGAAAAAGGGCAGATTTTGCAACAGGTCCTGCTGGAACTACGCCGGCAGGGAGCCAAAATTAATTATATAGATTTGTCATATGCCGGACAACCAGTAGTATATTATAAAAATTGTGCTAAGGTGGGTGATTAATTGAAAGGTTTGCAGTGGACCCTTGCCGTTGTGGGCCTCTTTTTAGGCATTATGCTCGCCCTCCAGTTTAAAATTACCAGTGAAATTAACAGAACCGAACAGGTAGAACGGACGGAAGTATTGGCTACCCAATTAACCCAGCTAAAAGAGGTTCGTGATTTGCTTCAGGAACAGGTTAATTCCTTACGCACTGATTTTGACCGGGCTTCGGCCGGGCCGGGAGATGGTGAATTAAAGGAAGGATTGGACAAGGCCCGCATCCTGGCCGGAGTCACAGAACTCACTGGGCCCGGTGTGGAAGTGACCCTCAATGACAGCAATGTCACCTTGAAACCAGGTGAAAACCCCAACCTTTATGTCCTCCATGATGAAGATATCCTGCACGTTTTAAACGAACTAAAAGCAGCTGGAGCGGAAGCCATTTCCATGAATGAACAGAGGCTTTTGGCTAATACAGAGGTGCGTTGTACAGGTCCGACTATTGTTTTGAACAGGGATAAACGCCTGGCCCCGCCCTATATTATCACGGCCATCGGGGATCCTCACACCCTGGAAAGCGCCATTAAGATGAAGGGCGGTGTGGCGGAAACCCTGCAGTTCTGGGGTATCCAGGTGGGGGTCAAAAAAATGAACCAGGTTACGGTACCGGCCTACAGCGGCGGGATCAAATTTGAATACGCCCAGGCTGCCGGTTAAGGAGGGAATGAATTTGAATAGATCAATATACATTTCCATACTGGCCGTTTTCCTCATGTTTGGCATGTTGCTCTCCTTTCAATTCCGCTCCAATGGCAGCAATGGTGGTGGTGTACCCACGGAAAGATACCATGAGCTGACAGTAGAAAAATTAAAAGTGGAAACGGATATTGCCCAGTTGGAGGAAGAGAGCAATGATCTGGCTGTGAAAATTGCGGACGCGGGCCGGGGCCGTACAACAGCCGCTGAGGCTATGGAAAAAGAGCTGGACAAAATCCAGCTACGTGCCGGGTTGATAGCAGTGACTGGGCCGGGTGTGGAAATTGTGGTCAAAAATGATTCCTCAGCCCAATATGGTTCCGGATTTTATAACATCCGTGATGAAAACCTGCTCCTGTTGGTAAATGATCTACGGGGGGCCGGGGCGGAGGCTATTTCCATCAACGGCCAGCGCATTTTGGCTACCAGCGAGGTGCGCCAGGCTGGTAACCATATTAATGTAAACCTGGTGAAGATTTCACCACCTTACAATATTAAGGCCATTGGTAACCCGGGCCAGCTAAAAAGCAGCCTGGAAATAAAAGATGGGCTGGTAGAGATTCTGGCGGCCAACGGTGTCCTGGTGGAGGTCCGGCAGTTAGAGCAGGTATCAGTGCCGGCATACAGCGGTGGACTGGGTTTTGATTATGCCAAACATGTACAGAAGGGGTGAGCCTAAAATGTGGTTGGGTTTATGGTTGGGCGCCATCGGACTGGCGACAGGAATTATTATCGGCTTGAATGTACCCGTGATGTTACCCCAGGCTTACGCCAAATTTCTTTCCATTGCTGCTCTGGCTGCCCTGGACTCGGTGTTTGGCGGCATCCGCGCTGCGATGGAAGATAATTTTGACAATGCCATTTTTATCACTGGTTTGTTTAGTAACGCCCTCCTGGCGGCTGGCCTGGCTTATGCTGGGGACAGGCTGGGTATTGACCTGTACCTGGCTGCAGTGGTGGCCTTCGGTGTCAGGTTATTCCAAAACCTGGCTATAATTCGTCGCTATCTTTTGAACAGATCAAAAAAGGGAAATAGCCATTAATGTGGAATTCTAGGGGAAATAAGATATTATAGCAGTCAACGGTAACTAGTTGACCGGCATGCAGAAAGCTATATTAACAGATCCGGGAAATAATGAATTTTAATTTTAATGGGGTAATTCTCTTTTAGAAACGACGGAGGGGGACAAAACATGCTTGATTTTGATCTCGACCTTGATCAATTTGCCAACATCAAGGTTATCGGGGTTGGGGGAGGTGGCAATAACGCGGTAAACCGGATGATTAACTCCGGGCTTAAAGGGGTAGAATTTATTGCCGTTAACACCGACGCCCAGGCACTATACCTGGCGCAATCCAACAATAAAATCCAGGTCGGTGCCAAACTAACAAAGGGGCTGGGTTCCGGGGGCAACCCGGAGATTGGCCAAAAGGCGGCGGAAGAGAACCGTGATGAGATATTGCAGGCTTTGAAGGGTTCAGATATGGTCTTTGTTACCGCCGGTATGGGTGGCGGCACCGGTACAGGTGCAGCTCCCGTTGTGGCGGAGGTGGCCAAAGAACTAGGGGCACTGACAGTGGGGGTAGTAACCAAACCTTTTACTTTTGAAGGACGCAAGCGGGCTAGCCAGGCGGAGGCAGGCATAGCCGAGCTCAAGGCCCGGGTGGATACGTTGATCACCATTCCCAACGATCGCCTGCTCCAGGTCGTAGAAAAACAGACCTCAATTGTTGAGGCCTTCCGTATTGCCGATGATGTGCTGCGGCAGGGTGTCCAGGGCATATCCGACCTGATTGCTGTGCCTGGTTTAATTAACCTGGATTTTGCCGACGTGAAGACGATCATGCGTGATACCGGTTCGGCTCTCATGGGCATTGGGATAGCAAAGGGAGACAGCAGGGCCGCAGAGGCGGCCAAGGGGGCCATTTCCAGCCCGTTGTTGGAAACCTCCATCGAAGGGGCCAGAGGGGTTCTTTTAAATATAACCGGTGGGACATCTCTGGGCTTGTTTGAGGTAAATGAAGCAGCGGATATTATATTCCAAGCGGCCGATCCGGAGGCAAATATCATTTTTGGGGCCGTCATTGATGAAAACATGGAAGACGATGTCCGGGTAACGGTAATTGCTACCGGATTTGAAAGTCGGGTACATAAGGTAGAAAAACCAAAAGCAGAGCTGGAGATTAAACCCTTTGCTGATGTTGACAGCCTGGATATCCCGGCCTTTTTGCGCAGGCGATGAAATAAACCCCTTGTATATAATTAGCGACTGATACTAATGATAGAAGCAAATTTTAAAAAAATACACCCGGAAGGAGGGATGGCATGCAGCGGGATAAAGATTTCCGCTCCATTAATGTGCCCACCTGTCAACTTACCGCTATGGCCCGGGCAGCAGGGTGAGCGGCCAAAATAGGTCCCAAGGACCTGGCACAGGTGCTGTGTCACTTGAACGATTCAATGGAGGATCCAAACCTTCTGGTCGGTTCCTCCACCTCTGATGATGCGGCGGTGTATCGCCTAAATGATGAAACTGCCTTGGTGCAAACAGTTGATTATTTTACACCAGTGGTTGATGATCCCTATACCTTTGGCCAGATTACTGCCGCCAATGCCTTAAGTGATATTTATGCTATGGGTGCCAAACCACTGCTGGCTCTAAATATTATTGGTTTTCCGGTCAAGTTGCTATCGTTGGACGTCCTGGTGGAAATCCTCAGAGGCGGGGCCGATAAAGTTAAGGAGGCGGGGGCGATTGTGGTCGGCGGCCACAGCATTGAGGATCAGGAACCCAAATACGGCCTGGCTGTCACGGGTATTGCCCATCCTGATCACATTATTACCAATGCCACGGCGCGACCCGGTGACGCCTTGATTTTAACCAAACCTCTGGGTACGGGTATCATCAACACGGCGATTAAGGGCAAAATGGCCGATAGCGCGGCTAGTAATGCTGCCGTAAATCTGATGACTGCTCTAAATGATCGGGCGGCCAGGGTGATGGTTGATTTGGGTGCTGCCGCTTGTACTGATGTGACCGGGTTCGGGTTGGTTGGCCACCTTTATGAGATGCTGGCGGCCAGTGGGGTCGGCGGTCGGATGTTTTTGCCGGAAATACCTGTACTGGATCAGGTTCGTCCTCTGGCTGAACTGGGCATGGCGCCGGGAGGGGCCTACCGCAACCTGGAATTTCTGGCCGAATGGTTGCGTTGGGATGCTGATATCAAAGACATTGACAGGCTCATTTTGGCTGATCCCCAAACTTCCGGCGGGCTGCTGATTGCCGTTTCCGCTGATCGAGCGGAAGAAATGGTCAGTTCACTGCAGGAAGCAGGGGTGGCCGGCGCGCTTATTGGCCAGATCATTGAATCCGATCAGCCTTTAATTCATGTGGAAAAATAAATTTATTCTTTTGTTGAACAGCTTGGGTAGTATATTAGTTAGCTCTCGGGAGAGAGCTTTTTTTATTTAAAAATAGAAAATCTATTTACAAATCTGGGGCGACGGTTGTATAATATGCATGCACCAGGTGTACTAGGTCATATAATACAGTTAGTACAGTTGATGCGGAAAGGAGGTAGCTGATGTTTGAGCTGGATTTGCGCAGCCGTGCGCCTATATATGAGCAGCTGGCAGAAAAGGTCAAAGAGCTGATCATCCACAATGTGTTGAAACCGGACCAACAATTACCGGCGGTACGGGTGCTGGCCGGTGAGTTGACCATTAACCCCAACACCATCCAGAAGGCCTATCGGGAATTGGAAAACCGGGGTTACATCTATTCCGTTCCCGGCAAGGGCAGTTTTGTAAAGCCTGCTGAGACCGGTATCAATGTGATCCGGTTGCAGGACCTGGAAAAGGAGCTGGAGAAAATTGTGACCGAGATGCTTTATCTAGGTGTTCGTCCGCAAGAAATTATCACCCGGATCAAAAGGCAGTTATCTAAATCAGCAGATAAAGGGGGTCCGCACCATGATTGAAATTGAGAATATCAGCAAGGGTTTTCAGGAGACGGAAGCCTTAAAGGAGGTTAGTCTATCCGTGGGCCGGGGCTCAATTTATGGACTGGTGGGTTCCAATGGAGCCGGCAAAACGACACTTTTAAAAATTTTGGCCGGCATTTACAAACCCGATGGGGGCCATCTGCAGATAGATTCCCAGGCCATATTTGAAAACCAGCCTATTAAGGCTCGCACTGTTTTTATTTCCGACGCTCCGTATCATTATCCCAACTTTACCATTCGGGATATGGCTCTTTTTTATTCCCGTCTTTATTCCCGCTGGGATCAGGACCGTTTCGAAAAGCTGGGGAACGTTTTTGATATTGATACCGGGCGGCGCATCCGCACTTTGTCTAAAGGGATGCAGCGTCAGGTCTCTTTCTGGCTCAGTTTGTCCCTGATGCCTGATGTGATGCTCCTGGACGAGCCCCTGGACGGGTTGGATCCGGTCATGCGCAAAAAAGTTAAGAATCTGATTATCCAGGATGTGGCAACTAGGGAAATGACGGTGATCATTTCTTCCCACAACCTGCGTGACCTGGAAGACATCTGCGATTACATCGGTATATTGCACCAGGGGGAAATGCTGCTGCAAAGGGATCTGGACGACTTAAAGGCCGATGTACATAAGATTCAGGTGGCCTTCAGCGGCGATATACCGCCGGCCCTGCTGCAGGAAATGCCGGCCCTCTACCAGGAGAAGAGGGGCAGTGTATTAATTCTAATCGTGCGTGGTGCGGCGGAGGAAATAATCACCCGCGCCCGGTCCTACCAGCCGGCAGTTTTGGATATCCTGCCGCTCACCCTGGAGGAAATATTCATCTATGAAATGGGGGATAAAGGCTATGAAATTAAAAACGTCCTTTATTAACCAGGGCATTTTGCGCAATGATCTGAAGCGGTTTACCTGGATTGGTGTCACTTACTTGCTGCTGCTCCTGGCCAGTGTGCCCCTAAAAATACTGATGTGGCACAGCCGAGAACAGGCCCAACAAATAAATTATATAGCAGATTATATCCGTATATTTCAGTTTGCTCCCTACCCCCCGACACAAATAATGATTTTTATCATCGTGCCGGTGGTGGCCGGGCTGCTGTTGTTTCGCTATCTGCAGGACAGTCGGTCTGCCGATATGGCCCATGCCTTACCAGTTAACAGGGGCACCCATTACAGCACCCATGTTACAGTCGGAATAATCCTTTTGTTTGTACCGCTGATCATCACCGCGCTGGTTTCCTGGCTGCTGGTGGCCGGTCTGGGGATTGAAACCGTAAATATTACCAATATTCTCAACTGGTTATCAAATAGTCTGCTAATTAACTTGTTGTTTTTTATCAGTACGGCGGCGGTGGGTATGGTTACCGGCATGACTGCTCTACAGGGGGCCCTGAGTTATGTCCTGTTACTTTTGCCCAGCGGCCTGTCCTATTTATTGTTGCATAACCTGAATCAGTATACCTACGGTTTTGCTCTGGACTATTATGCATCCAAAATAGATAATCTCTCGCCTCTGATCAGGCTAACTGGGATTTCCAGCAGCTATTTACGACCGGCAGAAATAGCAGCCTATCTGGGCGCCAGTATTGTGCTGTTTTTTGTGGGCAGAAGTCTTTATCGCCTGCGTAATAGTGAAACAGCCGGCAATGCCATTAGTTTTACTGTACTGCAGCCTATTTTCAAATACGCGGTCACCTTTTGCTTTATGTTGCTTATCGGTAGTTATTTTAACGCTATGCAAGATAGTGTTGCCTGGACCTATTTTGGTTATTTTATTGGCTCTTTGCTGGCCTATTTCCTGATGGAAATACTGCTGAACAAGTCTGTGCAGGTATTTCGGCGGCACCAGATCAGGGGCTACGGTATCTATGCCCTGGTGATGGTTTTACTGCTGGGCCTGTTTCATTTTGACTGGACCGGTTACGAAAAAAGGCTGCCTGAAATTGGCGAAGTAGCCAGCGTCTACATGGATTCTTCTTTTCATCCTTTTATTTACCAGCCTGCCGCACCGGATAGCGAGACAGTCTATTACTATTCCGAAGGGCCGGGGAAAGCTGTTTTTACCGATCAAGAAAACATTGCCCATATTTATGCCCTCCATCAGCAAATAATTGCCCACCGGGAGGATAATAAAAAAACTGCCTCATCCGTTGGCAATAGGTATGTACGGCAAATTTGTCTGGCCTATGAACTGCCTGGAGGCAAACATCTCTACCGACAGTATGGAATTGACCCGGAAATGTATGCGGGTAATTTAAAACCAATTTACGAGTCCCGGGAGTACAAGGAACTGCATAACGCCATATTTCACATCAATCCGGCGGAGGTGGACTTTATTGAAATTTCCGGACATCATTATACCAATAAAAAACTGCGCATAATTGAACCGGAAGCGATTGCCCAG
This sequence comes from Candidatus Syntrophopropionicum ammoniitolerans, assembly GCA_013201395.1. Classification (GTDB taxonomy): domain Bacteria; phylum Bacillota; class Desulfotomaculia; order Desulfotomaculales; family Pelotomaculaceae; genus Syntrophopropionicum; species Syntrophopropionicum ammoniitolerans. The sequence continues at coordinate 18,309 of JABMJD010000030.1, forward strand.
GTCTTTAGCGCCTTGCAGGCTGATATCTATGATCAGACCTATGAAGAAATAGTTGGGGGCCGGCCATCCTGGGCCAGCGTGGAAATCCGGGTTAAGAATCGTGTTTTCTGCCAGGATTGGAAAAAGTCTTACACCCATCTGGAACAGTGGCTCAAGGATAGTGGTAACTATGAGCAGGCTCGCTTGATGCCGGAGTTGGATCTGGCCTGTGCCTTTATAGATAAGTTTTCTGCCCCGGATGAGGAGGAAGCCCGGATTCCTCGGACCAAAGAGTGGATGATGGACGCGGAAAGTCTGGCGCAGCGGCCGGGTGTCTTGAAAATCACGGATCCGGATCAGATGGAATGGTGTTTGCGGGAGTATTATGGGGAGGATACAGAAGCGGATTATCAGGTGTTCTTTGTGCTGAAAAACAGCGGCATTATCTCCGGTTACCTGAAAGGGACGGACGCCCCTGCCTTCATCCGTAATCACAGCTTTGCCTAGTGAAATCCGGGGACATAGTGGGACGCGGGGACAGGTACCTTGTCCCACCAAGGGGACATATCCCCTCTCAAACCTTGGGGACATACCTCTGCGGCAAAGCTAATCCCAAAACAGAGGCGTGTCCCCATTCCTTTGTCCCGGTGTCTTTTTATCTAAATATGTACCTTTTTTCCCTGGCCCCGGTTGTGGGTCTAATCCACAGGGCTGACAACGCGGCTCCGCTCGCCCCTTATTATCGTCCGAGCTCATTCACCCTCGGGCTTGGGCCAACTCGCCGCTTCGCGGCTCAAACAGTACCCTCGCTAATCCTCGGGTTCAATCGCTCTTTGAATGAGGGCTCAATGTCGCTCGCTTTTGTCAGCCCCGCAGATTTAATGTTCGGGGACATAACCCGGCGCCAAAGCCCGGCCCCAGATAGGGCTGTGTCCCCGTTCCCCTATTTGGGTAACTTATACATATGCGAGTTTCTGGGAAAGGGGCTACAAAGCTCGATCCTAGTACCTTGTTTATCCACAGGGCTGACAACGCGGCTCCGCTCGCCCCTTATTATCGTCCGAGCTCATTCACCCTCGGGCTTGGGCCAACTCGCCGCTTCGCGGCTCAAACAGTACCCTCGCTAATCCTCGGGTTCAATCGCTCTTTGAATGAGGGCTCAATGTCGCTCGCTTTTGTCAGCCCCGCAGATTTAATGTTCGGGGACATAACCCGGCGGCAAAGCCCGGCCCCAGATAGGGCTGTGTCCCCGTTCCCCTGTCCTAGCCCCACAGATCTGAAACCCCGGCTTATGATCGGGGGCATTCCCTGGACCTTCCAACCTTCTGCTTTCCACTTTCCGCTTTCCACCTTCCAACCGACCCCAAAGAAATACCTCAAAGAGAAAGACTGGGACAAGGTACCTGTCCCCCCGTCCCACTCGAACTGGCTGGTTTTTTGTTGCAAATTGCAGGATAAAAAAATCTTTTATCAGCAGGAGATGACATATTCTCGGGCCTGGCCATTGTATAATAGGGCCAGTGCTGTTAATATTTTACCTACTTGTAATAATGGCCCAATCACAGAAATATAATGGCCATAAGGATCATTGATTTTTTGTAGTTTTTCCCGGGGGAGTCTGTAATTATGGCGGCATACACTGTTTTCCTTGATCAGGTTTTTATTGGAAACCTGGTGATAAATTACGCCATATTGTGGGCTGCCGCCAAACTTGCTCGTATTCCAATCATCAAATGGCGCATTGCTGTTGGGGCTGTACTGGGGGCCTTTTATTCTCTGGCTATGTTTCTGCCGGGTAACAGTTTTTTATTTACTTTTTGGTTTAAAATAGTGGCCTCACTGATTATTGCGGCAGCAGCCTTTGCCCCTCTGAATATAAAAAACCTTTTCATCTGTCTGGGTTGTTTTTATCTCACTTCTTTTGTTTTAGGTGGCCTAACTCTCGGTCTAATATTTTTTACCCATTCCGGGCGGGTGATAGATTACAGGGGTATTAGCGCTGTTGTGGCCGAACATTTTTGGCCGGGAATATTTTTGGGGCTGGCTGCCCTGTGGGGCACGGGTAAAGGTGTGGCCGGCCTGATTAAAAAGGGGAGTTTTGATCGTCTCTACAGGATGAACATTACCATCAGGTACAACGACAGTGAAGTTAATGTGATGGCCCTGCTGGACACAGGCAACAGCCTCAAGGACCCCCTGACCGGGCGGCCGATAATTATAGCAGAATACACTGCTTTAAAACCCCTGCTGCCCGAGGAGTTACTGTTATGTCTAGAGAAGGATGGGAAACCTGATGTGTGGGAATTTTTGGGCTCTCTTACTGGTCATCACAATGTCACGCGCTATAGTGCAGTACCCTTTCAGTCTCTGGGCAACATTAACGGGTTGATGATTGGTTTTAGGCCCGATGCCGTATTTATAGATCGAGCCGGCCAGCCGGTGGAAATAGAGAAGGTTGTTATCGCTATATGCAAAGAACAGCTGGACCCCGCCGGCGGCTACAAGGCCCTATTAGGCGCCGCACTGCTGGCAGAGCTGTCCTAGCCCCAGATAAAAATTAACAGGAGGAAGATTAATGAAGCAGCAGCAATTTGTGAAAATAAAGTGGTCTATCCGCCTGGCGTTGCTGCGTATCCTAATCTGGATTGGCTACCGCCCCCGAGTTTATTATGTAGGCAGCAGTGAGGCTTTACCGCCGCCGCTTAGTACAGATGAAGAATTATTTCTCATTGCCAGGCTGGAATCCGGCGACAGTGCGGTGCGGAGTGTGCTAATTGAAAGGAACCTGCGTCTGGTAGTATATATTGCCCGCAAATTTGAAAACACGGGAATTGGTATTGAAGACCTGGTATCCATTGGTGCCATCGGCCTGATCAAGGCAGTCAATACCTTTGATCCATCAAAAAAAATTAAATTGGCTACCTATGCTTCCCGTTGTATTGAAAATGAAATTCTCATGTATCTGAGAAGAAACAACAAAACACGGGTAGAAGTTTCCTTTGATGAACCTCTTAATATTGATTGGGATGGAAATGAACTGCTTTTGTCAGATGTCCTGGGCACTGAAAGTGATATTATTTATAAAATTATTGAGGAACAGGTGGACAAAAAGCTTCTGCATCTGGCCTTGCAAAAACTTTCCAACCGGGAGCGCAAAATCATGGAGCTGCGCTTTGGTCTATACAACAATGGGATAGAGAAAACACAAAAGGAGGTAGCCGATCTGCTGGGCATTTCTCAGTCCTATATTTCCCGACTGGAAAAAAGAATAATAAAAAGACTAAAAAAGGAAATCCACCGCATGGAATAGCCGGTGGGTTTTTTTTTGCCCCTTTTGCCGCTATGTATAATTAGCTTTTGCCGGGGTAATAATGTCAGTGTAGCAGATAGTTAAATATTTCGGGGGTGATAGTAGATACATGCTAGTGAACAAGGTTGAGATCTGCGGTGTCAACACATCAAAACTCCCGGTATTGACAG
>JABMJD010000078.1 GCA_013201395.1 Candidatus Syntrophopropionicum ammoniitolerans
TTATACCATATTCAGGGGTTCATCACGGTATATCCGGGGGTTTTCACACAGTCTGGTGGGTCCCTTGTCTTGCTGTTGTGTCATAATTATTATGAATGGGACAGGAAACCGGCTTCTTGATCCCAGCTCGGACTGGTATGCTGCTGTTCGCTGCCGGTGGCTTTACCTCTGGCCAGGCGTGCGGAGTTGAGTACAACCAGTACGGAGCTGAAATGGTGGAATAGTGCCGCCAGCCAGGGGGTAAGAATTCCCCCGGTGGCCAGGGCAATACCGGCCACGTTAAAACCGATGGCCCAGGCGTAATTCTGCTTGATTACCCGGATCAGTTTCTTGCCCATTTGCACAACTGTTAGCAAGCTGGTGGCATCGTTGCGCAGGATAATAATATCGGAAGACTTGATGGCCAGGTCAGCCTTTGTCTGGCCGATGGAAATTCCTACATCTGCTGTGGCCAGGGCTTTTGCGTCATTAATTCCATCACCGACCATGACTGTAAATCCGGCCTCACCCAGCTCTTTTACGATGGAAACCTTATCTTCAGGCTGCAGACCCCAGTGGTACCCGTCGGCCCCCACTAGTTGGGCCACACGCTGAGCCTCTGATTCCTCATTATCACCAGTGGCCAGGATCACTTTTTTTATACCCAGATCATGAAGGGCCCGGCCGAGACCGCCGGCATATTCCCGCAGCTCATCCTGGATAACAATAACCCCGGCAATTTCCCCATCAATACCTACCCAAGTAGCCCGCCCTTTTAGTTCAAGCCCCTCGGGTACCTCTGCGCCCAATGCTTGCAGGGTTTCCGTGGCACCCAAAACCACCTGGCGCCCGTTGATAGTGGAGGTGATCCCCTGGCCCGATAGATACCTGGATCCGGTGGCTTTTAAGGGACGTACACCCTTTTCTGCAGCGTAGGAAACAATGGCATTGGCTATGGGATGGTTGAAACCGGATTCAACTGAAGCGGCAATCTGCAGCAACTCATCAGCAGATGTTTTGAAGGCTTCAATACTCACTACTTTAGGCTCAGCCATTGTCACCGTACCCGTTTTATCAAGAACCACTGTTGCTGCCCGGCCAACAACCTCCAGGGGGGTGCCGCCGCTGACCAAAATGCCCCGGCTGCTTAACCCGCCGATAGAAGCGGCAAAAGCTGTGGGGACAGACAGGGCCCAGGCGCAGGGGCAGGCTACCGCAGTAACGGCGGCCATGCGCATCAGACCGGTGTAAACGTCCCCGGTTAAGCCGCCTGTAAATAAAAACACGCCAATGGCAAACAGCACCACACCGGAGATGAAAAACTGCACAATGGTGTCTGCTGTGCGGTGAATACGCGGCTTCACCTTCAACTGCTCTTCAATTTCTTTGGCCATTACCTGGAGGAAACCCCGGTCGCCGGCTTTGGCCGCCCGCACATGAAGCTGCTCGGTGAGGCTAATCGAGCCTGAAGTGACCGTATCGCCGACTTTCTTGAAAACTGGAAAGGGCTCACCAGTAATAACAGACTCGTCAATTGATGAGGACCCCTCTATAATTTCGCCATCAACGGGTATCATTTCTCCCGATGGAACGATGGCAGTATCCCCAGCACAAACCTCTTCTACAGGCAGTTCCATGATTTTTTTATTTCTCACCACCCGGACAATACGCCGCCGTTCTTTTGTCAGGGCTTTTATTTTGCGCCGGGTTCTTTCAATAATGGTAAAGGAGATAGCCAGGCCCATACTGATAAACCAGGCCACCAGGGCGCCGCTCAAGGGTTGTCCCGCCAGCAGGGAAACAATCATCACCGTTACTACCAGCAGATCCGCGGTGACCCTTTTGGTCTTGGTTAATGCGAAAAATAAGGCCTTTGCGTACATGACAAAACAAACAGCATAAAAAACAAGACCCAGCCACTCAAAAGGCGCAAAACTAGTCCAAATATGGACCGCCAGGCTCAATACGGCTACTATGGCCACTATCGTCCTGGTGATAAAAACCTTGGCAGACATTACCTTTCCCCCTTTTTGTCTCCTCAGGTTGCCACTTGCATGCAGTCACAACGGGGGAGGATTCCCATATTGGTAGCTAGCCGGTTGGCAAAACAACTAAATCACCGGTGGCACCAACAGGAAGACTTAAGAACTAATTATTTATATGGTAGCATACTATTGGCGGTTTGCATACATTTTGATTCTGGGGAAGTGTCGCCATTCCGCTGTCTTTGTTCCTCGGGTCTGATCCCCGACCTACAATGGTTCATACAGTGGCCACACCTCCTGTTCCCACTTTCCGCCTTCTATTTTCAGCTTTCCAACTGGCCCCAAAGGAATACCTTAAAGACTGTGGGACAAGGTACCTGTCCCCCCATCCCAGTTTTAAACCAGTTCCTCCATCTGATCCAGCAGTTGGGTAAACAGATCCAGGCCCTCCTGCACCGGCTCTGGGGAGGCCATGTCTACCCCGGCGGATTTTAGCAGGTTCAAGGGATAGTCGCTGCCACCCTGTTTCAAAAAGCCCAGGTAAGGCTCCAGGGCAGTCGTATCTTCTGCCAGAATGCGGCGGGTAATGGCTGTGGCTGCAGAAAAACCCGTGGCATATTTATAAACGTAAAAGGCATCATAAAAATGAGGAATGCGGGCCCATTCGAATTCCACATCTTCGTCGATTATCATTTCCGGCCCGTGGTAATCTGCATTTAGCCCGCGGTAAACCTCCCGCAGCAAGGCCGGGGTGAGGGCCTGGCCTTGTTCCACCTTTTCGTGAGTAATTTTCTCGAACTCGGCAAACATGGTCTGGCGGAAAACGGTACCCCGAAACTGCTCCAGGTAGT
>JABMJD010000031.1 GCA_013201395.1 Candidatus Syntrophopropionicum ammoniitolerans
GAACAAACAAAAAGAGCAGATGAAAATTATGATCGTCTAATCAGGCTGCAGGCCGACTATGATAACTTTAGACGACGCACGCGCCAGGAAAAGGAAGAAATTTATAAGTATGCTTCCGAACGGTTAATCACTGCTATGCTGCCTTTTCTAGATAATTTTGATCTGGCCTTGTCGGCAGAAGGCAATACTGTCGAGTCCTTTAAATCGGGAATGGAGATGATTCATAAACAGCTGCTGGATGTGTTGGCTGGGGAAGGATTTGCCCGAATTCCGGCAGTTGGTGAACAATTTGATCCCACCAGGCATGAAGCCGTACAGCGGGCAGAGTCAACGGAACATCCCGACAACACCATTGTTGAGGAATTCCGGCGGGGTTACTTTTTGAATGATAAGGTAATCCGTGCCTCTATGGTTAAGGTAGTCAAGTCATAGTAGCAATAAATTTATTATATAACGGGAGGTTATTACAATGTCTAAAGTTATAGGAATAGATCTGGGTACAACCAACTCCTGTGTGGCTGTGATGGAAGGCGGCGAAGCAGTTGTTATCCCTAATGCTGAGGGTGCGAGGACTACCCCCTCGGTAGTGGGCTTTTCTAAAAGCGGCGAAAGAGTGCTCGGGCAAGTGGCCAAAAGACAGTCGGTGAGCAATCCGGATCGCACTGTTAGCTCCATAAAACGTCATATGGGCACTGATTATAAGGAAACCATTGACGATAAGGACTATACACCACAGGAGATATCGGCGGCGCTGTTGCAAAAATTGAAGGTGGACGCCGAAGCCTATTTGGGTACCAAAGTGGAAAAAGCAGTGATCACTGTGCCCGCCTATTTCAGCGATTCCCAGCGGCAGGCCACCAAAGACGCCGGCAAAATTGCCGGGCTGGAAGTGCTGCGCATCATCAACGAGCCCACTGCAGCGGCCCTGGCCTATGGTCTGGATAAGGGAGACGAACAGACGATTATGGTTTATGACCTGGGTGGTGGTACCTTTGACGTTTCCATCCTGGAGCTGGGGGATGGTGTTTTTGAGGTTAAAGCTACCAGTGGCAACAACCGTTTGGGCGGTGATGATTTTGACCAGCGAGTGATTGATTACCTGGCCACAGAATTCAAAAAAGAGTCGGGTATTGACCTGCGCCAGGACAAAATGGCGATGCAGCGCCTCAAAGAGGCAGCGGAAAAAGCCAAAATCGAGCTTTCCAGTGTGGCCACAACAAATGTCAACCTGCCTTTTATTTCTGCTGACGCCAGTGGGCCCAAACACCTGGATATTAACCTGACCCGGGCCAAATTTGAAGAAATGACAGCCGATCTACTGGAAAAAACGATGGGCCCGGCCCGCCAGGCTCTCTCAGATTCTGGGCTGGAACCCCAGAATATAGATAAAATTTTGCTGGTGGGTGGAGCCACCCGGATGCCGGCTGTGCAGGAAGCTATCCGCAAGTTTTTGGGTAAGGAATCCCACAAAGGTATTAACCCTGATGAATGTGTGGCTATCGGCGCCGCTATCCAGGCGGGGGTGCTGGCTGGAGAGGTCAAGGATGTTTTACTGCTGGATGTGACTCCCCTGTCCCTGGGTATTGAAACCCTGGGCGGTGTGTTTACCAAGTTAATTGAGCGCAATACGACCATTCCCACGTCCAAATCACAAGTTTTTTCTACAGCGGCAGATGGGCAGTCTACTGTGGAAATACATGTCATCCAGGGTGAGCGGGCGATGGCTGCGGACAACAAAACCCTGGGTCGGTTTACCCTGACCGGGATACCGCCGGCGCCTCGGGGTGTACCCCAGATCGAAGTGAAATTTGACATTGATGTTAACGGCATTGTTAATGTTTCAGCTAAAGATAAGGGTACGGGTCAAGAGCAGAGTATGACTATTACGGCCACGACTAAACTAGAAGAACAGGATATCGACCGGATGGTCAAGGAAGCCGAACAGCATGCCAGCGAGGACAAAGAGCGCAAGGAAGGCGTCGAGGTCAGAAACCAGGCCGATAGCATGGTTTATCAGGCGGAAAAGACGATCAAGGACTTTAAGGACAAGGCTGATGAGGCTGCTATAAAAAAATTGCAAACTGCTGCAGATGAGCTAAAAGAGGCTTTAAAAGGTGCCGACACGGCTTTGATCAAAACTAAACTGGAAGCGCTTACCGGCCCCCTTTATGAACTAACTGCTGCTATGTATCAGCAAACAGGAGAGCAGGCTGGCGCGGATCAGGCAGCCGACGCTGGGGGATCAGATGCCCCCGGGCAGGAAGAAAAAGATAACGTTGTTGATGCCGACTATGAGGTCAAAGAAGATAAAGAGAATAAATAGAGTAGAGCGTGTCAAGGGGTTTGGTCCTCTTGACACGCTCTACCTCAGGTGCGCAAACGAACCAAGAAATATGGAGTGGTAGCTAAAGAAGTAGGTAGTAGCAGACAGCAAACCTTTTAAAACGGTCCATGGGCTGGGAAATAGCCGGCCTGAAGGGATGTTATTGTACATTTAGGTAGATAAGTTAGTTAGGATATGTCCAAAATAACATAGGTTATTTGTATCACACCTATAAGATAGTGTATAATAATGAATTGTTGAGTACTGATAATATTTTTTTGGGGGGAATTACAATTCCTCTTTGCTGTGTTTATTTTTACAAGGTGGTGTACTGATGGCGAAGCAGGATTATTATGAACTATTGGGCGTATCCCGCAACGCTTCTGCGGATGAGATAAAAAAAGCCTATCGTAAGCTGGCGCGCAAGTATCACCCAGACGCCAATCCCGATGAACCCAATGCGGAAGCCAAATTTAAGGAAGTCAGTGAGGCCTATATGGTTCTGAGCGATCCGGAAAAAAGGGCTAATTATGATCGCTTTGGGCATGCGGGGGCTGATGGTCAAGGTTTTGGCGGATTTGAAGGTTTTGGCGATTTCGGTGGGTTCGGCGATATTTTTGATATGTTTTTCGGCGGCGCCGGTAGGCGGCACAGTCATGGGCCGGAAAAAGGTGCGGATCTGAGGACGGAGCTGGAATTAACCCTGCATGAAGCCGCCTTTGGTCTGGAACGGGAGATCAAAATTGCCCGTACGGAGACTTGCAGCACATGTGGGGGCAGTGGTGCCGCACCAGGCAGTAAGCCTGTGACATGTAGTGCCTGTAGGGGCGTTGGCCAGGTTCAATATGCCCAGAACACACCATTTGGACGCATTGTCCAGTCACGTACCTGTGACCGCTGCCAGGGCAAGGGAAAAATCATTGAAAAGCCCTGCCCCACCTGTCGGGGAACCGGACAGAATAGGCGCATGCGCACCATAAATGTAAAGGTGCCGGCAGGGGTGGACAACGGTTCCCGCCTGCGCGTGTCCGAGGAAGGTGAAGTGGGTACCAGAGGGGGACCCAGGGGTGATCTCTATGTCTACATCCATGTGAAACCCCACAAAATATTCAATCGGGAAGGCGACGATTTAATCTGTGAGGTGCCTATTTCATTTGTCCAGGCAGCCCTGGGTGATGAGCTGGAGGTGCCCACCCTGGAAGGCAACGCTACACTAAAATTGCCCGAAGGGACCCAGACAGGCACGATTTTCCGTATGAGGGGTAAAGGTATGCCCAACGTTAGCGGGTTCGGCAGAGGTGATCAGCTTGTATTAATCAAGGTTGCCACCCCGACAAAATTAACTGATAAGCAAAAGGCTTTGCTGCAGGAGTTTGCTAAATTAGGTGGGGGACACATCAATCCCCATGCAGACAAAAGCATTTTTAAGCGGGTCAAGGATGCCTTTATGGGTTGAGGGATTGAGGGATATATTTATTGAAATGGTTGGAAATTACGGTATGTGTCCCGGTAGAGGGAACAGAGCCGCTTACTGAAATTTTTATAGAAATGGGTACCGGCGGGGTTGCTATTGAGGATCCCGCCCTTATTTCTGCCTACGAACGTGAAATTCACCCTGATGAATGGGCAGTGCCCAAGCTGGAGACAGCAGAGGGTACAGCTCTGGTTAGGGCTTACATACCTTTAGGGGATGGCTGGTCCACCCAACTGGCAGAAATAAAAAAGGTTATCGGCCGGCTGGGGCTACAAATGCCACCGAAAATCAGTACCCGTTTCCTGGAGGAAGAGGATTGGGCCCATGCCTGGAAAAAATACTATAAACCACTGCATGTGGGGAGAAGGTTGGTGATCAAACCTTCCTGGGAAGACTACCGGCTGTTGGCGGGTGATCTGGTCATCGAACTGGATCCGGGTATGGCTTTTGGCAGTGGTACCCATGCTACAACAACACTCTGCTTGGAATTGTTGGATAAATATGTGCATCCAGGCAGTTGTGTATACGATATCGGTACCGGTTCGGGCATACTGGCTATAGCGGCGGCCAAGCTGGGGGCAGGCCGGGTGCAGGCGGTGGACATAGATCCGGTAGCTTGTAAGGTGGCGGTGGAAAATGTGGCCGTAAATCATGTCGATTCGGTGGTCAGTGTGCGGCAGGGTAACCCGGCGGAGCTTTTGCCCTACGGGGCCGATTTGGTTGTGGCTAACATCATTGCCGATGTGATCGCTGATTTAACGCCCCATGTAGCGACAATGATCAAACCAGGCGGCATATTTATCGCTTCCGGTATCGTTCAGGAAAGGGCGGATATGGTACGAGCAGCTTTTGCTGCTGCTGACCTGGTTATAGGCGCAGAACAGGCAGACGGGTTGTGGCTGGCCATTGTGGCCAATAAAAGAGGTTAGTCTTGGAAAAAGTAAAGGGGAGGGTACGAACAAATGCCTTTTGTTAATATCAAAATTACTAATGAAGGGGCCACCCCGGAACAGAAAGCACTGCTAATTAAGGGTGTGACCAAACTTCTTGCGGACACACTGGGCAAAAATCCGCAAACAACAGTTGTTGTTATTGAGGAAATTGATCCGGATAACTGGGGTATCGGGGGAGAGACGGTAACCAGCCGTCGGGCACAGGATAAATGAGGGGGATCAATGCCCGCCGCTTTTTCGTTGACCCGGCCTACATTGACGATCCGCTAATTCGCATTACCGGACCCGATGTAAATCATATCACCAGGGTGTTGCGCCTGGGCCGGGGCAGTACGGTTGTAGTCCTTGATGGTAAGGGCAGATCCTATGAAGCGGAAATACAAAACCCGGGTAAGGAAGAGGTTCTTTGCCGCATTAAAAAAGAACTTCTAACAGTCCCCGCCTGTCCGATCAAGCTAACCCTGGTTCAGGGTATTACCAAAGGCGACAAAATGAATATGATCATTCAAAAGGGGACTGAGCTTGGCGCGAGCCGGTTCATACCGCTTATTTGCCGGCGTACGGTGGTTAAACTGGATGCCGGGCGGATGGAGAAGAAGATTGGGCGCTGGCAGCGGATCGCTATGGAGGCGGCCAAACAGTGCCGCCGCCCGGATGTACCGGAGGTGACCGAGGCAGTGGGTCTGAACAGGCTGCTGGCAAGTCTGCCCCGGCAATGTGTGGCGCTGATGCCCTGGGAAGAAGAACGGCACGTTTTATTGAAAGATGTACTGCGCAAAAGCCATACGGGCGAGGAAGTATATGTTTTGATTGGACCTGAAGGGGGGTTTGCTGCTCCGGAGGTTGAACAAGCCCAGACTTGTGGTGTAAAGGCGGTTACCCTGGGGCCGCGTATACTGCGCACGGAAACGGCCGGCATGGCTGTTTTAACAATGGTCCTCAGCAGCTGGGGTGATCTTGGAGGGGAAAATAGTGACAAAAAAAAGGGTGGCCATATACACCCTGGGGTGCAAGGTTAATCAATATGAATCTTCCTCCCTGGCCTGGCTATTTCAAGAGCGGGGGTACCAGGTTGTGGGTTTTTCTGCGGAGGCCGATGTATACATAATCAATACCTGTACTGTCACCCATATGGGGGATCGTAAGTCACGGCAGCTGATTCGCCGTGCTGTGCGGGCCAATCCCCAGGCCTATATTGCCGTAACGGGCTGTTATGCCCAGATATCCCCGGATGAAATTACGAAAATACCTGGTGTAGATTTGATTATTGGTACCAGAGATCGGGCCTCCCTGGTAGATCTTGTAGATCAGGCGGTGCGTGAAAGTTCCCCTGTAAATGTGGTCAGTGGCTACACAGGTGAGGATCAGTTTGAAGAGCTATCCCTGCAGTCAGTTCAGGACCGGGTCAGGGCTTTTCTGAAAATACAGGATGGTTGCAATAATTTCTGTACCTATTGCATCGTGCCTTATGCCCGGGGTCCCCTGCGCAGCAGGCAGCCGGACAAGGTAATTGAAGCCGCCCGGCATTTGGTGACCGCCGGTTATAAAGAAATCGTTTTGACCGGTATCCGCACCGGCACCTACGGTAGGGGGCTGGAGGAGGATATTACACTGGCCGGACTGATCCAAAGGTTACTGGAGCTGCCGGGGTTGGCCAGGCTGCGCCTCAGTTCCATTGAGCCTCGTGATATCACCCCGGAACTTATCCAGGTGATGTCCGGCGCCAATAACTTTTGCCGCCACCTCCATGTGCCCCTGCAAAGCGGCAGCGATGAAATCCTGGGGCGCATGGGTAGAAAATATACGGCGGGGGAATACCTGGAACTGGTGGATTCTCTGCGGGAAAACATGCCCGGGCTGGGCCTAACCACCGACGTGATGGTGGGGTTTCCTGGTGAAAGTAAAGAGTATTTTCAACATACCTATGATGTAATTAAAAAAGTAGGTTTCACTGGTCTGCACGTCTTCCGGTATTCTGCCCGCCAAGGGACCCCTGCTGCCCGCTATGATCAGCAGGTGGCCCCACAGCTTAAGGAAAAACGCAGCCGCAAACTAATCGGGCTGGGCCGGAAATTGGCGACCCAATTCGCTGCCTGCCACCTGGGAAAAGTCTTAAAGGTGTTGGTGGAGAGGCCTGTGTCACGGGGGGAGGATGGACTTTTAGAAGGGCACACGGATAACTATATTAACGTTATGTTTTCCGGGCAAAGGATCCTGGTGGGACAAATTGTGTCCGTGCAAGCGGAAAAATTGCAAGAGGCCACAATAGAGGGCAGAATTATTGGCCGCCGAGATGAAGGATTTAATAGCGGATATGTTGAATAAATAGAATAATAGTATGATTATTGGTAGAAGGAGGTGGGAATATATGTCAGGTTGTGTCTTTTGTAAAATTGCCAATAAGGAAATGGATGCTGATATTGTATATGAGGATCAGCATTTAGTAGTTTTTAAAGATTTAAAACCGGCTTCTCCTGTCCACCTTCTGATAATTCCAAAGAAACATTATCCCTCATTGCTGGAACTTAATGGGGATAGTTTTGAAATAATAGGCCGGATCAATGCCGCAGCCGTGCGCATCGCCCGGGACATGGGCTTTGCTGAAAAAGGTTTTCGCCTGGTGTGCAACTGCGGATGGGATGGCGGACAGGTGGTGAACCATCTTCATTACCACCTACTTGCCGGCAGGGAGCTCCAGTGGCCTCCAGGCTAGTAAACAGTCCACTTCATCATAAGGTACTTGTTGGCAAACTGCTAGTGTTAATGCTCAGATGGGCACTGGGTGATGATGACAAGGGAGGTAGTGGTTAACACCCTGCCGGGAAGGACTTTGTTGACTCCTAACTTTGGGCTGTTGTATAATGTTTAGTGTTTGCCTATGGTGCTAATTTTAGACATAGATTTGTGTTATGGTTTTTGCGGAGGGAGGGATTATTGTGGCGGAAGTTAAGGTCGGAAAGAACGAAACATTAGATAGTGCCCTCCGGCGGTTTAAGCGTACCTGTCAAAGGTCTGGTGTGCTGGCTGAGGCTAGAAAACACCAGCATTACGAAAAACCTAGCGTGCGGAGGAAGAAAAAATCTGAAGCGGCGAGAAAGCGTAAATATCATTAATTAGCAAGGATCATGCCCGGCAAAAGTCGGGCATTTTTTAAAACCTAAAATGCATTTTATCCCCTGTAAACGGCTCCGGATCAGGGGAAAGCCCCCAGCAATACCCGAGCCACATGGGAAATAATAGTAATTTGTGCCCCTCTACCAGCATATTATTCTGGCAGGAGGGGATTTTTTATGGCTTTACGAGACTTCGGGGAAAAGGTTAAAAAACAGTTTGCCGATTTTCTGGAATTGCCGGGAGATGTAATACTGGATTTACCCAAAATAACCTTGTTTGGCGATCTGAAGCTATATATAGAAAACCATCGCGGCATTATCGAGTACAGCACATCTGGAGTACGGATTGGTGTACGGGAGGGAGAAGTGATTGTTGCCGGGGAGGGCTTGCTGCTACGCAATGTGTTACCCGATGAAATTTGTGTAGAAGGAAAGATTACTGCCCTCAGCTTTTCTTACTAATAAAAAGGGGTGAGCGATGTGCTTTTTTTTAAAATAATGGCTTTCCTACAGGGTTACCTGGTGCTGCATGTGATTGGTAATGCTCCGGAGAGATTTGTCAACATGGCCGCCGGCAGAGGAATCTATCTCTGGGATGTGGAACAATTAAACCAGGAGATTGTAATAATCAAGGTTTTTTTGCGGGATATTAAGGCTTTACGCCACATTGCCAGGCGTACAAGCTGTCGGTTTCGTATCCGGCAGCGGGTCGGCCTGCCTTTTTATTGGGCAGTATTGCGCAGGAGAAAGGCTCTGACGCTAGGGGCCTTTTTGTGTCTAGCGACCCTTTTCTTCCTGACCTCATTTGTATGGGTTATAGAAATCACTGGAAATGAAAAACTGGATTCCTCCCATATCTTGCAGGCGGCAGAGCAGGCGGGATTGCGCCGGGGTACTCTCAAATGGCACATAAAGCCTGGTGCTGTGGAGGAAAAAATTATTGATCAGCTGCCTTTGCTCTCCTGGTCGGGGGTCTATATTCGAGGCACCAAGGTTACTATCGAGGTTGCCGAAAGGATCGTGCCCGAGGATGGAGACCAACAGCCCGCTCACATAGTGGCCAAGAAAACGGGGGTAATTAAGGAGGTGTTGGTACTAAGCGGCCACCAGACAGTGGAGGAAGGGGATACTGTTTCTGTGGGACAAGTACTCATTTCTGGGGAAATATTTCCTGTGGTGGATCCACAGCAGCTGGAAGAAGAGGACAGTGAACCGGAGGAAGAAATAAAACCCTTGCGCTATGTTCATGCTATGGGTATTGCCCGGGCCAGAATCTGGTATGAGGGTTACAGCGAAGTCTATCTGGTGGAAACAGGCAAACGGCCCACCGGTCGGCAAAAAAACCGGATCAGTATTAAATTCAATAACAAGGAAATAATTCTATCTGGTAACCAAAACCAAAGTGAACCGTTTGAAATGTACGAGAGCAAGATTCTGATCAACAAGGTGCCGGAATGGAGGAATATTGTCCTGCCTGTCGAATTTATAACTGTTAAATATTTTGAACTGGCTGAATACAGGGAAACGCGTAGCCGGCCGGCAGCCCGTAGGATGGCTGAGGAACGAGCCCAGGCTATGGCCGAAGAAAACATGTCCGACGACGCCAGAATAGAGGAGCGTTGGATGGAAGAGGTGGAGACGGCTGACTCTGATAAACTAGTTAGGGTCAGAGTGGTCATAGAAGCTGTGGAAGATATAGGAATGGAAATGACTTTTCAGCCCTAGAAAGCTGCTTTAGGGTTTCACTACTGTTCAAATGCAAGGAGGTACATGACCTATATTAACAGAAAACTATGATGCAAGGGTTGAACTGGATGATACCGGCGCTGCAGCCGCCATATTTGGTAGAAATGACGAGCACCTGGCTCATATTGAAAAAGCCCTTGACGTCAGGTTTGTGGCTAGAGGCCAGAAACTAATCATCACCGGTAAACGGCAGCGGGTGGAACAGGCGGCCGAGGTGCTGCACCAGTTACAAAAATATTATCAGGCGGGGAACCCCCTGACGGCCCATGAGGTCGGTTACGCGCTGCGGGCAGTGCAAAGCGGGGTCAAAGGTTCCCTGGAGGGTTTGGCAGAGGTGGTGATGACCACCCCACGTGGTAAACAAATAAGGTTGAAAACCAGGGGACAACAAAAATATGTTAACGCCATCAAAAAAAATGATGTGGTTTTCGCCATCGGCCCTGCTGGAACGGGAAAAACATACCTGGCTGTGGCAATGGCGATTAAAGCTATGCGGCAAAAGGACGTCAGCCGCCTGGTACTAACTCGCCCGGCGGTGGAGGCTGGAGAGAAGCTGGGTTTTTTGCCGGGTGATTTACAGGAAAAAATAGATCCCTATTTACGACCCTTGTATGACAGTCTTTATGACATCCTAGGCTTGGAAAACACGCAAAGGTATCTGGAAAAAAATATAATTGAAATTGCCCCCCTGGCTTATATGCGGGGCAGAACACTGGAGGATTCTTTTATTATTCTAGACGAGGCACAGAACACTACCCCGGAACAAATGAAGATGTTTCTTACCAGGCTGGGTTTCGGTTCGAAAGCTATTATTACCGGTGATATTACCCAGATCGACCTGCCCCGGGGGCAGGTGTCCGGGCTTGTTAATGCCTTGTCTGTTTTGAAAAACGTGGTGGGCCTGGGTATCCATACCATGACCGGTGAGGATATTGTCAGGCACCCGCTGGTAGAAGAAATTATCAAAGCCTATGAGAAGATGCAATAGTTTTTATACGGCGATGATGTTAGGGGTGTGAAACCATGCGGGTTTTTAGCCGGCTAAAAGATAAACTAACAGCCGTCCTGTCCTTTCTGGTCAAACAGCGCAAAGTGCGGCGGGGCAGTGCGGCAGTTTTATTTTTGTTGCTATTTACCCTGATCATGGCTTTTGATTTTGTGCCTGAGCGAGTCGACCTGGTGGTCGGCCAGGTTTCTCCAAAAATATACAAAGCACAAAAAGATCTTGTTTTTGAATATGAGGAAAAAACTACGGAAATGCGGCGTATAGCTGCAGAAAAAGCTGAAAAAATATATGCCAAAGACCCTCAGGTGATTGTGGCCGTACAAACGGATATTTCGGATCTCTGCAGCAAGATTAGTGAGATCCAGGGGGATGACGGCTTGGACACGGAAGCTAAAATTTCCGAACTGAAGTCGGTGCTGCCTTTTGTCATGCCGGATGAGGATATTAGCGAATTGGCCCAGCGTCAACCCCATGATACGGAAGCAGTAGAAAACTCCCTAAACAATCTGGTGGGGGGGGTTATGCTGGCTGGGGACGGTGTGACTCAAGACAATCTGGAAGAGGCGAAAAATGCCCTGTATAACCAGATTAGCGTTTTGAGCCCGGCCAAACCTTATGATCGTTTCTCCAACGGGGCAGTAGGGCGGTTTTTGCGTCCTAATACCTTTATTAATTATGAAATGACCAAGAAAAAACAGGAAGAGGCAATGGCTGCTGTGCCGCCGGCGATGATCTCCGTCAAGGAAGGGGAAAAACTAATTGGTGAAGCGGAAATAGTCACCGAAGAGCATCTGGTCAAGTTGCAGGCCCTGGGTTTGATCAGGGAAAAGCCTCAGGTGACATCTATACTGGGCATTTTTCTTCTGGTAGGTATGTTGATGACCTCTACCCTGGTTTTTCTCTACCAACAAAACAGGGACATTTATAAACATGCCGGCCATCTGTATCTACTGGGAATGGTTATACTGGTGGTAATGGGGGTAGGGAAGGCCATCATTGCCATTAATGTTACTCAATGGCCTGAGTTCAGCGCCCAGTTCGGCTACATGGTGCCCATTGCTGCAGCCGGGATGATCATTGCTTTGCTGCTTGATTCCAGGCTGGCCATGCTGGTGGTGGCCATATTAAGCTTGATGCTGGGTGTAATGACCGGTAATCAACTGCGTTTTGGTGTAGTGGGATTTATCGGCGGCATCACAGGTGTTTATAGTATTTCCAAACTAAGCCAGCGGAGTGACCTGATGCGGGCCGGGATTGTTACCAGTGGGGCCAATGTGGTGGCTATATTTATCATGGGCCTGGTAAACGGTAGTCCTTTAGCCTTGCTCATTTCATCCAGTCTGGCCCTGGGGCTGATCAACGGCATTTTATCTTCCATTTTGACCAATGGACTGCTGCCGTTCCTGGAAAACACATTTCGCATTACTTCCCCGGTGCGGCTTCTAGAGATATCAAACCCCAACAATATTCTACTGAAAAAACTGCTTACAGAGGCCCCTGGAACCTACCACCACAGTATCATTGTAGGTAACCTGGCTGAAGCGGCTGCAGACTCCCTCGGGGATGATTCCTTGCTGGTGCGGGCGGGGGCCTATTATCATGACATCGGTAAAATCAAAAGACCATACTTCTTTATTGAAAATCAGATGGGGGCGGAGAACCCCCATGATAAATTAACTCCTTCACTGAGTACGCTAATCCTCACTTCCCATGTGAAGGATGGGGTAGAAATGGCCAAAGAACACAAGCTGCCCCAGGGTATAATAGATATAATTGAACAGCATCATGGTACTGGTCTGGTATCATATTTTTACCATAAGGCCCTGGAAAGTGACCGGCCGGAGACTGTTACTGAGGAAGAATTTAGGTACGAGGGGCCCAAGCCGAGAAGCAGGGCAGCGGCCATAGTGATGCTGGCGGATGCGGTAGAGGCGGCAGTGCGTTCATTGCAAAGTCCGACACAGGGGCGGGTTGAAGGATTGGTGCGTACAATAATCAAGGACAAGCTTAATGACGGTCAGCTAGAAGAATGCGATCTGACCTTTAAGGACCTGGATGTTATAGCCAACTCCTTTCTCCGGGTTCTAACGGGAGTCTTTCATAGCCGGATTGAATACCCGGAAATGAACAAGGAAATAGAGAGGAGAAAGGTAAATGGCGGTTCTCGTAAGCAACTTTCAGGAAAAAATAGCTGTTGAAGATTTTGCAGCCGGATTTTTGGGCGATACCGTCCGCAAGGTGTTAGAAACTGCCGGATATGGTGATAATGCTGAGGTAAGCCTGGTTTTTGTAGATGACGATTATATGCAAAGTTTAAACCATCAGTACCGGGGCCTGGACAGTCCAACCGATGTTCTCTCTTTTGCCATGATGGAGGGAGAACCTGTGGCCTGCGGGGAGGATATGATTATCCTTGGTGATGTGGTCATTTCATTAGAGACAGTAGAACGACAGGCTGCGGAACAGGGCCACAGCTTTTTGCGCGAGGCGGCCTACCTTACTATACATGGGGTTTTGCACCTGCTTGGCTATGATCATCAGAAGGAAAATGAGCGGGAAATAATGCGCCGTCAGGAAGAGATGATTGTCAGCAGCCTGAGTTTCCCATAGAACTAGTAAGCACTATCAAATTAATAGATCACAGGTTAGTTAAGAAAGGGTTTTGGAACAAATGAGCCTGCGCAAGGTGCTGAATAGTTTTAATTATGCTGTGGCTGGTATCGTCTACGCCATTAAATCACAGCGCAACATGAAAATTCACATGATCGCCGCTCTGCTGGTTTTAGCCCTGTCGATTTATCTGCGGATTAGTTCCCGGGAATTTTTAATTATATTTTTTGCCATTACCCTGGTAGTAATGGCCGAGCTTTTTAATACAGCAGTAGAAGCAGTGGTTGATCTTTATACACAGGAGTTTCATCCCCTGGCCCGAATAGCAAAAAACGTGGCTGCCGGGGCGGTGTTGTTGACGGCAATGAATTCACTGGTGGTGGCCTATATAATAATTCTACCCAAGCTGGAGGGTCATTCACTTTCCCTGATGCCGCGAATAAAGGAAACACCGCTCGATGTAACCTTGACGGCCTTGATTATTGTTGTTTTGGCGGTGGGAATTGGAAAGGCCTTCACCAGCAAAAGCACCTATATTAAAGGTGGTTTCCCCAGTGGGCATACGGCTGTTGCCTTTGCCGGGGTGACCGCCATTACCCTGCTCACAGGCAATCTTTTGGTGGCTATTGTGGCCCTGATGATCGCCTTGCTGGTTGCCCACAGCCGGCTGGAGGCGGGGGTACATACGCCATTAGAGGTTGCTGCCGGTATGCTGCTGGGTATACTTTCTACTATGGTGGTATTTCGTTTAGCCGGCTGGTAATCTGGGACACGGGGGACAGGTACCTCGTCCCACAGATTTTCATAGTTTGGGGACATTTCTCGGGGTCAAAGCCAATCCTCAAACACGCGGCTCCGCGCGTCCCTTATAATTGAAGGAGCTCATTCTCCCTCGGGCTCGGGCCCAACTAGGCGCTTTGCGCCTTAAACAAGGCCCTCACTGGTCCTCGGGTTCACTCGCTCTTTGAATTAGGGCGCGATGTCGCCTGCTTTTGTCAGCCCTGCTAGTTTTATCCCTGGTCAGGACATTGGCCGATGTGTCCCCACTCCACTTGGAGGTGTGATTTTTGTGCACTTTTCTGTTGAAAGATTAATCAAGGCTGCTGCTGAGGCCCGGGAAAATGCTTATGCTCCCTATTCCAATTTTAAGGTGGGCGCTGCAATCCTGACCAAAGGGCACCGTTGTTATACCGGCTGCAATGTTGAAAACGCCTCATATGGTCTCACCTGTTGCGCTGAAAGGGTGGCTTTGTTCAAGGCTGTGGCCAGCAATGAGCGGGATTTTACAGCCATTGCATTGACGGCAGGTATAGACCAGTTCATTTCGCCCTGTGGTGCTTGCCGCCAGGTATTGGCGGAATTTAGTCCCAATATTGAGATTTATATGGCTAACAAAAATGGGGAATATGTGGTCAGGTCTCTGGCTGAGCTGCTGCCGGACGCTTTTAAACTGGCAGATTAGACGCTGGGACTAGAGGGGTAAGGTAAGTATCTCGTTTGATAAATCTGCAGGCCTGACAACGCGGCTCCGCGCGCCCCTTATAATTGAGGGAGCTCATTCTCCCTTGGGCTCGGGCCCAACTCGGCGCTTTGCGCCTTAAACAAGGCCTTCGCAGGTCCTCGGGTTCACTCGCTCTTTGAATTAGGGCGCGATGTCGCCTGCTCTTGTCAGCCCTGCAGATATTTTCTGTGGCTGGTTAACCTGCAGCTGACAACGCTGCTAACCTGCCAAATATGAAAGAAAAGGTGGCCTGGTTTGTCAAAAAAAGACAGTTTTAAATCTGGTTTTATCACCCTCATCGGCAGAACCAACGTGGGCAAGTCCAGCCTGCTAAATAAAATTGCAGGTAAAAAGGTTGCGATCATGTCCGACAAGCCCCAAACTACCAGAAATAAGATATTATTTGTTTTTAACCGGGAAAATTCTCAGGTTATTTTTTTAGATACACCCGGTATTCATAAGCCCAAGCACAGGCTGGGGGAACAGTTGGTGCAGGTGGCCCTGCGAACCCTGCATGACGTTGATGCTGTTTTGTTCCTGGTAGAGGCCGGGCAACCGCCTGGGCCGGGCGACAAATTTATTATGAACAGGTTTGAGGGCCTGAAAACACCAGTCCTGCTGATTATCAACAAGATTGACCTGGTGAAACGGGAGGAACTTTTGCCTCTGATGGAGCAATGCAGTAAGCTCTACAATTTTTCTGAAATCATACCGGTTTCAGCTCTCACTGGGGAGAACCTGTCCAGCTTGCTGGAGACGGTGGAAAACTATTTACCCCCCGGGCCCAAATATTATCCTGATGATGTTGTTACCGATAGGCCGGAGACCTTCATTATGGCTGAGCTGGTGCGGGAGAAGGTGCTGCAGCTGACAAGCCAGGAAATTCCCCACTCGGTGGCAGTAATAATTGAAGAGTTAGAAGAGCGCCCTAACGAAATAGTGGCTGTCCGTGCAGTGATTTACACGGAAAGAGAATCACAAAAAGGCATCCTCATTGGCAAAGGCGGTCGGATGCTGAAAAAAATAGGTGAAATGGCCCGCCAAGAGATAGAAAGTTTGCTGGGCTCCAAAATTTACCTCAGCCTTTGGGTTAAGGTTAAACCGGGCTGGCGCAATAAAGAGGAGCAGCTGTGGAGTTTAGGCTATAGGGGTAAGGAGTGACAACACAGCCATAGTAATGAAGCTATATCAGGTTGATGCCATTGTATTGCGGTCCGTAGAATGCGGCAAGGGGGATAAACTGCTGTTACTTTTTTCCCGGCGGTTGGGCCGAATAAAGGTGATCGCCCATGGGGTGAGCAAACCTTCCAGTAGGAAAAGGGGGTTTGTGCAGCCGTTTACCTATAGCAAATTTTTAATTCGCCGTGGCCGGGAACTTGATTCCGTTAGCCAGTGTGAAGGTATTGCCATGTTCCCTTTTTTGAGGCAAAGCCTGGCAATGATTAGCTATGCCAGCTATCTGGCCGAGTTAACCCTAGCTCTGACGCTGGAGGGGGAAAAAAATGAACCCCTTTTTCAACTGATCTTGGAAACAATGAGATTATTGGAATCCGGAGAAGCGGAAATATTAACTCGTTCCTTTGAAATCAAGGCTGTCAGCCTGGTGGGCTACCGTCCGGTGCTGGACATCTGTGCCGGTTGCGGGCAAGGCTTGACCAGGGATCTGTTTTTTAGTGCTGGTGGTGGTGGCACTTTGTGTGAGGTGTGCGGTCTGGGGGATCAGCAAGCCTTTCCCATTAATAAGGGGGTTGTGGGAACCTTAAAGGCGCTTTTAAACCTGCCCCAGGATAGGTTGCACCAGCTAAAGGTTAGCCCTGCTTATAGGAGGCAGATTAGGACCTTGTTATCCAGGTACCTGAAATATTACCTGGAACGGGATCTAAAATCAGCTGCCTTCATAGATCAGTTTATAGAAGATATTTGGAGCCATGTATAAAAACCAGCTTGCCGGGAGTAAATAGTACCAGGAAAGGAGAATGTATATGCACAATGAATTGGATAAAATAGACATTCTACGCGGCAGGCTGGATATTAGCTATAAGGAAGCAAAGGAAGCTCTTGATGCAGCAGGGGGGAACGTGGTAGAGGCCCTGATAAATCTTGAAGGTGAAAAAGCTGATGCTGAGGAAAGGTTCCATGACAGGGGCCAGGAAATATGGGGCCAGTTAAAAGAACTATTACATAAAGGTCAGGGTTACCGGATTAAGGTGAAAAAAGGTGACAAAACGGTTTTGCGGGTGCCTGCTTCCCTGGGAGCGTTGGGGCTTCTGGGGGTGCTGGCCAGTAGTGAAATTGCCCTTATTGGAGCCCTGGGTACCGCTGCGGCCATGACCCAAAAATACACACTGGAAATTGAACGGCATAATGATACAGAGGATAATGATGATAATTCCTCTGGCACCAATCAAGATACCTAGCAGCAGGGGCCTGGGCATTGACATTACACTACCAATTTGATAAATTAGTAAAAAAAATGAAAAGCGATGAAGAAGGAAAGGTTCGTCGGGGAATTGTTTTTTAGAGAGCCCGGGATGGTGAAAAAGGGTAAACAATGCCGGCGGAAGGCGCCTCCGAGCTGCAAGAGGAAAACCAAATTGGCCTGGAAGTCCAAGGACTGATATGTCCGGGGAAATTACACTGTTAAACGATAGGACTGAAGAGGCCATTTGGTCGGTAAAACTTGCGCATAATCAAAGTGGGCTTTCCCCCTCTACCGGGTATTTTTATGATAGTGGAGGCAGAAGCCAAGCAGGGTGGAACCGCGGGAAAAACTCCCGTCCCTGGTAACAATACCAGGGCAGGGGAGTTTTTTAATTCTTGGGACAATGTGGAATAAGCTACCTGTCCCCCGCCCCATTCGGGCACCAGGGGTAGTGCCCTGCAGGAATTGGTTTGTCAATGTATAAAGTCTGTTATAAGGAGGAAAAACATGAATTTTCAGGAACTAATCCTGACCTTGAACAGTTTTTGGTCCCAACAAAACTGTATTATCCAGCAGCCTTATGATCTGGAAAAAGGTGCCGGCACCATGAATCCAGCTACCTTTTTGCGGGCCCTAGGCCCAGAGCCGTGGCGGGTGGGCTATGTAGAACCCTCACGCCGCCCAACAGACGGGCGCTACGGGGAGAACCCCAACAGGTTGCAACACTACTATCAATATCAGGTGATATTAAAACCTTCACCTGATGATGTAATACAGATTTACCTGGATAGCCTCAAGGCCATTGGCATTGACCCGGATGAACATGATATCCGTTTTGTAGAGGATAATTGGGAATCCCCCACTCTTGGTGCCTGGGGGTTGGGCTGGGAGGTTTGGCTGGATGGCATGGAAATAACCCAGTTTACCTATTTTCAACAATGCGGCGGTATTGACTGCCGCCCGGTATGCGCAGAGATAACCTATGGGCTGGAAAGAATAGCCATGTATATACAAGGAGTAGACAGTGTTTATGATATCACCTGGGTAAATGATATCACTTACGGAGATGTTCACCACAAGGGTGAGGTAGAGCATTCTCATTATAATTTTGAATTAGCGGATACTGCTATGCTATTCAAACTTTTTGATTTATACGAAGGTGAAGCACAAGCCATAATCAGCAAAGGTTTTGTCCTACCGGCCTATGATTATGTGCTCAAGTGCTCCCATACATTTAACCTGCTGGACGCCCGTGGTGCCATCAGTGTTACTGAGCGCACCGGTTTCATCGCCCGGGTCAGGCATATGGCCCGGCTGTGTGCCCAGGCCTATGTAGAGCAGCGTGAGGAGATGGGCTATCCGCTGCTAAAGAAGAAGGAGGCGTAGTAGTATGGTTGATGATCACAAGGATTGTTTGCTGGAAATAGGTGTGGAAGAAATGCCGGCCAGATTCCTCGATCCAGCCCTGGCTGAACTAAAAAAATTGACGGCGGCAGCCCTTAAGGAGCAGCGCCTGGATTATAAAAACCTGCATACCTACGGTAGCCCGCGCCGCATCACCTTACTGGTAGAGGGAATGGCCGTCAGTCAGGCGCCTCTGGAAAAGGAGATCAAAGGCCCGGCGGTCAAGGTAGCTTACAAGGATGGCGTCCCCACTAGAGCGGCAAAAGGTTTTGCTGCCGGCCAGGGGGTAAGGGTGACCGACCTGGTGCAAAAGTCGGTAGGCCATGTGGATTATGTATTTGCAGTGAAAAGAGAGGCTGGTCGACCAGCCCGGAAGGTTTTGTCTACAATATTCCCAGATTTGATTAGCAGGCTGCATTTTCCCAAACCGATGCGCTGGGGTGAATTGGAGTTTCGTTTTGCCAGGCCTATCCGCTGGATTGTCTCTCTTTTAGGTACCGATGTTGTAGAGTTTAAGTTTACCGGTTTGCAGGCCGGTAGAACTACATACGGTCACCGTTTTTTAAGCAAAAAGCCGATTATTCTTACTCAGCCGGCGGGCTATGTAGAAACAATGAGGAAAAACTATGTCCTGGTTGATGTTCAGGAACGCAAAAAAGAAATTTGGCGGCAAGTGGGTGAAATAGCCCAGGCGGCAGGCGGTTCGGTGGAAGAAGACATAGACTTGCTGAACGAAATAACTAACCTGGTGGAATACCCCACAGCCTTGATTGGTGAATTTAATGCTGATTATTTGAAGCTGCCCAAAGAAGTACTGGTAACCTCTATGCGGGAACACCAACGTTATTTTCCTGTGGTGGATGAGAAAGGCCAACTACTGGCCAAATTTATTGCCGTTAAAAATGGAGCCGCCGATCACCTGGATATCATCAGGGCAGGGAATGAAAAGGTGCTTAGGGCCAGGCTGGCGGATGCTGACTTCTTTTATCAGGAAGACTTGAAAACACCCCTTGTAGAGAAGGTGCCGGAGTTAAGGAAAGTGGTTTTCCAGGAAAAACTGGGCACTGTTTATGATAAAACTGTCCGTGTAGGCGAAATAGCCGCCTACCTGGCGGGTGTACTGGGCGCCGGTGAAGAGGCAAAAGAAGCAGCCCTTCGTGCCGCTGCCCTAACCAAAGCCGATCTGGTTACTAATATGGTTAACGAATTTCCGGAACTGCAGGGATATATGGGCCGGGAATATGCACTGCGTGGGGGTGAACAGCAGGCCGTTGGCCAGGCCATTTTTGAACACTACCTGCCTCGTTTTGCAGGTGACAGGTTACCCCAGACTGTAGCTGGGAAAATACTGAGCATAGCCGACAAGATGGACACTATTGTAGGCTGTTTTGCTATCGGCATCCAGCCCACTGGTTCCCAGGACCCCTATGCCTTGAGACGACAGGCTTTGGGTGTAAGCAACATCATCCTGGATACTAAAGCATCCCTATCCCTGGAAAAGCTGATTGAAACCAGCTACCACAGCTACCAGGGAAAAGTGCAGCTGGAGCTCCCCCTTGATCAGGTAAAAAAGGAAGTGACGGCATTTTTTAAACACAGGATTAGAGGTATCCTGGATGAGCAGGACTTTTCCTACGACACCATAGACGCGGTGCTCAGTGCCGGTTATGATGATTTGAACGATACCCTTTTACGGGCTAAAGCCCTGGCGGAATTTCGCCAGGAAGCAGATTTTGCCGACTTGCTAACAGCTTTTGTCCGGGCCAACAACCTGTCCAAAAAAGCCGCCGTCCGGCGAGTTAACCCTGATTTGCTGGCTGATCCGGCAGAGAAGGAGCTGTACAGGCTGCTGGCGGCTGTACAGGAAAAAGCGGGAGACTACCTGGAACAACAGAACTACCGCAGCCTTTTCAGCGCCATTGCTACCTTGCAGGGGCCCCTGGATGAGTTTTT
>JABMJD010000079.1 GCA_013201395.1 Candidatus Syntrophopropionicum ammoniitolerans
GTAGCGGAGTTATTCTCGCTTCACTCGTCGGCGCCATGTATGTACCTTTTATCCGATCTATCCTTAGAACTGCTCCCCTGAATTTGCAGCAGTGGCTGCCGGTACTTGTTTGGTCGGGACTTGGCGTTATGGCCGATCGAGGTTTGGGTTTTTTCACCAGAAAGGCTAAAAAATCACCAGATATCAGTCAAAAGCAGGGGGCATGACCTAAATATATTAATCGGGGATACCTGCCTTTGCCGGGTATCCCCTTACCTTTACCTTTTTATTGCACTAGTTTATTTGTTCCAGACACGATGAAAGGATATATTAGCAAAAAGGTTACACCTGTTTTCACGGCCCTTTATTTTAATGTACCTGATTAGTTCCCCTAGAAAATTTTCCCACATGCCAATTACATCTTTTCGTTGGGGGCTTTTTAGGTAGGGCAAGGTTAAGTCTACAATCTCCTTTATCGTGTGTAAGGTTTGGGACATTTTTTCTCTAACCTCAGATAGGTTGCCATGGTTCATTTTATCTTCCTCCGAAAATTGTTCAGGTTTGGCCTGCCGGTCTATTTTATATATCCCAACAGCACAATGTTCAATTCTATTTTTACCGGGTTTTGTCAGCCCTTATGTCTACATATAGGGAACCATCCGTTGCTAATGAAGCCAAAAATACCTCTGATAAATCCTTGACCCCGTTATTTTTGAGTTCAGTATGGAGCCATTTGTGATCAAGGTGGTTCTTGATCAGGTTATGCTCCAAGACCTCCCCATCGCTCACCAGAACAGAAGAAATCCCCTCATATTGGGTCCCCATCTTAAAGTCACAGGGAGTAGCCGGCCTTAACTGTGATTTTTTCTGCACTCCAAGACTACCGTCAATCTCCAGTACAGCAAACTCCACCTGGGACGGATCAAAAACTCCTTTTTCTCGCAGTGCCATTAGGAGTTCCCCCATGTTGTATCTTGCTTTGCCCATGGCGCTCCTAATGATCTTGCCGTTTTGTATTACAACCAGGGGTTGCCCCTGTAGGACATTTCGAACCTGCCTGTTCTTCACAGCCACCTTTTCGGAGATAACGCTTGCGGCTGTAATAAAGGCAGGTGCAGCCAGGACCATCGGTCCTTTAGCCTGTCCGGCCACATAGTTGCCTAAAACCCCGCCCATCAAATTAACCATGATATAGTCAAAATAATTCAGTCGGGCAAGTGACTTTCTACCTGCCATACGCAGGAGTACTGTAGCAAAAATGAAGGCGGCCAGGGATCTGCCCATCAATTTCCACATCTAATTCACCACCTAAATGAGACTTATGAGAAGCTGCCAGGCATTAATCCATCCTGTTGTCCGGGAAAATATCAGCTATTAGGCATCGTGTCTACATAAAGGGAGCCATCCGTAGCCAGGCTGGCTAGAAAAACCTCGGCCACGTCTTTTACCCCCTTGTTGTTAAGTGTTTTCATAAGCCAGTCATGAGTGAGTCCATTCACTTCCATGTTTTTTTCCAGTACCTTTCCGTCGCTGATTAACACAGAGGAAAGACCTTCATACCCTGTAGACAGTTTGAAATCCTTTGGGGTTACCGGACGATACTGGGATTTTTTTTGCACGCTGATCTTACCATTAGGCTCCAGAATAGCAAACTCAACCTCTCCTAGATCAAAAATATTTTTTTTCCGCAAAGCCATTAGCAACTCAGCCAGGTCGTAGCGTGTACCGGCCATGTTTTTCCTAATTATCTTCCCATTTCTGATCACCATTAAAGGTTGCCCCTCGAGGATTTTTCTCAATGGACGGCTCTTCAGTGTCAACAGTTCCGTGAGAATGCCCGAGGCAATGAACACAACAGGGGCCACAAACACCCTTGCTCCTTTGGCCGGGCCTACAGCGTAGTTGCCAAGTATATTGCCGGTTAGGTTGGCCAGAAGGAAATCAAGGAAATTTAGCTGTGAGATAGACTTACGTCCTGCGAGACGCAGTAGGGTTAGAGCACAAAGAAAGGCTACTGCTGAACGTCCGGCAATGCCCAACAAGTTAAATACCCCCCTCCCTATTTATTGTATTTATGCCATCTGCTACGTTATTTTATGCGTTTTTAACAGCATGGAAAAATGAATGTGGGGAAATGCTATCCAGGGATTTATTTATTATCCTAGGCTGCATATTTCAGGAAATGTAGGCCACACTATGCCCAAAAGGAGGAAAATACAGCCCTAGAAAAAAGACTTGATGGGGTCAAGGGACCTTGTGCGGCTCTTTTGTTAAAAGGGATTACTAATAGAAAAGGGGGTAGGGCCGTGTCGTGCACCGGGGGCAGGCATGGCTACATGGATTTGAATACAAGAGGACAGCAACGTATCTTGCAGGACATTAGAAGGGAACTGCTTAAGGAACTGGCCGCGATTAGGGGCAGGGAAGGTAGAGCCGGCTCCATTACTAATCCCCCTAGGCATAATTTGCCGGGAAAAGAGCAGTATAAGGGCTTCTTCTATGGCATTGGTGCTGCAATGCTGACTAGTATGCTCTGGCCAGTGGCCAGGCAAAGACTTCGCTCGCTAGCGCTAGTGTTAATAGAAAACGGCATGGTGCTGTCGGATAAGGTTCGGTTGGTTATGTGCCGTGCCGGTGAGGAAATTGAGGATATTGTGGCTGAAGCAAGATTTAAAAGTCTTCAGAAGGAGTCTTATTA
>JABMJD010000007.1 GCA_013201395.1 Candidatus Syntrophopropionicum ammoniitolerans
CTCGCATCGGTCACTTCGTTGAAGCCCGTATTTTAGAGGCACTGGAAGTAGATTGTATTGATGAGAGTGAAGTACTTACACCTGCCGATGAAAAGTTTCATATAGATAAAAGCTCCTTTAAAATTCCCTTTGTTTGTGGCGCCCGCAACCTGGGCGAGGCTCTCAGGCGCATTGGTGAAGGGGCGGCAATGATTAGGACCAAAGGAGAGCCGGGTACCGGAAACGTAGTTGAGGCTGTAAGGCATATTAGAATGGTAATGGGAGAAATTAGGCGTATACAGAATATGCCGAAGGAAGAGCTAATGTCTGTAGCCAAGGATATGGGTGCTCCATACGATCTCTTATTAGAGGTAGCGGAGTTAGGACGCCTACCGGTGCTTAATTTTGCTGCGGGGGGTATAGCTACACCTGCCGATGCAGCTTTAATGATGAGCCTTGGATGTGACGGTATCTTTGTTGGTTCCGGCATATTTAAATCACAGGATCCTACTACCAGAGCAAGGGCTATTGTAAAAGCCACAGCTAACTATAGAGATCCGCAAATACTTGCAGAGATTTCCAGGAACCTGGGTGAGGCTATGCCCGGAATAGAAATACAAACTATTGCCCCAGAGGGCAGAATGCAAGACCGAGGTTGGTAATTATTGGCCCTTGATCGTGGGCCAGCTGTATAAAGGCATGATTTTATTTTGCCAAAATCATAAATATTTCAAATAGTATGTATATATATTTCGCTCTTGCAAATTATTGTCGAGTGTAGTAATATTTTAAACATATTTGATTAGACATACTGTACTAACCCGGTGAAGGGGTAAAGTAGCTCAACGGAATTTACAGAGAGCCGGTGGTGGCTGTGAACCGGTAATTTCGATGAGATGAAAAGGCTCCCCCGAGGGGGTTCGCTGAAAAAAGCAGTAGGCGGACACGGGTTGTTCCCGTTATCAAATGCTCGAGAGGACCGGATAGTATCCGATCAACAAGGGTGGCACCGCGGGAGATAAACCTCTCGTCCCTGTAAAATTTACAGAGACGGGGGGTTTAATTGATTCCAGGCAGATTCTTCATTTTGTTGAAAGGGGATATTTAAAAAATGCAGGACAAACAATATTTAATGGTACCAGGCCCAACGCCTATTCCTCCGGCGGTAACAGCAGCTATATCAATGCCGATCATCGGTCACCGGACGGAAAATTTTGCTAATATGTATGAACAAATAGTAAAAAAACTACAAAGGGTTTTTCAGACTCAAAACGACCTTTTTGTATTCACAAATACAGGTACAGGCGCCTTGGAAACGGCTGTGGCTAATACAATAAGCCCTGGGGACAAGGTTCTGGCCTTGATTACGGGTAACTTTGGTGAACGTTTTACTAAAATTGCCAAGGCTTATGGCGCTGATGTAATAGAAGTGAATTTTGGCTACGGTAATGATGTAGACTTGGATGTGGTCAGGGAAGAACTGAAAAAAAATCCAGACATTAAGGTTGTTCTCGCTACCCAAAACGAAACATCTACCGGTGTTTGTAATGATATTGAGGGTATTGGTGCCCTGGTGGCAAAAACCCCGGCGCTATTCCTGGTAGACGGCGTCAGTGGTGTGGGAGGCATAGAAATAAGGGTAGATGAGTGGGGTGTTGACATGCTCTGCACGGCTTCCCAGAAGGCATTAATGCTACCACCTGGACTTTCCATGGTCAGTGTTAGCGAAAAGGCCTGGCAAATTGTGCATAAGAATAACTCTCCTCGGTTTTATTTTAGTCTACCAGCTTTCAAAAAGGCCTATGATAAATGGAATACAGCCTATACGCCCTCTGTGTCATTATTCTATGGACTTAATACATCACTGGACATGATGCTGGCCGAGGGTTTGGACAATGTTTATGAGCGCCATGCTCTTTTGGCCCGGGCTACCAGAGCAGCCGTGAGGGCGTTGGGGTTGAAACCCCTGGCGGCGGATCATTGTGCCTCTAATGTATTAACCGGTGTTTGGGGCCCGGAAAATATTGGTGCAGATGCATTACGCAAGATTATTAAGGATAATTATGGAGTGACCTTTGCCGGGGGGCAAGGACCAATCAAGGGTAGAATTTTCCGTATCGCTCACATGGGATTTTGCGACAAAATGGATATCATGATTGCAGTTAGTGCCCTTGAAATGGGCCTGGCGCAGGCCGGCTGTTCTTTGGAGCTGGGAGCCGGCGTGAAGGCAGCCCAAGAAGTATTTTTAGGGAGGTAATACTGATGAAGGTACTTGTTCTAGATAATGTTGAAGAAAAAGGCCTGCAAGCCCTACGGCGGGAAACTGATATAGAAACTGATACCAGAAATAAAATGACTGAAGAAGAACTTGTGAAGATAATTGGTGACTATGATGGGATGATAGTACGTAGCGCCACCAAGGTAACCGCCGAGGTATTGGAACATGCGACAAAAATGAAGGTAATTGGCCGCGCCGGGGTAGGTGTAGACAATATAGATGTTGCTGCTGCTACAGCCAGGGGAATTCTTGTGGTTAATGCGCCCGGGGGTAATACGATAGCAGTGGCCGAACTAACCATGGCTATGATGCAGTCCTTGGCCCGCAATATCCCCCAGGCCAATGCCAGCCTGCGCCAGGGTAAATGGGATAAAAAAGCGTATAAAGGTGTTGAACTGAGGGATAAAGTCCTTGGTGTAATTGGTCTGGGACGGATTGGTTCAGCAGTGACTAAAAGAGCACAAGGTATGGAAATGCGGGTTGTGGCTTATGACCCCTATATTACAGAGGAAAAGGCAGAAATGCAGGGTGTCGAACTGATTTCTTTAGAA
The DNA here is from genome assembly GCA_013201395.1 of Candidatus Syntrophopropionicum ammoniitolerans. Taxonomy (GTDB): domain Bacteria; phylum Bacillota; class Desulfotomaculia; order Desulfotomaculales; family Pelotomaculaceae; genus Syntrophopropionicum; species Syntrophopropionicum ammoniitolerans. Next base: position 2,809 of record JABMJD010000007.1, read on the forward strand.
GAACTATTTAAAATTGCCGATTTTATCACTGTACACTTGCCTTTAACCAAGGAATCTAAAAATTTGCTTAATAAGGAAGCTTTCGATATGATGAAGCCGGGGGTGCGGATTGTAAACTGCGCCCGTGGCGGTGTGATAGATGAAGCTGCCTTGTATGATGCCATGAAGTCCGGCCGGGTAGCTGGGGCAGCCATGGATGTTTTTGAAAAAGAGCCCAACACCGATAGTTCTCTTTTTGAATTAGATAATTTTATAGCTACACCTCATCTAGGTGCATCAACCCAGGAAGCACAGCTGTGTGTGGCAGTTGATGTTGCCGAGGAGGTAGTATCGGCTTTGCGCGGTGATTTTGTTAAAAACACAGTAAATATTCCTTCCCTCAGTCCGAAGGTTATGGCTGTGGTCAAACCATATCTGTCACTGGCAGAAAAAATGGGTAAGTTTACCTCCCAGTTGATCAACGGGCGGGTGAATAAAATAGAAATTACTTATAGCGGTGATCTGGCCAACCAGGAGGTAGCCCCTATAACCACCGCCCTGCTAAAGGGGTTTTTAGATATTATTCTACAGGAAATGGTTAACTATGTAAACGCACCGCTTTTGACAAGAAACAGAGGTATCACTGTTGTCCAGAAACAAGCTGATAAAGAAGGGGACTATGCCAATCTGATATCGGTTCAGGTAATCTCAGACCAGGATGATATATCGGTTGAAGGTACTATTTTCAGTGGCCATGATCCCCGTATCGTTTCTATTAATGGATATCATGTGGACGCTGCCCCTGAAGGACATATACTTTATGTGCCACATATTGATAAGCCACGGATTATTGGGCCGGTGGGTAACCTTATCGGCACCCATAACATAAATATTTCATCGATGCAGGTGGGGCGCAAGGTAGTTGGCGGGAAAGCCGTGATGCTGTTAAGTGTTGACTGTCTCGTACCTGATGATACGCTGGCGGAGATTGCCGAAATTGATGGGGTCCTGGGTGTCAAAATCGTTAGTATATAAAAAAGGGGTGGGATAATCTGCTCCAATGGGGGTTCCATCAGAGTAGGGTGTCCCTATTCCATATTTTACAAATATGTATCTATGTAGTATAATAAGTAGGTCGTGTTATCGTTAACTTCCAATGGGGGCAGATTAAATGCTTGATTTGAAATTTGTACGTGGTAACCCGCAGAAGGTGCAGGATGTCCTTACCAGCCGCGGGATAAAATATTCGCTTAAGGATTTTATCCGGCTCGATGAACAGCGTCGTGAAAAACTTTTTAATGTTGAGCAGATGAAAAATCGGCGCAATGTTGTTTCAGAGGAGATTGGGCGGTTGAAGAAGGCCGGCAAAGATGTGCCGGATATGGTTATGGAAATGCGTGATCTTTCCAGATCAATCAAGGAAAAAGATGAGGAAATCAAAAATGTGGAAGGCAGGTTACAAGAAATCCTGCTGGATATTCCAAATATACCGCATGAGTCAGTACCTGTAGGAAAGGATGCTGCTGATAACACGGTTGTGCGCAAGTGGGGGAAGCAGAGGAATTTTGGTTTTACCCCCCGGCCTCACTGGGAGATTGGAGAAAATCTAGATATACTCGATTTTGAGCGTGGTGGCAAGGTCACCGGGACGAGGTTCTGTTTTTATAAAGGACTCGGTGCCAGGCTTGAACGGGCGCTAATTAGCTTTATGTTGGATTTGCACACCGGTGAACATGGTTACACAGAAATATTTCCGCCTTTTATGGTTAACCGCCAAAGCATGATTGGCACCGGGCAGCTGCCCAAATTTGCTGAAGATATGTTTAAAATAGAAGGAACGGAATATTATCTTATACCCACAGCTGAGGTACCGGTAACCAATTTATATGGCAATGAGATACTGGATGGTGGTAAACTGCCCATTTCACATTGTGCTTATAGCGCCTGTTTTAGGGCTGAAGCAGGTGCTGCCGGTCGTGATACCAGGGGCTTAATCCGCCTACACCAGTTTAATAAGGTAGAATTGGTCAAGTTCTGCAAACCAGGTGAGGCATACGATGAGTTAGAAAAACTTACGGGGCATGCAGAAAAGGTGCTCCAGCTTCTAGGTCTAGCCTATCAGGTTGTGGTTTTGTGTACAGGTGATCTGGGCTTCTCGGCAGCAAAAACATATGATCTCGAGGTATGGCTGCCCAGTTACAGTGATTATAAGGAGATTTCTTCATGCAGTAATTTTGGTGACTTTCAGGCCCGGCGGGCAGGCATCAGATACAGAAATAATAAAGGCAAAGCTGAACTGGTTCACACCCTAAATGGTTCCGGGTTGGCTATTGGCCGGACGGTAGCCGCAATTATAGAAAACTACCAGGAGGCCGACGGGACGATAATTATACCGGAGGTGTTGCGGCCATATATGGGTGGGCTAGACAAGATCAGTTGACCTGGAAAACAGCTTGAATGGTTTTTGATCGGTTTATTGACACTGTATTTGTTCTATGTTAGACTTTATAATGCGTTATATATAAACCTGGCTGATGACATTTGACGGTAGGCGGGCAAAGCTGGAGGGGTGTCCGAGCGGTTGAAGGAGGCGGTCTTGAAAACCGTTGGTCCTTGACGGGTCCCGTGGGTTCGAATCCCACCCCCTCCGCCAACGCATTGTGATTACTAAAATTTGAAATATAAAATTAAAAAATTTGCATACCAGTAGTGGAGAGTTGGCCGAGTAGGTTGAAGGCGCTCGCCTGCTAAGCGAGTATACGGGCAAAACCTGTATCGAGGGTTCGAATCCCTCACTCTCCGCCAGAAAAAACGACTCAATCCGAGAAAAAAACGGGTTGGGTCTTTTTTTTTACCAAATATAACTTTTTTGTAACAATTCTTAAGTTTTCTGTAAAGCAATCAGGCAAAAAAATTGGTATTGTGTAGAAAAAGGTCATATTCCACTAGTAAAAAGATGTTATGAGATGATATTTTAAAATTGTGTCGAAATGTAATAGTAAACAAACGGCACTGGATGAAAGGTTTAGGCCATGAAGCAGCACGAATGTAGTTCACAAAATGCCAGACGTTATATGCCGGGATTGGATGGGCTCAGGGCCCTGGCAGTAATAGCTGTAATTGCCTATCATCAGGATCTATCCTGGGCTCAAGGGGGACTTCTGGGAGTATGCCTTTTTTTTGTACTATCAGGCTATCTAATTACAGATATTCTGGTAGCCCAATGGAAGTCTAAAGGGATAATAAATTTAAAGGATTTTTGGTTGGGGCGGGCCCGGCGCTTGTTGCCTGCCCTATTCGCCATGCTGATAGCAGTTATAGTCTGGTTTTTTTTGTTTGATCCGGCGCAGTTGTCTACCCTATGGGGTGATGTACTGGCCGCAGTATTTTATTCCAATAACTGGTGGCAAATTTTTCAAGAGGGTTCTTACTTTGCCAGCTTTGGACCCCCTGACCCTCTAATACATTTGTGGTCCTTGTCTGTGGAGGAACAGTTTTATTTAGTTTGGCCTTTATTGTTGGGACTGGGTTTATGCTTTATTCCACAGCGGGGTCGGTTGGTGGGTTTAATAGCAATACTGGCTATGATCTCAGCTGTGGCAATGGCTGTTGTTTACACACCCGGTCTGGATCCCACCAGAGTTTATTACGGTACAGACACACGCGCTTTTTCTTTGCTTATTGGTGCCATACTGGCCTTTATATGGCCCAGTCGTCGGCTGCCTGCAAATTTGACCCCTGGAGGACGGATAAGACTGGATGTCGTCGGTGGGGCCGCACTTTTACTTGTATTATGGATGATTTGCCGGAGCAATCATTATCAGTCATTCTTGTATTACGGTGGTCTTTTACTCTTCTCTATCGCTGCTGCTGTTGTAGTAGCCGTGCTGGCCCACCCGGCCAGCAGGTTAGGCCGTGTTTTTGGTTTCAAACCCTTGCGTTTTTTAGGGGTTTGTTCTTATGGCATCTATCTCTGGCATTATCCTGTTATTGCCCTGACCAGCCCTGCTGTCAATACCAATGGGGTAGATATTCGGTTGACGCTGGGACAAATAGTCTTGACCATTTCCCTGGCAATATTCTCCTGGTACTTCATTGAGGCGCCTATTCGGCATGGGTACTGGAAAAGATTTTTTCCCAGCCGTTTATGCCATTTTAAGGGGCAGCAAGGATCAGTGGCGGTTTCTGCCAGGGGTACCTTATCAGTGTTTTTGAGTGTGCTGATTCTCCTGGTGTGCGGGTGCACGATGGTCGGCCACATAAAACAAACAAGCGTGGAGGTTAAGGTTGCCGTTGCCGATGAACTAGAACAAACTGTATCTTTAGAAACGATAGCACAGGGCAATGAAGAAAATGGTAACAGGGAAAACCCCAACACCGTTGAAGTGATAAATGAAAATGAACATGATGAAAATGGAAAGGTGCCCACTAATGAGCAGGTGGGCCTGGAGATAGACAAAGAGACACCATGTAATGGTAAATGTGTTACGGCTATCGGCGATTCAGTAATGATCAATGTGGGAGTCGAGTTAAAGAAAATTTATCCCAATATTGTAATTGATGCGGAACTGGGCCGGCAAATGTTTCAGGCGCCTCAAGTAATAGAAAATCTTAGGGAACAGGATGCTCTTGGCCAGACTGTTGTCATCGCTCTGGGATCAAATGGGACAATTACTGAGGGCCAGTTTGCGGATATATTAAATTTGCTTGGGCCTGAAAGACAGGTGGTTCTGGTTAATACCCGTGTCCCAAAGCCATGGGAAGGTGTTGTTAATCAGATCCTGGCTGAGGTTGCTGCTGCTGATCCGCAAATAAAACTGGTGGATTGGTATGCAGCCAGCAGCGGCCATGATGAGTATTTTTACCCCGATGGGGTTCATCTCCGGCCGGAAGGTATTGAAGCCTATACCACGCTACTCACAGGCGCCATTTCTCAATAATTTAAACCTTGATTTGAGGTAGTTAGATGGTTGACATAAAAGATAGGATACTAGTTGTCGAAGATGAGGAGTCGATTAGACGTTTTATCATTCTTAACCTTAGCGCGGCCGGGTATGAGGTAGAAGGGGTGGGAAGCGGGGAGGAAGCTCTTTCTATGCTGAAAGGTTTTCAGCCCGATGTTGTTGTATTGGACTTGATGCTGCCCGGGATTAGCGGCTATGAAGTCTGCCGGCAAACTCGTGAAATAATGCCTGATACATTTGTGATCATGTTAACGGCAAAGGGGCAGGACACAGACAAAATACTGGGCCTTGAGCTGGGCGCAGATGATTATCTGGTCAAACCATTTAACCCCTTTGAGCTAATAGCACGAATCAAGGCCATGCTCAGGCGACGGACCTATTTTAAGGTGAAAGGAAAGATCTTGCAAAGTGGTTGCCTACGTCTGGACCTGGTGGCCCATAAATTTTTAAAAAAGGGTGTAGAAATTGAATTAACACCAACTGAATTTGCTCTTTTGAAATTATTTTTGGAGAACCAGGGTCGGGCACTAAAACGAAATGAAATACTGAATGCTGTTTGGGGAGAGAACTATTTCGGGGATACGAAAACTCTGGATGTACATATTAGAAGACTACGGGAAAAAATTGAAGACAATCCTTCCGCACCTGAATATATAAAAACAGTATGGGGTTCCGGGTACCGGTTGCAGGCAGTTTCAGATCGGAGTGTCCCATGAAAGGGAAAGGAATTAGGAGCAGGTTAATAGCCAATTTTGTGATTGTTATTATTTTTACGGTGGCCATTTTGGAATCACTTCTAATTTATATCGTCCGACAAAACTATTACAGCAGTTTGGAAGGCAGCCTCAATAATCAGATAAAAATATGTGCGGAGATGTATACAAAGTATTTTTCGGATACATCCCTACAGGATAATGTTCTTTATAATGTTGACGCTTTTTGGAATCAAAGCAATGCAGAGGTACAGATAGTCAACCGGGACGGTAATATTATTATGGACTCCCAGGGTAGGATTCCCCAGGTGGTGGTGGGCAGGGATATTGAAGAAGCGCTAGCCGGAAAAGCCGGCGTATGGATTGGCTACCTGGACGAACAAAAGGTGATGGCTGTGGCCAACCCCCTTGTATCTGATCATCAAATCGTAGGGGCCTTGCGCTTTATCGCTTCTTTGAACGGTGTCGATCAAGATATTGCCAAAACAACGAAGATTTTTATTATTATCGGTTTGTTTGTAATTTTTGTCGTTGGTTCAATTAGCGCCTTTTTTGCTAACACCATTGTTGTCCCTTTGCAAGAAGTCACGGCCATAGCGCTTAGAATGGCAGGGGGTAACTTTGCAATAAAGAGCAGAAAAACACGTGATGATGAAATCGGCAAACTTTCCGATACATTAAATTATTTGGCTGATGAAATTGTGAAAAAGGAACAGTTAAAAAATGACTTTATTTCATCTGTGTCCCACGAACTTCGCACACCATTAACATCCATAAAGGGCTGGGCAATTACCCTGCAAAATGAAAGCTTTCAGCAAAAGGAAACCCTCAATGACGGTCTGAACATTATTTCCAAGGAAAGTGAGCGGTTAGCCCACATGGTTGAAGAACTGTTGGATTTCTCTAAATTTATTTCCAGCCGAATTAAACTAAACCCACAGGTTGTTAACCTGGTGAGCCTGGTTGAGCATTTGCATAAACAGTTAATTCCAAGGGCGGTGCGGGAAAATATTGATTTTGTTGTTGATTACCCCCGGGAGATGCCTAGCATTTTTGCTGATGTGGATAGGCTGAAACAGTTGTTTATCAATCTTTTGGATAATGCCTTTAATTTTAACCGGGCGGGAGGTTATGTCCATTTTAGGGCAGAGGTCCGGGAAAAAGATTTTAAATTTACCATTTCAGATAACGGTTGCGGGATAGCTGCCGATGAACTGCCCAAGGTTAAAGAAAAGTTTTATAAAGGAAGGAGCTCGCGTTCCAAAAACGGCATTGGGCTTTGTATTTGTGAAGAAATTGTGAGCCTGATGGGGGGGAAGATAGAAATTAGCAGTGAGTTGAATAAGAGAACGGATGTGGTAGTAACCCTACCCAAAGGGGAAAATGGGGATGGGTAGGGGATATAAGCTCATATTAATATTGCTGTCCCTTCTTTTGCTCAGCGGTTGCACCAGTTCCTCCTGGAATGCCACAGGGAAAATTGTCCCCCCTGTATATAAAACAAGCCCATTAGAAGGAAAATGGGCGGTAGTACGGAATATTTCTGCTGAAGAGCATCCCGATGAAACAAATCTAACGGTAGAGGGTTCTATTGCGCAATTTGCCAGGGAATTTGCTCTATTAGGGGGCTATATATGGAATAACCCCTCTTATAAAATAAAAAGGGTAAATTCAACTGACTATTTGATGACCAGGTATGTTGCACCTGACAATTATTTGTCCATGAACAGTGAAGTTGATGTGGTAACAATATTCTCCAGGGCAAAATTTCTTGGTGATTTTATTAAAATAGATGACACCTCCGTCATCGCTTTTATCCAAAACAAGGTGCTGTTATTAGAAAAAATATCAGATGCTGCCGACAGCCTTTTGCCGGCTGGGTATACACATGCCGGGGAAGCGGACAGTGGAAGTGATAGAGATGCCTCCGGTGCCTTTATCGGCATTAAAATACCATCGGGTAATGGTTATAGATATGAGACTCTTTGGATTGCTGCAGATAATAAAAAGATTCGGCCGTTGTTGGTGAGGAATAATATTTTTTTCCCACGCATTAGTGGTTTTTGGGAACTGCAGGTAAAAGATGTTCCAGATAATGAGCCGATGGAAATAGTTGCCCACAATGTAGCAATGAAAGATCCAATAACTCAAAAGGTGTCTGGTGAAGGGCAGCAGAGGCCGGGGAAGAATAAAACAATAGCCATAGATTATATCGGGAATGATTATGTGGCGATAGAAAGCGTTGTCACCGACACGGGAAGTCTCAAGATATTGCCCGTCGATAAGTTGTCTTCGCCAACCAGTATCAAAATTGTGGACCTGCTGGGTGCCAGAGGTCAGGTGGCCTATCAAGATGCCAAAGAACAAACCCTTCGTTCATTACATGGTGAGGGTGTTGCTGTTGATGAAGTCCTGGATGAAGAGAATCTGGGGCTAACCCGCAAAAAAGGACACTGGTACCTTTTAGGCAGGTTAAACTATTCTGCCGGCGGGGAGCCCAGGGTAAGGGATTTTAATATCAATTTCATACCACCTGGCAATTTGGTGCTCTATGATACACTACATCTCAGTTGGAGAAGCATTAAGGATCGGGTGCCAAATGCCCTGGATGCCTTTACTTCTCCAAATAAGGATATAGCCATCATTGAAACAAAAAATAAACTATATATTTATGCTATAAGTGGTGATCAGTTGGAAAGCTTGCCTCTCGGTGAAATTGAGCTGGGGAGAGGAGAAACCGTTATTATGGTGGAGTGGGCAACAGGGTTTTATGTTGATGATTGGGAAAGGACCTTTTTGGCCCATGAGGCTCGGGTTGCCGGCTCTCGATTTAGCACCAGATCTTAATTTAAAACGGAATGTTAAATCTCCCCATAAACCAATCGTCGTCATGTTTACGGCGGGCCAGGAAATTAGAGCGTTGTTTTAGGGCCCCGCCTTTTAAAACACTCCTGTTTATTTTTTCGGCGTTATCTACTTCATCAATAAGTTTCAGGATTTTCTCAATCCGTTCATTTTTGAAATGAGAATAGGCCAGACGCAGCATATTGTGAAGGAAATGGTCCATTTTTACTGGGTAGGGGTGTTTTTTGCGAAAGAGGTGCAGGATTTTTAACTGTGGTGCTATGAACGATTTATATCCAAAAAGCCATAGTCTCAGGGAAAATTCCACGTCTTCGTGGCCCCAGGCGATAAAGCCGCCATCAAACCCTGCCACCTGCTGAAAAACATCCCTACGAACCGCTACGCAACCACCAGGAAGAAGGGGAACGGGTGTGACTTTCATCTGCGGCGGTGGAGGCAACCAGATCACCTGAAGACGCTCATTCCAGGTCTGGCCGTAACCTGTGGCATCTGGCTTATCCAGTGCACCAATGGCCGGAGAAACTGCATCAACCCCGGCAAGACGAAAGATGTCCACCAGATCATCCTGCCAGCCTGCAGGGACAGTAATATGTGCATCACAAAAAACCAGATATTTACCTCCGGCGCCTGCGGCGCCCAGATTCCTGGCCCGTGAAACGCCTAGCCCTGAAGATGATATTAATTTTACATCACTATACCTATTGTTTTCCTTTATAAAATCACAGCAGTTGTCAGTTGAACCATCATTTACAATAATGTATTCAACCCTATTGACGGGGGCCGCGGCAAAGAGTGAGTCCAGGGTCATTTTGAGGTTTTGGCCCTCATTTTTACAGGGAATAACTACGGATAAAGCTACCTGACCAGTTGGGGACAAAGTCAACACCTACCAAAAAAGGTTTTAAAATATTATATTAAGCAGGTAGGAATGCGGAACTATAAAAAATAATATTTCTGGCCAGGGCAAAGATTTGATATAATAAGAAGTAAACAAATTTTCCGGGGCACGATTTCTACCGGGCGGTGTCTTGACGAGTGTGAATGATTTTGTTACAATGTAAGCTGCCACGGAGACGAGGCCACAAAAATGCGCCTGTAGCTCAGCTGGATAGAGCGTCTGACTACGGATCAGAAGGTCGGGGGTTCGAATCTTCCCAGGCGCGCCAGAAAATAAAGACTCCGGATTTTCCGGAGTCTTTAACTTTTTTATCTTTCCGTCGAAACCTGTAAATTCTCCCCGTCTGTTGTAAAAACAATATTCCCGTTAAGGTCGGTCCTGAATATCTTAATCCCACTAAGTTTTTGTAGAGTTACCATATGAGGGTGTCCGTAATCGTTGTCTACCCCACTGGAAATGACTGCGTATTGAGGCCTAATCTCATCGAGGAAAGCTGGTGTAGTAGAAGAGTTGCTGCCATGATGTCCAACCTTCAGCACATCTGCCTTAAGGTTGAAGCCGTTTTCCAGCATCTCCTTTTCAGACCCGGCTTCAGCATCTCCTGTTAAAAGGAAACCAATTTTGCCGTGGGTAAGTTTTATCACTGCGGAATAATTATTGATATTTTCATAGACTGTCATATTAGGGGCTATTATCTCCACGCACAGGTTTTCAGCATTAATAATTTTCGTACCCGCCATAGCTTTATTTATTTTTAGTTTCTTAGCCTGGATAGATTGCAGTAGGTTTTCATACGTTTTAGTATTGTGCGTGACCTTGGGCATATAAATCTGACCTATTTCATATCCCTGTAATACGGTAGAAAGGCCGCCGATATGATCCTCATGGGGGTGGGTGGCGATAAGAAAATCTATTTTTTCTACCCCTGCTTTTTCTAAATAATTAACAATGTTTTTGCCCATGGCTCTTGTGCCAGCATCTATCAGCATATGTCGACCGTCGGGCAGCTCTACAAAGATGCTGTCCCCCTGGCCCACATCCAGGAAATGGATAACCGTCTTTCCCGGTTGTTTTCCCCACGGCTGCTCAGTAGATGATTGGGGCGCTTCTGTAACAAAGGGGTTGCTGTGGTAGGCGGCTACTACTAGGAAAACAAAAAGGAAAAGGGCACCTGACAGTTTTTTAAGCAGGTTTAGGCTATTATTTTTCAAACAGTTTATCAGCCAGACCGTTTACAGATTGCTTTCGCTGTTCGGTGGCTTCCTTGTCAACAGTTATTTGTATGTTTATGACGTCCCCTTCCCTGGCGTTTTTGGGAAGAAGAATTTTGGGTATATGAAAGATTCTGCGTTTCATTTCTATCAGGGCGTATTGGCCCTCAAAACGATCAATAATGAGCATTGTTTTCTGCCTCCTCAATAGCTAATTGGCCTGTGTTTTTCCCCAGTCCTAAAAATGCTTCCCTTTTAACCTAGATGTCTGTCTATACAATTCTTTATCTGGTTATATTTAGCCTGCAAAATTCGCTACTGTTTTTCATAATTCGACAAGAAAATTTCCCAATTGGCACCAACAGCAATCTATATGTGGTTCTGTCCTTGACAAAGGTTTCTCAACTCCGCTATACTATAACGTGTCCCAAATTAAGATTTGTCAACAGGCGCCCGTAGCTCAGGTGGATAGAGCAGCGGTTTCCTAAACCGCGTGTCGGGAGTTCGAGTCTTCCCGGGCGCGCCAGAAAAACGACAGGCTTCACAAGGTTTTGAGCAGCCTGTTTTTTTTATACAAAAAATTATGTATTTAAATAAGGGTTCGGAGCAATATGAATGGGTTGATAGGTGAATGGATGATCCCTTATAATGTAGGCGTGTAAAAAAATGCGCGGGTAAGCATGGTCAGGACGCCCGGCCGGTATTTCAAACTGTTTTAGCAGAGGAGGGATATATTTGGCTAAATGTTTGGTTCTAAAGGCAGAAGATATTTGTGACAATAATGGTTGTGTTCAGTCCAGGTTGATATCATATTATAAGCATTATGCCTTATTTAATGAGAACTTTTTTCGTGAAACAGAGCCCCAAACAGCCGCTGTTTCCCTGGACGCCTGCCGGGATCTAGCAGTGTTTCCAGGCATTTATGAATTGGTTTTTGCAGGAAAAGAGGGTGAACAGCAGGAACTGGTAACTATTAAATTTGTTAAACCCGTTGATATGTGGGAAATCGAGGAAGCGGGAGATGGTACCGTTACCAAAGGCTGTTCCTGCTCTCATGAATAGTGCCGATCTAACTGGGATGAACCTCATCGTATGACAAGGTGGTTACCCGGGTAAAATTCCCTTTCCCCTTTTCTTTTTTGCCGGCACTTTTTTCTAATACACCTTTGATCCCAGGTGCCAATGTGGGTTCCTTGGGGCTAGACTTATTTGTTTTTTCATGTAAGAAACCTCCACCGGGAAATATATTTTATTGACTCCATATAGTGTGTGCAAAATAAAAATATTTCTTAAGGAAAAACATGGAACCTTGGGTCCGGCGGGGTTATAGCCCCGGCTAGATCTTGCTTGACACACCTTGAGGCGGTATACTAGTTTAAGAATGCGCCTAGCATAGTTACTAAAATATGCTAAAAACCAGGTGCTAAGTTATTTCTGAAGGGGTAGGCCCTGTGGATCATGCCAAATATATGCGTGAAGCCCTGGTGGAGGCTGAAAAGGCATACACCCTGGACGAGGTGCCTGTCGGCGCCGTGATGGTGCTGGACGGGAAAATAATCGGACGAGGGCACAATTTACGTGAGACCTTAAAGGATAGTTCCGCTCATGCTGAATTGCTGGCCCTGAGGGAGGCTGCCGGGTATTTGGGAGACTGGCGGCTGAACGGCGGGATCCTGTACTCAACCCTGGAACCATGTCCTATGTGTGCCGGGGCACTGGTACAGTTTAGGGTCACAACACTGGTTTATGGGGCCGCTGATCCAAAAGCCGGTGCCATAGATTCAGTGATCGACGTGGTCAGGCAACCTCGCTTTAACCATCAGGTTCAGGTGATTGCCGGGGTATTGGAAGATGAATGCCGCAGTATTTTGCAAAGGTTTTTCCGGGAACTTAGAAAAAAGAAAATAATTGGAGAGATGGCCGAGTTGGACGAAGGCGCTCGACTCGAAATCGAGTAGGCTGTGATGAGCGGTCTCCAGGGTTCGAATCCCTGTCTCTCCGCCAGAGAACAATATGTTTGTACAAAGGTAATGGGCTATATGTACAAACATTTATGCAAATATAACTCAACCCGTAGGTGCAAATCCTGCGGGTTGTTTTTGTTAATTGCTAATAGCTGATCAGATATAGATATTTCATCTCATCTAGTGTATGCTGATAAGGTGAATAAGCGCCCGGCAGTTGATTAACTGCTTGTATGGATTTATAATTTAGTGGTATTGGCAATGTTTTATTAAGAATTTTTATGATGGTAGAACGGGAGGAGAAAAAATGCCGATTACGGAAATTTTATCGCGCAATGCCAAGTTGTATGGTTCTGAACTATGTCTGACAGAAATCAACATGGATCTTCAGGAGAGGCATAATGTCACTTGGATGGAGTATGAACTAATTGAAAACAACCCTGCTGGTGAATATCGCAGGGACATGACCTGGCAGGTTTTTGATGAAAAAGCGAACCGGCTGGCCAACCTGCTGCTCAAAAGGGGGGTCAAAAAGGGGGACAAGGTAGCCATCCTTTTAATGAACTGCCTGGAGTGGCTGCCAATTTATTTTGGCATCCTAAAAACCGGTGCGCTGGCAGTGCCGTTAAATTATCGCTATACGGCCGAGGAAATAAAATATTGCCTGGATTTATCTGATACCACCGCCTTGATTTTCGGGCCTGAATTTATTGGTAGAATTGAAGCCATTTATGATCAGATCCCCAATATTAGGATACTGTTGTTTGCTGGTGAAAACCGACCCTCCTTTGCCGAAAGTTACGATCGGATTACAGCCAATTGTAGCTCTGAAGCACCCCAGATAAGACTATCTGACGAGGATGACGCGGCAGTATATTTTTCCTCGGGGACTACCGGCTTTCCCAAGGCAATTTTGCATACACACGGCAGTTTGATGTCGGCTTGCCATACGGAAAAGGAACATCATGGCCAGAGGCGAGAAGATAATTTCTTGTGTATTCCGCCGCTTTACCACACTGGTGCTAAAATGCACTGGTTCGGCAGCTTGCTATCGGCGAGTAAAGCAGTGTTGCTGCGCGGGGTGAGGCCGGAGTGGATCCTTAAAACAGTCTCGGAAGAAAAGATCACTATTGTCTGGTTGCTGGTTCCCTGGGCCCAGGATATCCTCGATGCCATCGAAAGAGGAGATGTGCGGCTGGAGGATTATCAGCTTTCCCAGTGGCGGCTGATGCATATCGGTGCCCAGCCGGTACCGCCCAGTTTGATTCATCGCTGGAAAAAATATTTCCCCAACCATCTTTATGATACGAACTACGGCCTCAGTGAATCCATTGGTCCCGGGTGTGTCCATCTGGGGATAGAGAATATTCACAAGGTTGGTGCTATCGGCATTCCGGGTTATAATTGGGAAACCAAAATTGTCAATGGTAATGGGCAACTGGTAGACCAGGGCCAGGTGGGTGAGCTGGCTGTTAAGGGACCGGGCGTCATGAAATGCTACTACAATGATCCGGAGGCAACAGCAGCAGTGATTAAAGATCAATGGTTGTTTACCGGGGATATGGCCCGCATGGATGAAAACGGTTTTATTTATTTGGTAGACCGGAAGAAAGATGTGATTATCAGTGGCGGAGAGAATATATACCCGGTGCAGATAGAAGACTTTTTGCGTGAGCATGATGCTGTAAAGGATGCGGCAGTCATTGGGTTGTTGGATGAACGTGTGGGTGAAATAGCAGCGGCAATTATAGAGCTAAAGCCGGGTTACAATTGCAGCGAAGAAGAAATAAATACGTTTTGCGCTGCACTGCCCCGTTACAAGCGCCCGCGGAAGGTGATTTTTGATCAGGTGCCCCGCAATCCTACAGGCAAAATTGAAAAACCACGTCTCAGGGAAAAATACGGCGCAAAAAGCCTGGTGGCAGCGCAAGTTGAAGGTTAAATATAATTATGGTAATAAAAGATTCTTGCCGGTACCGGCAAGAATCTTTATGTTTTTATTCTCTTTGAACCTGATTGAATAGCGGGGCGTCATATAGTATGAAAGGATTTTGGAAAATTGTTGATTTATTTTTGGTTTTTGTTCAAATTAGACACTCTGAAAAGAAAGCAGGCTTGTCCTGGTAAAATTTAATATATATACTAAAAACATAGGGTCTGGATCCACATTTGGTAAATTGTCCGATATTATTTGTTTTTTATTAATAACCAGGGAGGTGTTTTGCGCCCAGAACTAGGATTTTGTATACTGGTTGATTAGCTAAAAAATGCTGTGAAGGAGATGGTGAGAATGAAAAAAAGGGTTATTATTGTTTTATTGACAGCAGCCCTGACGCTATCATTTGCTGCAGTAGCAAATAGTACCACCGGTGCCAAGATGATTGAGGCTACATACCGGGGGATCATACTGATGACCAATGGTGATATGGTCACCCAGGAGCCGGATATGGGGGAACCATTTATTGTCACTGAAGAAGGTAGGACATATGTGCCCATTCGGATGGCGGCAGAAGCTTTGGGGTATAACGTGGAATGGGTAGACTGGCTCAATGCGGTGCAGATAACCGGGTCCGGCTCCTCATCGGAACTGGAGGCCCTAAAGGCGGAAAATGCCCGGTTGAAAGCCCAATTGAAGGACTACCAGGATAGGGAAAAGGAAATGGACTTCCGCGATCTTGAGGATGACCTGCTGTTCTACTACAGCAAATTGCGGACTGTAGATATCGATGATATTGTGCTGGATGGCAAAAAAGACAACGTCGGTGTCCAGATCAAGGTGGATCTATATGACTTTGCCAGTAGGTGGAAAAGACTGGCTGATAGAGACATCCAGTATTGGCTTGAAGACCTGGTTGAAGATATCCAGTATGAATTATCCCGGGGTGCCAATGTCACCGGTAAAATAACGGATATTGACAGCAATGATGTTTTAGTTAAGTTTAGTAAGGACGGCAGCGGGGAACTGAAAATAACGTTTTATGATGATAGCTACCGGGGCAGTAACATAAACGTGGACGATGTTATATATGACATTAAAGGTAACGGCTATGATGTCAACCGTATCGACTTTACTGTGTCTGATATCACTTATGATAAAAACGATGAGGAAATCTCAATAATACTGAGGGCGGATTACAATGCATCCAGTTACTGGCGAGATTCGGATTATCGCTACATAAGAGAGGATGTCATGGATATTTGTGAGGACATTGCAGATATATTTACGGATAAGGGTTTTGATGTTGGAATTGTAGCTATTGACCTTAGAAACAGTAACAATAGCAGGCTGGAGAGCTATGAATATAATGTGGCCCGGGGCCGGCTTTCTTGACCATAATGGTGCCGGCTATAATGATGGACAGGCTGGTAAATGACCACAAAACAGGGTTTTGCCCGCTGAGCCTCAGGAAATAGGACAAATTGAAGCCCCGGCAATGTTAAGCCGGGGCCGGCTTTCTTGACCATAATGGTGCCGGCTATAATGATGGACAGGCTGGTAAATGACCACAAAACAGGGTTTTGCCCGCTGAGCCTCAGGAAATAGGACAAATTGAAGCCCCGGCAATGTTAAGCCGGGGCCGGCTTTCTTGACCATAATGGTGCCGGCTATAATGATGGACAGGCTGGTAAATAACCACAAAACAGGGTTTTGCCCGCTGATCCTCAGGAAATAGCACAAATTGAAGCCCCGGCAATGTTAAGCCGGGGCTTCAATTATAACCATGCATATCACAGTATTTTTGACCACACATGCATATCCTCAAAATCCCCACTGATGTTGCAGTTGTTGATTAATACCCCGTTAAAGCCATATCCCGCCCCGGCAAACACCTTATTCATTCCTATGGAACTACTGCGGGCGATAGTATAAAGACACCGATAGCCTTTATATTTCAAGCGGGATTCCATCTGGGCAAGTAGACAATTTGCCAAACCCTGTCCTCTCCACATGGGAAGCGTGGCAAAGTCCGTCATCTCCGCATTTTTTTCCAACTGATTGAGCTCCATTGCAGATGCGGCCACCAATTTATTATTATGCCATGCCGTTATATAGCAGGTACCATTGTTCATCGTTTGCCTGATGTAATTAGGGTCAAAAACAGGAAAAGGGTAGGTGGGAAAAACCTTACTGAATAATCCAGCCAGGTGCGGGCAATGTTCCTTCTGTGCCCATTTTAGGCTTACCTCAGCCGGCAGATCCCTTTTTGTGGCTTCTGATGTGCGATTATTAGTAATTATTTTTACAAGTGTGATGCCCTTACTATTGGAAGGGGTTTCTCTTCTGCTGCTTAAAAACCTGGCCAAAACCACAGCCCTTTCCTTTCCTTTATAAAATCCGGGGATTGATGCTTCCAGTTTCATACCAGCTGCCAAAAAGTTTTTTTCCCATTTAGGAATAGACTTGAGCCATATTTTATCAAGACCTTGTGTCCGGGCTTTTTCCGTAAGAACCTGTATCATTTCTTCTGCACCCCGAACCCGAGACAAATTAAAGGTATCCACAGTAAGCCGGCGGTTGAACGGTGATAAAAGAATGCGACAATTAAAATCCTTTCCGGCAATAGTTTCCCAGCAATCCTGACCCGGCATAATAAGGTCTCTTTTAATAGCCATGAGCCTTACTTTCACGCACAGTATAGCGAGCCTTACGGAGGTTCCCTTCCGGTACCAGACTGATTACTTGTTTTTGGGGATCAAAAAGCTCTTCCAGGCCGACAGATTCATGCCTTATATTGTGGTCCTTACATATCGCGCAAGCCGGCGGACAAACAAAATCAGCGTTTTTAGGCTCGTCATAAACGCAGATGACACCTTCGTAATTTCGTAATACTGTTTTTGTATTAGTCATGGATAACTGGTAATTAGGCAACACCGGGATTTTACCTCCACCACCCGGTGCATCCACAACATAAGTGGGGACGCAGAAGCCGGACGTGTGGCCGATTAGGGATTCCATAATTTCTATCCCTTTAGCCACGGGAGTACGGAAATGTTCAATGCCGCGGGATAAATCACATTGGTAAAGATAATAGGGACGTACACGACTTTTTACCAGAAGATGCACCAATTTTTTTATAATCATTGGACAGTCGTTGATGCCCCTTAATAAAACTGTTTGGTTGCCCAGGGGAATTCCGGCATCAGCCAGTCTAGCCAACGCTCTGATGGAATCCGGGGTAAATTCCCGTGGGTGATTAAAGTGGGTGTTAATCCATACCGGATGATACCTTTTAATCATTCTTGCCAGTTCCGGTGTTATACGCTGGGGCATTACAACCGGGACACGTGTTCCAATGCGAATTACCTGAACATGAGGTATTTCTCTTACCTTGCGCAGGATCCGTTCCAAACAGGCGTTGGGAAGGATCAAGGGATCTCCTCCCGATAGTAGGACATCGCGGATTTCGGGGTGCTTTTTAATATAATCAATACCCTGGTTGATATCCCTGTCCATAATAGATGTGTTGTTGTCACCTACCTTGCGTTTGCGGGTACAATGGCGGCAGTACATGGAACATTCATTGGTCACCAGCAGCAAGACCCGATCGGGATAGCGGTGGGTAAGTCCGGGTACCGGGGAATCTGAATCTTCGTTTAATGGATCATCCATATCACTTTGTCCTTCAATCAACTCCCGATAATCTGGGATACACTGCAGACGAATTGGGCATTGAGGATCTGCCTTGTTGATTAATGAGGCGTAATAGGGGGTAATGGCCATGGGAAAAACATCACTGGCCATGTGTATATTTTGTTTTTCATCTGCGGTTAAATTAACATATTCGTATAGTTCATCCACCGACTGGATCCTATTTCGCAATTGCCATCTCCAATCTAACCAGCCCTCATGTTTTTTAGCGTTAACAGATAAGAATTGTGCGCTCACCTAGACAACCTCCAATTTCTTTTTGGAATAACCAATTGTGTTAATATTGCTGATTTTGAATAAAGAGGAAGAATGGCAAAAAATAAACGGCCGGAAGGATCCGGCCATTACATAGAAGCCCAATTCTTCTCTTGTACGCCTACGAGGTTAGCTGACGGATTCGGGCTAGAGATAGCCCTACGAACTCGTTGTCTATCGCCGGACGTAAAACTGGCCAGGGATTCGACATGTGGAGCCGTCCTGTAAAATAACTACTACCTGCTCTACAATGGTTGACATTGAGTCGATTCACCCCGAAAAATAAATGGGTCCCCCGTTTCTTAATATAAGAATTAGGCGTTGAAAATATAAGTTATTGTTATAAATTACCTGCAACTTATTATATCATATGGAGTTGTCGGCTGCAATGCAGCAATATTAGTGTCATAGCTTATTAAACAGTCTCTGCAGGGATTTTAGGGGGGCTACCTTTTTATGTTCATTTAATCCTGTTTTATCCTCTAAATATTAGAGAAATGCTCCGGATACAATATGACTTCAGGTGAAACAAAAGGTTTTTATGGTATAATAACCGGCGATGTTATGTGTGTGAGGTGAACAGTAATAATAAAGGATCAGCTGGAAATGTTTTTAGCAGGAGTCAAGATGTGGTTTGCTCCAGAACATCTGCAAAATCTATTGAGCGACCTAATCCTATCCTTGCTGGTATTGATTGCAACCCACATACTGATTAGGATTCTATCCTGCATTATAGGCCGGTTGCTTCGAGATAGTAGGGCTGAAGGTGATGAACAACCTGTAGAAAAAAGGATAATTACCGAGGGCTTTATTCGCTCAGCACGTATTTTGCTGCAGACACTTTTGTTTTACGGCGGCTATTTTATTGCGGCCATTATTGTTCTGGATATTTTTGATTTTAGAATCATTTCCGCTGTTCAGTTAAAGCTATTTGGGATCAAGGCCATACAGATTATCGGTGTGGCAGCCGGGGCGAAACTGATTATAAATCTGGCACAATTGATTGTAAGGCAGTTTTTTGACAGGCATAAACAGGAAAACAAAGCTGCTATTTTCATAGAAATTCACCGTACAGAGACCCTGAAGAATTTGTTGCTCAGTGTTATTACCTATGTAGTCTTTTTTATTGCCTTCATCATGATCCTGCAAATATTCAATGTTAATACCAGTGCCATCCTGGCTAGTGCCGGCATTCTGGGCCTGGCGGTAGGGTTTGGGGCCCAAAACCTGGTCAAGGATGTAATAAGCGGCTTTTTTATCCTGTTTGAAAAGCAGTTTGATGTTGGTGATTATGTGGTAATTGATCAGATAGAAGGTACGGTAGAAGAAATTGGCCTGCGCACCTGTAAAATACGCCACTGGACGGGTCAGCTAAGCATTATACCCAACGGGGAAATCACCCGGGTGACTAATTATAGTCGGGGACCGATGTTGGCCGTGGTAATGGTTGGTATTGCTTATGAAGAGGACATTGATCAGGCCATGAAGGTTTTGCGGCAGGAGTGTGAAGTCGCTTTTGAGGAAGTAGAGGCAATTGTGGACATGCCCCAGGTACAGGGTGTAACAGAGGTAGATGATGCCTCTGTGAACATCCGTGTGGTAGCGTTTTCTTCCCCTCCCGGGGCCTACTGGAGCGTGGAGAGGGAGCTGCGCAGGCGCTTCAAGAAGGCTTTGGATTTGGCCGGCATCCAGGCGCCTTATCCCAGAAGGGTGTTGTACCAGCATTACGGAGAAAATGCTAAAGGAGAATAATTATCTTATTTTAAAAAAATAAATAAAAAAGAGCCGAAGTGGTGTTCTCCGGCTCTTTTTTGGGGGACCTACCCAAGAATGGCTTTTAAATCAGCTTCTGGTGTACTAATCGGCTTGATATCGAATTTTTCCACCAGGACATTTAGAACATTGGGAGAAATGAACGCGGGCAGGGTGGGGCCCAGGTAGATGTTCTTAATACCCAACGACAGCAGGGTTAGCAGGATACACACTGCCTTCTGTTCATACCAGGAAAGGACCAGTGTAAGAGGTAGTTCATTTACTTCACATTCAAAGGCATCTGCCAGGGACAACGCTACCTGAATAGCGGAATAGGCATCATTGCACTGGCCCATGTCCATAATGCGCGGTAGACCACCAATTTCGCCAATATCCAAATCATTAAAACGGTATTTACCGCAGCCTAGAGTAAGGATCACCGTATCCTGTGGTGCATCCTGTACAATTTTTGTATAATAATTTCTTCCCGCCCTGGCGCCGTCACAACCGCCCACCAATAGGAAGTGTTTGATTGCTCCGGCCTTGACCGCCTCAATAACTTTATCGGCTACACCCAGGACAGCACCACGAGCGAAACCGGTCATTACCTCCGAGCCGCCGTTGATACCGGTTATTTTTTTGTCTTCTGCCCAGCCACCAAGGGTTAAGGCCATGTTAATTACAGGTGTAAAGTCCTTTACCCCATTATTCCCTTCGATATGTTTAAGGTTGGGATAACCAACGGCGTCGGTGGTAAAAATTTTATCCGCATAAGAGGCACGAGGTGGCACCAGGCAGTTAGTTGTATATAGAATAGGTGCCGGGATGCCGTCAAATTCCCTTTGCTGGTTGTGCCAGGCGGTACCGAAGTTACCTTTTAAATGCTGGTATTTTTTGAGTTCCGGGTACCCATGGGCAGGTAACATTTCGCCGTGGGTGTAAATATTTATTCCTTTTCCTTCTGTTTGTTCCAGCAACTGTTTCAAGTCATATAGGTCATGGCCGGTAATAACAATAAAGGGTCCTTTTTCAATAGTCATCGGGACCTTGACTGGCACCGGCTGACCATAAGCGGCGGTATTGGCTTCGTCAAGCAGGGCCATACATTTGAGATTGACCTGACCAAAGTCCATGTTCAGATCGAGCCATTCCTCTATCGTATGTTCCTCACCTATGGCGCGCATACCCTTGTAGAGCCATCCTGTTACTTCCTCGCTGGTTTTTCCCAACAAGAGGGCATGCCAGGCATAAGCAGCTGTGCCGCGCAGGCCGAAAAGCAGGGTGGAACGCAGGGAAACTACATCGGCATCACCCTGCCATAGGGATGCCGGATCAAGATCGGCTGCACCTCCAAGTTTTTCTTTTTCAGTTTGTATGGCGTTTTTTAATTCATCAAGACGGTCTCCATCAAAATTAACGTTAGTGATTGTAGCAAATAGCCCCTTCATCATCAACGCATCTGCTTCCCCGTCAGGGGTTTTGCCCTCGGCGGCACGGGCCAAGCCGACCATAGCGCAGGTTAGTTCGTCTTGCTTATCGGCGATGTCCGGCTTTTTGCCGCATACACCTACCTTGGTGCAGCCTTTTCCTCCCGCAGTTTGTTCACATTGAAAACAAAACATTTTGATTCCTCCTTATTGTATCTTTAACCAATTTTGGTTTGTTCGTAATCAGGCGGTAGTTGTCACGTTTAGTCTTCAACAATATTTCCATCGGTGCTGACGGTGATCACATGCCAGGGGATCATTTTACCGCTGGCCATGAGAGCCTGTTTTACCCCATTGACGATACCGCCACAGCAGGGTACCTCCATGCGCAATACTGTCAGACTTTTAATATCATGGGATTTTAATATAGCGGTTAGCTTCTCTCCATAATCAATATCATCAAGTTTGGGGCAACCGATGATTGTGATTTTGTTACGCATAAAATCACTATGAACGTTGGCATAAGCATAGGCGGTGCAGTCTGCAGCCACCAGTAGATGGGCATCAGCAAAATAGGGTGCGTTTACCGGCACCAACTTAATCTGACAGGGCCATTGACGCAGCTGTGAAGCCTGGGGCACGAGCTGTCCCGGCATGGTTAGTGCGGCTTCTTCCTTTCTTTCGAAAGTGCACGCCGCTGTACCGGGGCAACCGCAAGCCAGAGTTTGGGGTGGGCTTGCTTTAAGATTTTCCAGATGTTTTTTCACTGCTTCTTCATCAAAGGGATCCGCATCCCTCTCCTCTATAGTAATAGCCCCTGCCGGGCACTCAGGCAGGCAAGCCCCCAGCCCATCGCAGTAACTTTCTGATATTAGTTTTGCCTTACCATCTATCATTTTTAGGGCACCCTCATCACAGGCATCAACACAAAGACCGCAGCCGGTGCATTTTTCTTCATCTATTTTAATAATGGTTCTTCGCATGAAAGGCCTCCTTTAAAAGATTGTCTTGTAACTGTTGTGAAGTTATTCTATTATATTAGGGCGATCAATACGGTAACCGTGGTTACCAAAAGTGGGGATGTGAAAAATTGTTTAAAAAATGGACCAATGGTTTATCTAAATGTGAATTATTCAAAGGGATAACAGAGGAGGAACTTAACCTGGTGTTTTGCTGTCTAAAACCAAAGGTGAACACCTATGAAAGGAATGAATTGGTAACTATCGCCGGTGAGAAATATACTGGTCTGGGGATAGTAATGTCGGGCCAGGTGGTAGTGACCAAGGAGAATGCGGCCGGTAACCGGGTCATCCTGGCTGTAAACGGTCCCGGGGAAATGTTTGGGGAGATGTCTGCCTTTTCAGGTGACGGGGTGTGGCCTGTTTCTGTGGTCGCCAGGGCAGCCTGCACAGTTATGTTTCTGCCTGCAGGCAAAATTATCTGCAACTGTGAAAGGTTATGCGCCAGCCACAGACAGCTGATCACTAATATGTTGGAAATTGTCTCCGGCCAGGCCCTTGTGCTGCATCGCAAGCTTGAATATTTGACTATAAAAAGCCTGCGGGGAAAAATTAGCACCTTCTTGCTTGAGCAGTATAAAGAGGCGAACTGCACCACTTTCACGATATCTATGAAACGGAATGAGCTGGCTGATTTTCTTAATGTTTCCCGCCCGGCCCTTTCCCGTGAAATGTGCAGAATGAGGGACGAGGGGGTCATGCAGTTTCAGGGAAATTCAATAAAAATAAAAGAATTAGAAGCCTTAAAAGAAATGGTGGAGTAGGATCTGGTATTTACCATGTTTAACCACCCATGATAAAAATTAAGAAAAAAGAAACAATCTGCCAATAAATAGTTAATAATTAGTGGTTATTCTTTAGACAAAGTCATTTATTTGCAATATAAGGTAAAGGAGTGTCACTAGTGAACAAAAAAGAGCTACAGTGGATGATTAATGAATTAAACGACAAGGCCACAGTCATCAGGGGCTATGCCCAAATGGCACTGGAGTGTGATCATCCTGATTGGTCGAAAAAATATATCAATTCAATTATCCGGCAAACTGATAAAATTGCTGCCCTGAACACCTTAATAGCATCACTTTATCTGGGCAAGGACGAAAAAAACTGTGACAGTGGCTGCAAATCTATCAGTCAAAACAGCACAGCTTCGCATAACAAATGCCATTGATAGCCCAGGCTGGGATCTCTAATCATATGGTTAGGGGTTTTTGGCCCCGGGAGGTTACGGATCGGCAGGTTACAGATCCTTAAAACAGCTTGCAGTTGGACGAAAATAAAGGTATAATGTTTTTTACGTAGTACACGGAGAGATGGCCGAGTGGATGAAGGCGCACGCCTGGAGAGCGTGTGGACGGGTAACTGTCTCCAGGGTTCGAATCCCTGTCTCTCCGCCAGTAAAAAACTTGCCGTGCTAGATGGGGAGGTAGCGGTGCCCTGTACCCGCAATCCGCTGTAGCGGGATTGAATTCCTGCCCGAGGGCTTAGCTTGTGGGGTCCGGCTACCGTAAGGAGCGTTGAAGATTGGGTCTCGTGCGACGGAGTTTCCTGAACCGTGTCAGGTCCTGACGGAAGCAGCACTAAGGGAAATACTCCGGGTGCCGCGAGGGTGCCTGGTTTGAGCCACCTGCGGTTGTATCGCCCGGAAGTTTAAATTCGAAGGCAGGTGCACGGCTTAAATTTTGGAACCGCCCCGGGGAGGGCGGTTTCTTTAATTATTATAAAGATAAAATATAGTGTAAGCAGGCGAGAAAGGAATATCCTATGACCTATCTAGCCCTATATAGAAAATGGCGTCCGCAAACATTCGGAGAAATTATCGGTCAGGAACATATTATTCGGACGCTAAAAAACGCGGTTGAGTCCAGCCGGACAGGCCACGCCTATCTTTTTTGCGGCACACGTGGTACAGGGAAAACAACGACGGCCAAGGTATTGGCAAAAGCCTTGAACTGCCTGGAACGAGTTGGTCCTGAACCCTGTAATCAGTGTGATAATTGTAAAAATATCACTGCCGGGCTGGCTGTTGATGTGATAGAAATAGATGCGGCCTCTAACCGGGGCATTGACGAAATTAGGGATCTAAGGGAAAAAATAAAATTTGCACCGGCGGTAACCAAATTCAGGGTATACATCATTGACGAGGTTCACATGCTTACGAATGAGGCCTTCAATGCTCTTTTGAAAACCCTGGAGGAACCGCCACTGCATGCTGTTTTAATTTTAGCTACCACAGAACCCTACAAGGTGCCCCTGACCATATTATCACGCTGTCAGCGCTTTGATTTTAAGCGAATAGAGCCGGCAGACATAATCGAGCGGCTGAGGGAGGTTGCCGCCGGTGCCGGGCTGGAGGTTGAAGAAGAAGCCCTGCGGCTCATTGCCAGAGCAGCCGAAGGTGGCCTGCGTGATGCCCTCAGTATCCTGGATCAGGGGGCAGCCTTTGGGGAACTAAAAATCACCGCTTCTGATGTACATAACATTCTTGGCACAGTAAGGGTTGACGCTTTGGACATCATGGCCGGCCATCTTGCTTCCGGAGAAACAGGATCTGCCCTGCGCCTGGTGTCCGAGCTGATCTCCGAGGGGAAGGATCTGCGCTTTTTTGCTAGAGAAATGACTGGGTATCTAAGGTTATTGTTGTTGGAAAAAATAACACCTGGTTCGGCTATCCGTGAAGCCTGGGGGGATCCGGCTATGATCACAGCCAGGGCGGCAGACTTTTCTATGGAAGGCCTGCTGCGTGGGGTAGAGATTCTGGCAGAAGTAGATCAGGGGATGAAATGGAGCTCCCAGCCCGGTATCATTTTAGAATTGGCTTTGGTAAAGGCCTGCCGCGCGGGGGTAATAACCAGCGAGTCTTCATTGTTGGCCCGCCTGGAGGAGGCGGAGAAAAAGCTGCAGATGCTGAGTAATGCACCGCCTCCAGCGGGAAAAACCATGATTTCGTCAAAGGTTGTTCAACAAAATGATCAGCCTGGGCCTGGCGGGGGGCACACTGCCTCTACAAGCCCGGCGCAAATTAGCCCCGGGGGGGATAGCAAAAAGAAACCTGCTCAGGAGGTTCAAAAAACATATCAGCCGGGGCCGGATGATATACCCCTGGATAAAGGTGGGGAAAAACTGCCTCGGGAAGCAGCCAATAGTCCTTTGGACGTGGGGATTGATCTGAAGCAGGTAATGGATTCCTGGGAAGAGGTAATAGGAAGGATCCGGCAGGAACGTTTGCCGATTTACTATAATTATGTTAAGACACAGCCACTAGCTTTGCATGGAAACAGCCTGGTGATTGGGTTTCCCGAGGGCGAAGATTTGGCTAGAGAAATGGCCAGTCAACCGGAACAGAAAGAATATCTAGAGGGCCTGCTGCAAAGGTTTTTTCAGGGGGAGTGGCAGGTGTCCTTTAAACACTGCCGGGGTACAACCAAAACGCCCGAAAAAAGACCTGACAATGGGGACAGGATACTGAATATTAAAAAACGTTTTAGAGGAGTAGAGGTTGTTCTGGAGGAAGAAGAGGGAAATACCTTATTTTAACTATATTAAAGGGGGGTTCTAAAATGATGGGTGGTAACATGAACAAAATGATGAAACAGGTCCAAAAAATGCAGCAGGAAATGGTGAAGCTGCAGGAAGAATTGGGCGAACGCAGGGTGGAAAGCACTGCCGGAGGCGGGGTGGTGAAGGTAGTTGCTAACGGGAAAAATGAAGTTATATCTATAGAGATCAAACCGGAAGTAGTGGATCCGGAAGATGTAGAAATGTTGCAGGATTTGGTCACTGCTGCTGTTAATGAAGCCCTACGGCAAGCACAGGATATGGTATCCCAGGAAATGGGTAAACTTACCGGTGGTTTAAAAATACCTGGAATGTTTTAAAAATGAACTACTATACCAAAACAGTAGCGAGGCTAATAGATCAGTTTTCCAGACTTCCCGGTATTGGCCCCAAAACCGCCCAGCGCCTGGCCTTCTACCTGTTGGTAGCACCGCCGGAGGTGGCAGCGAATCTGGCTAATGCTATTGCTGAAGCGCGGACTACAGTCCGCTACTGTCAGGTGTGTGGTAATTTTACCGAAGGAGACCGCTGCTTTATCTGCAGTGACGGCAGGCGCTCTACCGATATTATATGTGTGGTAGAACGCCCCAGGGATATAGTGGCGATGGAGAAAACCAAAGGTTTTAGAGGCCTTTACCATGTACTGCATGGGGTGATTTCTCCAATGGAAGGTGTCGGACCGGGGCAGCTGCGCATCAAGGAGCTAATGAGACGCCTGGAAGGCGCTCCGGTGAAAGAGATTATTCTGGCCACCAATCCTAGTGTGGAAGGAGATGCGACTGCCCTTTATCTAGCCGGCCTGATTAACCCTCTGGAAATCAGGGTGACCAGATTGGCCCACGGGCTTCCTGTTGGTGCCGACCTGGAATATGCGGATCAAATAACGCTCAGCAAAGCACTGGAAGGCAGAAGGGTAATTAAATAGGAATACTTTTCATTTGGGGCCATATAATGGTCCCAAGGGGGTGCCTGGACCATGGAATGGAAATTGATTTTAGTGGCGCTGGTCGGGCTTTTTGGTTTCTATTTTGTGGGGTCCGTCTTGTTTCGCCCCCTGCGTTTTCTGATTCGTTTATGCGCTTGGGCTGTGCTTGGGATGGCACTGCTGGTGCTGATTAACCTATTGTTTGGGCGGTTTGGTTTTCATATTGCGATTAACCCGGCAACAATACTAACAGCAGGCCTGCTTCAACTGCCCGGTGTTGTACTCCTGGTGCTGTTAAACTGTTTTTTTGTGGGTTGACTAGCTGGAAGGCTGCTTGGGCTGTATTTTGCTGAGCCTTATCTAGTATTGGTACTAATAGCAACCCAGATCTTTGATCCCTTTTATAGAATAATAATGGGAAGCAGGGAGAATTATAGAAGGAAGGGTATTGCCCGATCCATCTTGTCGACCTGCTTTTTTGCTATTTATAAAGCCGACACGTTTAAAAAACAGAGGGATAAATATACTAATGTCAGACCGCATCGTGGAGGCTTACATAGGCGAATATGCTTCAGGTAAAAGTGAATGTGCCATCAACCGGGCCCTGGAATTGGCCCGCCAGGGCAGAAAGGTAAATCTAGTTGATTTAGACCTGGTCGAGCCCTTTTATACCCTGCGCCCCCTGCAAAAAGAACTGTCCCAGTTGGGACTGGAGGTAATTGCCTGGAAAACTGAGGAGACTGTGGGGCTGGGTGAAGCGGGCACAGTGATTAAACCGGCAGCACGTTGGGCCCTCAGGCGTAGAGGGGATGTTATTCTTGATATTGGTTACGGGATTGAGGGGGCCAGGACCTTAAATCTGCTGGAGGGCGCCAATCAGGATCCGGATTTGAAAATTTTTGCGGTGATAAATATATCCCGGCCCATGACGGCCAGTGTCAAGGATATTGTGGCTGAGGTCAGTACTATGGGGCACGTGGATGGGCTAATTAATAACACACACCTGGCTGAGGAGACAACGGCGGCATTAGTGCAGGCTGGGGCCCGGACAGTAACCACAGCCGCAGATGCAATAGGCCTGCCAGTGATAGCTACCCTGGCAGAAGAAAAATTGGCTGAGGTAATAGGCCCGGTGGATTGTATGGGCAACAGGGTCCGGCCCCTTAAGAGATTCATGCCCAAGGCGTTCTGGTAAAAACGCTAGAGGAGGAATTTTTGGATGACAGAGGCACCTGTGATAGAAGAAAAAAGGGTTTTTATGACCGGGAACGAGGTGGTGGCCTGGGCGGCGCTAGCGGCAGGGGCGGATATCATGTATGGCTATCCAATCACACCACAAAACGAGGTTATGCATTACTGGAGTCGGTTGGCCCCCAGATATGGGAGGAACTTTTTGCAGACGGAAGATGAGCTTTCAGCTGGTTTTGCTACCACCGGTGGGGTGATGGCGGGGAGCAAGGCTTTTACTGCCACAGCCGGCAGCGGCAGTGTGCTGATGCAAGAGCCCATGGCTATGGCTGAAATGATGCGGTTGCCTACTGTGACGGTGGTACAGCAAAGAGGTGGTCCTTCCACTGCAACGGTAATTTACTCCCAGCAGGAGGTTACCCTGACAACAATGGGCGGTAATGGGGAAGGGATCAGGGTGGTTTATTCCACAGCCGGGCACCAGGATCTTTATGACTATACCATCAAAGCTTTTAATATAGCCTGGAAATATCGTTTTCCCACCTTTGTGTTAGGAGATGGTTACCAGGCAAAAATGCGTGAACCACTGACAATTTACGACCCGGAAAGGCGGGGGATCAAGCTGTTGCAGCCAGATCCTTTTGTAGGCGGGGAGGGGGAACCAGGCCGGGATAGACCACCTGCTCAGTATCGGAACACCTACAACCTGGAAGAAGAGCTCTATGAAAAAATAATGAGCGACATGAGGGAGTTTGAGGAAAACTCTGCTGACATAGCAGAATATGAATCCAGACACACAGAGGATGCGGAGCTGGTGATTATAGCCCATGGTATTGTTTTCCGGGCAGTGAGGGAGGCTGTAGACAATCTTCGTCGACAAAGTTTATCGGTAGGCGCCTTCAGACCGGTGACCTTGCGACCTTTACCAGGAGGCCAGATAAAGGAACTGGCGGCCAGAGTGAAAAAAATTTTGGTGGTTGAATCTGCATATGGACAAATAGCCAGGCTGGTAAAAGAGAAGGTCTGTGGGGCAGCCTGTGAAATATATTCCATGTTCAAGCCCGGCATTGGTATTGCCGCAGCAGAAGTGGAAATGCGGGCCAAAGAGATACTGGCTAAACAGTAGACAGGGTTGTGTAATATTTCTAAAAGGGGGTTTTATGATGCAGCCGGTTCCTGCAATGCCAAAATCATGGCGGCTTGATAACAAACCACATAAATTTTGTCCGGGATGTGGTCACGGGCTGATTTTAAAATGTCTGGGAAAGGCAATTGATGAACTGGAAATCCAGTCCCGGGTGGTCTATGGGTGTGACATAGGCTGTTCCCTGCTTTCTTGGGACCTTTTTAACCTCGATGCGGTACAGACCCACCATGGACGCACAACCCCAGTTATGGCCGGTATGAAAAGGGCCCGGCCGGAATTAATATGTATTGCTTATATGGGTGATGGTGGGGGGTACTCAATCGGTGTTCAGCATTTGGTTGGCGCCGCCATGCGCAACGAAAAGATAACAGTTATAGTTGCCAATAACACCCAATATGCGATGACTGGCGGGCAGATGGCTCCGACTACACTACCGGGACAAAAAACAGAAACCTCCCCCTATGGCCGAGATGCTGAAACCACTGGGCTGCCGTTCCGGGGGGCGGAAATGATTGCTGCTATCGTACCCGAGGGCGCTTATGTAGCCAGAGGCAGCATTTCCCACCTGACACAGTTGACCAGATTTTTGAAAAAAGCTTTAAAGAACCAAATCGATGGACATGGTTTTTCTTTTGTAGAGGCACTTTCCGCTTGCCCCACCAATTGGCGGACGGATGCGGCTAGGACATGGGAGTTTGTTGAGAAAGACATGGCTGAACATTTTAAAAGGGGAGAAATAAAAATTCCGGGGAAAAAGGAGGCTGTTACGGATGCCTGAAACAACCACACGGATGGTTCTGGCCGGTGAAGGAGGTCAAGGTGTCCAGGCCATAGCAGAAATTCTCGCTGAAGCCGCTAATGAAGAAGGCCGCCAGGCTCTTTACATCCCAAATTTTGGCGTGGAACAAAGAGGAGGGGTTTCGGTTGCCTTTCTGCAGATTAGCGACCATGCTATTGGGTCACCCAAATTCCTAAAAGGTGATATTGTAGCTGCCCTGAGCGAGCGGGCAGTACACCGTACAGCCACATATGCCGGACCGGAAACAATCTTTATTTATGACAGTGCTATGGAGGGTGTAGAAGATGATTTGCCAAAAGATGCTGCCCGGGTTATACCCGTCCCAGCTATGGAGGTGGCCAAAGAAGAATTTCACCCACGGGTTTATAACATGGTGATCATGGGGGCGCTGGTAGGCGCGACAGCAGTTGTTACCCTGGATCAGGCCAAGGCTGCTATAGAGAAAAGATTGGGTTACAAGTTTGAAAAAAAACCACAACTGCGGGATCTAAACTTCAAGGCTTTGGAGCGCGGCATTGAAATGGGCCGTGGGGCGGAAGGAGGTATAAACTAATGGTGCCAGAGCTTAGAGGCAGAACCCTGGAGTTGGAAAAAGCCTTTTGGACCCTGTTTCCTGCTTTTTGCAAGGGCTGTGGTCTCTGTGTTGAAAAGTGTCCAGTCGATTGCATCGACTGGAGTGATATTCTGGGGGTTTACGGTACCCCTTCAGTAGAGGCAGACGATAGATGTATCGCCTGTGGGATTTGTGAAAATGTTTGCCCTGATTGTGCCATTCGGATAGATACTAGAAAAAATTCAAAAAATTAGTTTGTTTATTCTACCAATGGTTATTTTTCACCAAACCGGGGATGAATTCATATTTTTATAATATAGCAGCATTTACATAGGTGGTGAAATAGTGGCTAGTGAATTTCCAGGTTGTATCTTATGCAGGCGGTTTTGTTCCGCCGGGCCGAGCATCTATGTGCAGGGGTGCCGTATCTGTCAGGACTGTGAAAAGAAAATAGTATCAGTTACTGTGGATGATCCTGCCTATGAGATATATGTGGAAAAGTTAAAAGAAATCTGGTCTCAAGCTGGCTGATTGATCCTCTGCCAGCTTTAATTTTTTTTGGGCCAGTCGTATATGTCGGTGTGTTAGTTCAATATCCTGTTTGATTAAGTGAAGTTTCATCAGCGTGATACCAGTTTTAGCAGAAATTTCCCGATCCTTAATACCATGCTTCCATGCTCTGATCAACCTTCCCACATTGGTTTGGTATTTTTTAGAGAGTGCTTTTTCGTCTACTCGCAATTCTTTAACCAAAATTTTAACCCTCCTAATAAAAAACGTTATAATTATCTTAGCCTTTAATCGCACATCTATAAGGCTAAACTGCTGGGAATATTAAAGGATGGAATTGCTTTTAATTAATAAATTTGTGATAAAATAAATATTGGTATTAACCTCATTTTTTGCAAAATTTTTATTGGAGGTTTTTTTTTGCCTGGCTTCCTAAATGATACACCTCTTTATGCAGCGCTTATCCAACATGGGAGACAAAACCCGGCCAGTTTTCATGTTCCCGGCCATGGACAGGGTAAGGGGCTGCCGCCGGAATTGGCTGGATTTACAGGACAAGCCTTGTATACCTTGGATCTCACGGAGCTGCCGGGTCTCGATGACCTGCACAACCCCATTGGACCTTTGGCTGGGGCACAGAATCTAGCAGCAAAAATATACGGTGCTGATAAAAGTTTTTTTCTTGTTAATGGCACAACGGTGGGAATTCAGGCCTTGATTACCGCCCTGGGGCAGCAAAAGAAAATTATTGTATCTAGAAACGCCCACCGCTCAGTGCTGGGGGGACTGGTTATTGCGGGTGCTGACCCGGTTTATATTTTACCTGACACTATTCCCCACTTTGAAATCGATTGTGGTTTAACATCTGCGATTGTCCAACAGGCACTGGCCGATAATCCCAATGCGGCGGCGTTATTGGTGGTGCGGCCTAACTATTATGGTATCGCGGATGATCTGGAAGGGATTGCCGGGGTAGCCCACCAGTCAGGTATTCCCATACTGGTTGATGAGGCTCATGGAGCGCATTTACGTTTCCACGGGGGTTTACCTGAAGATGCCATGAATAGTGGGGCTGATGCGGCAGTCCAGAGCACACATAAACTAGGTGGTTCCCTGGGGCAGAGCTCGATGCTGCATCTGCAGGGGAGCCTGATGGATACAGATTCGGTTACCGCCGCATTACGCCTTTTACAGACCACCAGCCCTTCCTACCTTCTAATGGCTTCACTGGATCTGGCCCGGTATCGGCTAGCCTTACAGGGTAGCGAAATGATGGAAAAGGTATTTTGCCTGACTCACAGTGTGCGTGAAAGGTTAGCTGGATGTAAAAATTTGCATATTCTAACGGCAGATTGTCTACCTGGAGAAAACTGGAGCCTGGATTCTACAAAATTGGTAATTTCGGTACGGAACCTGGGCTTAACCGGTTATCAGGTTAACGAACTGCTGGCTAGACGTTACCGGGTTTTTCTGGAAATGGCTGATTTTTATAATGTGGTAGCCTTTTTGTCCCTCGGTACCACAGAGGAAGACTGTGATCGGTTAGTGGCAGCATTGCAAGATATCGCCTCCAGGGAAAAACTACCGGCTTTATCCCGGCTGCCTGCTGTGCCATTATTGCATAAAACAGCCATGAAACCACGTGATGCATGGTTTGCCCCGGCGGAAAGGGTCCTCCTGGGGGAAGGCAGGGGAAAAATTAGCGCAGAAACTGTCGCCGTTTATCCTCCCGGTATACCCGTGTTAAATCCGGGTGAGGTAATAACAGATGAAATATATGAATATCTGCTGGATGTGCGCAGGTGGGGGTTATCCTGTCAGGGACCAGCCGATCCCACCTTAAAAACAATTAAAGTTGTGTTAGAATAGCATTATAAAATGATCAGGAATGTTGTTTATGACGAAAGGTAAATTCATTGTTTTCGAAGGCATAGATGGTTCCGGAAAAACCACCCAGCTCAAACTTCTTGGTGATCAACTGCAAGAGCAGGGATTGCCGGTACTGTATACCAGGGAACCGGGTGGTACCCGGATAGGTGAAGCGATCAGGGGGATTTTGTTAAATCCTGCCCACAGCGAACTGGTTCCCCGGGCCGAAGCCCTATTATATGCAGCTGCCAGGGCCCAGCATGTAGCCCAGGTAGTAAAACCGGCTCTGGCGTCAGGTACAATTGTCCTTTGTGATCGTTTCTTGGATTCCAGCCTGGCTTATCAGGGGTTTGGGCGTGGTATGGATATCAGTTTGCTGGAAAGCATTAATGAACCGGCTACCGACGGGTTGGTTCCCGACCTGACGATCATCCTCAGTTTCTGTGCCGGGGATGGAATAGACAGAATCAAAAGGTCCGGCCGTCCTATTGACCGGATAGAACGGGAAGCGGCAGCATTTCACATGCGGGTTGGGGCCGGCTACCTGACCCTGGCTCGACGTGATCCCGGGCGTTACAGTATTATCAATGCCAACAGGTCGGAAGAAGGGGTGCATAAAGATATCATGGCGGCTCTGGAGGGGGTTTTAGATGAAATTTCTAAAGGAAATAGTAGGGCATAAACAGGCTGTTAAAATGTTAAATAAAGCGGTTTCCAGCGGGCGCGTAGCCCATGCATATCTTTTCGCCGGACCCGCGGGTGTGGGGAAGGAAACAACAGCCATATCTTTTGCCCGGGCGTTGCTATGTTCCTATCCCGTAGAAGGGGACGCCTGTGGTTCCTGCCGCGATTGCCGCCAACTTTGTAGTGGTAACCATCCCGATTTTTACCTGGTTGAACCTAGCGGTTTATCTATTAGGATTGAACAGGTCAGGGAAATACAACGTCGTATACCTTATCGCTCCTATCAGGGTGGACGCAAAATTTGCCTTATCCGGCAGGCGGAGGCGATGACTGCAGAAGCCGCCAATTGTATACTAAAAACTCTGGAAGAACCGCCGGAAGGCACGGTTTTCATTTTGCTTTCTGCGAGATCTCAGGTTTTGCTGCCGACAATACTTTCTCGCTGTCAGACAATTTATTTTAGAGCCTTGCCGGTGCCGGACCTGATCTGGGGACTTGTTAACTTAGAAGGGGTACCTGAGGGAAGCGCACGTTTATATGCCGCACTATCAGATGGTAGTATGGGACGGGCTCTATCCTATGTGTCCAGTTCGCTTATGACCGATAGGGATGAAGTAAATGCTCTGGCCGGGGTGCTCCGGCAAGGTGGGCCACTGGAGGCTATAGAAAGGGCGGAAAGGGCCTGCGAGAGCAAGCAGAAGGCTGTTTTTACACTAGACACCCTCGCCTGTTGGTATCGTGATCTAATGATCTGGCGGGAAGTGGGGACGGCGGGTAGTTTATTTAATACCGACCAGGTGAATATTATAAAAATGGAAGCAGCACAATATGACACCAGCTGTATTTTAACAATAATAGAGGAAATAGAAGCAACAAAGAGAAAAATTGAAGTTAACGCCAATATAAAACTGGCTTTGGAGACGCTATTTTTGCGGCTAAGCGATTTTGGTAAACAATGTTAATATGGTGATACCGGGGAGGTATATAATTGGGGATAAATGTCGTGGGGATTCGATTTAAAAAAGCGGGCAAGATTTATTTCTTTGATCCCGGAAATATTCCAATCATTGAGGGAGAGGGCGTTATCGTAGAAACAGCCCGGGGAGTGGAGTTTGGCAGTGTAGCAATTGGGCCTCATGAAGTGGAAGAAAGCGAAATAGTGGCGCCGCTCAAAAAAGTGATTAGAAAGGCCACCACGCATGATATGAGGCAGCTGTCAGCCAATAGAGAAAAAGAAAATGGGGCCTTTCGGGTCTGTTTGGAGAAAATAGCAGCTCATAAGCTGCCGATGAAACTTGTGGGTGTGGAACAAACCTTTGATGGCAATAAAATAATATTTTATTTTACAGCAGATGGACGGATTGACTTCCGGGAACTAGTTAAAGATCTGGCTTCTGTTTTTAAGACCCGTATTGAATTGCGGCAAATTGGTGTGCGTGATGAGGCCAAAATGATCGGTGGGCTGGGCTGCTGCGGTAGGGAACTCTGCTGTTCGATGTGGCTTACGGACTTTGCCTCTGTCTCTATTAGAATGGCCAAGGAACAAAATCTATCGTTGAATCCATCCAAAATATCTGGGATTTGCGGCCGGTTAATGTGCTGTCTTAAATATGAGAACGAATCTTACGAACAGGCCAGGGCAGATTTCCCTAATAACGGCAGCATTGTCAGTACCCCCGATGGTGACGGTAAGGTGGTGGGTATTAATATATTCAATGATGCTGTGAATGTCGAATTGAAAACAAGTAGAATTGTTAAGGAATACCAAAATACTGAGATAATGTTAAAAATAAACAAGGCTAAAAATTGTGGCGGCTGTAGAAAAGGTTGTCCCGACCAGGTGGGTGAGGAGAGCGTTTGATGCAGTATTTATATAAAATTACAAAGGAAATGGAAGTAAAATTGCATACCCTTTTGGCAGAAGTGCAGGAACTAAAAAACAAGGCCCGAGAAATAGAAGAGGAAAACGTACGTTTACGAAAAGAGCTGGCTGATATTTATCGTACCGGGCTGGATGAAGGGGCCGGTGGTGGGACAGGCTCCCTACAAAAGGGGCTTTTTAACTTGTTGGGTCTGTACGATCATGGGTTTCACATCTGCAACGTTTATTTTGGTCGAAAAAGGGCAGGCGATTGTCTTTTCTGCATGGCCTTTCTCAGAAAGGAAAAAAAACTACCTGCCAAACAGGCGGCAAGTGAGATGTAATTGAATTTCAGCACAGCTTTTGCCGAACGTCTGGCCGTTTTAACCCCGCCCTGAATAGTAGCTGGGTATACCTTTGCCTGGCCCCGCCTTTATAATAAGGTGCTTTTTCAATGGGGATGTTAGGAAGATCGAGGATGGTTAGGTTTCAAATAAAAAAAGGGAGGTGGGCTGAAACCTTTGGCCGGGGATACAAAAGGTACAATTTATATCTGCGCAACGCCTATCGGCAACCTGGAGGATATAACCCTGAGGGTCTTACGGATATTGCAAGAGGTAGATCTGATCGCTGCCGAGGACACCCGCCATACCCGTAAACTCCTCAGCCATTTTCAGATCCACACGCCGCTTACCAGCTATCACCAACACAACTACAAAAAAAAAGGAAAAGAGCTCTTGCGTCTGGTATCAATGGGGAAGAATATTGCCCTTGTATCTGATGCCGGTATGCCCTGTATTTCTGATCCGGGGGTGGAACTAGTAGCTGAAGCTGTGGAAAATGGCTGTGCGGTTGTAGCGGCGCCTGGTCCCAGCGCGGCAGTTACCGCCCTGGTAGTCTCAGGGTTGCCTACAGATACATATGTTTTTGTGGGGTTTTTGCCTATAGCAAAAAAAGCCCGTGGGGAGAAATTAAAAGAACTAGCCTGCGGACAGTGGACCATGATATTTTATGAATCTCCACACCGGGTTAAAAAAACGCTGGCAATACTTCTAGAAACGTTCGGCAACCGCCCTGCCGCTGTGGTCAGGGAATTGACCAAACTGCACGAGGAGGTGGTCAGGGGTTCTTTAGAAGATTTAGTAGAACGATTTAATGCAGTAGAAGTAAAGGGTGAATTCACTTTGGTTGTAGCCGGAGGAGCATCACTGCAGGAAATGCCTACCGAGCAGGAGACCCCCTGGCGGCATATCGGAGCAGCCTTACATGTTTCCATACTGGAATCCGAAGGCCTGGAACGAAAAAATGCTATCCGGGAGGTTGCTCGCCTACGTTCCCTACCCAAGAGGGTTGTATATCGCCTGGTACTCGAAGATAAAAAACACTAAAAGTCTAAAAAAATGAGAGATTAAAATCTCTCTAAAAAATATCTGTCGAATTGTTTTACATCGCTTTGGCACTTTCAAACATAGCTAAGGCACATTCACGGCAAACTAATTTGTTTTTATAGTGTTGCACATCGGTAGCATTACCGCAGAAAACGCAGGCAGGCTCATATTTTTTGAGGATAATTTTCTCGGCGTCAACGTATATCTCTAATGCGTCTTTTTCGTCGATTCCCAACGTGCGTCTCAGTTCAATGGGAATCACCACTCTGCCGAGCTCGTCCACCTTTCTAACAATACCAGTTGATTTCATAACATCTGTCCCTCCCTTTCAACAAATTTCGACAAATATATAAAAAATTTTACAAGTAAATGGTACCAGGAATTCCATTAAGAGTCAAGATGTTTTTGTAAAATTCTACAATTAATTTGTTATAATGTTGATAACTTGACAAAAAAGCTGCATTAATTTAAAATTTAGCATAGTGATTTTTTTACAGATTAAAAGGCTATGAAGGGAAGAGTAGGCCCACAGGGTTATCCGGACAGCGAGCGGGAACAGCTGAGAGCCCCGCCGGATCAAGTCGGCTGAACATGGCCCTGGAGCTGCCCTGCTGAATATTAGTAAGCGGGGCCGGAATTAGCCCCGTTAACTAGGCTTGGGTATCGGGATGTTTGCACATACCTGTTGAGGCCGGCGCCGCAAGGTTCCGGTGAAAAGGGTGGTACCGCGAAAATTCAAAACTTCGCCCCTCGGAAAATAGAGGCGGAGTTTTTTGTTTTGGTGAAGGTTATAAAAAAGGAGATAAGGCATGAACAAGGGGACATTCTACATCACTACACCGATTTACTATCCCAGCAGCAACCTGCATATCGGGCACGCCTACACTACTGTGGCAGCGGACGCCCTGGCTCGTTTTAAGAAAACAACCGGGTATGAAACATATTTTTTAACCGGCTCTGACGAACATGGACAAAAAATCGAGAGGGCGGCCAAGGCAGAAGGCAAAACACCACAGGAATTTGTGGATGAGGTTGTGGCCGGTATTAAACACCTCTGGGGGAAACTTGGGGTGAATTACAATGACTTTATCCGCACCACAGAAGAACGCCATAAAAAAGTGGTTTCTACTGTCTTTCAGCGGTTGTACGACCAGGGGGATATATATAAAGCCAATTATGAAGGATGGTATTGCACACCCTGCGAGGCTTTTTGGGCCGAAAGCAGGTTGGAGGAAGGCAATTGCCCGGACTGCGGGCGCTCGGTAGAATTGCTCCAGGAGGAAAATTATTTTTTTAAAATGTCTAAGTATGCTGAGCGGCTACTGCAGCATATTGAAAAACATCCGGAATTTATCCAGCCTATCAGCCGGCGCAACGAAATGGTTAGCTTTATAAAAAGTGGTCTGGAGGACCTATGCGTTTCCAGAACGACGTTTAATTGGGGTATCCCCGTACCTTTTAATCCCAAACACGTGATTTATGTTTGGGTGGACGCTCTGACTAACTATATTTCCGCCCTTGGTTATGGCACAGAGGACGACGGCCTGTTTAAAAAATACTGGCCCGCGGACGTGCACCTAATGGGGAAAGATATTGTACGCTTTCACAGCATTATTTGGCCCATGCTCTTGATGGCTTTGGATCTTGAATTGCCCAGGCAGGTAGTAGGCCATGGCTGGATACTGCTTGAAAGCGGCAAAATGTCCAAATCTAAAGGTAATGTAGTTGATCCCCTGGTATTAATTGATAAATATGGTGTTGATGCCATTCGCTATTACCTGTTGCGGGAGATGCCTTTTGGCGCTGACGGGTCCTACAGCGAAGATGCTCTGGTAGAACGCATCAACAAGGATTTGGCCAACGACATGGGCAACCTTGTCAGCCGTTCCATTGCCATGGTGGAAAAGTATTTCCACGGGTTGGTTCAATCTCCTTCGGCTTTTGAAACCCCGGATCAGGAATTGATTGATTTAGCCGAGCAAACTCCTACTATTGTGGAGGAATTAATGGACAAATCTGATATTTCCGGGGCCCTGGCAGCTATCTGGCGCCTGGTAGGGCGGGCCAACAAATATGTGGATGAAACTGCCCCCTGGGCCCTGGCCAAGGATCCGGCTAAAAAAGAGAGACTGTCTACCGTAATGTATAATTTGACTGAATCACTTCGGTTCATTACCGTCATGGTATCACCATTTATGCCTCACCTGCCCGACAGGGTTTGGGACCAGCTGGGCATTGCTGACCAGCCGGGACTACATGCCTGGGAAGCCCTGTCCTGGGGCAGGCTACCGGCGGGCACCGTTGTTAAAAGAGGCCCGGCGTTATTCCCACGCATCGATACCACAGGCAAGAGATAATTGTGAGTAAAGTGGAAATATACCGAGGGATAAACCGAACAATGAAAGGAAAGCTGCAATATGAATGTGTTTGACACGCACGCTCACTTGAACGACAAGGCATATAATGAGGACCGGGAGGAAATGATTCAGCGTGCCCGTCAGGCAGGAGTTAATCTAATCGTAAATATCGGTTTCGATCTAACATCTTCCCGCGAATCAATAGACCTGGCAGATAATTATGATTTTATTTATGCTACTGTCGGTATTCACCCCCATGACGCAGCAGGGGTTGAGCCCGGCTATCTAGAGGAATTGGCAGAAATGGCCCAGCACCCAAAGGTAGTAGCCATTGGGGAAATAGGGCTGGATTACTACCGGGACTTGTCACCACGCCCCGTGCAGCGGCAGGTTTTTTTAGAACAGATGGCGCTGGCAAAAAAACTGAAAAAGCCTATTGTTATTCATGATCGGGACGCACATGGTGAGATGATGGAAATTTTGCGAAAAGAAAAGCTGGGGCCGGCCGGAGGGGTTATGCATTGTTATTCAGGCAGCTGGGAAATGGCCAAGGAGCTGCTGGTTATGGGCTTTTATCTTTCCATCGCCGGGCCGGTTACCTTTCCCAACGCCAGAATATTGAAAGAGGTGGCTGCTAAAACCCCCGCAGATCGCTTACTGATAGAAACTGATGCCCCATATCTGACCCCCATTCCTTACCGAGGCAAACGGAATGAACCAGCTCACATACTTTATACCGCTGCAGAAATTGCCAAAGTGCGGGAAATGAAAAAAGAGGCCCTGGCACATATGTGTGCGGAAAATGGCAGGAGATTATTCCAAATTCCTTGAATACCTTTTAAAGATAGAAAAGAGGAGAGTTTGGTGATGAAAAAAGTACCTGTTGTAATAGCATGGATAGTTAATGCTTTTGAAAACAGCAGCCAACATTCCGAATATTATGTTGATCTTAAGACTGGTGACGTTAAGTTTTTTTCACCCCTTGATTTTCCCGAACACATCGAGATCATGGAGAAACTGGATAAACAAACCAGCCGTTATATTAAGTTACCAAAAATTGAAAAAGCGTTTTCCTTGCGGGTAAAAAAGGATTATATAGCAACTATAGTGGACGAAGATTTAAGGCGCCGGTTGGAAAATGAATTTGAAACAGATGCAAAATACAGAAAGATTCTCATGGGTTATGAGGATGAACGCCATGAGTGGTATAAGTTTCAAAATGAGAAATATGCTGATTATTTGAAAAAATGGTTTACGGCCAGGGGAATAAAAATAGTGGACAAATAATTTGGTAAAATAGGGCAAATGGAAAGGATTACCGGGTGCATGTTTACCCGGTAATTTTTATGTGGCCGCACGCCGGGTAAAAAAACTGTTAATATATCCCAGGAACCCATTGTAAAATATGTGAGTGCCATTGTTGTGACTATTGGCTAAAGCCCTTCTCTTTCAAGGGTCTGGCTTATGGTTAGAGTTATAAAAAAAACGATGGAGCTGACAACAAATGTAATTTAATCCAAATAGCGACATTAATAAACCCTATTCAAAACTGACAACTCATAGTAAAATATAAAAGTGTTGGAATAAACAAATAAACATGATTAATCCAGGAAATTATTTTTCAATAGATCAGGGCCGGACTTGTTAAAAAGGAGGCATTTGATGAGTTGGGAAAAAACAGGTGATAAAGAATTGGATATTGGGAGAAACCGGGGTGTTTTAAAGTCGGTGATCTCAATAGGGATTGTATTATTTATTTTGGCCGTGGGTGTTTGGGCTGAAAAATCGGTGATCATTGTTGATGAGGGTAAGGAACTAGTGGCCAGAACCTATGCCGGCACGGTAGGGGATGTTTTAGCGGTGAAGGATGTTGTTCTATTAGATAATGATGAAGTAAGGCCATCATTAGAAACGGCGCTGACAGATGGTATGGTGATCACAGTTAACAGAGCAGTGGATGTAAGCATTAGTGTGGACGGACAAACGCTGCCGGTTCGGACCCAATGCAGTGTAGTAGGTGATTTACTGAATGAAGCAGGTGTAGTATTGGGACCGGAGGATGAGGTTAGCCCTGCTCAAGATACTGCTGTGATGCCGAATATGAACGTTGCCGTGGCCAGGGTTGTTACTAAAACAGAGGCAACAGAGGCAGTGTTGAATTTTGAAACAAAACAAAAATACACAGTTAATTTGCCCCAGGGAACAACCAGGATCGCTGAGGCGGGCAGGAATGGTACGGAGCAAAAAATCTGGAAGGTAAAATATAAGGACGGAATAGAGATAGCCCGGCAACTAATCGAGACTAAGATACTTGCAACCCCCGTGAACCAATTAGTGATGGTGGGCAGCGGTTTGACTGTATCCAGGGGTGGCGAAAATATTAGGTATAGTGAAGCTGTTGATATGGTGGCATCGGCTTACACTCATACAGGTTATAATACTAGCTGTGGGGTTAGCCCCCATTATGGTGTGGTTGCCGTCGATCCGTCATTTATACCTCTGCGGTCGCGGCTTTATGTGGATGGGTATGGTTATGCAACAGCGCTGGATGTGGGTGGCAGCATTAAAGGGAATAGAAT
Organism: Candidatus Syntrophopropionicum ammoniitolerans; assembly: GCA_013201395.1. Classification (GTDB taxonomy): domain Bacteria; phylum Bacillota; class Desulfotomaculia; order Desulfotomaculales; family Pelotomaculaceae; genus Syntrophopropionicum; species Syntrophopropionicum ammoniitolerans. The sequence continues at coordinate 44,924 of JABMJD010000007.1, forward strand.
TGATCTCTTTTTTGAATCGTATGACGAAGCTGTAAACTGGGGTATTAGGCGCGTGAAGGTCTATAAAATAGAATAGTAAAAATTGGTGAAAACAGCCTTGACAGGGCTGTTTTTTACTTATTTAGGGCAAAATTGGGGATAATAAAAGGGAATGTTTTTTAGTATGTCGAATGGCTGATTGTGGTTGTCTATATTATGTAGGGGTTGCTTAGAGATGATATCACCTGCTGCTATACAAAGCATCATGAAAAAACACAGTATTTCCTGCCGCAAGAGCCTGGGGCAAAATTTTCTTATTGACAATAATATTATTCGTAAAATAATAGAATTAGCAGAACTAACAAAGTCTGATCTGGTGGTGGAGATTGGCCCAGGTTTGGGAGCCCTAACCATGGAGATTGCCCATAGTGTGGGCAAGGTGATAGCTATAGAAGTAGACCGTGGGTTGTTCAAGGTATTAAACGAGCTCCTTACGGGTTTAGAAAATGTGGATATGATGTTGGGCGATGCCCTGAAAACGGATTTTGATCATCTGGTAGAGGATAAAACCGGCGGTGAATATGGCCGCACCGGCAAAGCATACAAATTGATGGCCAATTTGCCATACTATATAACCAGCCCCATTTTAATGCACCTACTGCACAGCCGCTTTAATATATCGGTTATTGTAATTATGATCCAGCTTGAGGTAGCCGAACGTTTGGTTGCTGCACCGGGTACTAAAGCCTATGGGGCTCTGAGCCTGGCTGTACAATATTTTACCAAACCGAAAATACTATTTAGAGTGCCCAGAACCGTTTTTTATCCTCGGCCGGGGGTTGACTCTGCAGTGGTTCGGCTCCAGGTAAGGCAGGAGCCTATTGCAGTTGTGCATGACGAAGACTTGCTGTTTAATATTATTCGTGCGACTTTTGGCATGAGGCGAAAGACACTATTAAATGCCTTAACGCGATCAGTCCTTGGAATTGAACGGGAAATCTGCCTAAAAGGACTAGAAAGAGCCGGTATTGACCCCGGGCGCCGTGCCGAAACCTTAAGTCTGGGAGAATTTATTTCTCTGGCTGAAAATATTGTAAAGGATAACAGCTAGATTATACTGTCGCATCATAGAACAGGGTAATAGATTTGGCAGACGTGAAAGAGAGGGGAAAAATGTATTTTATCAGTCCCTCCAAGGGGAGAATGCACTTTTCAGCCATGATGATGGATATTATCAGGTATATAAAGGATCTTCCTGCTTCTGACTATAAAATCATTATCGGTTCAGACTCGATGGTGAAAAACGACACTTGTTTTATCACCGCTGTTATCGTACATCGACTGGGCAAGGGAGGCCGTTATTTTTACCATAAAAGGATTCAGCGAAAAATTAAGAGCCTGCGGCAAAAAATTTTTTACGAGACAGCATTAAGCCTGGAGGTAGGCGGCATGGTACACAAATTTTTTGCAGATTATGGCTTTAACGGAACTGATGACCCAAATGTGGAAATACACATAGATGTCAGTGTTCATGGTGATACAAAAGATTTGATCCGCGAGGTGGTGGGCATGGTTACCGGCAGTGGCTTTAGGGCCAAAATAAAACCGGAGGCCTATGGTGCCTCTACTGTGGCGGATAAACACACCAAATAAAGTGCAATAAAAATAACCCCTGCTGAAGAGCTGGGTTATTTTTATTTGTTATGATGGGGCCAGAAATTCATCCAACAGATCCCATCGCCTCTTGGGATGATAGCCGAGACATTCCACAGTATCCAATAGCCGCTCACGTTTTGTTCCCCGGTAGACATGCTCTGCTTCAATACAGTCACCTATAATTGTTTCGGCGATTAGATCTGCATGGGCAGAGTCTTTCCAGGGTGAGCCCAGTTTATCATGGGCTATTTCTGTGCCGACACAAACCTGTAGGGCTTCTTTAGCAGCCAGGGCCAGGGAAACAGGGGGTATAGCGATTTCACGGAGCGGTATGGAAAGAAGAAAACGGCGGGACACAGCATGGGGGCCATGACTGGGAGAAGCTGCTCCTATTCTTTTTTCCAGGCTTATTTCCCGGTTCAGCCTGCAGCGGGCATCTAACACTGCCGCTGCCAGCTTGGGGACCCGGGCAAAATAGCCTTTGGGATAGCAATTGGTTAAAACCATATCAACACCTTTAAAGACTGCCGAGATCAGATCGATTAAATTATTGGCGATGTTTCCGTCCATGTCTCCGTCTAAAAACAGGGTAACGGTTGCTCCTAAATCAAGTGCGACCTTGGCCCCGACAGCCCGGGGTATATCTATGCCCAGGGACTCTATAAAATAAAGGGGTTGGATTCGCTTCGAATGGACCCGGTTGATAATACTGTAAGACCCATCACTACTGCCGTTAACAACGGGAATGATTATATCCAGGGGAATTGACAAAAGTGTCCCTATTGTTTTTTTTAGGCGCCTTTCTTCGTCCTTAACCGGGATCACCGCTGCAATCATAGGCAACCTCCCTTCTGCTATCCATTTCTAGCCATGATATGAAAAATAAGCCAAAATGTTGCTTGGTTGATACACAAACCCCATTTCCCCTTTCATATGATAGAAGAAAAAGGAGTCTTTGTAGTGGGAAAAATAAAAGAGGGTGACGTGGTTGGGCGCAGATCATACAACAAGGACATTCTTTTTAAGATAATTGAAATTTATCGAGAAGAAGATAAAAAAGAGTATTGCAGGCTAAAAGGTATTTACTATAGACTGCTTGCAGATTCCCCGTTAGAGGATCTGGTCAAGGTTGGTCCGGGTGAACTTGCCCAGTGCCTACGTGAACACACAATAAAAAGTAGTGAGCATATGCAGCGCATTTTTACCAGGCGGGAAAGAGATAAGAAACTGGTCCTGGGCCGGGCTGCACAATATGGAGGCAAAAATAAGGTTGTTAATGGAAATGGGGTTAATGGTTTTGATGTCCCCGGCACTGTTCTCCATATAGACGGTGATAGCGACTACCTTGATCTCTGTCTCACAACATACAGGCAGCTAAGCATCCCGGCTGATGGATACAACATTGAAGAAAGGCAGCAATCCCAGGTGACGCCGGATCTGTTAAAAAGGCACAATCCCGACTTACTGGTCATCACCGGTCATGATGGTTTTATTAAGGGTAAAAATGATTTTTCTAATATCAAAAACTACTATTCCTCACAATTTTTTGTGGATACGGTAAAGGCAGCTCGCCAATATGAAAAAAGCAAGGATGATCTGGTTATTTTCGCTGGTGCCTGTCAGTCCCATTATGAGGCAATTTTAAATGCAGGGGCTAATTTTGCGAGCTCTCCTCAGCGGGTAATGATTCATGCTTATGATCCGGTTTTTGTGGTGGAGAAAATCGCTTACACCTCAATATATGATCCAATTTCAATTAAAGAGATTATTACCGGCACAATAACTGGTTTTAAAGGAATCGGCGGGATGGAGACACGGGGGAAATACAGATTCGGGGTGCCTAAATCGCCTTATTAGGCTATGTACCTCTTTTTGGTGGCCCGCATATGATGTTGTAGGATGCCAAAAGAGGGGGCCTTGCAGATGGAGCGTTATTTCAAGGTTCTTAAAAAAAATCGCAGAAAAATACTGAGGAAAAAAAATGTAGTCGGCCTGGGTGTGGGTTATAAATATAGAGGAAACGAAGAAACCCAAAAACCGGCATTGATAGTTTATGTTGAAAAGAAGCTACCGCCCAGGGGCCTACTCAGTAGGCATATGATCTCCCCCCAGGTAGAGGGATTAGAAACAGATGTTATAGAAATAGGGCGAGTAAGGATGCTGGGTATCCGCACCTCCAGGGCCAGACCGTGCCGGCCGGGAGTAAGTGTAGCCCATTACAAGTCAACAGCCGGCACCCTGGGAGCAGTTGTAAAAGATAAAAGCACAAAACAATTGATGATTCTGTCAAATAATCATGTTTTGGCCAATGGTTCCAGCATACAGGAGGTCAGGGCCGGGGTGGGTGACCCAATATTGCAGCCCGGTCCATATGATGGGGGAAAACTGGATGATCGTATCGGTACATTGCACCGCTTTGTCCCATTGGTAAAAAGCACTACCGAATCAGACTGCCCTGTAGCAGTAACCTTGTCCAGGGCAGCAACCTGGTTGCTAAATATAGTACGCAACGATTATGAGGTGCGCATATACAAACGTTTTAAGACTGGAAACATAGTTGATTGTGCCTTAGCGAAGGTTGATTCGGTTGATATAGTGGAGTCATGTATCATGGATATAGGTGAAGTGGGAATAATTTCTGTGGCTAAACCCGGTGACAATGTGCAAAAAAGTGGTAGAACAACAGCTCTAACCAAGGGTAAGGTAAAATCAGTGGGTACCATTCTACAGGTTGAAATGAGGGAAGGCGAAAAATTCTGGTTTTCAGATCAGGTAGTAGCAGATCTGCCGTCCCAACCTGGAGACAGTGGCTCCCTGATCCTAAAAGAAAACCGGGATGTAGTGGGACTGTTGTTTGCTGGTTCGGAAAAGATGACCGTATTTAACCAAATAATCAATGTAATGGAGTACCTGGAAATCACGTTTTAGTAGGGAGGGATGTATATGGCTTACCGCTCGGGGAATATGGCCCTGACGTTTTTATGTGAAAATATTCCGGTTATCGGTCCTAGATTTGAAAACAGGGAAGAAGCCATAAGAAAAGCCAGGCAATATCTGGCTTGTTTGGCCAGGAAAACAGATGTATCCAGTGAAATACCAGCTGCAATAGAAATTAAAAGACAGCATGACGGCCTTTATTCAATTACCGTAGAAGGGTTTCAGAAGTTAAGAGAAAAACCGTTCAATATTGATGAATTGTTTCTAAAAAGGTTTTCCAGGGGCCTAAAAAAAAAGATGTTTATCCTCACCTGCTTTGTGGAAAAAGCAGGTGAACTGGAATGCCTTGTCTTAACTGAAGGCCTGGGAGCTGTGTTATATGCTCCATACACTATATTTAAAGGTGGTCATAAAATATGAATAGCCGGCTGGTTATTCCTTCCCGGCATGTGGAAGCAACTAGTACAAGAAAGGGCGGTGCTGCCCATGGGCGAAAATTTTACCTGGAGGTTCGGTCATGACTATACCTGCAGTGCAGGAGGGAAGCCGGGGAAAAGAAAGACTGAGGAGGAAGCCTATCGGGCGGGGAAAAATATGGGTTATCATCTGGGATACAACCTTGGCTTTGAATCCGGTTACGAGAAAGGGTACACCGAAGGGGGTGCACTGGGTTATAACAATGGCTTTTTAGCTGCTCTGGGAATGGGTGAGGAAAATACGAAACCTGGCGAGGACCCGGAGGATTTTGTTTGGCGGATCCTACAAAAACTGATTTTGCAAGGACAGGCAAAATTAGTTCTTAGCGGCTATGCTGCTGGGGAGGTAAAGGAATTATTAAAACAGATTAAAATAGATGCGACAGTGACAGAATTGGGGGCAAAATTTTAAATTGTTAATCTCTAACATAATTAAACAATTGAGAGGAATAATAAATATTTCGCTGAAGTTTGCTAATTCCGCTAACATTATGCTGGGTATACTTAAAATACCGGCTTTGCCATCAGGCGGCATTTTCTTATATATTGGGCTTGTACAATTTTCCTTTAGTACAAGCCCTTTGAATTTTCTCTTCTCTTAGGGATAAATTCAATATGGCCCACGGTCACCAATAGTAAGCCAACCCTATAGGTTCAAAGAGAAGGAGGAAAAAAGATGAAACCTGATAAGAAATGGAACAGTTCAGTTTTTGTTGCTTCATTATTATCTCTGGTATTTCTACTATCCGTGATCGCATTCACACCGGTCACCGCTCTGGCTGCCCCTGGTGCAGATGAGCAGCAGATAATAGACCTGGTTAACCAGACTCGCAAAGATGCTGGGTTACCGGCCCTTGTGTGTGACGCCACACTGGCCAATCTGGCGAAAATTAGGGCTCAAGATATGGTCTCAAATAACTATTTGCATAGTATCTCTCCTACATACGGTTCAGTTTTTGATATGCTTGACAAGGTGGGGATCGAATACCGTTATGCGGGAGAAAATCTGGCCAGGGCCACATCAATTAATGCTGCTTTTAACTCGTTAATGGCTGCGGGTAGTCACCGGTCCAACGTGCTTAATACAAATTTTGAACGCATCGGTGTCGGTGTCATGACCCAGGGTTACCATAAGGTAGTAGTCCAGATTTTCACGGGTGGCCAAAAAACAGCTGCTGTACCCCCGCCGCCTTCTGAGCCGGCTCCGGATGCCGGTATTCTTGATGCAGATGAACAGGTTATGTTTGAGTTAGTCAACCAGGAGCGGGTAAAAGCAGGGCTGGAAGCGCTGCAGTGGGATAATAACTTGGTCAAATTGGCCCGGCTAAAGGCGCAAGATTTGATTGCTAAAGGGTATTTCAGCCACACTTCACCTACCTATGGTTTCCCATTTGAGATGATGAAAGCATACGAAGTGCAGTATAGCCGGGTTGGGGAAAACCTAGTTGGGGCCCGTACTGTACAAGGAGCCCATGTCGGTTTAATGAGTTCATCCGGCAACCGCATCAATATCCTTAATGCCGGCTACGCAAAGGTGGGAATTGGTGTTGTTAATGGTGGCCCCTATGGTAAAATGTTTGTTCAGCTGTTTATTAAGCCGGTTTCGCCGATACCGGATCTACCGGAAGAACCTGTACAGCCTGAGGATCCTGCACAAACAGAGGAGCCTGGATACCCGGAAGAACAACCCGCACAGCCGGAGGAACCTGTGCAACAGGAGGAACCTGTACAAGCTGAGGAGCCTGAGTCTGAGCCGGACACCAGTATTCTCAGTGCAGATGAGCAGGTTATGCTGGAGCTAGTTAACAGTGAACGATCGAAAGCGGGACTAAAGGCCCTGCAAAGCGATGTTAACCTGGTCGGTTTGGCCCGGCTAAAGGCACAGGATATGATTGCCAAGGGGTATTTCAGCCACACCTCACCCACCTATGGTTCCCCATTCGAGATGATGAAAACATATGGGGTGCAGTACAGCTTCGCGGGTGAGAACCTGGCTGGGGCCTCCACCTCGCCTGCTGCCCATACCAGCCTGATGAATTCCCCCGGCCACCGCGCCAATATTCTTAATGGCAACTTTACAAAGGTGGGGATTGGTGTTGTTAGCGGAGGGCCCTATGGAAAAATGTTCGTGCAACTATTTACCGGCTAAGAGGATATAACCCATACCATATAAAAAACATAAAAACCCACAAAGAAGCCTAATAAGGGAAAAGGCGACATTGGGGAAGATGAATGATCATAGCAAGGGGACATAGCTCCCCTTTTTTTGTTTTTTAGGTGATCGGCTACACTTTTTGGTACTTTTTCGAATCACACTCATATATTAGTATAGAAAAGTTTTGAAAGGAGGATTAGTATGGCTGAAACCGAAAGGCTTAAGGTTCATCTCGTCATGGGTGAAAATACTGTCCAGACTGTAGTCAAGGGACATATTAGAGTGCCGGAAGCCAAACCGGCTGTAGATAAAATTCTCACTAAAGAAGCAAAGGCAAAAATAAGGGACGTTACTGTCGTCCCTGATAAGGTAATTGTGAACGGGACCCTCGATGTGCAAGTTACCTATGTTGCCTTTAAGCCGGATCAATCCGTAAACTTCTTCCATGACAGTATAAACTTCACAAGCTTCATTGATGTCCCTGGTGCCAGGCCGGGTGATGACGTTTTTGTCGAGTTTACAGTAGAGGACGTGAACCTGACACGTGATCACCGAAATCCCTGCAAATTTAATGTTGCGGCAGTGTTGCTTGTTTTCGCCAAAGTTACTGATATAGAAGAGATTGAAATACTCACCGAAACCCCTGAAGGTAATACTGCCCTGGAAGAACAGGATATCACTGTTGAGCATCTAATCGGTGAAAAAGCTACCAAGCAGATAATTGTTAGTGACGAATTTAATGTGCCGGAAGAAAAACCGGATGTGGAAAAGATTTTACGCACTGATGCAAAGGTTGTTATTAAGGAAAGAAAGATAATTGCCAACAAGGTGATCGTGGATGGCATAGTTTGGCTCCAGGTAATATATGTAGCCTTGAAACCGACACAAACAGTGCATACCCTTCATCACAAGATCAGATTTAGCGATTTTGTAGAAGTATTTGATGCTGAACCAGGTATGAACGTCCAGGTGTTTGCTGTGGTTGAAAGTAGTGATGTGGTACCGGGCAAATGCCCCGCTTTACTCGCCGATGCTATTATCCAGCTCACTGTATTTGTAACTGAAACAAGAACCTTGCGCAATGTTCCTACCGAACTAGAATTTGAAGAAGGCTTTGAAAGGGTTCGTCTCAAGGTAGAACAAGAAATTGGTTTTGGGGACACCCAGTTGGTTTTGCGTGAATCAACAAAGGCACCTTTAGAAAAACCTGATATTAGCAAAGTCCTGGATGTTAGGGTAGAGAAAATAGAGGTTACCGATACCAAAATTCTCAGTGGTAAGGTACTGATTAGAGGTCATGCGGATGTAGAAATTATCTATGAAAGCATGAAGCCCGATCAGGCTGTTCACGCCATGCACCAACGTCTTGATTTTCGCACCTTTGTGGTTGTGGAAGGTGCGGAGGCTGGGATGAGGGTGAAGGTAAGGGTAGATTCAGAATATGTTAATGTGGATCAACATGGCATACATCTGCACACGGAAATGGTACTGCGGGTTACTGCCACAGTTTGGGAAATGTCGCAGCCCATGGTTTATATGCCGGTGGAGCTACCGCCGACACCGACTGTGACCCCTACTGCTACACCTTGCCCACCTACACCTTATACAGTCAGGAAAGGTGACACCTTACACAAAATTGCCACAGCCCATGGGGTAACTATCCAAATGATCCTGGACATTAACCCCCAAATTACAAACCCGGATGTTTTAGAGGTCGGTCAAGAAATATTAATACCCTGCCCTGCTTTAGGTTAATAGAATTTAAAAGGAGGTTTTAAAGAATGTCCGTTCCTTCGCAATTTTTATATACGGAGCCTGCTGCGGTTAAATGCCTTGAAATTAAGGTGCCCGTGGTAATTGAGGCGGTCGACATAGAGCAGGTGGTGGACAGCACTGTTACTCTACCCGAACTGGCAATAAAAATAGATCACATCACTGCATCTGTGCGTGACCTAAAAGGCACCCCTGTATTTGTTGATCAGCTTTCCTCCGGAGACATCGTTTTGGTGCCCACAGCAAGCACGGAAAGAGAAGTATGGGCCAAAAAGGTCATTATTAGCGGCATTATCCACAAGCAAATCTTTTATGTAAATAAGCATAATGAGGTTAGACACTTTTCAGAGGATGTACGTTTTTCTAAGATGCAGGAATTAAGAGAAATGAAGAAGGTAAAAAACAGGAGCGATGTTTTTATTCAGTTTCACAATATTGATGTAGATATAAACTGGGAACTGCAGCGCGCCTGCCGTTTGCACCAGACTGCTGTGATCCAGCTTACCGCCAAACTGGTTGAGGATCAGCAGATTTATGTACAGACTTGTCCCAGTCCAAAGGTTTGCCCACCGGGCAATCGTCTGCGGGATGGTGGCCTGGAGCACTGGGCTGATCCCTTCCATCCGGTGTTCTGGGGAAGCAGTAACGTTCAGCAAACAACATTTACTCATTCAGGTTCATTCGCCGCCGAACTAGGGGTGCTGAATCCAGGTTTGCCAGGATCCCTTTTCCAAATGGTCAGCCATGGGATTGTGGGCGGCCGCCAGTATCGCCTGACTTTCTGGGTAGCAGAGGATGTCCTTGGCCAAAACGGCAACTTTAGTTTGAATGCTGAGGTAGTATTCTTTGATCAGAGCGGTGTTCAAGTAGGAATTGGTTCACAAACACTTTCCAGCGCTTCAATTCCAGATGGGGCTTATACCCAAGTACAGCTCACGACACCTGTGACAGATGCTAATGTAGCCAGTGCCATGGTCCGTTTTTCCTTTGTTCCGGCGGCAGGCAACACAAACACTGCCAAGATAGATGATGTGGTATTGGAATGTGTGCCCCTAACAAACCTATAAAAAAACTATATTCCTTAACCTGCTGGTAAAGAAAGCTGTTGCATATAACAGCTTTCTTTTTACACCGGCGAAACTTTTTTTGGCCATACTACATAGGCAGTTTTTAGTAATGCTTGCAGCTATTTAAACGACATAAGGGACGATTATTGCCTCAAATGTAAATGTCCACTGCTGAAGTAAGGGAAAATGGTATAGTAAAACAAACATAAAATCCCTGTCTTGCGGGCAGGATAGGGTAAAAAAAGGCCGTAGTCCGGGGACAGAGGGACTGCGGCCTTCGTATATTGTCCAATGCTACTTGAACTCTTTCCCTAATAGGGACAGTGCAATGCCCGCTTGAGTTTTTTGAAGCATCTGAATAAAGGGTGATCGGATATTCCATTCCCTGTCCCCCGAGTGCCTGAGCTTAATAGTTCTGTTGGGGCTGCAGATTTTTGCTGATTCGGTTATCTTATGCTGCAATATGGACTTTTGGTATAGGATCAATTGTTTAGCTGTTCGGCCTCCGGGATTTCAGAAGAATAGTAGCAAAAAAAGGGGAAATAAATAAAGGGGAAGGAGGTTCGCTCATGCCCTTAGAAATATTACCCTTATTGGTGGCTGCTTTTTCTGGTGTGGCCATGGCCGTGCAAGGAAGTATTAACTCTGCTCTGGGAAAGGTAGTCGGATTGCTGGAATCCACCTTTATTGTCCACCTGGTGGGTCTTTTGCTGGTATTATTATTACTGTTCGTTTTTAGGTTGGGGGACGGCAATCTGGTGGAGATACAAAAAGCACCCTGGTACTCCTATTTCGGTGGTGTGCTGGGGGTTATCATTATATATAGTGTTGTCCTGGCCATTCCAAAGGTAGGGGTCGCGCCGGCCACAACCGCTATTATCCTGGGCCAGGTGTTCACAGCAGGGCTAATAGACCATTTTGGGCTCTTTGGATTAAAAAAAATTACCTTTAATTATTACAAGGTCCTGGGTGTTTTGCTAATGGCCGGGGGTTCGTGGTTGGTCCTTAAAAAATAGCGCCGGGTAACATCCCCGAGCCAGGTACCAAACTGGCTATGGTGGTTGTGTGACTCTACAACAGATTCATGGTATTATGATATTTTGCCCGGGAAAAATCACACCTGGATCAGCGATATTGTTGGTCTGGATAATAAGGGCCAAATCCTTGCCATATTTCCGGGCGATTCCCCATAAACTCTCACCGGGTTGAACAGTATGAATAATACCCCCACCTGCTGGGGTAGCCGGTGTAATTACCTCTTGCCCCCCGCCTGTGCCGGAAATAATTTCTACCGGTGTGCCGATTGCTACACGTGGAAATAGTTCCTCAACATCATGGTTATACATCCTTATGCATCCGTTGGAAACATAGCCACCGATGGACGGTGGATTGTTAGTGCCGTGGATGCCGTAATTACCTGTGGGGATAGACAGGCCCATCCATCTGGTACCCAGCATACCGCCGGGCTGTATCACCTTGGTGACTATACTATAGCTGCCCATAGGTGTTGGTGTGGTAGATTTCCCTACACCAACCGGGTAGGTCTTGTTCAGCCTGTTGCCTTCATAATGGGATAGACGGCGGTGGGCCAGATTGATTGTGATTTGCCCACTGCGTGTGCGGATCATATTTAATCCCCCTTTGCAGATAAATGCCTATAATATAGTATGTTGGTGGCCTGTATTAAATGTTTTTTATTGTTAGAAAGAGGATTATTTTGTCCTTGCGGCTAACTGATTATTGGAGGGGGGACCGCTAGTGACCCTTACCACTGTGGCCAGGGCAAAAATAAATTTGACCCTGGATGTCCTTGGTAAAAGGCCGGACGGGTATCATGAGGTAGAAATGGTAATGCAGACAATTGAGTTGCACGACATTCTTGAGTTCACCCTTTCCGGCCGGGATATTACACTAACAATTGAGGGGGCTAATCTAAACCCCGGCCCAGATAACCTGGTCCGGCGGGCGGCGGAACTAATACGTAGGCGGGGAAAAATTAGGACCGGTGTAAAAATCAGACTTGCAAAGGCTATACCGGTTGCTGCCGGCTTAGGGGGAGGATCCAGCGACGCGGCAGCAGCACTTCTGGCGCTAAATGAACTGTGGGAAATTGGATTATCCTTATCGGAGCTGATGTTTCTTGGTGAACAACTGGGTTCTGACGTACCTTTTTGCCTTTTAGGCGGCACTGCTCTAGCCAAAGGCAGGGGTGAACAGTTGGAGAGGCTACCGGCCTGCCCCCACCTGGGACTGGTACTGGTAAAGCCTCAATTCAGTGTTTCTACAGCTTGCGTTTATCAGGGTTATACCCCGGGTCCGGCGGTAAACAGGCCTAACAACAGGGCAATGGCGGATGCCATTAAAAAGAAAGATATTGGTGGAATAGCACAAAACCTGGCTAATGCCCTGGAATCAGTAACAATTAAAATGTATCCGGAAGTTGCACGGATCAAAGAAGAGTTAATCAGGGCAGGCGCTCTTGGTGCGCTTATGTCCGGAAGCGGGCCGACTGTTTTTGGGCTGGCTCAGGACATGGAAACAGCCCGAGCTATTGCCAACCGTTATAAAAATGATGGTGATCAGGTGTTTGTTACTGCAACTATTGACGGCTAAAGGGTTGACACTTGCAGTAAAGTGCGCTGGGGGTTAAAATAATCTAGTATACTGTATATATTAAACAGGGGGGAAGAGTATGCAACAGCCAAGATTGGTGCCGATCAAGTTGAATGATTATAAACCCCTCAGGGAATTGGTTTTTGACTCCCTCCGGAAAGCGATTATTCACGGTAAACTTAGGCCCGGTGAACGCTTGATGGAAATTCAACTGGCTGAAGAAATGGGAGTTAGCCGTACTCCTGTGCGGGAGGCTATCCGTAAACTGGAACTGGATGGCTTTGTAGTAATGGTCCCCCGCAGGGGGGCCTATGTGGCCGGTGTCTCCGTTAAAGACATTGCGGACGTTTTTGAGGTTCGATCGGCCTTGGAAGGGCTGGCTGCGGGCCTGGCTGCAGAAAGAATTACTGAGGAGGAAATGGAAGAACTGGAGAAGGTCATTTATCAGATTAGCGGGGAGGAGGATGTTCTGGCTGTTGTTAAAAAAGATAACGAATTCCATGAATTAATATACAAAGCCTCCCGTAACCGCAGGCTGACGCAAATAATAAAAAATCTCTCAGAACAGATCAGCCGTTTCCGATTAACATCCTTATCTGTCCCGGGAAGACTTAAAATAGCTGTAGATGAGCATAAGAAAATTATTGAGGCGATTTGCGAACGAGATGTTGATCTGGCAAATAAATTGGCCAGTGAACACATGGAAAACGCTGAACAAAACTTAATAAACGCCATTAGGGAGGAAGAAGGCTAATGGTAGATGCCGTTGTCCTGGCCGGTAGCCCCAACAACGGCCCTTTAAGGGAATGCAGTACAGTTAGCCATGAGGCCCTAATCCCCCTTGGTGCCAAAACAATGGTTGAGTATGTGGTAGATGCACTGTTGCGGGCGCGGCAGGTTGGGCGGGTTTTGGTTATCGGTCCGACTGAGGATCTCGCCGGTCTGCCTTTTGATCAACGGACATCTACAGCTCCCTCTCAGGGCGGTATTCTAGAAAATATTGGAGCCGGGTTAAATATTTTGTCAGATGCGAAAAGGATCCTCCTGGTCACCTCAGACATACCATTGCTGACACCACAGGCAGTAGATGATTTTCTTGAACTATGTGAGGATATGGGTGGCGATCTATATTTCCCGGTTATTGAGAAGATGGTAGTAGAAGAGAAATTCCCCGCCGCCCGCCGTACATATGTAAAACTAAAGGAGGGGGTATTTACCGGCGGGAACATCTTTTTGCTTAACCCCACAGTGTATAAAAAATGTATGGAAAATGGCGGAAAAATCATCAGCCTGCGCAAAAGTCCACTAGCGCTCTGCCGAATGCTGGGTGTAAGATTCGTTATAAAATTTCTGATGCATCTGCTTACATTGAAGGAAGCTGAAGAAAAGGTTTGCCGGCTACTGGGTGGCATTAAAGGGGTAGTGGTAGTCTCCAGATATCCGGAAGTAGGTGTGGATGTGGACAAACCAGGTGATTATGAACTGGTATTAAAGGCGATCAAAAGGGATTGAACCCATAACCAAATTGAAAGCTTTTCTAAATATGTATAAGTGTCATGAAGGGGGATCAGCGCCCCTTCCATTGAAATCGGCCTATCAGGCCGTTTTTTTGTACAAGGTTTACCGGGTACGGACATTAAATCCGGAATAAAAAAACAGGGTGGGTTTAATACTATTTTCGGCAGGGAAGGGTTATTAAGGAGTATGATCCACTTGGTCAACAGGGTACTAACTATGGAAAAAATCAATGATGCCGCCAGGCATCTCGATGGGATTGCTTATCACACTCCACTGTACTATTCCAATAGTTTTAGCAGGATGAGCGGGGCAAAGGTTTATATAAAGCTTGAAAACATGCAGAAAACAGGCTCTTTTAAAATTCGGGGGGCGTACAATAAGGTAATGAGTTTGGCCCAGTCCGGTTGTCATGGTGTTATTGCCGCTTCCGCCGGAAACCATGCCCAGGGTGTAGCCTATGCCGCTGCTAGAGCCGGTTTACCCTGCACCATAGTGATGCCCTCCGGTGCCCCTATTTCCAAGATTGTGGCCACGCAAAGCTACGGTGCCAGGGTGGTTTTAGCCGCCGGTGGTTATGATGACGCTTATAACCATGCTGTGGAACTGCAGGAAAAAAACGGCGCCGCCCTTGTGCACAGTTTTAACGACCTGGAGGTGATGGCGGGCCAGGCAACCATAGCCCTGGAACTGCTGCAGGATATCCCAGATATCGGGGCGATTGTAATTCCAATTGGTGGTGGGGGCCTGATCGCCGGGGTTTCCTATGCCTTGAAGCATCTCCAGCCCGGCATACGCGTGATCGGCGTGCAGGCTGCGGGTGCCCCGGCAGTCTACCTTTCTATTAAAAAATCCCTTTTAGTAGAGACTGATGCCACCTGTACATTTGCGGACGGTATCGCGGTAAGAAGGCCTGGTGCCTTGACCTTTCCGATCATACAGGAATATGTGGATGAAATTGTCACTGTTGATGATGAGGAAATAGCAGGTGCTATCTTGATGTTGTTGGAAAGATCTAAAATAGTGGCTGAAGGGGCGGGGGCTGCCGGATTAGCAGCCCTGCTTTATAGGAAGGTTTCTCTAGCGGATATTAAGACGGTAGCCCTGCTTAGCGGCGGTAATATTGATGTCAACATTCTATCCATGATCATCGAACGTGGACTGGCTAAAACAGGGCGTTATGTGCGCATGCGCGCTCTGATCAGGGACCAACCGGGTAATTTGGGTAAACTTCTCACCCTGCTGGCCTCTACCCGCACCAACGTCATTTCAGTTTTACATGATCGTATCAAACCCAATATTCCTTTAAAACAGGCTGAAGTTGAGCTAGTCTTAGAAACCAGGGATAAGAAACACATTGATGAAATAGTGCTGCTGCTTGCACACCACGACTATACGCCGACCGTAATTTCATAATATAGGGAAATATTTCTTAAATAATTGGAAATAAGAAGGATTATGGTAGCTAATGCAGAAGATAACATTTGTCGGGGTACCAGCGTGGAAGGTGGTGAATTTTTATACAAGTTACTGACGTGCGGGTAAGGAAGGTACTAAGCGAGGGTAGAATGAAGGCTATTGTATCTGTTACTTTTGATGATGCCTTTGTTATTCATGATGTTAAGGTGGTAGAGGGCCATAATGGTTTGTTCGTTGCAATGCCAAGCAGAAAAACCCCGGACGGCGAATTCCGCGACATAGCACACCCGATTACTTCCTCGGCCCGGGAGGTAATCCAAAGCGCTGTATTAAATGCATACGAAAATGTAAACAACCTTTAATTTTAATTGAATGAGAGAGCGCAAGCTCTCTTTTTGTTTTAAAATTAGAGGAAATGAGTATTATTTGTTGAATAAATTTAAAACGTTGGGTATAATGGTAAGCGTTTTTATACTGGAATAATTCATTATGCAAGGGGGGTCGCCGGATGGATCTGGCGACGGTTATTCTTGCTGCCGGCAAAGGCACAAGAATGAAATCAAAATTGCCCAAGGTGCTGCACAATGTTTGTGGTCAAACAATGTTGTCCTATGTCCTGGATGCAGCCCATGAAGCGGGTATTAGAAAAATAATAGTTGTGGTTGGGTACGGTGGCGACCAGGTTGTTCGTGAGGTTGCAGGCCGGGCACAAATTGTCCATCAGCCGGAACAGCTGGGGACTGCTCATGCTTTGTTACAGGCCGGTCCCTTTTTAAGTAATTTTAGCGGTCATGTGCTGGCACTATGTGGAGACACCCCGTTAATTGAAGCGGGGACATTAACCGGGCTAATCCGCAGCCACAAGTCAACTAATGCGGCAGCAACTGTTTTAACCACAATTCTGGAGAACCCGACTGGGTACGGTCGGGTGGTGAGAAATGGCCAGGGCGGCATTGCTAAAATAGTGGAACAAAGAGATGCTGCTCCGGAAGAACTACAGATTCGTGAAGTTAACACGGGGATATATTGTTTTAAAGCAGCTGGTCTCTTTGCGGATTTAGATAATCTTTCCGCCGACAATGCCCAGGGTGAATACTATCTTACCGATATTATCGAAAAAAATGTGGAACGGGGCAGACGGGTAGAGGCAGTAGCATTGGCCAACCCACTGGAAGTAAAAGGTATTAACGACCGGGTGCAGCTTGCCGAAGCGGAGTGTTATATGCGCCGGCAAATTTTGATGGAACTGATGTTCTCCGGTGTAACCATAACGGACCCACAGAGTACCTTCATTGATAAAAAGGTCCGAGTAGGGCAGGATACAATAATTCATCCCTGCACCTTTATCGAAGGCGTTACGGTTATTGGTGAAGATTGTGTTATTGGCCCCGGGGCGCATTTAACTGACACGGTAGTAGGTAATGGTGTGTCCATCCAACATTCTTTGATTGAGGAAAGTAGGATGGGTGATGGCTGTTCTATTGGGCCCTATTCACATCTGCGGCCCGGGAATAGTCTTGGGCGGCAGGTAAAGATAGGAAACTTTTCCGAGATTAAAAAATCTGTTGTAGGGGACAACAGCAAGGTGTCTCATTTGAGCTATGTGGGAGATGCCTTTTTGGGTAAAAACGTGAATATCGGGGCCGGAACCATTACGTGCAATTATGATGGGCATAACAAATGGCCCACCAGGATTGATGATGGTGTATTAACGGGTAGCAATACCAATTTGGTTGCACCTGTGAAAATAGGTGCCGGTGCGATAACAGGTGCCGGTTCCACAATTACTAAGGATGTTCCGGCGGGGTCTCTAGCAGTAGAAAGATCCAAGCAAAAGGTTGTCCTGGGCTGGAACAATCGGGATAGGTCCGAAAAGGGTTAGAAAAGGTATAGTCGAGAGGTTTGCTTGACCATTATTTTTTAGATTTGGAGGTAGGCTTTAGATGTCATCTCGCAACAGGCTCAGGATCTTTGCAGGTAATTCCAACCCTGAACTGGCTGAGGAGATAGCGGGATACCTTGGCGTTTCAGTAGGAGAGGCGAAGGTAACCCATTTTAGTGATGGTGAGATCCAGGTTACTATTAATGAAAGCGTTAGAGGGGCAGACGTCTTTATCGTGCAGCCCACCTGTACGCCGATAAACGAACACATCATGGAACTCCTGATTATGATCGACGCCTTGCGGCGTGCCTCAGCCAGGCGTATTACTGCTGTTATGCCCTACTACGGTTATGCTCGTCAAGACCGCAAAACTAGAGCCCGGGATCCCATTACTGCCAAGCTGGTAGCCAACCTGGTAACGGCAGCAGGCGCCAGAAGGGTTCTCTGTATGGATCTCCATGCCGGTCAAATCCAGGGTTTTTTCGATATTCCGGTGGACCATTTGCCCGGTGTTCCCATACTGGCGGAATATATTCTGCAGAGGGGGCTCGATGACGTGGTGGTTGTTTCACCCGACCTGGGTGGGGTTACCAGGGCCAGGGATCTGGCCGAACGTATCGGGGCGACCATAGCGATTATCGACAAGCGTCGTCCGGAACCGAATGTAGCTGAAGTTGCCGGTCTCATTGGGCGCATAAATGGTAAAAATGTTGTGATTATTGATGATATCATTGATACCGCGGGAACAATTACCAAAGGTGCGGAAGCACTGAAGGAGTGGGGTGCCAAAAAGATTTATGTGTGCTGCACCCACGCGGTCCTATCCGGACCGGCTGTCCGGCGGCTGGAAGAAGCGCCAATTAAAGAAGTAATTATGACTAACACTATCCCAATGCCAAAAGATAAAATGATTGATAAAATAAAAATCCTTACAGTGGCGCCACTTCTTGGTGAAGCGATCATTCGGATCCATCAGGATCTTTCAGTCAGCAAATTGTTCGATTAAAACCCAGGGATTAACCAGAATGAGAATTGTTGAATCTTATAGATTTAAAAAGACAACAGGCACAGATCTGTGCCTGTTTCACTATTGAAGGTGATCCCAACGGGAGATGTGTTTCTTTAATCTGAGGCGATGTGGCAATCTCCTGTGGCTGATAGTTAAGCGCTGGTGGCAAAAACGTGGTTACCGATTCTGTTTATTACCGGCAGGGTGCGGATCCACTCGTCTTTACTGATGTCGGGGTTGTAGAAAAACAATGCCCCGCCGGTAGGATCCTCCCCGGATAGAGCCCGCTGAGCAGCAAACATGGCCTGATCATCCGGCTCCATATTGATTGAGCCATCGCCTATTGGCGAAAATTGATATACGTTGTTGGTTTTCTGGTAGATCACCTTTGTCAGTGTATTAGGGAATTCCTGACTAATCAGCCTATTCAATGTAACTGCTCCTACAGCTACCTGTCCCAAAAAACTTTCGCCACGGGCTTCTGCATAAATTAGCCTGGCCAGTAGTGTTATTTCTTCCGGTGATATGCTGTCTGATAATTTATTCCCCTCCCTGGGGGGCAAGGTCAGTATATCCCCCGGTTTGATCAGGCTGCCGGTCAAGTTATTGGCCTGCATCAATGCAGATAGTTTTACCTGATGTACCAGGGCTATGTCATATAGGGTATCACCTTTATGCACCTTATAGGTCAAAATAGGATTCCTGAACTGGGCATCGCTATGATGGGAGCATTCCGCCGGCGGCACAACTACACAGGATACAACTAGTGTTAAAGCAACTATTGTGGGGAAAACCTTGTTAACATATTTAGTCATCAATGTTTTTTCCTTTCAGGCCGGATAATATTTGTCATGGCCATCTTTCCTAATTAAATTATGGACAAATTGTTAGTAAATAATCCCTGTATTATGAAATTTGCTATGATACAGGCTGGAAGAATGATAGTAACAAGAGGGTGATAGAAACAAAAAAATGCCCAAGAAACCAAATTATCCTGGGCGTTTCCACTGGTGTTATTGATGGTTTTTGCAGCAGGTGGTGCTCCCTACCTGGTTATTTGGGATACATTAAGGGCTGTGTTGTGTGGGGGGGGATCCCCGCCCTGTTCCTTCCCTTTCGCCGCCATCATCATGCTTATTGACGGGGAAAGGTTCAGCTGATATGCTATCCCTGGGGTCTTCGCCGGCTTCAAAATCCTTTTCATCATCTTCTATTTTTCTTATTTCTTTTTTTACTTTTTCAATGGACTTGTTAACACTGGTGCTGAAGTCCCTGGTTTTTTGCCGGGTGTTTTCCCAGAGATGGCCGGTGGTTTCCCGCATGTTTTTAAAGGTTTCCTGCAGCCCGCCGTCAAGTTTAAATACATTTTCGGGGGCGTCATTGTTAACAATAACTATCTCGCGGCCGATGGTCCGAACAAAGGAGATATCAAGAAAGGCACGACCTTTAATCACATTATTAATCAGGTTGCCCGAGAATTCCAACCCGGTAATGTTACCGGTTTCTATCTCTACATAATACTCGTCAATGAAACCGAGTAAGTTGCCATTCTCAGTTACTATTTTAGCGCCGATAACTTTTATTTTGTCCTTTAAAAGCTTAACTATATCAGGAAGGCCGGTAGCCCTTTGCACTCCGCTGGTTTTTTCAATAGTGACGGCATCGTCTCCTACACTATAGACTTTATGATAAGGGATAAATCTTTGTTCCCTAAACCAGCCCTTTTGTTCAATTATAAGTGCGGCTACCCTTTTATCGTTAGGGCTGACAACAATCTCCTTAACGCTGCCGATATGCAGGCCTTCCTCCAGGCTAAACACAGGCATGGAAGCAAACCGTTTGCTTTTCCGCATCTTCTTGCCCCCTTAAATCCATAAATATCTTTAGCTAATTCGTATTCCTGCTACTGCATGTTTATGACAAATAAAGGGAATAATTAATTATAAGAGGAGGTTTTATAATGGTAGAAGCTGAATTGGAAGGAACAATAAGAATAGAAAGAAGCAAAGCGAGTAGACATGAATTAAGGAAAAGCGGTATGATCCCTGCTGTTATTTATGGGAAAAATGTGGGCAGCGCGGCCATCGCTATTGAGTTAAAAGCTTTGCGAAAAACCCTGGCAAAATGGGGTCAGAATGCCTTAATAAACATGAAAATTAACGAAAACGGTGAAACAAAAACATACAAGGCGTTGGTGAAGGACCTGCAATATGATCCCGTACGCCGTGATTTAATACATGTGGATTTTCACCAGATTTCCTTGAAGGACAAGGTTCATGCCACAGTTCCCATCCACCTTACAGGTACCTCTCCCGGTGTTGCTGCCGGTGGCATTTTAACTACACAGATGCGCCAGATCGAAGTGGAATGTCTGGCTACCGAAATTCCGGAGTTAATAGAAATTGACATCTCTGAATTGGAAATAGGAGACATCATGACCATCGGTGAATTATCTACAGCGCCGGGGGTTAAAATTTTGGTGGAACCGGATGTGGCTGTGGTTGCCGTAACTGTTGCTGATAAGCCTGAGGAAGAAGAGGAAGAGGATGACCACGTTGCCGATGGGGAAATGGACGAGGAAGATACTACTGCAGGAGCGGAAACCGAAAACGATTAGGCGGGATTGGTGTTTGTTGGATTTGTTTCTACACTGGGGTAGAATAGATGCGGAACAAGTCTAATGGAGGCGCCATTTTATGAAATTGATTGTCGGTCTGGGCAACCCAGGCAGGGAATATGCCGGAACCAGGCACAATATTGGTTTTATGGTTATCGATCGTTTAGCCCATAAACTAGGTGTTAAGGTAGGGAGAAAAAAATTTAAGGCTTTGTTTGGCCAGGCACAAATTGGTTCTAAAAAGGTGCTGCTGGCCAAACCGCAGACCTACATGAATCTTTCTGGGCAGGCTGTTTCAGCCCTTTTGCGCTGGCACAAGCTGGGGCCCGCGGATCTGATAGTTGTTTTTGACGATATGGACCTCCCCCCCGGAAAACTACGGATCCGGCCGAACGGCGGCTCAGGTGGTCATAAGGGGATAGAGTCCATTATCATTTCTCTGGGGACCAAGGGTTTTGCCCGTCTGCGGATTGGGGTGGGCAAGCCCACGGACCCTAATTTTGATGGTGCTGGTTATGTTTTAAGTCGCCTGGCTGAAGAAGATATTAAAACATATGCTCAGTCAGTCAATCTAGCGGTGGAAGCCATCCATTCCTTAATCAATGTAGGGGTAGAAAGGGCTATGAACGAGTATAATAGAAAATAGCTTTTTAATAGTGACCCTTTGTGTTCACTGCTGCACTAAATATATCAATAGAGGAACATCGAAAAACACCGAGCTTTAGCCTTGCGCTGTTAAAGCTCTTTTTGTGATAGCATAAATTTTCTGCAAGAGAGAGGTGCCCCTATGCGCGGTCTTTTAAAGCCGCTGAGCCTCACGCCTGAATATGCCGGACTGGAGCGGGGACTGGCCAAAAACTATAAACAGCAGCTGGTTTACGGGCTTTCCGGTTCCAGGCTCAGCTATCTTTTTGCCGCCCTGGTGGAAACAACCAACCCACTCCCGGTTTTGATTGTCACACCAGGGGAAGGGGAGGCCCACGACCTGGCGGATGAGCTTGCTTTTTTTCTGCCTGGCCTAAGAGTACGGGTCTTCCCGGTATGGCAGCTACCGCCCTACCAAATAATAGCTCACAGCAAAGAAATAGCTGCCCAGAGGTTACAGGCACTGGAGGGGCTGCTCCAGGGGGAAAGGGTAGTGGTTATAGCACCGGCGGAGGCACTTTTGCGGCGGTTGACCCCGGCAGAAGATTTCCTTTCACCAGTATGCAAGCTAGCTATCGGTGACCGAATAGATCTAACTGTGCTATTGGGTAAACTGCTGACAATGGGATACGAAAGAGTTGAGCTGGTTGAGGAGCGGGGTCAGTTTGCTTTGCGCGGTGGCATTCTCGATGTCTACCCGATGACGGCCCACCGGCCTGTCCGGCTGGAATTTTTTGATGATGAATTGGATTCCATGCGGTATTTTAGTTCAACAACACAAAGATCAGAGGAGAATATCGGATCTTTTACCCTATATCCGGCCCAGGAACTGGTGGTTGGGGAGCAGCATCGCAAAGAGGCCCGGCGGGCTTTGAAAAAGGAATATCATGGGCAGGCTGCTAAACTAAAAAAACTTGATAATCATGAACCGCTACACCACCTGGGTGAAATTTTTAATGAGGTCATCGAAGATGTTACAGGCTATTTTAGTGGGGTAGAGCATTATCTACCATTTTTTTTCAAGAACATAGTAACTATAATTGATTATTTGCCAGCGGAAAGCCCGGTGTTTTTAAGTGAACCGGCACGGGTTAGGGAAATCATAGATACTGCACAGCGGGAAAGGGCCGATATCTGCACGGATCTGTTGGAGCAGGGGAGGCTGCTGCCATCCCAGTGCCGGACTCACGCCGCCTGGGAACACATTAACAAGGCTCTGGCCCACCGGCGGGTAGTTTATACCTCCCTACTTCCCCGTCAGTTGGAGTTTGTGCAGCCCCAGAATATTGTTAAATTTCCTGGGAAAACGATGCCCAGCTTTATGGGTAATATTGGATTGCTGGCCCAAGAAATCAAGCGTTGGCGCAAGGTCGGTTATGTGATAACACTTTTAGTATCCGGTAACCAACGGCCCCAACAGTTAATTTCGGCGCTGCGGGATGAAGGAATTGATGCCTTTTATGCTGCTTCCGTAGAGGGGCATCTACGTCAGGGGAACGTGGTAATAATCCCTGGAAGCCTGGCGGGCGGGTTTGATTTTCCGGCTTGCAAAATGGTTGTGGTAGCGGAAAATGATATTTATGGCCAGCGCAGGCGGGCCATAAGAAAATGGAAACATGCCGACCGTTTGGCTCCTTTTGTGGATATAAAAGTTGGCGACTATGTAGTCCATATTAATCATGGCATCGGCCGTTATCTTGGTATAGTACCGCTGGCCATAGACAACATTCAAAAAGAGTACCTGCTGGTGAAGTATGCCGGGGAAGATAAACTGTATGTTCCTGTGGATCAAGTGGGGTTAATCCAGAAATATTTAGGTGGTGAGGGCGAAGCCCCCAGGTTGTCACGCATGGGTGGTACGGAATGGGCCAGGGCGAAAGGAAAGGTCCAGGAGGCCCTGCGGGAGATGGCCGATGAGCTGCTAGCTTTGTATGCGGCCAGAGAGACCATGATTGGCCATCAATTCAGCAAGGACACAGTATGGCAGAAACAGTTTGAGGAAGCCTTTTCTTATGAAGAAACCCCGGATCAACTACGGGCCATAGAAGAAATTAAATCAGACATGGAACAGCCCAAGCCCATGGATCGCCTGCTATGCGGCGATGTGGGGTATGGGAAAACGGAGGTGGCGCTGCGGGCGGCCTTTAAGGCTGTTAATGATGAGAAACAGGTGGCTATACTAGCGCCCACGACCATCCTGGCCCAGCAGCACTATACTACATGTCTGGAGAGAATGGCTGACTACCCGATTAAAATCGAGGTGCTCAGCCGTTTCCGCGTGCCCAGGGAACAACGTTTAGTACTGCAGGGTCTGGCCCGGGGGACAGTTGACATAGTTATTGGCACCCATCGCCTGCTCCAGGGTGATGTGCAGTTCAAGGATCTGGGCCTGCTTATTGTGGATGAAGAGCAGCGTTTTGGTGTAGCCCACAAGGAGCAGCTGAAAATGCTGCGCCAGGGGGTAGACGTGCTCACTCTTTCAGCGACACCGATTCCCCGTACGCTGCACATGTCCCTGGTAGGCATCAGGGATACCAGCATTTTGGAGACACCACCGGAGGACCGTTACCCAGTGCAGACTTTTGTTCTGGAAGAAGATCCGGTTCTAATCAGGGAGGCGATCCACCGGGAAATGGGCCGGTCCGGTCAGGTGTTTTTTGTTTACAATCGGGTAGCCGATCTGGATCGGGTAGCTGCCTGGGTACATGCCCTGGTTCCCGAGGCAAGGATTGTCATGGCCCATGGTCAGATGAGGGAGGAAGAACTGGAGCAGGCCATGGTTGATTTCATGAACAAAGAATATGATGTGCTGGTCTGTACTACAATCATCGAAAATGGGCTGGACTTGCCCAACGTCAATACATTGATTGTCAAGGAGTCAGGCATGATGGGCCTGGCGCAGCTCTACCAGCTCAGGGGCCGGGTGGGCCGCTCCAACCGTCTGGCCCACGCCTATTTTACATTCCGCAAAGACAGGGCATTGGGTGAATCGGCAGAAAAAAGGCTGACGGCGATCCGGGAGTTTACTGAATTGGGTTCGGGTTTTAAAATTGCTATGCGCGATTTGGAGATTCGCGGCGCCGGGAGCATACTGGGGGCAGAACAACATGGCCATATTGCAGCAGTTGGCTTTGATCTTTATAGCCGTCTTTTGGAAGAGGCGGTCAAGGAGGCAAAAGGTGAAGAGGCCGACCAGCCGGTGGAAACCTCTATTGAACTGCCGGTAGAAGCTTATATACCGGATCAGTATATTTCAGACACCAATCAAAAGGTAGAAATATATAAACGGTTAGCCGGTCTCAGTTCGGCGGCAGACCTTTCGGATTTAGAAGACGAACTTATTGATCGTTTTGGTGATCCGCCGGCACCGGTGCTGAACCTGTTGGCTGTGGCCCGGGTGAGGATAAAAGCCGGCAGTCTGAAGATAAAAGCAATCAGCCTGTTGCCGGGACAGTTCCGCCTGCTGTTTGATCCCAGCCATCCCCTAACCGGGGAAAGCCTGGTAGCAGCCGGTAAACAATATCAGAACCGGATTAAATTTGTGAACAATGAGGATGAATTTGAAATCAAATTCCGTTTTAGCGGGAATCGTCATGACACCAAATCTTTAATCCGCCAATTGGAGAATTTTTTAAGCATGCTGGCAAATAACTGTGGTGAGGCAACACCGGGCACTGGGAATAAAACAAATAAAATCGGTGGGGTTGTCACAGGTAAACATGCTAACTTATAATGTGTTTATGTTTATTAAAAAGGGGATGAATTTGTGAACTTTAAAAAATGCCTGGTAATGATCATCTTATTGGCTCTATCAGCCTTCATTATTGCCGGCTGTGGAGAAGAAAATGTAGCTGCTGAAGTTAACGGAGAGAAAATTACTATGGATGAGTTGAACCGGCAGGTTAACGAGTTAAAAGAGATGTATGAGGATCAGGGTATGGATTTCAGCGGTGACAATGGCCAGGTAATGTTGGACTCATTGCAAAAGGATGTTCTGGCGGGTTTGATAGATAAAAAAATTATGCTGCAAGAAGCTAAAAAGAGAACAACATTGGAACCGGGAGATATTCAGGATAAACTCCAGCCACTAATGGAACAGTTCCCCACCGAGGATGATTTCGAAAATTTTTTAAAACAGCTTAAAATGAATAGAGAAGAAATAGCATACATTCTATTCCTGCAGGATGAGATAACCAGGGATGTGCCGCCGGTTAGTGAAGCAGACACC
This sequence comes from Candidatus Syntrophopropionicum ammoniitolerans, assembly GCA_013201395.1. Lineage (GTDB taxonomy): Bacteria > Bacillota > Desulfotomaculia > Desulfotomaculales > Pelotomaculaceae > Syntrophopropionicum > Syntrophopropionicum ammoniitolerans. Next base: position 70,895 of record JABMJD010000007.1, read on the forward strand.
AAAAGGTACTATGAGGATAACCCGGATCAGTTTACCACGCCGGAACAGCTGGAGGTGCGTCATATACTATTTTTTGTTGATGACGGCACAAAGGAAATGCCTGCACAGCATACTGATGATGAGGCCAGACAAATGGCTGAAGATGTCATTGCCCAGTTGAATGAGGGCCAGGATTTTGCTGAGCTGGCCAAGGAAAAATCAGAAGATGTGGGTACGAAGGAGAACGGTGGACTTTATACAGCCACAGAGGCTAGTACGGTAGCTGAATTTTATACTGCTGCCTCTGGTTTGTCAGTAGGGAAATACACCGTGGAGCCGGTAAAAACTGATTACGGCTACCATGTGATTAAACTGGAGGGGACCACACCGGTTGGATTGCAACCTTTTGCCGAGGTTAAGGAACACCTGGCGGCGGAACTATGGGATCAGGCCAAACAAAAGGAATTTAACAGGTTCATGCAGGAAGCTACTGAGGCAGCTGTGATTGTAAATAAGCTTATTGATGAAAAACAGGGAAATGAAGAGTAATAACCAGATTGGACGGGTTGGGGGTAAGTTTTTTTAACACGATTGGAAAAAAATGAATAACTGTTTCCTCCTAGATATATACTATCAATAGAAATGTTTTGCGAAATCAGCCAGAAGGAGGGAAGAGTAAATTAATGAAAGCCACGGGCATAGTACGCCGTATTGATGATCTCGGTAGGGTTGTTATTCCTAAGGAGATTAGGAGAACACTTAGAATCCGTGAAGGAGATCCCTTAGAAATCTTTGTGGATAGAGAAGGAGAGGTAATCCTAAAAAAGTATTCACCCATCGGCGAGTTGGGGGAGTTTGCCAAAGAATACGCCGATTCATTATATGAGGCCTTGGGCCACATCTCCTGTATAGCGGACCGGGACAATATTATCGCTGTTTCTGGCGCGCCGAAAAAAGAATTTTTAAACAAGCCGGTAGGGAATGCTATAGAAAAAGTTATGGAGGACCGCAAGGCTATAATTATCAATAACCCAGGGGAAAATGCATCCTGTTGGGATTGTCTGTTTATTGAAGAAGGTGCATGTAAATTTTCTTGCGAGGTAATAGCCCCGATTATTTCTGAGGGAGATCCAATCGGGGCGGTAATACTGGCATCAAAGGAACCGGAGATGGAAATGGGCGAAATGGAGCTTAAATTGGCTGAGACCGCAGCAGGTTTTCTGGCCAAACAAATGGAACAATAGATCTAACAGTGGCCTTTTATGGGCCGCTTTTTTTCTTGCTATATGATAGTATGTAACATAACCCATATTTTGCTGTGAATATGAAAGGAGATGCAGTATGCCCGCCCATGCTAGAATAACTATTGCCGGTTTGGGCCCCGGGTCACCTGGCGGTATCACCCTTGGTGTCTGGGAGTCTTTGAAGCATTCCCCCCGCATTTTGTTGCGCACAGGCATTCACCCGGTGGTAGAATGGCTCCGACAGGCCGGGATCAATTTTGCTACCTATGATTATATCTATGAGGAGGAGCCTGACTTTCAGAAGGTTTATAATAAAATTGCTACTGAAGTATTGGCAGAATCACAAAAAGGCCAGGTTCTTTATGCCGTCCCCGGGCACCCTCTGGTGGCGGAGGAGTCTGTGCGCCTGATCATGGCCATGGCAGAGAAAAATGACACCAGTATTGAAATTTTGCCGGCGATGAGTTTTTTAGATTCGTTTTTTACGGCCCTTAAAATTGATCCGGCTGCCGGTTTACAGGTAGTCGACGGCCTGAGGCTTGATCAAGAACAGCTTCCGGTGGGTCTGCCTGCCGTGATCACACAGGTTTATAGCCGGCTGGCGGCTTCAGATATAAAAATATCCCTGCTTGATGTTTATCCGCCGGAGCACCAGGTTACTGTGGTATCCGCCGCCGGTGTGCCGGATAGAGAAAGAATGGAAACCATACCGCTTTTTGAATTGGACAGGCTGTCCTGGTTTGATCATTTGACCAGCATTTATGTGCCGGCACTGGTTGACGAGGATAAGAAGAATATTCCCCACCCGAGTGTTGAAGGTGGGGATCAGGGATGTTGCTATCCCCTGGATCAGTTGGTTAATATCATTGGGCGCCTGCGGGGCCGGGACGGTTGCCCCTGGGATCGGGAGCAAGACCAGCGTAGCTTGAGGCGCTATCTAATTGAGGAAACATACGAGGTTTTGGAAGCTATAGAGGATGGGGACAGGTATAAAATATGTGAGGAATTGGGAGACTTATTACTACAAATTGTATTTCATGCCCAGATAGCCGCTGAAAATGGCGATTTTGACGTGAATAATATTGTGGCTGGAATATGCGAAAAAATGATCCGCCGCCACCCCCATGTTTTTGGTGACACCAGCGTGGAGGACAGCAATGAGGTCCTGGTCAATTGGGAAAAAATCAAAAAAGAAGAAAAATCGGGTGCGGGACCGGTTGGTGTCTTAACAGGAGTGCCCCGGCATCTCCCTGCGCTCCTTAGAGCGGCAAAATTGCAGGAAAAGGCTGCCGGTGTCGGGTTTGACTGGCCCGACTACCGGAATACCCTGGAAAAGGTCCATGAGGAGTTTGGTGAGCTGGCAGATGTAATTATTACCGCTGATTCGGTTAGAATAGAAGAAGAGCTGGGGGATGTACTATTTTCCATGGTAAACCTGGCCAGACACCTTGCTGTGGATCCGGAATCGGCCTTGGCCGGCACCTGTTTAAAATTTATCAGGCGTTTTAACTATGTAGAAAAGATGGCTAGAGCATCCGGCCGGGATTTATCTTCATTTAGCCTGTCAGAACTGGATGGATGGTGGGAAGAAGCAAAAAAACAATAAAAAAATAGGAAACATTTTCATGTGGGAAGGATCTACAGGAATTTTCGCGAATATTTGGGATCAGCATTTCTTTTCATAAAGGAGGGGTCGTATGAATAAGGCAGAGTTGATTTCCAGTGTTGCCGAACAAGCTGAATTATCCAAAAAGGATTCTGAAAAAGCTGTTAATGCTGTTTTAGATACTATTGGTAGAGCGCTAGGGCAAGGTGAAAGAGTTCAGCTGGTAGGTTTTGGTACCTTTGAGATTAGGGAGAGGGCAGCACGCAAGGGAAGAAATCCTCAAACAGGTGAAGAAATTGATATTGCTGCAGCCAGGGTTCCTGTCTTTAAGGCCGGCAAAACACTTAGAGAAGTAGTAGCCAGGTAACCAATAGAGCACACCCGGTAGGAAGGCCAGGCGAGATGTTTTTTGGGGTAAAGGATGGTGGCATCTGATTTGCGGCTGGACAAGTTTTTAAAGGTGTCACGGGTGATTAAGAGAAGGGCCTTGGCAAAAGAGATTTGTGATCGCAGACAGGTAGAGGTAAATGGTAGAGCAGCCAAGGCAGGTACAGACATTAAACCAGGTGATATTATCGGTGTTAACTTTGGCAGTAGAAGAATAAAGCTGGAGGTAGTTGCAGTGAAAGATAGTGTCCCAGCCAAGTTGGCTGCCGAGCTATACCGAATGATAGAAGATATAGCTACATAATAAACACCCCTCCTGATAAAAATAAAAGAAAAGGCAGGAGGGGTTTTTGTGTTACGGCGAACAACAGCAGTAATTGTTTTGCTCTGTCTGGCCACATTTTTGTGCATTGCGGGCTGTGGGAAAAAACCAGCGCAGAAAATCGCACCACAGATGCAGCAGGAACCGACCGTTTCCTTATATGATAACAAAACAGGCCAGAAGAAGGATCTGAAAATTGAGGAATATGTACAAGGTGTTGTGGCGGCGGAAATGGATACCAAATGGCCGGTTAACGCTCTGGCGGCCCAGGCTATTTTGGCGCGGACCTTTACTATGGAAAACGTTAAGTCGGGCCGGGTAAAACAGCTCCACGGCACCGATGTGTCCACCAGTGTAGAGGAATCCCAGGCTTACAACCCGGATAAGATTAATGACAATGTGCGCAAGGCGGTAGAAGCAACAAGGGGCGAGGTTGTCACCCATAAAGGCAACTACATTCGCGCCTGGTTTTCTGCCTGTGACGGTGGTGTTTCGGCAACAGCAGAAGAGGGTCTGGATTTTACCAAGGAACCTACACCTTACATCAAGGGGGGGGTCAAGGATGGCTGTCTGTCAATAACTGAACCCAAAAACAAAGCATGGGAAGCTAGAATCCCTGTAGATCAGGTCCGGGCAGCGGTGAAGGAAAAGGCCGGGCAGGATACCGGCCCCATTACAACAGCGGCCATTGTGAAAAAAGGCCCCTCCGGTCGGGCGGAACAAATAAAAATTGGTGGGGCGACATTGAGCGGCCCCTCCTTGAGACTGGCCCTGGGCAGTGAAAAAGTACGGTCAATGCTCCTTTCCGACATCAAGGTGGAAGGGGGACAGCTGGTCTTGACCGGCAAAGGCTTTGGCCATGGTGTGGGGATGTGCCAGTGGGGAGCCCGGCTGATGGCGGAACAAGGTAAATCCCCGGAGGATATCATCAACTTCTATTTCAAGGATATTGCCATAGAAAAACAGTGGAAGTAATGTAGTGGAGGCGGCCCCATATGAGGGCCGTTTTCTTATGGTTAATATTTTTTTTGTCAGGCACGGTTGGCCAGGCCTCCTAACTGTCATATTTTAGCTTTTTCAGCATATGATGAATTAATTTAGGACTGATCACCGGGGGAAGTGGAGTGATAGAAATGGAGGAGAAGCAGCGGCATAGTTTGGCCGTTTATGGACGTAAACAGTTGGTTATGGAAGGAGTCATCCAGGTAGATAGCTTTGATGAGACCGAGATAGTCCTGGAAACCAATATGGGTACATTAATTTTAAAAGGTGCCGGGTTGCATATAACCCAACTGAGTAAGGACACTGGTGGCCTAACGGCGGAAGGGACCTTTAACTCCTTTCAATATGCGGAAAGAAAGACAAAAGGTGTGGGCAAAAGCATATTGAAAAGAATGTTTAAATAATAAAACCATAGAACGGGGAGCGCGTTAACGCGCTTTTTTTAGCAGGAGGAACAGGGGGGGACCTTTTTTGGAATCGCTGCTAAGCCAGGCGCGTGCTTTTTTTATGATTATTGCCATCGGGATAATAGCTGCCGTAGGATTTGATTATTATCGGGCGGTGAGACGTGCTTTTAAGCTGAAAAGAGCCGGCATTTTTTTGGGCGATATAATATTCTGGTTGGTTACCACAGTGATCGTATTTACACTGTTAATCCTGGCTAACTGGGGCGAAATGCGGCTGTATGTTTTTTTAGGACTGGGTTTGGGGGTACTATTATATTTTTGTCTGTTCAGCAAACCGGTGAGCCGGTTAATCTGGATAAAATTTTACATCCTGTATAGGATATGGCAATATTTTGTGCTGGTAGTTTCCTATATATGGAGGGCTGTTCTGGCACCTTTCCGTTTGGTGATCATGCTGGTTAGTTATCCATTTCAATATTGTCGTCTGTTATTTATAAAACTGGGACGTAAACTGAGGGCAGTGGGCAAAAAGCTTGTCACCGGACCTGCTAAACACTGTGTTGCTGCAGTTAAACGAAAAATATCTCGTATTTTCCGGCGAAAACCAAAACAATAAAACAAAAATCTCCATCTTTTAATAGGCAGGAATGTCTCCAACGTGCAGGAAAGATATTGTTTTATGCCGAATTGGATGAAGACAGGGGGGGTAGAAGATGGATGAATCGTTCTTCAAGGTACTGATGTTTGCCGGTGAGGGTGATGAAAATCTGAATGAACTAATGGACAAAGGCTATTTTAAAAAAATCGACGGTACCGTATGTCGGACTAATAAATTTTTGACGGAGACAGGCCGGTTTATTGATGAAAAGAAAGAATCTGTTTATCAAGCGGTAAAGGAATTGGGTGATGCCGAGAGCATTGAAGCCGTAATGGAAAAGGCGGGCATAAAAGATGTGATCACCTTTATTTTTGTAACGGAGGAACTAGTCGAGGATGGCAGGCTGGTAAAAGACAAGGTTAAAAATGTGGTGCTCAAATAGTAACAAAATAGATTATTAAGCTACCTTCCAGGTTCATTATTATTGATGCCAAAAAATGCTGACCTTCATGATTAAGGAGGTCGGTTTTTTTGTTTTAATTAAACACCTGCTTTAGCTCAGGGCGGGTTGTATAAAATAGGTAATAGTAGTAATGCCGGGTAAATATGATCATAGTAGCCTCATGTTGGGGTGGAATTATGGAACGACCCGAATCGGGGGGAGGAGCTCGGGTGACTTTTGGGAAAAACCTAATTCTTATTTTCTTTACGGCTATGGGTGTACTACTTGGTGCCGCATTGGTTGGTTCCCTGGCCGCCTTGATAGCACGGGAACCCCCCCTGGGTACCATGCTCAGGTTGGCGCGGGAAATGAAAATATGGGCTGTGGTGGCAGCTATTGGCGGTACCTTTTCTACTATAGAGATATTGGAGTCAGGTATTCTAAGGGGCGAAATCACAGCGGTGTTGAAGCAATTGTTTTTTATTTTTAGTGCTATGGCAGGAACCCATTTAGGCTACCTAATTGTCCTGGCTATAGCAGGAGAAGGAAAATGAAAAATATAATTATCCGTCTGCTGGCCATCTTTTCTCTGGGTATGGTAGTAGGGGGAGTTTTGGTGACTGTGCATCTAGGTGGTCAATTAGATGAAATAACACATAAAAATCAGTTCCTCAGCCAGCAATTAGGTCTTTGTGAGGATGAGTTGGATCAACTAAAAAAAAGTATGGGGGAGAGGGAAAAGAAGGTAGTTTCCAGCATTGAGCTTCACATTACAATTTTGGATGAAGATATGGCCCGGCTGGAAAAAAAAAGTGCTATCCTGGCCATAGAAAAACAGATACGCTGCTGGATGGAGCCGATCAAGGGGGAAGAAGTAGAAAAACTCAACTATTTGCTGATTCAGAAGGTCATTGATCAACGAACAATTGAATTCGAAGGTGCCGACTACAGGTTAGAGGTAAGGCTGCTGGTTGTTGGTGCAAACATAATCATATATGCGGATGCCATAAAAGAAAAAGAAAAACTGATCCAGCCGGTGAATAAACCTGCAGATCAGACTATAAGCGATGATTAATAGGTGTAGTTACTAAAAAAAACGGTGCAAAAAATCTAAAATTTTAAAGCGGTATTCTACAGCTACCAGATCTCCAGGTAAAGGGGAATCCCCTTTGTCGACAGTTGTCTGTATAACTGCGGCATGGGGAGTTTGGTTGCAGTTTGTACTATCCAACGCCTTGTTTTTTTGCTCTTTGCTGTTGTCCAACTGGGGGTCGACCGCCGCCATTCTGGTCATATCCACAAAACATAGTGGCGGAAAGAGAACACACCACCAGTTGGCCCCGGCCCCACTACCAATGGTTACCCGCACAGCCTCGTAATCACCGGCAGGAAGAATAAAAGAGCCATAGTGTTTGGTGGGAAAAGAAAAGTGATCGAGTTCTACCCTAACTGGATAATTTTTCCCCTCGGCCTTAATTTTATCAACAGCAATATCATGGATGCGCTCCAGATTAGCCTCAGCAACCAATCTGGCTCCATCGATATTATCTGTTTCCATAAAGGTAGGGCTGGCGGCGGCAATTATCTCATCCCTGACTTTTCTTTTTAGATTTTGATCCCCATCGCTATCGCTGTTAGAAACAACATGCAGTCTGATTAAACTGCCGTTGGAGTACACTGCTTCCGAGTGCCGGCAGCCTGGGCCTAATACCGGTATGGCAATGGCTAGTAGGATAATGCCGGCTGCTGTTATAAGGGCCATTTTCTTTTTCATCTTCACATTCTCCAATTCTCTTTCAATGCTAACTAGTTATAGTATTACCTGCTTAAAAATATTTTATTTGCGGGCAGGATTTATTCTTTCAATGTAGAAAAATTATTAATATCTTGTACACTATTTGTAGTTGTTTTGTAGTCATAATGTAGTGAGATTAATAAAGGGTAGGATCCGGCAGTTATGAAAATCGAGATCAGGGGCGCTGAGAGGCTGAGTTTTCGTGAACGACAGGTGGTGTCACTGAAAGAAATGGGTTATTCAACAGACCGGATTGCCAAACAGTTGGGTATCAGCCCCAGCACAGTATCAACTTTATACAGCCGCGCCAGGACCAAAGGCTATCAGGTCGTGATCATAATACCGGGCCAAAACCTGGCGCTGTTTGACATGGAAGAGGATGAGGAGGTTTAGCCAAGTTGAGCCAACCGCTACGGAATGAAGACGCCTTTTATTACTATCAGGAAAAAGAGGAGCCGGCTAGAAGGGTCAGGCCCAGAAAGGCCTTTAATATTTCCCGGAGCAGGTTGCCGGCTGTGGTATTGTCCATCCTTCTAGTTTATCTGGTAATATCTTTTTGCTCCCAGTTTGGCAAACTTACCAGCATGCAGAGGGATGTGCGGGATATCCAACAACAGGTTCAGGAAGTGCAACAAAAAAATGCAGTACTGCGTGAAGAACTGCGCCTGGCGCAAAGTGATGCTTATATTGAAAAGAACGCCAGAGAGAAAATTGGCCTGATCAAGCCGGGAGAGACCAGGATTGTTACGGCCGTACCGGCGGATGGATCAATTGAAGTAGAGGTGCCCACAGAGCAGGGGTTTGTAGCAGATTAAAGGAAAACCCGGTTGAATCTTGACACTGTCTTGTTGGTTCGCATATAATCATATCAGGTGTGTAAGTTTTTAAGGGGGATTTCTTTAAGTTATGCCGATCGAGTTGGGGAGCGTTTTATATGGTGTTGTAGCCGGAATTACTAATTTCGGTGCTTTTATTGAGTTACCTGGTGGAGTAACAGGTTTGGTACACATTTCTGAAATAGCTGAAGTGTACGTCAGGGATGTTAACGATTTTGTTAAAACTAACGACAAGGTTAGGGTTAAAGTGATTTCAATAGATCCGAAAGGCAAGATTGGGCTTTCCATGAAGCAGGCAAGCCCTTCGACGCAGCAAACGCGTGCCCCGAGGAAACGATTTCAACCCTCCTTTGAGGAAAGACTGGCCAAGTTTATGAAAGAAAGCGAAGAGCGACAACAGGTTCTACGAAGGAAAACAGAATCAAAGCGGGGCGGCAGAGGCTAGGAAACAAAAAACAGTTTAGAATAATGAAAGGCAATTCTAGTGTGGAATTGCTTTTGTTTTTTCGTAGGGTGAAAATTATATGTGGCGCGTTGCTTCTATAGATATAGGGACAAATTCAACCAGGTTGCTGGTGGCTGAATACAGAGACAAACATTTACATCGGATAGAAACCGGTCTGATCACTACCCGTCTTGGCCAGGGCATGGGTGCCGGCAGGTTATTGCCGGAAACAATGGGACACACTGCCGAGGCCGTAGGCCGGTTCTGTCAAAAAGCCTTAGACCTGGGGGCGAAGGTCATAGTAGCCGCCGCCACCAGCGCTGTGCGGGATGCCTCTAACAGTGATGATTTTTTGAAATTAGTTAAAAAGAGGACCGGTTTAACCGTCAGGGTGCTTAGCGGTGGAGAGGAAGCGGCCTTGAGCTGGCGGGGCGTCATTTCAGGTTTGCCGGTGGAACCGGGGGCCACCCTGGTGATAGATATTGGCGGTGGCAGCACAGAATTTATCTGGATGCGGGGTCGTCAGCTGAACCTGGCCAGTGTAAACGCCGGAGCAGTCAGGTTTACGGCAGCTAATGCCGGTGCAGCTACTATGTATAAAGTCCTGGACCCGGTGCTGGTCAGGCTGAAGCAGCAGGTGCCTCGTTCCCTGGTGGGGGTAGGGGGGACGATAACTACCCTGGCTGCTGTTGATCAGCAACTGAGCCCCTATGATCCGGAGCGGGTACATGGCTATAGATTAACCCGGAGTAGTGTGCTGCGAATTCTAGGCATGCTGAGTAGCATGGGGATTGAGGAGCGCAAAAAGGTAAAGGGGCTCCCACCCGCACGGGCAGATATAATTGTGGCCGGTGTGCAGATTGCCGGGATGATCATGGAAAATCTCGGCTTGTTGGACATGCTGGTTAGTGAATGCGACATTCTTTATGGTTTGGCGTTGGAAGAAATCGAAAAAAAGTAATTATTCAGCTACCGGAACTGACAAAAATTACCACCCACCTATACTATAATGATATTGTAGAAATAATATAGGTGGGTGATCTTTTGTTTGATAACCCGGAAATTTATCCGTATCACCGGACGGAGGAGAAAAAGAAAAGACGGCGTTGGACTTTTATCAACAAGGCTAAAACATATATCCCCGGGGTAAAAGAAAAGGTTTCAGGTGTTATAACACCCGAAGCAGTGGCCCTGGCCGGTGTTGGTTTTTTCTTGGGGCGGGCAGTTTTGCTGGGTGAACTGTCGCCTTTTGGCACGGCGCTGGTAGTAGCAGCGATTAGGGTTTGCGGCCCCAGGGGATATTTGGCGGTGCCGGCTGTAGTTCTGGGCCTGGTTACCGTAAGCCGGGGGATGCCTTTAGTGGCTGCCGTGACCACTGTTTTTTGTCTTTGGTTTTTGATTAGAGCCATACCGGCCGATATTAAAAGGCCCTGGCTGGTGCTGCCCCTGGTGGTGCTGGCCTTAACTGTGGTGATAAAAACATCATTTATTACCTTCAATACACCTTCTTCCTATGATTATTTTAGCATATTATTTGAAGCCGTGTTGGCCGCTATGTTGACGCCGGTAATGATATACGGTATTGAGGCCATTAAACGCCGGCCGGACTGTTTGCACCCCTTATCAGGAGAAGAGATATTTTGCATACTGCTTATATTCGGCGGTATCATTGCCGGTACGGGTGAGATCGGCTACGGGGTAGTGAGCCTCAAGGGGATCCTGAGCAAACTTACTATTCTACTGGTGGCAGTTATTGGCGGCGCCGGTGCCGGGGCTGCAGCCGGGGCGATCATGGGGACCATTCCCGGCCTGGCCTATGTGACGGGACCGGTGATGGTGGGTGCTTATGCTTTTGCCGGTTTGTTGGGTGGGGTGTGTAAAAATTTCGGCAAAATAGGTGTGGCTACAGGGTTCCTGCTGGGGAATATTATTCTTACCATCTATATTAATAACTACGGTAATATGATGGCCATCCTGCTGGAAACCGGTATTGCTACCCTGTTATTTATGCTGGTGCCCATGTTTTTTATTGTCGATTTCAGATCCACCCTGGGCCTGGAAAAGGATCAATCTGATAAATATTCGGCAGAGGCTTACTATAAAGAAATATTTAGAGAACGAATTACCGGCTGGACCAGGGTATTCAATGAGCTTTCCAGGACTTTTGAGCAGGTATCATCTACCGCCGGTCAAAGCTGGGAAGAACAAAACCTGCAAAAAATGCTCAACCTGGTCAGTGAAAAGGTTTGCAGCAACTGTACCTTTTACAGTACCTGCTGGGAAAAGGAATTTTACAAGACCTATCAAGGTTTGATTGATCTGCTGACCCAACTGGAGCTATTTGGAGTGGTCACGCCTGACGGTTTACCGGAAGAAATCAAAAGACGCTGCACACGGACCAAGGAACTGGCCATTACGGTCAGTTGTCTCTACGAGACTTACAATGTAAACAGGTACTGGTCTCATCGCTTGCTGGAAAGCAGGCAGATAGTATCGGAGCAGCTTAAGGGCGTCTCTGAGGTAATTGGCAGCCTGCCGGCGGAGCTGGAATTTGAGGTTGTGACCGGGGATTTAGAGCCCGGCCTGCGTAAGAAACTGAAAGAAGAAGGCGTGCTGGTGGACAACCTGTTAATATATCGCCTGAACGGCAAAGGAATTGAGGTATCTATCACCAAGCAGTTATGCGGCGGTGGTATGTGCTGCAAAGATGTTATTATGCCCGTGCTGGCCAAGGCCCTTGAACAACCCCTCTATGCTGCTGCTTCCATCTGTACCGCCCGGGTGGGTGATGTTTCCTGCCATCTACGGTTTTATCCGGAATTAAATTACCGGCTGACCCTGGGGGTGGCCGGGATCGGCAAAAATGGGAGCATTGTTTCCGGGGACAGCTACACCTTTATTCATCTCAAAGGGGGGCGCTTTGTCCTGGCCTTGAGTGACGGCATGGGCAGTGGCCCACGGGCAGCTATGGAAAGCGGTACAACCTTGTCTTTGCTGCGCTACCTGCTAGAGTCAGGCTTTGGCCAGGATCTGGCGATAAAGACAATTAACTCTGTGCTGGTTTTGCGCTCGCCCGGTGAGAGTTTTGCTACAGTGGATATGGCCGTGATTAATCTTTATGATGGGCAGGTTGATTTTGTTAAAATTGGCGCCGTGGCCACATTTTTTGTGCGTGGCGGGCAGGTGGAACTAATTAGGGCCAGTTCCCTGCCGGTTGGTATCGTAGATGATATTGAGGTTTCCACAGTGAGCAGGGTTTTAGAACCGGGAGACTTATTGGTAATGGTTACCGATGGTGTTTTGGACTCCTACAAGGGCGAGGATGACCGGGAGGAGTGGCTGGCCGGCATTTTGTCGGATGTGACGGATATGCAGCCCCAGGAGGTAGCGGAACTGTTTTTGAAGCTGGCCCAGACGGGGGCGGGGGGAGTCGGCAGGGCTCCCGATGATATGACTGTCCTGGTTGCGCGGGTGGGAAAGCAGAGATACCTGAAATATTAACTTCTGGTGACTGCCGGCCCCGGACTAATCGGGGGTGCACCTCTGCTTTGGGAAAAATCCCCAACAGAGGTGTACCCCCAATTTTACTGTTTGGGCTGAAACCTATGATCACCATCCCACTGGAAATTTTGTAGAACCTGGCTAATTTTGTTGATACAATGGTGATGTATAGCAGGAAAAGCCCCCGCTAGTGTGGAATAACGAGGTGTTAATTATGGGAAAGATAAGCCTGATCCAAAGGGTCAGGGATTATATACTGTGTCACCACATGGTAACACCAGGTGACAAGGTTTTGGTAGCTGTATCCGGTGGACCGGATTCGATAGCACTTCTGCATCTTTTATATCTCCTTAAAAATGAACTGGGGATATCCCTGCACGTGGCCCACTTAAATCACATGTTTCGTGGGGAAGAATCTGAGGCGGATGCTGTTTTTGTGGCCGAAAGGGCCCGGCATTATAGCCTGCCTGTGACGGTGGAATCCTTTGATGTTAAGCTGTACCGGAGGCGGCGTCGTTTGTCCAAGCAGGCAGCAGCCCGGGAGGTGCGCTACAGGTTTTTTCTTAGTTGTGCGGCCCAGGTGGGGGCATCCAGGGTGGCTCTGGCCCACCATGGAGATGACCAGGCCGAGACGATGATGATTAATTTTTTGCGAGGGACAGGTATGGGGGGGCTAAAAGGAATCCTACCTGTCCGTGAGGGGTTTTACATTCGGCCTTTCTTGCAGATCCGGCGTGCAGAAATAGAAAATTTTTGTAGTGAGATGGACCTGGCCTTTAGACAGGACGCATCCAATTTAAAACCTGTATATACGAGAAACAAAATCCGCTTAAAACTAATGCCGTTAATGGAAAAGGAATACAACCCGGAGCTTATTCCGGCACTGCTGAGGCTTAGTGAAATATGCCGGGCCGAAGATGCCTATCTGGATCAACTGACGACAAAGGCCTTTCAGGAGGTCCTGCTGGCAGTGGATAAGGGGCATATTTCCCTGTGTCTGGAAGGGTTGGCTCAAACCCCACTGGCTTTATTGCGCCGGATTTTGCGCCAGGCCTGGCAGTCTGCATCCGGCAGCACAGGCGGCCTGGACTTTCAGCATGTCGAGGGGGCCCTGAGCTTAATTACCGGTGGGACAACAGGCGCGCAGATAGATATGCCCGGCCATGTGGTGGCCGTTAGGACCTATACGTCCCTGGAAATAAAAAAGACATCGGAAAAAAAGGGTGTGCCGGGCTATGTATATAAGTTAAGGGTACCAGGTTCCACCTATATTCCAGAGATCGATATCTCTGTTGACGCCTGGCAGTGTCAGGCAGGTGAGGATGGGGACCCGCGAAGGTTACCGAAAGACGAAGCCTTACTGGACCTTGATCAGCTGCCGCCGGAAATCTATGTGCGGCGCCGGTTAGCAGGTGATGTTTTTCAGCCTTATGGTCAGACATCTGCAGTAAAGTTAAAGGACTTTTTGATCAAGCAAAAAATTCCTCGTGCCGAGAGGGACCGTATCCCGTTGATCTGTACCCCGGAGGAAATTATCTGGGTGGGTGGGGTAAGATCCGGTGAAAGGTGGAAAATAGGCGGTAGAACTAAAAGGATGCTGCATTTGAAAGTAAGCCCGGGTAAATCAAGTTTTTCATTGTAACAGGGGCCTAAACGTGTTAGAATAGATGTTATGATTTATTGCATTTTAGGGGGAGTGGCATTGTGAACAAGGTAATAAAGAACCTGAGCATTTACTTGCTGATAGTTCTTGTTATTATCGCCTTGCTTAAATATACGACGCCCGCTGGAGACTTACCCGAACAGATCAAATATAGTAAGTTTTTGGATGAAATAAACCAGGGACAAATAAAAACAGTCCTGATCCAATCTGACGGTGAGACCAATCTCATATCGGGTGAAAAAATTGATGGTAAACAGTTTGAAACCAAGGGCCCCGCTGAAGACACTACCTTGTATTCTCTATTGAGGGAGAAGCAGATCGAGTGGACCAGTGAGGAGCCTCCCCGGCCCGGATGGTGGGCCAGCCTTTTGACCACCTTACTGCCGATCCTGCTTCTAGTCTTCCTGTTTTTTTTCCTCATGCAGCAAACCCAGGGCGGGGGCAACCGGGTGATGTCATTCGGCAAGAGCCGGGCCCGGTTGCAGACTGACGATAAGAAAAAGGTGACTTTTGCCGATGTGGCTGGGGCAGATGAGGTTAAAGAGGAACTAGAGGAGATTGTCGAATTTTTAAAAAATCCAAAAAAATTCCAGGAGTTGGGGGCCAAGATTCCCCGGGGTGTTCTGCTTTTCGGGGCTCCCGGTACAGGCAAGACCCTGTTGGCCAGGGCTGTGGCCGGTGAGGCTGCGGTACCGTTTTTCAGTATCAGCGGCTCTGACTTTGTGGAAATGTTTGTGGGTGTGGGCGCTTCCAGGGTGCGCGACCTTTTTGAACAGGCCAAGAAGAACGCTCCCTGTATTGTTTTTGTAGATGAAATCGATGCCGTGGGGCGCCAACGTGGCGCCGGCCTGGGCGGTGGTCACGACGAAAGAGAACAAACCTTGAACCAGTTACTGGTGGAAATGGATGGTTTTTCACCCAACGAAGGGATTATTATCCTGGCGGCTACCAACCGTCCGGATATTTTGGACCCGGCCCTGCTTAGACCGGGGCGTTTTGACCGGCAGGTGGTGGTTGACGCACCGGATGTTAATGGGCGCAAGGAAATCCTCAAGGTGCATATGCGGGGTAAACCTATTGAAGAAGAGGTTAACCTGGAGGTGTTGGCCCGCCGTACACCGGGGTTTACCGGGGCCGATCTGGCTAACTTGACTAACGAAGCGGCCCTTTTAGCGGCCCGGAAGAACCAGAAGAAGATTACCATGGCAGACTTGGAAAGTTCCATTGAACGGGTGATAGCCGGGCCGGAAAAGAAATCAAAGGTGATCAGCGAGAAAGAAAAATGGCTGGTCTGCTATCACGAAAGCGGCCATGCCCTGGTTGGATACTTGTTGCCGAACACGGATCCGGTGCACAAGGTTTCGATCATTCCCAGGGGGCGGGCAGGGGGGTATACTCTCTTGTTGCCCAAGGAAGATCGCTACTATGCCACCAAGTCCCAGCTCCTTGATCAGGTAACCATGCTGCTGGCCGGACGGGTGGCCGAAGATCTGATTTTGAAGGAAATCAGCACCGGGGCGCAAAACGACCTGGAACGTTCCACCGACTTGGTGCGCAAGATGGTGATGGAATTTGGTATGAGTGACCTGGGCCCGATGACCTACGGAAGAAAAAATGACACGCCTTTCCTGGGCCGGGATCTGGCGCGGGACCGGGATTATAGTGAAGAAGTGGCCAACGCCATTGATGTTGAGGTGCGTCGCACTATAGACCGTTCCTATAAACAAGCCAAGGAGCTGCTGGAGGAACATATCGACACACTTCATTTGGTGGCCAAGACCCTCTTTGCCAAAGAAACAATTGAAGCCGCAGAGTTTGCCGAACTAATGAAAGAGGCCGGTGAGGAAGTGCGGACCGACGGACTAATATAGTTTAGTTTATCAAACCCGCAGCCTGGAGCTGCGGGTTTTTTTTAAAAACAATAGAAGTGGAGGCAGATTATGGAACGTACATATTTAATGGTCAAACCCGACGGTGTACAGCGGGGCCTGGTCGGTGAAATTATTACCCGCATTGAGAAAAAGGGGTTTAAAATATCGGCGCTGAAAATGCTGCAAATTAGCCGGGAAATGGCTGAAAAGCATTATGGTGAACATGTGGGCAAACCCTTTTTTGAATCCCTGGTTGGTTTTATTACCAGTGGGCCGGTAGTGGCCATGGTTGTTGAAGGTAAGGATGTAGTAAAGGCGGCCCGGGAGATGATGGGGGCCACAGACCCGCTCAAGGCAGCGCCGGGTACCATAAGAGGTACAATGGGTATTGATATTGGCCGCAATGTGATTCATGGGTCTGATTCCAAAGAAAGTGCGGCCAGGGAAATAGCCCTGTTCTTTGATGAAAAAGAGCTGTGTGACTATAAACGGGAAATTGATCGCTGGATTTATGAGTAGCATGTCCGGGGAGTCTTTCCCCGGATAGCACAAGCAATGAGGGGAGAATATTTTATGCCTTACGATCCGACCAGGATGAGGGATTTTGAAATTGCAGAAGCGGCGGCAAAAAACATGCCCACCCCTGCTGACTGGCAGGAAAGATTGGGCCTGGAGAATGATGAAATAATTCCCTATGGCCGGATCTGCAAGCTGGACAGCATGAAAATCATCAAGCGCCTGGCTCACCGGCCCCAGGGCAAGTATATTAATATCACCGCCATAACGCCGACTCCTCTTGGTGAAGGCAAAACCACAACGGCTATCGGCCTGCTGCAGGGATTGAGTAAAAGGGGCTGCAGCGCCAGTGCCGCTATCCGCCAGCCTTCCGGTGGCCCGACCATGAACATTAAGGGTTCGGCCGCCGGGGGTGGCAATGCCCTGGTAATCCCGATGACGGAAATTTCCCTGGGGCTGACCGGAGATATAAATGACATCATGAATGCCCATAACCTGGCCATGGTGGCGCTGAACGCCAGAATGCAGCATGAAAGAAACTATGATGACAGGGAACTGGCCAAACGCAATTTAAAACGTCTAGATATTGACCCCAAGCGGATAGAAATCGGCTGGATCATTGACTTTTGCGCCCAGGGCCTGCGCAACATCATCGTCGGCCTGGGCGGCAAAATGGATGGTTACCTGATGGAATCCGGGTTTGGGATTGCCGCCAGCTCCGAATTGATGGCCATCCTTTCTGTGGCCCGGGATCTGGCGGATTTACGTGGGCGGATTGGCAATATGATTGTTGCTTACGATAAAAATGACCGGCCGGTAACCACGGCAGACCTGGAAGTAGCCGGGGCCATGACCGCCTATATGAGAAACACAATTAACCCCACCCTGGTGAGCACGGCGGAATACCAGCCGGTGCTTATGCATGCCGGTCCTTTTGCCAACATTGCCATTGGCCAATCATCGGTGATTGCCGACCGCATCGGCATTAGGATGTCCGATTATCATATTACGGAGAGCGGTTTTGCCGCCGATATTGGTTTTGAAAAATTTTGGAATGTGAAATGCCGTCTTAGCGGCCTACAACCCCATGTTTCCGTGATCACCGCTACCATCAGAGCCTTGAAGATGCACGGCGGCGGGCCCCGGGTGGTGCCCGGTCGTCCCTTGCCGGAAGAGTATACCAGGGAAAACTTGCATCTGCTGGAACAAGGCATTCCCAACCTGCTCCACCATATTGAGATTGTTAAAAAATCCGGTATAAAACCTGTTGTCTGTATCAATGCTTTCTATACAGATACCAAAGAAGAGGTGGCCCTGGTCCGCCGATTGGTGGAAGAATCCGGTGCCCGTTGTGCCCTTTCCGAACACTGGCTGAAAGGAGGCCAGGGGGCTCTGGAACTGGCCGACGCAGTGATCGAGGCCGGCAATGAAAAAACTGATTTTAAATACCTTTACCCGCCGGAAATGCCCTTGAGGCAGCAGGTAGAGGTGATTGCCAAAGAAATTTACGGCGCCGCAGGGGTGGCCTGGGCCGCTGGAGCCGAAGCCAAAGCCAGACGCTTTGAGGCTGATCCGGCCTACGCCGATTTTGCCACCATCATGGCCAAGACCCAATTGAGCATTTCCCACGACCCGACGCTAAAGGGTGTACCCAAAGGGTGGACGCTGCCCATCCGGGATGTTCTGGTTTTTGGCGGTGCCAAATTCCTGGTGCCCCTGGCCGGGGAAATTAAATTGATGCCGGGCACCGGATCCGACCCGGCCTACAGGCGTATTGATGTTGACGCCAATACAGGCAGTGTCAAGGGCTTGTTCTAGAGCAGGGGGCGCTGCCGGCCGGGGAGGTATTTAATTGCCGATTAATGTTTATAGTGTCAGGGTTGATAATAAGGAAGAAGCCTACCGGGCTATTGCCGCAGTAGGTGCCGACAAGCCGGGCTGCCTGTGGATGACGCAGAAAGCAGTACACCGGCTGGTGATGTTGGAAGGGATACAGTCCAGACAGGCCAATATTATGAAACAGGAAATGCTGAGCAAAGGCGGGGAGGCTGCGGTAGCCCGGGGCGTGGTAGAAAATGCTGTGCCGGAAACAAAGGTGCTGCTCATGGGCAGCCTGAAACAATATGAGGTTTTTCTGGCTAAACTAAAAAGTCAGCCTTTTGGATTACCCGCTATTGCGGAACAGATCAGGGAGGTATTGGCGGCCCAGGAGGGCCTTGCTCCTTATGAACTGGACTGTTGCGGCCGGGTAATAACACTGGGTGCTGGAACATTGATTATGGGCATTCTCAATGTGACCCCCGATTCCTTCTCCGATGGGGGGAGGTATAATGACCCCGGCCGGGCCCTGGAAAGGGCCCATATAATGGTGGAAGAGGGTGCCGATATTATTGACCTGGGTGGAGAATCCACCCGGCCCGGTTTTTCGCCGGTAGATGTGGAGGAGGAGTTGGCCCGAGTGATGCCGGTGATCAAGGGGCTGGCCCGGGAAATAAAGGTGCCTATATCCATCGACACCACCAAAGGGGAGGTGGCCCGGCAGGCGCTAGCGGCAGGTGCCGGACTGGTTAACGATCAGTGGGGGCTGCGTGCCGATCCGGCCCTGGCTTGCATAGCAGCCAAATATAACGCCCCCCTGGTGCTGATGCACAATCAACGGGGAACTGCATATGGGGATCTTCTTGGTGATATAACTAAATCACTAGGGGAAAGTACCGGCATGGCTCTGGCTGCCGGGCTGGCCAAGGAAAAAATAATTATTGACCCGGGCCTGGGATTTGGCAAAAACGCGGCCCAAAACCTGGCGGTTCTGCGCCGGCTAAAAGAGCTGCGCTGCCTGGGACAGCCTATTTTGGTGGGCCCCTCTAATAAATCCACAATTGGCCAGGTTTTAAACCTGCCGGTGGAGGAACGAATGGAAGGGACAGCAGCTTGCGTGGCCATCGGCATCGCTAACGGCGCCCACATCATCCGGGTGCACGACGTAAAAAAAATGGCCCGCATCGCCCGCATGACCGACGCCATCATCCACCCCACCGAGGGGACATAACGTCCGGGGATATTCCCCCGACCCACAAAGCCCGACCCATTGGGGACATACCTTATCTACAAAGCCAATCCCCAAACAAAGATGTGTCCCCATTCCCCTGTCCTAGTCACTCCGGGGGGGGGACATTTCCCGGTGTCAAAGCATCCGGGGACATAACCCGGCATCAAAGCCCTGCCCCAAACAGGGCTGTGTCCCCGTTCCTATGTCAGGGCCACTCCTACATATACGAGTTTCTCAAAAGAGGCCTGCAAAGCCCGGCCCTTTGGGGACATACCTTATCTACAAAGCCAGTCCCCAAACAAAGATGTGTCCCCATTCCTCTGTCCGAGTAACTCCGGGGACATAACCCGGCATCAAAGCCCGGCCCCAAACAGGGCTGTGTCCCCGTTCCTATGTCAGGGTAGCCCATTAGTTCACCGGCTGACAACGCAGCTCCGCGTGCCCCTTATAATTGTGCGAGCTCATTCACCCTCGGGCTCAGGCAAACTCGCCGCTTTCGCGGCTCAAACAGTGCCTTCG